>MIZA01000014.1 GCA_001875345.1 Marine Group III euryarchaeote CG-Epi1
TACTGTTCGCTAACCGTTAGATTAATGATATTGGAGCTTGTGGCCAGTCGGGTGGTTTATATAACATCTATTCCAAAATAGCTTATTTTTCTAGTTTAAACACGATTTTAGCACAAAATATTGCATTTGATAAAGCTTTTATCGTATTTCAAACATTAAATTAAGGAAGTAGTATTTAAAAGAGGTGATTTCCAAAAGAAGCAGTAATACTTATGTCAACCCCTCTTGACCAATCATGCCTAAAGTAGCTTTTTTGACAAGTGGTGGAATCGCACCCTGTCTATCTGCATCAATAGGAGGGCTAATTGAAAAATATAATGAGTTAGATCCTAATATTGAGATGGTGGGATACATGCATGGTTACAGGGGCCTCCTTCTCGGGAAATCAGTTATTTTTTCCAATGAAGTAAAAAAGAATTATCAAGTTTTGTACGACTTTGGTGGAAGCCCGATTGGCAATAGCAGAGTCAAATTAACTAATGTTGAAGATTGTATAAAAAAAGGATTTGTTAAAGAAGGAGAAAACCCTCTAGACGTAGCTGCAAAACAATTAGAAAAAGATGAGATAGATATCTTACATACAATTGGTGGAGATGACACAAACACAATGGCAGCAGCTTTGGCCAAGCACTTAGAAAAATCGGGTAAATCGCTAACAGTGGTGGGCCTTCCAAAGACAGTAGATAACGATGTTATTCCAGTTAAGCAAACATTAGGAGCATGGACTGCAGCTGAACAAGGTGCTAGATTTTTCCAAAATATTGTTAACGAAAATACTACAAGCCGTAGACAATTAATTATTCACGAAGTCATGGGAAGGCATTGTGGATGGCTAACCGCAGGAACTGCATTGGAATATAGGAAACTTTTAGACAAAAATGAGTATTTGCCAGAATTATTTATCTCAAAAAAGAGGTGGGATGTACATGCAGTTTATATTCCAGAAAAAAATATTGATTTTAAATCAGAATCTGTAAGACTTCGCGAAATAATGGATGAAAATGATTGTGTTAACATATTTTTGAGTGAAGGTGCAGGTATGGATACGATTGTTAGAGAAATCGAATCAAGAGGAGAATCAGTACCAAGAGATGCCTTTGGACATGTAAGACTGGATGACATTAATCCCGGACAATGGTTTGCTAAACAATTTTCTGAAGCTTTAGATGCAGATAAAACATTGATTCAGAAGAGCGGTTATTTTGCAAGATCTGCTAAACCAGGTTCAAGAGATTTAGAATTGATAAAAGAATCAGCATTTATGGCGGCTGAATTGGCAATTAACGGACAGAGCGGCTTAGTAGGGCTTGATGAAAATAATTCAGGAAATTTGGGTTTAATTGACTTACAGTTGATAAAAGGTGGGAAAGACTTTGATACTTCACAACCTTGGTTCGTAGAATTATTATTAGAGATTGGTCAAGAATAACCCCTAATTGTTTTATTGAGGCCGTTTTGCGAGGTTATGAATAAAGAAAGTTTAGCTAAAGTCGCAAGCGGTATTGTCGCTTCTAACAGAGGAATTTTGGCAGCTGACGAAAGCACCCCTACTATGGGGAAAAGATTGGCTTTAATCGATCAGGAAAACACTGAAGAAAATAGGAGAGATTTCCGTCAAGCCTTGTTCGATACAGATGGAGTTGAAGATTACATTTCTGGAGTTATATTATTTGAAGAAACATTAACACAAAAAGCTAAGGATGGGACTCGTCTTTCAAATATTTTAGAATCTAAGGGAATTTATCCTGGAATTAAGGTTGACAAAGGAGCTCATCCTATGGATTCTTCACCTTCTGAAAAGTTAACAAAAGGCTTGGATGGTTTATACGAAAGGTGCTTAGAATATTACAAGCAGGGAGCTCGATTTGCGAAGTGGAGAGCTGTAATTACAATTGGAGAGGGAATCCCTTCAGATGAATGTATTCAGGCCAATGCATCAGCCCTAGCAAAATATGCAAAAGCTTGCCAAGATGCAGAATTAGTACCTATAGTTGAACCTGAAGTTTTGATGGATGGAGATCACACAATTGAGACATGTTATGAAGTTTCTGAAAAGACATTGAAGACTGTTTTCAAAGAGCTAGAAAACGAAGGCGTCTATTTGCCAGGAATTTTATTGAAACCAAATATGGTAATATCAGGAAGTGAGTGTAAAGTTCAAGGAGATATGATGAAGGTTGCAGAAATGACAGTTAAGTGCCTCACAGAATCAGTACCTGCTGAAGTTCCAGGAATAGTATTCTTATCAGGCGGCCAATCTGAAGTAGAAGCTACAGAACACTTGAATGCGATGAACAAAATGGGAGATCATCCATGGGCTTTGAGTTTTTCATATGGTCGAGCATTACAGCAATCAGCATTGAAAACATGGAATGGTCAAAAGGATAATCTTGAATCCACATATGCAGTATTTCATCACAGGGCTGAAATGAATTCTTTGGCTTGCAGTGGCGAATATAGTTCATCACTAGAAATTTAAAAAATATGAAAAAAATGACCCTAATTGTAATCGCCATGCTCTTGGTAACAGGTGCAAGCGGTGCATATGGGTATTTTTTCATTTACCAATCAGAGGATTCTGATGAGGTAGAAGTTCAACAAGAACAGGTTCAGGAAACAAATGAAACAGTAGAGGAAGAACCAGAGGAGCCCGAAGAACCTGAGGAACCTCCGCAAGAAGATAACAGTTCATTTTTCATTGGTATGAAAGATGAATGTTTTGAGTATGATGGAATGGACAGATGTTGGACAATTTATGTTCCTAATTCAACGGACGACTCTCAATCAATTCCATTAATTTTAGATTTACATGCTTTGCAAAGATCTGCAGACAACCAGTATCAATTATCTGATATGGATAGGATAGCTGAAGAAAATAATGCAATTGTCCTTTATCCTCATGGGTATGAAAATTCTTGGAATTTTGGACAATGCTGCGATCCAGCTAATGAAGCGGGTATCGATGATTACGGTTTTCTGAGGACTTTGATTTACCATACTTCTGATACATTTCCGGTAGATTCAGATCGAGTATACATGACTGGCTGGTCAACGGGCTGCGCCATGGCTCAAGCATTTGCAAATGATGCGTCAGATATCTTAACTGCAATGGCATGCATGTCTATGTACTTGCTCGAGGAGCCTTCCTCTGGTTACAATGCGATTCCTATTATGGAAATTCATGGTTTAGAAGACCCAATTGCGCCATATGGTAGCCTCATAACCTCAAGTATTATTTTTCAGCAACAAGTATGGTTTACGGGTGCCGAGCAGAACTTGTTTGAATGGAAGGAAATGAATGGCTGTACGGGAGACCTTCCTACTCTTAGCGAGACAAATGCAGGTTATACGGTACAGGAATTTACAGATTGTGATAATGGTTCTGAGGTTGCTTTAGTTTCACTTAATCTTGCAGCCCATAATGTTTATTTGAAAAACGATCCCGGTTCACCAGAGCCAGGTAATCCCGGAGGAGTAGATACGCCTCAAATTGCCTGGGATTTTTTGAGTAGATTTTCAAAATAATAAGTATTATATTCAGTTTATCATTAGGGTCATTGTGAGCGAAATTAAAAAGGTAAAATTATCAGAGGGAGAAGCTTTGAAAAATAAGGATGCCAAGGGCTCAGACAAAAAAGTCCAAATTTGGATTCCCAAGTCTACAATAGCTTACGAAGAAGAAAAATTAAAGTTGCAAATTGAACTTTTAAAATTGCAAAATCATGTTAAAAAAACAGGTCAGAGGATAGTTATGCTATTCGAAGGCCGTGATGCAGCAGGTAAAGGAGGAACAATCAAAAGAATTAGGGAGCATTTGAATCCTCGAGGTGCGCGAGTTGTAGCTTTAGAGAAGCCAAGTGATACCGAGCGTACTCAGTGGTATTTCCAGAGATACACAGATCATTTACCTTCTGCAGGAGAAATGGTACTTTTTGATCGTAGTTGGTACAATAGGGCAATGGTCGAACCAGTAATGGGGTTTTGTACTGATGAACAACATAAAAAATTCTTAAAATATGCACCTATTTTTGAACGAATATTAGTCAAAGAAGGAATAATATTGATTAAATTATATTTCTCAGTTTCTAAGAAAATGCAACTGAAGCGTTTTGAAAAAAGGTCTAAAGATCCATTAAAACAATACAAATTATCTCCAGTAGATATGCAAGCTCAAGATTTATGGGGAGAATACACAATGCGCAAGTTTCAGATGCTTTTAGAAACAAACACAACTCTTTCTCCTTGGACTATAGTTCGATCAGACAATAAGAAAAAAGCAAGGCTAAATTGTATGAAACACATTCTTTCCAAAATGGAATATGAAGGTAAGATTTCTGATGAAGAACTTATACCAGATTCAAAAATATTGATAAGTGGAATTGATGAGTTGAAATTAATGGAAGCAAATTTAGCTAAACCACACAAATTACCCGGTTAAAGGTCCGACTTCGTTTCCGATAAAGAGGACTATTGTAGCACTTACAGTAATCAATACATTATCGTCAATAGGTCCGAATTCATATCTTTCTACAAATGTAGCTACAATGGCAGCTATAACTCCCCAAATAGGTAATGCAGGAGTTGACAAATCACCAAGATAATATCCCATAGGAATACAAACAATCGCCATGAATACATTTCCAATAGGATTTTTGGTTCGATATCCAAATTTAATATTTCTTGCAATACCAGTAACTCCATCTCCAAATGCCATGAATAGTAACGGCATAATGGCCAAGTAAGGATCGCCCAATAATTCCCATATTATGTATACAGAGACTCCAGCCATGAAACAGAAGTTCACGTCATTTTTATTGTCGTTAGTTTGGACCCAGTAAAGTAAGTGTCCTGTATAGTATGGGATGTAAGTTATAATTGTGAAAACAATTCCAATATACAATGCATAAATTGGTTCACTCAATATTGAAGGTGCCATTGCACCAATTAATCCTCCGCAGAACATATGTAAAATTTTTCTATTATAATAAATTGCTACATTTTCTTTCATGTTTCGAGCCATCATAAATTCAAAAACCCATTTTGTACCAAAAATTATGAATAATCCGTAGACAACAATTGCAGCGATAAGGATAGTTTCATTCATAGAGCTCATTAGCAATGATTCTACTTAAGATAATACGTAAAAAGAGTAACATAATATTGTTTTATGCGTCCATTCCACCTTGCTTTTCCGGTAGATGATTTAGAAAAAACTAGAGAATTTTATACAAAAACACTAGGATGTAAAGAAGGTAGAAGTTCAGATAGATGGATAGATTTTGATATGTTTGGCCATCAAGTCGTAGCTCATCTAGTAGATTCAATTGCTATTGCTCAAACAAATCCAGTTGATGGAGATGAGGTTCCAGCAAGCCATTTTGGTGTGATTTTGGAACAAGAAATGTGGAATTCATTATCAAAAGCATTGAAAGAATCTGGTATCGATTTTATAATCGAGCCACACACCAGATTCAAAGGTGAGCCTGGTGAACAGTCTACAATGTTTTTTCTCGATCCTTGTGGAAATGCACTTGAATTTAAAGCTTTCAGAAGCGATGATATGATTTTTGCGGTTGATTAACAGTAGTCGGTATTGTAATTCCAGGTTATAGAATCGCCTTCTGCAAGAAGTAAAGTTGAAGCTCCTACCATTGAGGATTCACCATTGTGTAATAGTTGCCAATAAGCACATCCGCCGGCAATTCCATCTATTTCTTCAATAAAAACGCCAAATGAAGGATGCCAACTGAATGTAACTTGGAAGTTTCCTTTTCCAGCTTCAAGAGTAGCGTTAAATGCCGAATTATCTCCAATTACCGTCACATTATATTGTACAGTTGTAATATTCGTGTTTGCTGTAGCATTCACTTCAGCTCCATTATAATCTAAATTAACAGTCACGTTAGCAATTGCAAGTTCTTCTTGTTCATATACTGTTTCAGTAATATATTTTATAATTTCATTTGTATCGTCATCTTGGAGCATTGTAAACCCTCCCCAAGCTACTAAATTTACGATCACCAAAGCTACTCCAATTTGCACTACATTTTCGTTCATTAAAGTACAAGTAGACTAAGATTATTACCCTTTTTGGCATATATAATTTGTACAGGATTCTATCTAAGACATTGGAATCTTATAATGCAGTTTTAGCTAGTAGGTTTTTAAAGTACATATTCTGTAAGTTACTGAAATAATAGAATCCTAATAGGATAATAATCTATTTATAGTATATTGGCTACAACTCAACATGACACGACGTTCAAGGTATGCTTTGTCAAAAGTATCAGCAGACATTCCGGTATCTCTAGTTCAGCAACTAGATGGATGGAAAACTAATATTGAAGGAATTAGCCGTTCTCAGTTAATTTCTGATTTACTAAAATGGGCTTTAGACGAAGGAGCTATAGATTCTCTGTACCCTTCATGTGAATTTAATCACAATCACGGCCCCGAAGTATCATGTAATTGTACACTGGGGTGCTGTTAGATGAGCACAAAAACGTCAGCATTAGTTTTTGCTATAGTTATGGTCTTTTCCAGTTTCGTAGGTTGTATAGAAACTGACGAAGAAAAGACAAGTACTGTCACAAGTCCTTCGAGCCTAGGCAATGTAATGGTTTCGACATATCACGTTGCAGAATTAGTAAGGGCAGTAGGAGGAGATAGAGTCACTGTTGAAATTATCAGTCCTTCCAATGTTCCAGTTCATGATTATGAGCCATCTGCGGCAGATTTAATCAGATTACAGGATGTTGATTTATTCTTTTACCACGGTTTGAACCTTGAGCCTTGGGTAGATTCAACAATTTCAAGCTTGGGAGATGATGCACCACTTGCAGTACAAACCCATGCAATGCCTTCTGGTGAAAATACATTAGATTACCAGTCCATGCTTCTAAACAACATTTGTGAAGCATTAAATGATGATGCTTACGAGGCAGTAACTCTTGCAGATCATCACGATGAGGCAGGAGACGTTGAAATTCATGCAGAAGCCATGACTCACAAGGTATCTTATCCAGAAATGGATGATGATCACGATGACCATGATGATGATCACGATGACCATGGAGATGACCACGATGACCATGGAGATGACCACGATGACCATGGAGACGACCACGATGACCATGGAGACGACCATGATGACCATGGAGATGATCATGACGACCACGCAGAACATAACCATGCAATGGCTGAAAAGGTAATCAGTAATCCAGCAAATTGTCCTTCAGACACAGTTGTATCTGTGTTCCACCTTGAAGAAGGAGAATATCTATTAGAATTTGAATACGGAGCAGCTACCGAGTTTGATATGGTTGTTCTCAAGATGATGGGCGGTCACGCTCACCACGACCATCACGGACATGGTTCTGGTCCATATGAATGGGCAGGAATTTTCAGTATTACCGATTCAGCTCATACCTGGACTATGGAGAAGAAAGATGGTGCCTACGCAGATCCTAGTATGAAAGTTGTAATTATTCCAACTGATACTCCAACAGAAACTACCATGCATACACTAGAAGAAGACGCAGAAACACTTATCGAAGGAGATTCCTGTGTTGATGTTCAAGATGGAGGCACTATGACTCCTATTGCGCCTGAAGGTTCTTGCTTTAATCTTGTTGTAGACGAAACTGCGGATATGTCTTCATTCAATATGGACACAACCGGAATGACAGGCTTCGCAGCATTTACAGCTCACAGTCCTTATGAATTTGAGGATACTCAGCACTACCTGAAAGATTCAGCTGGTAATGATGTTGAACACGTCGCAGAAGAAGGCGGTGGGCACGATGATCATGGCCATGATGACCACGGAGATGATCACGATGACCACGGAGATGATCACGATGACCACGGAGATGATCACGATGACCATGGAGATGATCATCATCAAGAGATGACTGACTTAATGGCCATTTTCAATAACTCAGACGCAGATGGTGATGGCTTCCTAAACCTGACTGAACTTGAGTCTTTCATTCCTGCAGTAGACGAGTATGATGATGACCATGATGATCACGACGACCATGATGATCACGACGGGCATGATGACAATGAAACACATGATGATGATCATGACGGTAATGAAACACATGATGATGACCATGACGATCATGATGGCAATGAAACACATGATGATGATATTGAAGGCGATGACGTCCCAACTCCTCAAGATGTGTTAAATTTCTTTGACGCCAATAACGATTCATTACTTTCTTTTGATGAATTCTGGCACGCTTGGGAAGAAGATGAAGAATCCTACTGTTATGATATGGGTAATCATGTTATTGTAAATGCAACTGAAGAAGAGTGTACTTCTCCATATATTTGGGTTGAAGAAAGTCATGATGGCCACGATGGCCACGAAGAGCACCCTGTAGCTTTTGCAACTCTTCACGTAGAGGAAGAAGGAGACTATGGTTTTGCTTTACCATCAGGTATTGAATATTTCATTCTGATGGGAGAAGGAGGCCATGATGATCACGACGACCATGACGATCACGATGACCATGGTGACGATCACAGCGATCATTCAGATGATGAAGACCATTCAGACGATGAAGATCACTCCGACGATGGTAGTGAAATAGTTGCAGATGCAGACGAAGAAGCTTTCGACTATGATCCACACAGCTGGTTAAGTCCGGTGGCTTACAAAGCGCAAATTGATGTTGTTCTGAATGCTTTAACCACAGCTTTCCCAGAAGGAGAAGCAGACTTCAAAGCAAATGCTGAAGCATACTCGGCCGAACTTGATACATTAGATGCAAACTATACAGCCGCTTTCGGTGAAGGTGGAACCTGTGACGTAAGTAGTACTGAAAAGACAATTGTGGCTAACCACAATGCTTATGCTTACATCTCAGAAAGATATGACATTGAAATCTTGACAGTTCACGGTCTTGATCCTGAAGGCGAACCATCAGCTGCAGATATAGCAGAAGTTGTTGAGCAAATTGAAGAGAAAAACATAACTGTACTGTATGTAGAAGAGTATACTGATACAAGTTCAGTTGATGTAATTGTTGAGCAAACTGGCGTTACTATAGAGATTTTGTACACAATGGAACTCCCACCTAAAGACAGCGAAGATACTTATCTAACATTGATGGATAAGAATCTCCAAAGCCTTGTTACTGGTATGGGGTGCTGATTTATACGGAGCTCTAGGTAATCAAATAAATTAAAGGAGGTAAAAAATGCAATTCTATAATGTAAAACTAAAAAAATCAGTCGAAGTCGAAGAAAAAGATTTTCAAATAGTTACTATGAAAAATGGCAGACCAGCAGCAAAAGCATCTGTCACAATCGACGGCGAAACACACAAAATGTTCAGAATTCTTTCGAAGGCTGACGCAGAAAAGTACGCATAAGCATTCTTAGACTTAGTCTAATAATAAATTATGCAAGCGAACTCTCCTCTGGTAGTTGAGAACTTGTCTGTGAATCGCTCAAAAAGAGTGGTTTTAGATGACGTTTCTCTAACTATTGAACGAGGAGAGTTCGTAGGACTGGTGGGTCCAAACGGAGGAGGTAAAACTACCTTCCTCCTCACTATTTTAGGCATACTTAAACCAATCCAGGGAAGTGTTGAACTTTTCGGATCTAGAAATCCTTCTAGTAATATCTTTAGAAAGATAGGTTGGGTTTCCCAACATGCCTCTAATATCCCTAAAAATATTAAGATTACAGTAAGGGAGTTAGTTGAACTCGGAACTTTAAATTCTAGTAATATGTTCTGGATATATAATTCTGAGCAGAAGGAAAGAGTAGCACGCGCTATTGAATTAACAGGACTTAAATCAGTAGAGGATAGAAATATTTTTAATCTTTCAGGAGGACAGCGTCAGCGTGCAGTTATAGCTCGAGCGTTGGCTTCAAATGCCGAGTTTATTCTTCTTGACGAACCTCTAGTAGGATTAGACCGCGAATCAAGAAATTCGTTATTAAATTTTTTAGACCGGCTTTGTCACGAGTCTCAAAAGACAATTTTGATGGTTTCCCATGACATAGCCGCAATTCAACAATCATCTCATAGGATGGTGTTTTTGGAAGAGAGTATAAAGTACGATGGAGAATCAGGTTGTTTTCCCAGTTTGTCTGAGCTTGCAAATTTGCGAGGTATTGAACCAGTTCATAAGAGTAATTATAATGAAAATCAAATTTACCAATTGGAAGACATGGAGAGTAAATAGTGTTCATTATCATCATGTGTTTTGTTATCATCATGATCATTGCTATCACCATCGATATCGGCGAGATAGTGTTGAAATTATTTGCACCTCTTCTAGAATACATAGCGCCACTAATGCCAGGCAAAACATTTTCTAAATTTTTCTTTGAAATGGAAATAGGTCAGCAAGCTCTCCTAGCTTCTATTTTTGTAACTCTAGTGTCCGGTTTCTTGGGTGTTTTTTTGCTAATGAGGAATCTGGCTCTAATCGGCGATGGGTTAGCCCATGTGTCCTTTGGTGGCGTTGCTTTAGCCATTGTTTTTAGTTCAACAGCCCCGTTGTATTATGCCCTAGTTCTCAGCATTATATCGGCTATAATAATTTATGAATTGCAAGTTAGAGAGATACTGTCTGGCGATGCTTCAATTGGTATATTTTTAACTGGGATGCTTGCTTTTGGTCTTGTATCATTACGAATCTGGGGAGGAGGTATTCAAAATGACATTGAAGGTTATTTGTTCGGTAATTTATTGCTGGTTGATAAAGAAAGCTTCAATTTAATTTGTACAATTTCTTTAATTTCAATTTTATTTCTTGCATTTTCTTACAAAATATTATTAATTTCTAGTATTGATCCACTTGCTGCAACAGTTCAAGGTATTCCAGTAAGAGCTTCGGGCCTTGCTTTCAGCATTATTACAGCAGCCACAGTAGTCAGCATGGTTCAAGTAATGGGAGCTCTCCTAGTAACCGCACTATTAGTAACTCCAGCAGCAACATCACAGTTAGTCAGTAGTAGTTTCCGCTCATCGTTCATCTGGTCACAAGCATTTGGATTCTTGTCAGTCTTTTTAGGTCTATATTACTCAGCCGAGTTAGAAACAGGAAGCGGCTCTATGATTGCTTTGGTTGCAGCTATTATTTTTGGAAGTGTAGCTACGCTTCAATTCGTAATAAAGCCTTTAATTTTGCCATCTCAGAATTCAAGTTAATTTACATTTCAGTTGGTAAAAAAAGGTGTGGAACAAGAATATTTGGCATTTTTGCGTTAACTCCATCCAAAGCAACATTTTCTGCCCATTCAATAACAGCCTTGTAGTGTTCTTCACTACTTAATTTTCCGATCCAAGTTTTTTTATTTTTATTCTTCAATACCGTAACATTGTGTAAACTGCAATACCCTAAACAGTTTGAAATCTTTAAATTAATTTTTTTATCTAACTTTTCTCTTTTCCAAGTCGTTTTTAGTTTATTTACAGGAACTTCGGCGTGTCCTTTCTCTGTACGTCCGCAGCAGCATCCATCGCACACAAACATAGTAGGTAAGGCTTCAGATTCAATCATCTTTTGAAAGTTAATTAGATAGTGTTCTCTAAATTGTCTCTCGTACGTACTCGTCGCTATCTATTGGGACCCACACGTTTTTCTTTTCATCATCTTGGAGCTCAACACGGTATGGATTTCCTTCATCCCAACATTTTAAAATTTTACCTTTCGTAAATTCCCCTACATTTGCGTAAATCATGTCTCCTACGTTAAAACGTAGTTCTTCAGCTTTACATTCCATGAATCCAGCTTCTAGTGCTTCGTGATCCAAATCTCTTCCTATGAAAACAAAAGTACATTCACGTTTTTCATCTTTTTCCCACATAAGGTCTTGGCTATATGCTCCACCAAAGAGCATGTGAACGCCTTGAAATACAAACTTATTATCCATACCTTTCACTGAAAGTATTCCTTTGTATCTAAAAATATCCGTTGCTTTTTTATCGATAATTTCTGCAATCCACTTGTTAAGTTTATTAACGTTAAGAGATCCTTCGAATTTTGAGCTTATAGATGTTACACGTTGATCATGCTCGTGTTCTGCATCAGTATCAAGAAATTCAGGATCCATTTCAAGAGTTCTCTTTAAATCAAAAGAGCCGATATTAATCAAATTTTTAGGATCTATGATTCCGTGCTCAGTTCTAAATATTGGTGCAAACCCATTGATTACCTTTATTTGTTTTTCAACATTTAACAGCTCTTCTTCATCTACAAGATCAGTCTTGTTTAGTAGAATTTTATCTGCAAAAGCTATCTGTTCAACAGACTCATTTTCTATTCCTTCAGGCTTTTCTTCTTCTACATGTTGAATGATATTCTTTGCATCTACTACAGTTATAATTCCATCAAGTTCATAACGTTCTGAAATTTTGTCATCAACGAAGAAAGTTTGTGCAACAGGAGCTGGATCAGCTAATCCTGTTGTCTCAATTATCAATCCATCAAAGTCCTTGATTCTATCATACATGTCATAAAGTAACTCGGTAAGGTCTCCTCTTACGTTACAGCAAAGACAGCCATTAACGACTTCAATAATTTCTTCTTCTGAAGTTTCGACTAATATATTCTCATCAATACCAATGTCACCAAATTCATTTTCAACAATAGCGAACTTCATTTTATGTTCGGTACTTGACAAAATGTGATTTAGTAGAGTAGTCTTACCAGAGCCTAAAAATCCAGTCAAAACAGTAACAGGCACGCGTCTCAGTTCTTTTTCTTTGCCTTCGCTCATTTTTATCTAGTTATAATTATTGACATACTATATAAAACCTAATAGGAAAATAATAGACAAATAATAGGAAAATAATAGACAAATAATAGGAAAATAATAGAAAAATAATAGAATACTAATCTTTATATAGTGCCTCCTACGGCCGCTTATTTTATATGCCATCTTCCTCGATATGTAAGTATGGAAGGATACTGCGTAAAGTGTAAAGCCAAAAGAGAAATAGGTAACGGACAAGAAGTCACAATGAAGAATGGTCGTAAAGCAATGAAAGGATCATGCGGAACTTGTGGCACTGGAATGTACCGCATACTCGGTAAAGCATAATTTAGTTGCTAAAGCAAAATTTAGCCAATAAATTAGTAGCTACACTCCAAACTTAGACATCAGACATGGATCAGTTTGCCCTAGGTATTGTATCGATTAACTTTTAGATTGTTTATTCAAATGTTTTTCTATAATTTCTAAATTTCTTTTGTTAGATTTCCAAAAGATATCAAATATATCTCCGGCAACGGGTATGACTCCTACGGTAGTATCTACTATAATATTTAGAAACATTGAGAATATAGCTCGTTTAGGCAATTTCATTTTGATTGCAGCTCTTAGCATGTATAATGAAAAGACTCCACTTACTATGTCTCCACCTCCAGGCACTAGTCCAAGTAGTGCATCCATTCCAAACTTAATTTTGGTTCCAGGGATTGTAAAGCTTTCATCTAGATTTTTACTTAGTTGTCTCAATCGAACAAGTTTCTCATCTAGAATTTCTTTCTCCTCATCGTTCATATTTATTTCTCTTGATTAGTTAAAAAGTCCTTTATTTTATCTCTAAGTGGAGTGTTTTCCTCAGGTTTATTATTGTTTTGGATGGCCATATTCAACCAAGCTTTCATCTTTGAATCTTTAATAGCATAAATTTTATTTCTTCCAATTCTTTTTTGAGAGATTATCTTTGCTTCTTTCAAGTTTGCAAGATGTCTTGATACGGTAGTTTGATCCTTTTTAGATATTTTAGTCAGGTCGGAAACGTTATGCTCTTTAATCATCAGCATTTCAATTATTTTCAATCTCGTAATATTTCCTAAGGCTTTGAAAATAACTGCGTCCATAAATACATGTATAAATGTACATATATTAATATATCTAAAGGCCTGCAGAAGCGATAAATGCTAACATCGCAATTCCCATTCCTTGTTTTATGCTCTTTTGTCCTGAAAAATAATTTTCATTCCTGGCATTTTGAAAACCAATTAACATCATTATATTGGCTGCAGAGATTCCAATCAAATAAGCATTCAAGGCCATTCCACCAAATTGAGGGGCGGCGGTATAACTTAGTGCAACCGCAGTGATCAAAATAGCGCCAGCTACGATTAAAGAATTTGAAATTCCTATTCTTGCGGGTAGAGTAAATCTATCCTTATCGCCTTCGAGATCTTGGATGTCTTTAATTATCTCACGAGAAATTGTTGCGAAAAAAGCAAGTCCAAACATCCATAAAGTTGGACCCGGATCATTAACAACCATTCCAGCAAAAAGGAAAACTGCGCCTGACATAAATCCAACGGCAATATTTCCAGACATACCTAGGGCTTTCAGCCTATTTTCATATGAAATTAGCGTTATAGTTCCTATTAGTGCTATGATAAATGGCAGCTTATTAGCTAATCCAAAAAGAACAACCAACAATCCTCCTGCCAACAGGATTTGTGAGTAAAGCAGAGTATCTTCAGCACTGACCAATCCAGCTGGAATAGGTCTATTCGGATGATTTTCTTTATCAGATTCTCGATCATTATAATCATTTAGGGCATTACCTCCACCAACAAGCATCATTGCTGAAATTGATGCAATTAATATTTCTACTTGAAAATCTACAATATTGTTCCCAGCTGCAATAAAAGATCCGGCAACTACGGCTATAGCAGTTAGAACAACGTTTCCGGGTCTAGTTAGTGCGATGTATGGATTCATTTAACAAAATCCATCCTAATCATCCAAAGAATTCAAGATAGGCTTTTGATCCATATGAAAAAAGCTGTAGGTTGCCCACCAAGTAATCATGTCTAACGCGTTAACTAGATTGTTTAGCCCTGTAGCATTATTTCCATATCCTCTAGCTTCATTATCCATCCAGTCTATCATTTCTTGTACGGTATCACATGTTTGGTGGTAACACCAATAACCGTCGACTAATCCACCAAATCCAAGAGTTATAGTATCTAGATTATTTTGAAATGAAGCATGGTCGCTTCTGGCAGTAGTATCCTCGTAAATTATTATCTCAGGCCTATCTTGCTCAACCCAAACATCATACTTCCATGTATCTTCTGAGTTATTGTCAGCTCCAACTAGGATGTCTTGCTGCATTGAAACATTTATTGCATCGGAACCAATCCACTGGCTGAGATATACAAGATCAGGCTGATCAAGTTTATTGTAATTTAGAGAAGGGCCAATGTAAATTCTCATTGGCCATACTTCACTATCTTTAGGATACCCATCAGTATCAGGCTGCGGATCTGGATCGCAATCTCCATCACCACCTCCATGTTCACCACCACAAGGAGCTCCGCCACCCCCTGGCCAGTTAACACCCGCCATATCCAAATTAATATAATTCATAACAGTCACATCAGGATATCTATCGGCTAGCGTATCTGTCCAGTAATCACTACCACGTAATCCTCCTTCTTCACCAGACCACAAGCAATAGACCATTGTTCTTCGAGTATCATATGGCATGCCTGCCATTGCCTCTCCTGCAGCAAGAACCATTGATGTTCCTGCAGTGTTATCATAAGCTCCAACTCGAGTTCCATAGGTTCTAGATCCCGTTATGTGAGGATCCACTAGCCCTCCATTTATTGGAGGAGCAATATCAAAATGAGCTCCAAATACTAACCATTCATTTGGATATAATGTACCATCTCGGAATCCACATACATTGTAAGCTTCTGGATTAACATTTCCTAGTACGTCTTCTATTGCAAATCTCTGAACCTCTACTCTGAGTCCATATGAAGTCATCTCGGCAATCAAAAATTGAGCAGCATCTTCGTAAGCTAAGTTCCCTTGTCCTGCCCATCTATCTAAATATCCAACAGCTCCATCGGCAGGGTCTAAAATATCTGGAGTTTCATCAGAAATACGAGCTATACTGTTGAACACAGTTCGTCCATCAACAAACCCTCTTGAAAATAGACTTCCTTCGTCTACGGTATAAGCAGCAGAGACTTCACGTTTCAGATCAATCTTGATAGGAACACTTTTGCCTGCTTTTTCTTCAGTTGAGTTTAAAGTATAAAATGAGGCGTATTCCTCGGGTTCAACTCTTGATACAGCCAGGCCTTCTTGATTAATTCCACCTCTCTCCACCCAGTCCTTCCAGCTTTCACTTGGATTTCTAATTGACCACACTTCGGTTCCATAATTAGACAGAAAGATAAATGCAGTATCTATTCTAGGAGGGGCAAGAATTGTGAGTTGCTTTGTTTCCCCCGTTCGCATATCTAGAATAGTTCCATTTTGAAGGTAATTTGAAGCTGGATCAACTACCATATGAGGAATGAAAACAGAAACATCACGCTTTGCAGAAATCACCAAAGGTTGGAATTCTCCTGCAACTAGAGTAACTGGGTTGACTACAACGTCATTTGGAGAAATAATATCCTCATCATCATTCTCTAGACATCCCGCGAAAGATACCGCTAAAAACAATGCAATTACAGAAATGTTTAGCATTTTGTTCTTAGACAAGTTTCTACGCATTATTGTATACTATTATTCCTAGGATATATAGTTTGTTTATTCAGATAAACAATCTTCATGCATGCATACAGGAGGCTCAAAAAATATTTTTTCGTCTGTATTTATTTCATGAATTCTGAGCACACTGTTACCACTAATGTCAATATCAACAGCAGCTTCCGTACTTGGAGGAAGATAATCTTCTCCAATATCTCTTAGAGAAAGGCGAATTTTATGCCCTTCAGGAACTAAAACATCCATAGCGAAAAACTCCATTTTGGCCCTGATTTCTACACCAGGAATCACATTTTGATATTCAGTACCGCCTTCGTGATATCTTAAGTCCATAATAGCGTGACCAATATGAATACATTCATTTTCAGCAGAACAATCTTCCATTAGTGCATAAATTGATCCTCCAGGACCAGCTGGAGTAACATCGAGGTGTAACTGAGGCAATCCGCCAAATCTAAAATCGGAACTAAATACGTTGGTTTCAAAGACTACTTGATCGTCAGTGGCTTCCATTCCTGGATAAACACTTGTACCTAACGCACTTTCTGCAACCAAGCTAAGATTATTTCCACCTAAAGGCATTTCAATAATACGAGAGTCTTTAGCAGGATATCTTTCTTCAACTCGCCATTCACCACGGTTATTTTGTATTTCCAAGTATAGACTTGGCTTAGGCCCTTTTTCCTGTAAATAATACGTAAACCATTCTAGTAAATCTTGCATCCAATCGAATCGAACCATTTGAGGGTAAGCTTCAGATCCCCTTCCAGGATCAGATCGTTGTTTTTGATAGTCAGGCCTATCAGGATAATCATGATCCCATTGCCCCATCAAAACCTTTGCTTCAATCCCTGTGTCTAATAATGTATTAATTACAGGAACTGCCATGTGAGGATCTACATTCCAATCATGAAATCCTTGTACAATATAGACAGAGCCTCTATAGTTTTCTAAAACACGGTCAAGGAAGTATCTTTCATCCCAATATCCACTGACTTCACTTCCTCCGAACACGTAAGCTTCACCTCCGTACAAACTAGAAGCCAAGTAGTCTGGACATGCATTTTGTAAATTTTGTTCTTCTTTGTCAGCTTCGTAGCCATAAGAGCCGTAAACAACGTTATGCATGAAAGGTGCGCGAGCTTCAGAAGATCCATTTTTCCACATTAGCTCTCTCACTCCAATAAGTCCTGAAATAGGGACTATAGTTTTTAGATATTCATTTCCATACATTGCAGCTTGCCATGGAGTAGAACCGTCATAGGACTTTCCAATCATTCCTACATTTCCATTTGACCATTCTTGTGTTGCTAGCCATTCAACGGCAGCATTGATACCCTCTTGTTCAGCAAACCCCATCAAATCCATACAATGATTAGAGCTTCCAGTACCAGTTACAGAAACTTGTGCAAAAGCAAATCCATGAGGTAGAAGGTTTTGGATAACACTTACACCCAACCAACTACCAGGTTGGGAAACATCTGGTGTGGAGGCTGAGGTTTCTCCAAAGTAAGGTCCGAATTCAGCTATCACTGGCACTTTCATCCCAGAAGGTACTTTTGGTCTCCAATAGGCCAAACTAATTTGCGGACACTCGCCGCCAAATTGGCAAGTAGCAGCAGCCCCACCTTCGCTTAAAGGAAGATTATAAGGAATCATAACATGAACAGAATCAAATTCATTATCAGTTTCCAATAGTTGATAAGTTCCTTGATTCAGAACAAAACTATAAGGCTGTGAAGTATCATAGTCTAGCTGACTTCTAGCCCAAACAGGGACTCTCATATCATATTCTTCATCGATTGATTCCTGAATGATTAGAAGGTATGAACTAGATACAAATATTAAACCAACAACTACGGAAAAGACCTGCTCAGATAGCGTATTTCGTTTCATTTAACTAGCAGGGATTGTCTGAGCCACAATTACATTGACCTTTAACACCTTCAGGTGCAGGATTAGGATTATTTACTCTAAAACCTTCACCCATTTCGCTTACGATGTAATCAATTTCAGTTCCACTGACTTTTTCAACATCTTCAGTTTTAACAATCACTTCTAAACCATTTGATTCGAATACAGAATCAGTATCGCTTCGCGCATCAAATCCTAAAGCGTATTGATAACCGCCACTGCAACCGGCAGAGAACACACCTATGCGGAGCATTTTACCAGTCATGTCTTGCCCTTCCTGAGCTTTTGAAAGTTTCTCAGCAGCAATATCGGTTACACTTATCATGATTTAGTATTCTTATCCTATTTTTTATAGTTTACTGAGAATCAAAGAGCAGATGTTTCTTTAGTTGAGGAACCAGAAATATTGCCTCGATTTAAAGGATTATAAGCTTGGAAAGTATTTCTTAAACCGTTAAGCAAAACCTTAGTCCAGCTTGGTTTAATTTTCAAGTCATAAACAATAAACGGATTCTTGTAAATTTCTTTTGCTGTCCAAAGGTACATATCGGAAGCTGTTTTAACAGCAATTCTCATATTTTTAGGTATAAATTTAAATCCTAATTCAGCACGCTTTTGCCATTTAAAATAAAGTTGAATTTGGGATCTTACAAAAGCTTTGAATTGCTTAGGCTTTCTTCTAGCTTCCCCTCTAGTAAGACCAGATAAACCAAATGAGTCTAGGTCTTCTACAGGGAAATAAGTTCTTTTCAAATCTAAATCTTCATCTATGTCTCTTATGAAATTTATAAATTGCATTGCTTTTCCCAAGTATCTTGCCGAATCGTCTGCATTTTGGTTTACATTCATTACTTTATTCATCATTAAACCAATAACTTCAGCAGACCCGTAGAGATAAGTGTTCAATTCATCTAAGTTTTTGTAAGTAGATTTTCTAGTGTCCATCTCCATTGAGAATAGAAAAGCATCAACCCACTTATTATCGAATTTTCTTTTTTGTGATAGTTTAACAAAATCAGTTATAACTTCATTATCAGAAGACTTTCCTGAAAGTACGCGGTAGTAATCTTCTTTAAAGTTCATGAAACCTTCGGTATCTTGTGGTACAGAATCTACATAGTCATCGGCTATTCTGACAAAGTTGTACAATTGAGTTACTTCTTTCCTTATTTTTGCAGGAAATAATTTTGTACTGTAGTAGTAAGTTGTACTACCTTTTCTGAATATTTCATCAGGATTTGTGGTGGAAGTTCGGTTTCCATAAGTCTCTGATGAATACACGTTTTTAGCCATACTAGAATCTACTTCGGCTTTGTAGGTATTTAAAGGAGCTAGGTTGGTGCCTAATTTAGATTTCATAATTTATTCAACGTCCTTAGAGTATCTTTATTCGCTAAATGAATTCCGTCTTGCAATTCACCATCTACAATGCCTCTTGTGCCTAACCCACCTAAGAAAATTTTAGTATTAGGTAATTCTTTGACTAATTCTCGGGCGATCATTTTTGCATTAAACAAGTATCTTGCTATAGTAACTGAGATAAACACAATATCTGGTCTAGCATGAGTTACAAAATCGATGATAGCTTTGTTTGTTACAGCCCTCTTATCTCCCATATACCATGCACCACCTATGTTAGTAACACGGTATTTTCTAGTTTTTAGAAGCCCTTCAAGAACTAAATTAGACATACTGTGGTCGTCACCTTCTGGGTTACAGATAACAGCCAAACCTTCGACTAGTCCTTTCATTTCAATTTTAGCATTATATTGTTGAATTATTTTTCTCATAATATTTGTGATCATATGTTCCTGAGCAATTCCAATTTCTCCGTCAACCCACAGCTTCCCAGTTTCTCTCATTACTCCAGTTACAGAATCGACATAAAACCGTTGTAAACCAATCAATTCTATTAGTTCATCAGCCTTTTCAAAAGACATTTCTTCGTCACCAGTTTGTAGGCACCTAGCTAGTAAGACTTCCAATTCTTTTTGCCTTTCAACTACTTTATCATCCAATTTTGTTTGATTTTTAACGAAGAATTTCCTGACTGAGCCAGAATGATATTCTTTTGGTACATCATCTATTGTTAAGTTCTCTACAGAACCCAGATATTCAATAACTTTTTGTTTTGATGTTTTCTTTTCGCTATCCCATTTACTTTCAACAAGATAAGCGTATTTTTTGCCTTTTATATTTTTTGTTCTTACGTATACTATGTTAACACCCCCTCCTTTTTCATTTCATTAACTAAAATTTGGGAAGAAATAACAGTGGTTGGAACTCCAACGCCAGGATGATTATATTGTCCTGTATAATATAGATTTTTAACTTTAGAGCTTTTGTGTTTAGGCCTGAATACTGCAGTTTGCCATAAAGTATGGGCCATTCCTAAACCAGTTCCTTTGTAAGCATTATATCTGCTTTTGAAATCACGATGAGTGAATAGTGATTTTACAACAATATCATTTTTAATTTTTTCACCAGTCCAATTTTCAAATTTATCTAGGATTTTATCAAAATAAGATTCTCGAATACTATCAGAGTCTTCTAAATCAGATGCAACCGGAACTAAAAAGAATAGATTTTCCATTCCTTCAGGGGCAACACTGCTGTCAATTCGAGAGGGACAGCAAACGTAAAAATTAGGATTATCTGGCCATTGAGGTGTTTTAAAAATTTGATCAAAATGGTTATTCCAGTCTTCGTTGAAAAAATAATTATGATGTGTAAGACTATCAATTTTGCGATTCACGCCTATGTAAGCTAAATGCATAGAAATTGCCATAGTTTTTTTGTTCCAGTAATTTGAATTGTAAGTTTGATTCTTTTCTTCTAATAATTGAGTTTCACCATGGTGGTAATCTGCATTATTCACTACCAAATCAGCAATATATTCACTATTTTCAGTTACTACATTATTTGCTAATTTTCCTTCGACATTAATTTTGGTTACAGCTTCATTAAATTTGAATTTAACACCATTTTCTAAAGCAATCTCGTAAATTTTTTGAGCAAGTCCATTCATTCCACCTTTAGGATAATAAATTCCGTGATGGTGATCTAAATAAGACATCATACAATACATGCCAGGAACATTTCTTGGATCACCTCCTAAGAATACAGTAATCCATTCAAGCAATTTTTGAGCCTTATGATTCTTAAAATATTTTTGGACTCCTTTATGATAGTTTGAAAAAGCTTTCAGCCTCAATCCATTGGCTACCATACTTGGGGTGAAAAAATCAAAAATCGAATTATATGTACGATAAACAAATCCATCCATTGCAATATCATACTGTTTCTTGCATACTTCTAGATACTGACGAAGTTTTTCTGCACCATTTTCTTCTAATCTTTCAAAAATCTCGTAATTTTTTTCGATATCGCTTGAAATATCAATAATTTCACCATCGTCAAAGAAAACTCTATACGAAGGATCAAGTTGTTTCAGTTCTAAAAAGTCTGTAGCATCCTCTCCAAATTCCTCAAAGAATTTTTCAAATGCCTGAGGCCACATGTACCATGAAGGCCCCATATCAAACTGGAATCCATCTTTTTTGAGTAAGCTAGCTTTTCCACCAGGCTGCTCATTCTTTTCGATTACCGTAACATTGTGCCCTTCTTTTGCTAGTAAAGCTGAAGCGACTAAACCACCATATCCAGCACCAACAACTACAATATCTTTCATTGTAATTCCTCCGCAGTCCTTTTACCTAGTAAATGTCTAAAGCAATCTTCTAAATTTTCAAATCTAAATTTATACCCTGAGTCTATTAATTTCGAAGAATCTACTTTGATGCTTGATAACGCTAAAACATCACCAAACTCTCCTAAGACAGTTTTCAAAGCAAATCCAGGAATTGGAATTATTCCAGTTAGCTTTCCAAATCTTCCCCAAATTACTTTTGCAAGCGTTGAAGCCCACTCACCTTGCCTGACCGGGTTTGGA
>MIZA01000015.1 GCA_001875345.1 Marine Group III euryarchaeote CG-Epi1
ATTCTTCACGTCATCAACGTAATTTTTAACAGCTTGATTTATGTCCTCGTATAAATTAAGATATCTTCTCAGGAATCTAGGATTAAATTCATGTGTCATTCCCAACATGTCATGTAGAACAAGAACTTGTCCGTCAACTCCGTTTCCGGCCCCAATTCCAATTATTGGTATTTCTAATTCGTTTGAGACTTTTTTGGCTAGACCTGCAGGTATTTTTTCTAAAACAATTGCGAAGCATCCCGCCTCTTGCAGTAATTTAGCGTCTTCAATTAGTTTTTCCGCTTCAGCTTCTTGCTTAGCTCTCACAGTGTAAGTTCCAAATTTGTATATCGATTGGGGAGTAAGTCCCAAATGGCCCATTACGGGAATCCCTGCCGTCAGTATTCTTTGTACTGAATCAATTATTTCGTCTCCTCCCTCCAGCTTTACTGCATGAGCACCAGACTCTTTCATTATTCTAATTGATGATCGTAGTGCTTTTTTAGAATCGCCTTGATATGAACCGAAAGGTAAGTCAACTACTACTAATGCTCTTCTAGCTGCCTTAACTACTGAAATTGCATGATAAATCATGTGATCTAGTGTTATTGGCAAAGTTGTCTCGTGACCTGCCATTACATTTGATGCAGAGTCTCCAACTAAAATAACGTCAATTCCTGCGTTATCAACGATTTTAGCCAGAGTAAAGTCGTATGAAGTCAACATCGATATTTTTTCTTTATTGTCTTTCATTTCCTGAAGAACGTTTGTTGTAATTCTCTTGTAATCTTTAGTCATTCTGAGGCAATTATATGAAGATGTCTAGTTATGCTTTATTATGGTTTTTTTTTTGGCATTAGCCCGAACGCTTTTAATAGGGATATACAGAAGGGTAAATGTGCTTGGACATGAGTACGTTCCGATAGGTATTTTTGCGCTTATAGCGTTATCGTTTCCTATCTTGACATTCTTTGCGGGAAGATTCTTCCGCCCTAATAATGACAATGCTCTAAAAAATTCTACTTATGAATGTGGAGAGATACCTGTTGGGGAAGCTCACATCCAGTTCCATTTTCAATATTACATGTTTGCAATTCTTTTCGTAGTATTTGATTTAGTTGTTGTTTTTCTGATTCTTTGGGTTCAAGTATACTTAACACTTCAAGTTTCTGCAAAAGTTATAATGATGTTATTTTTGCTGATAACATTACTTGGATTGTGGTATGCTTTTAGAAAAGAGGATGTGATTTGGATATGAGTGCAAAAGGAATTAGGGGTAACCCAGAGTTGAGAAGAGGTCTTGGTTCAAAGACAACCGACCGCGAGAAAATAATGGAAGATGGGCCTGCAGGGGACTGGCTTGCATTGCGTTCTGATCAACTATTGAATTGGATCGATGATGCAGTCTACAATGCAGCCGAAGCAACGGGTATGAGGGAAGTTGTTGATCGAGTAACGCGTCCAATTTTCAATTTTGCTCAAAGGTTTTCGCCTCATCCTTTGCATTTTGGTATTATGTGTTGTGCGATTGAAATGGGTCAGGCATCTGCACCAGATCATGATATTGATAGGTTAGGCCTTGTTTATCGTTCTTCTCCTCGACAGTGTGATGTTCTTATAGTTAATGGGCCAGTTTGTGAAAAATTAAGGCCTAAACTGAAGACATTATATGAGCAAATGCCTGAGCCTAAGTGGGTAATTGCTATGGGAGAATGTGCGATTTCAGGAGGTCCATATTGGGATTCTTATTCTGTTGTAGCTGGGGCTGATACATTCATGCCAGTAGATGTTTACATTCCAGGTTGTCCTGTAAGGCCAGAAGCGCTCATGCACGGATTTCTCACATTGCAAAAGAAAATACGTGAAAAAGAGCCAGGTATGTTCTTAAGGCGAGATTAATTATGAATTTCAAGGATCTGCAGAAAGAGTTAAAAGCAATTAAAGGAGTTTCAAATCTTTCTCTTATCCGTCAGAATGTTATTAAAATAGATCTAGAAAAATCAGTTTCTAAAGCATTTTTTACTAAGCTTAAAGAAGATTTTTATTTTGAACACTGTTCATTGATTACTGCAGTTGACAATCAACCTGATTTCGAATTAGTTTATCACTTGTCTTGTTTAAGCGGAGAGTTAACAGTTGATGATACTAAAATGTCAGCCATGATAGAGGTGCATATTCATCTGAAGAGAGATTCGCCTTCTATTGATTCAGTTTCGGATTTGTGGTTTGGTGCTAATTGGCATGAAAGGGAAGCTTTTGATTTAATGGGCATTTATTTCGTAGGACATCCAGATCTTCGTAGGGTACTCTTGCCTGAAGGTTTTGCTGGACATCCTCTTAGAAAAGATTACGTGTATGAAATACACGAGGAGGAGTGGTAATGGCTGAAATGTGGATTAGTATGGGTCCGCAACATCCCATGACCCATGGTCTTTGGACATTAAAAGTTAAAGTTGATGGAGAAACTATAGTTGACGCAGATCCTGAACTTGGATATTTACATCGTTCAGTTGAAAAAATGGGCGAAAGGCGAAAATATTTCATGAACACCACTTTAACAGATAGACTTTGCTATGCTAGTTCAACCACTTGGACTCATAGTTATGTTCTTGCTGTAGAAGAATTAATGGAAGTTGAAGTTCCCACTAGGGCTCAGTATATCAGAACGATTATGCTTGAGTTACAAAGATTAGCGTCTCATCTAATGTGGGCCGGTGCATACATGCCTGATTTAGGACACATCACAGGTGCTCTTTATTTTTGGAGAGATCGTGAGCTATTTTTGAATTTACTAGAGCTTCCTAGCGGTAGTCGTTTACTCTACAATTATATGAGAATTGGAGGAGTTAAGAGAGATTTACCCGATGGTTTCGAACAGAAGACTGAGAGAATTTTGAAACTTTTCGAACAAAGGCTTGACGAATATGCAGATTTATTTGAAAATTCCAAAATTTTTAGAATGCGAACTGAGGATGTAGGTAAGTTCACTGGTACTCAGGCTATGAACATGGGAATAACAGGTCCCAACTTGAGAGGCTGTGGAGTTAAACACGATTTGCGAGTTGAAGACACTTATGAGATTTATGAAGAAATTGATTGGGATATTTGTACAAGAGAGGCAGGTCCTGGATATAGTGACTGTTTCAGTAGATATATGGTTAGAATTGATGAGATGAAAGAATCTGTCAGGATTATACGTGATTGTTTTAAGAAAATGCCCCAAGGTCCAACTATGTCTTCACGTGTTCCTGTTAGGGCTTCAGGTGAAGCCTTTAGAAGAACTGAAGATTCGAGAGGAGAAGCATTAATGTATCTTGTTGGAGATGGTTCTGATAGGCCTTACAGATGGAAAATAAAAAGTCCGATGTTTACAACAATATCAGCCTGTCCTCATTATCTTAAAGGTTACAAGTTAGCCGATATTCCTGCAATTATGGGCAGTATTGACATTTGTATAGGAGAAACTGACAAATGACATTATTTGGTTTGTGTAAGACTATGGCAGAGCTTACTGCAGAAAAATTTATTGTTCCAGTTCTTGAATTCCAAAGGAATCTTTTTCCTCCATTCAGTTATCCAGCTGGCGACTTGGCAGATTGGTTTGCCAGTGAGGGAGGCATTGTAACCTTAGCTTGGATTTATGCAGTTAATATTGCTTTTGCAGTTGGTATGACCAACTTAATTCTCGTAATTCACTTAGAGAGGAAAATAGCAGCTCGTATACAAGATCGAAGAGGCCCTATGCTCTCACTTAGGGCATTCAGAGAGCTTGGCGAAGATTTAGCAGGAGAAGCTCCCACATGGAGGTTCAAAGGTAATTACAGTGGTATAGGTATAATTCAAAACATGGCTGATGGAATTAAGGCAATTACTAAAGAATTGATTATTCCAAACAAAGCTGATAAATTTTTATTTTCGATGGGTCCCATAATATTTATTTCATCATCTGTATTTTTGTTAGTCTTATTTCCTCTCTCTGACCGTTTTGCAGCTTCTGCAGCCCCTGCAGGTTTGATGGTTATTATGGCTGCTTTTTCGATTGCTCCTATTGGGGTTCTGACTTCTGGTTGGGCATCTAACAATAAGTATTCGATGATAGGCGGTATGCGTTCAGCAGCACAACTTATGTCATATGAAATTCCGCTTCTTCTTAGTATGGCCGGAGTATTTCTCTTAGCTGGTTCTTACAATCCTGTAGACATTGTTGAGCAACAGAGAGAAGCTACTTGGTTATTCGGATTACCAATGTGGAACTTTATTCCCCAATTTATTGGTTTTATTGTTTTTATGATATGTATTCTTGCTGAGGTCGAAAGAGTTCCTTTCGATCTGCCTGAAGCTGAAGCTGAACTCGTGGAAGGTTGGACTACTGAATATAGTGGAATAAGATACATGTTATTCTTAGCTGCAGAGTATATCAGAGGTTTTGCTGGAGCTGCAGTCGCCACAATATTATTCTTAGGTGGTTGGGCAGGACCATGGCCAGTTCCTCCAGAAATCTGGTTTTTGCTCAAGGTTTATTTAATTATTATTTTCTGGATTTTTATCCGTTGGACAGTTCCACGAATTCGAACCGACCAGATATTAGAATTGGGCTGGAAAAAGCTTTTACCCCTATCTTTAATTAATATCTTAATCGTTATATTTATGGTAGAAATTTATCCTTACTTTGATGACATAGTTAACCTTCCGGAGGTATTCTGATGGCTTCCGATAGGAAAAATCTTGGTTTAATGGACATTTTTGTTAACCCAATGAAAGTCACACTGAAACAGTTTTTCAAGTCTACTTTTGGTAAACCTACAACGGTTATGTATCCGCTTGAAAAAAGGGACCCTCCTCCAACATATAGAGGAATGAATGCTGTTATCTGGGATTTGTGTATAGGTTGCGGAATATGTGGTGAAGTCTGTCCAAATAAATGTTTGAAGATGAAACCTGTCGATCTTTCAGAAGAAGAACAAGACAAAGCTTGGTATGGTTCTCATGTTGCTAAAAAGAAAAATAAGGCAGAAAGACCGGCCATTAATTTTGGTCACTGTATGTTCTGTGGTTTCTGTGAAGATTATTGTCCAACTGGCGCTATGACAATGACTGACTTTTATGAATTAGCAGATACTAATAGAGAAGCTTTGATTTATCCAGCTCGTTCAATGAAGGTCGACTTAGAGGAATCACCAACTTTACCATTAACAAACTTTATGATGGAATCTCCTGCACTTAACTCGGAGACTTGTATTGGCTGTAGTAAATGTGTAGATAATTGTCCAACAAATTGTATAATTATGGACGAAGGTGCTGTCAATAAAGAGTTAAAGAGTGGTAAAGTAAGAAATATTGAAAATCCTTACTTTGATTATACAATATGTATTGGCTGTTCTACTTGCGTTAAAGTATGTCCAGCTTCCTGTCTACACATGGAGCCTATATCAAATTCAAGTTCCAGTGGTCTTACAATTCCAGCTCCAGAGTCGGAGGCTTAGTCCATGGAAATGATTGTGGTTTTGTTCTGGGTTATAGCGTCACTAATTTTGGCTTCTGCTTGGGCAGTCGTCAATGGAAATGATATTGTTCATGCAGTCGTTTGGCTTTCAGCAGTTTTTCTTCTAACTGCCTGTCTATTTATCTTGGCTGATGCTGAATTCTTAGCAGTTATTCAAGTATTAGTTTACGTAGGTGCTATTTCAGTTGTTATAATTTTCGGTATTATGTTAACTAAGAGAACTTTGAAAGGAGGAGAGAGTGCCTAGTAGAACAACAATATGGTTCAGAGACGCTTTCGTCATAATTTTTGCTCTTTATGTTGTTGTTTCCATAGCTATGGTTCCTTGGTCTAATTTAAAAATTTCTGAACCTGCATCAACGACTTGCCCTACAGGTTGTTCACCATCGATTAATTTCCCTGAGAATAATTATCATCACTATGATGATTCTTTAACTTTTGACTGGAATGCTGTAGCTGTTACTTATCGCGTAGTTATTTTTGATTCGGAAGATCAAATAGTTCTTGAATCTAACTTGACTGAATTTAATTCTACGACAAGCTCTCGATTGCAAGTTGGTAATTACACTTCCTCGGTATATTATACAGGAATAGCAGGTTCGAATTTTTCAGAACTTATTAAAACAGATGAGCATCAACTTGAAACTTCTTCAAAGATTACACTCAATTGGGACAAAATAGGAGTCACTTACACTATTCAAATTCGTGAATTTGATGATGAAGACCGAGATGTTCCTATAATCCATGAGGCTACAAATATCTCTGAAACTGTATATGAGTACTCCAACTTTGTTGAAGGTAAAGAATATACTTGGTCTGTTTTTGCAGTTGATGATTTAGGTTACAGCTCAGAGTCTTCATCTCAGAGTGATTTGCGTATCGGTACAACAAAGTTTTTGGCATTTATGCTTTTTAATGATTGGGAAGTTCCCTTTCTTCTTCTTGGTGTAATGATGGTTGTAGCACTTCAGGCTGGTGTATTCTTAGCAAGGGAGGAAAAAGATGATTGATCCTATTCACTTTATTCTTTTTTCTTCAATCCTTCTATTGATAGGTGCTTATGGCGTTATTAGAAATAAAAATTCAATTGTAGTTTTGATGTCTGTTGAAATTATGCTTACTGCAGCAAACATTAATTTTGTTGCATTTTCTACATATTATCACGATTTAACCGGTCAAATTGTTGCTTTGTTTATTACTACTATTGCGGCTGCTGAAGTTGCAATTGGCTTGGCAATTCTTCTAAGTCTGTTTAAACAGCGAGATACAATAGAGCTTGATTTACTCAACAGGCTTAGGTGGTAATTTATGGGAGAAACGAAAGGTGTTCCAAAGATATTATTGAATAAAATTGGATTATTCTTGACTTTTGCTATTTTCTTGTTAGCATATCTACTCTTTACTTCTTCTGAGTCTCCTGTAAATTATTCATGGATGATACCTGTTTTCCCTTTAATTTCTTTTGCTTTAATTCTCTTATTCGGGCTTCAAGATTCTGAAAAGGGCGGAACAATAGCTCTTTTTGGAGTGAGTTTTTCCTCCGTGTTTTCATTAGCTATCGCTTATGATCTATTTGTAAATGGAACTGCAAGTGGTTCTTATGTAGAATCCACAAGAGTCTGGTTTAGTGGTTCTACATATTCTTTTGAATTTGGTACTTACATAGATGCTCTTGCAGGTTTGTTGCTTTTAGTTGTCGGTGTAGTTTCTTATTTGGTCGTTCTCTTCTCAATCAGCTATATGGACGATCAAGGAGATCGTCGCGTACGATATTTTGCTGAAATTTCTTTATTTATTGCCGCAATGTATGGTTTAGTTGTTGCAAACTCCTTCCTTTTGATGTTTATATTTTGGGAATTAATGGGCGTTTGTTCATACTTATTGATCGGATTTTGGTACGAAAAACCGTCTGCAGCATCTGCAGCGAAGAAAGCCTTTTTAGTTACAAGAGTTGGTGACGTATTCTTACTCCTCGGCCTTGTTATTCTTTACAATACTTTTGGTACTTTGAGATACTCCGAATTATTTGCAGATCCACAAATTCTTATGGCCAATTTAGAAGAAGTTAAGTGGGCAACTTTGTGTTTGTTTGGAGGTTCCGTTGGTAAATCTGCACAGTTTCCTTTACATGTTTGGCTTCCTGATGCTATGGAAGGTCCTACCACTGTATCGGCATTAATCCATGCAGCTACTATGGTTAAAGCCGGTGTTTTTTTAGTTGCCAGAGCATTTCCATTGATTGTTCACAGTCCTGACACTGCATTGTATATTGCAGTTACTGGAGGTTTGACTGCCTTGATTGCGGCCAGTATGGCTATGGTTATGAATGACATAAAAAGAGTACTAGCATATTCAACTATTTCTCAGCTAGGATACATGTTTTTGGGATTAGGCGCCGGGGCTTGGGCTTTCTGGCATTCCACCGATTCAGGTACAGATCCTGGTAGCTCGTTGGGTTACATGGCAGGTTTGTTCCATTTAATGAATCATGCTTTTTTCAAAGCTCTTTTGTTCTTGGGTTCTGGAGCAGTTATTCATGCGGTGCATACTCAAGATATGAGAGAAATGGGAGGATTACGAAAAGAAATGCCCATTACTTCTCTGACAATGGGTCTAGGAGTATTATCGATTGCAGGAGTTCCTTTTTTCTCAGGATTCTGGTCTAAAGATGAACTTCTTGTTGCTGTTTATTACAATGCTGAGTATGAAGGCATTTTCGGCGGTCTGTGGTTTATGGCATTAATTACAGCAGGAATGACTGCCTTTTACATGACTCGAATGTGGATGATGACATTCAGTGGGCCGTCTAGTAGAATGGTTTCTAGTATTGTTTCATCTGAAGACCACTCTGTTACCGGAAATTGGGTTTTGGAAGAAAAGAAAGTTCATTCTCATGCCCATGAAGCACCGCTCGTTATGACTTTACCTCTTATGATTCTTTCTTTACTCGCTGTAACCTCCGGCTTGACTTTAGTTTTCGGCGGTGGATTTAGCTCACATGTATATTATGGTGAACCTCACGAATCTCATGGTATGATTCAATGGGAAATCATAGATCACATATTGTCCTCATCTCTAACTTACTTATCCGTGGCTGTTGGATTAACAGGCATCTTTTTTGGAGTTATCTTTTACAAGCGAGGTCCTGATGGTAACGCAGCTTTTTCCACTGACTTTGTTAAAGATACATGGATATTGAATGTTTCTCACACATTTTTGTCTAATAGACTTTACATGTCCGATTTATTCAATTGGTTTGGTATGAGAACGTGGGACACTTTTGCACAAATGTCAGATTGGTTTGACAGAAATATAATTGATGGTATCGTTAATAAGATTGCCTCACTTTCAATGCATTTCAGTAATAATGCAAGGAATATTACTACTGGATTTACTGGCCATTATGCTTCCTTAACAATTGGAGGTTTGGGTGCCCTTGTTTTACTTACTCGTGTTGTTATGCCTTTCATGGGGTGGTCGATTTGAAAAATTTAAGATTGCCTTTGGCTTTTGTTTTTCTATTATTGCTATCTGGTGTTTCCTCTGCAGAAGATCATACAGTTTTAGTCGGAACAGAAGATAATCCGTACATATTTAGTGAAGCTAATCTCGTTATTGCTCCAGGCGATAATGTAACTTTCGTATGGACTCCAGGTCAACCTCACAATGTTGCTCAAGTTGAATCATCAAGTTCTAATGTATATGTTTCAGGCGGAGATATTATTTTCTTCTATTCTGGTGAACCTGTGGATGGTGTCGAATGGGTATTGAATTCCACATATACTCAGGAAGAAGGGATATTGTATTACATTTGTGAACCACATGCAGGTCTACAAATGAGAGGACAAATTGTCATAGAGAGTAGACCAGACATGACTATGGAGCTCGGCGACTTTCCTTGGTTGTCTTACCTTTTAGTTTTCCCATTGATTGGCGCCCTTTGGTGTTTTGCTTTCAGAAATAGTCCTGAAGCTCATAAGTATATCGCGTTGAGTACTACTCTTTTTACTTTAGCAATTTCAGTTATTGTTTTTATCAAAGCTGGGAGTGGTAATGGTTTTAGGTTAATGGAAGAGTATGAATGGGCGCCTAATCTTGGAGTATCCTTGCTCCTTGGAGTTGATGGTTTGAGCAGTCCTTTAGTGCTCCTTACAGGTATTATTTGTCCTTTGACTGTTGTATTTTCTTGGCACGAGAAGGAAAAACCGGCTCTATTTTTCGCTCTGCTTCTTGTAATGCAAACTGCTCTTTATGGAGTTTTCATAACGCTAGACTACTTTGTTTTCTATATCTTTTGGGAAGTAGTTTTGATTCCTATGTTCTTCCTTATTGCCATTTGGGGAGGCGATAACAGAAGATACGCGTCTATTAAGTTCTTTATTTATACTTTTACAGCATCCGTGATAATGTTAGTTGGTTTTATGGCACTTTATTTTGAAGCTGGCGTAAACTCATTTTCCATGATTGATATTGCTAATAATAGTTCTGGATTTTCAAGGGAATTTCAGATATGGGTTTTTGCAGCTTTATTCATTGGTTTTGCAGTTAAAATCCCTTCAGTTCCTTGGCATACTTGGCTACCAGATGCTCATGTTCAAGCTCCTACTGCGGGATCTATTCTTCTTGCTGGCGTTATGTTGAAGATGGGACTATACGGACTTATGAGAGCTGCTCTACCTCCATTACCTATCGGTGCTGAGTTTTTCATTCCTTTAATGGTTGCATTAGCTATAATTTCTATTTTGTATGGAGCTGTTTTAAGTTTAGGCCAGACGGATCTCAAGAAATTAGTTGCATATTCTAGTGTTTCACATATGGGTGTGGCTTTGTTGGGTGTTGCAACCATGACAGAACTGGGTTTTGCTGGTGCAGTTTTCATGATGTTCGCTCATGGTATTCTCAGTCCTGCAATGTTCATGGTCGCCGGTGTACTATTGCATCAACTTGGTACTAGAGAAATTCCTAAGTTGGGAGGTATTGCGCAAAGCCAGCCAACGACTACAGGTTTGTTTGTAGTTATTTTCATGGGCAGTCTTGGTGTTCCAGGAATGGCTGTGTTTGTCTCTGAGCTAGCTGTATTCATAGCCTTCTTCCAATCTCATGGTTACTTGCTGTTGTTACCTATATTCGGTATGGTTATTACAGCCGGATATCATTTATGGGCGTTACAAAGAGCCATTTTTGGCGCTGAAAATGAAAGTGTTGATATTAAGAAGGTCCATGAGGCTCCTTGGTATGAAATGTATCCGATGTTCATTTTGATTGTTATTGCAGCATTCTTCGGTATTTTCCCTCATTATTTGATGGACCCTATCTCAGTAGCTTCTTATGATATATTGGATTTCATGGGGGTTCTATAATGGATTCTACATTCTTGTTCCTACCTGAAATGATACTAATTGCTAGTATCTTAGCAATTCCTGCAATTTATATCGCTACGGAGAGCACAAAGTCTTACTCCATTTGTTCAAACATATCGCTTTTTGTTAGTCTCCTGCTAGTCGTTTTGTTCTGGTACTATCCTGATGATGTTTCCTTTGACAAGTCCTCGTCATCTTACATAATTTATGATCATTTTGTAATTAATGATTTTTCACAACTTTTCAAAGCTATATTTTTGATTTCAGCTTTAGCCGTATCGGTTGTTAGTTCATCATACTTCAAGGAAGATGAGCCTCACCAAGCTGAATACTATGTTCTTTTACTTTCAAGTGCATTAGGTATGTTGATTACAGCTTCAGCTAATGATTTCCTTACTATTTTTGTAGGGATTGAATTGTCAGCTTTCAGTAGTTATGGTTTGGTTGCCTTTAGAAAGACAAACGATAAGTCTACTGAGGCTGGAGCAAAATATTTACTCATTGGAGCTTTTTCCTCAGCTCTAACTTTGTATGGAATATCTCTTCTGTACGCATTGACAGGTTCTGTTACTTTTGAAGGCGTTAATGCTTTCCTTACTGGTTTAGAAAATGGAGTAATCGATGGAGATTTTAATGAGTTAGTATTCATTTCAAGCTTGTTTATTATCGCAGGTTTGGGTTTTAAAATTGCAGTAGTTCCTTTCCACGCTTGGGCCCCAGATGTTTACGAGGGTGCTCCTACTCCTGTTACAGCATTATTGGCTGCAGCTAGTAAGGCGATGGGATTTGTCGCGCTTCTCAAAGTTTTCATATTTACACTTGAACCTTTCGCAGATGAATGGAAATTGGTTTTCGGAATTATAGCTCTTGTATCTATGACTATAGGTAATTTAGCAGCTTTGTCTCAAAAAGATATTGGTAGAATGCTTGCGTATTCTTCTATCGCTCAAGCTGGTTACATACTGATTGCATTCCCAGCACTTACACAAGATGCAGTTTCAGGTGCTATAGCCCACACTATGGTTCACGCTTTCATGAAGGGCGGAGCCTTCATCGTAGTTGCTGGTGTTGGTGCTGCAGGTTTGGGATATAATGTTAGTTCATTTAAGGGTCTTGCAAAGAGATCACAACTTCTTGCGTTAGCTATGACCGTTTGTTTACTTTCTTTAGTTGGCCTTCCACCTCTCGCAGGTTTCATCAGTAAGTTCTTATTATTTTACGGTGTTCTACAAGCTGGTGTCGCTGGCGAAACTTGGATAATAGCGTTAGTTGTAGCTGGAGTTTTGAATTCTGCTCTTTCCTTGTATTATTATCTTAAGGTTATTCGTTTCATGTATCTTTATGATCCTGAAGATTCTGATGATGTTGAATTTTCGACTTCAATAAGATATACTTCATTGCTTGTAATCTTATTCCTTGTACTAATTCTCCCACTATTCTACCAAGATCTTTATTCTCTCTGCGAAGATGCTTCTAGAGAACTGTTTGCATGATTGATGAGAGTAGTGAACAATACAAGATTTTTGATAATCTTTGGGAAGGTAAAACTCCGAAAGGTTTAAACATTAATAAGAAGAATTCTTTTCGTTCGCGAATGAAAAATTCGTGCCATCAAGAAGGTTTAGAATACTCTAAAATTAATTCATACTTAGTATATTCAGGACTTTCAAAGAAGTTAGACGAAGACACTATAATTAAGAATGATATTAAAATTACTAGCCCTCCTAGAAGGCATTTACGTAAATTTTAAATTTTATCTTTACTAATTAATTGGTTAGAAAAAGACAGCGGTACTTCTTCCAGTAAAGTCTTGTAATTTGATTCAGGAACTTCGGAAAGAGATTTTCTTGCTACTTGCATCCACGGTGTTACTAGCTCTTCATAAATTTGTTGAGCGTCTGCTAAGTCTACGACTTGTATTAGCTTTTCAGAATTTCCTCCGTTAAGGAAATTATTAACCGCATCTTGATATTTATTGTACTTAGCCAATCGAGTAATTGGAAGAGTAGGAATTCCAATTGCTAAGTCTCCGACAGGAGTTCTTGTAGCTATAGAGTTGTATAAATCTAAGTAATCATCCGTAATTTGATAAATTATTCCTACAGTTTCACCATATTTGTACAATGGGATATCCAAATGAGTTTCCGATGATACTAAAGCGCCTAGTTCGGCAGCAGTACCGTAAAGAGCACCAGTCTTCTTCTTTATTCTGTGAAGGTATACGGATTCGCTGTAGTTTTGTTTATCTGTAAAGTCAGCGATAGCTCCTTCGGACAAATTTCTTATACATTTGGCAAGGGATTTTCCAGTTGCCATTGAGACAGCTCCATGCAATGAACCTGTAGCTACCATTAGATCAGCAATTAATATGGCTGAGCGTGGTCCAAGTTCTTCCCAAAGTGCAGGTGCAGCTCTCCTAAAAGAATCGCCATCTATCCAATCATCGTGTATTAACGCGCCTCCGTGAACTAGTTCTAAAGCCATACCACATTCAAATGCCAAGTGGGCATCTCCATCCAATGCGTCAGAAACTAGTCTGCACAAAACAGGCCTTAACATTTTTCCACCTAAAACTCCCTTTTCTATCAGTGGTGCCATTTCTTTAGATTCCTTAGCAATTTCGATTTTAAGGAAATCTTCGAATTCGGCCTTAACTAATTCGTAATAGCTGTTTAATTCTTCATCAAATATTAGCTTTGTTTTAAGACCCATTTAATCACCAATATTGTATTCCTAAAATCATTAGTATTCCACAAAATGAATGTATGCCTATTGTTCCCCAATTCGACAGTGCTAATTCCCTTCGATCATAATTGTTCATGACATAGTAGGATAAGTATAATGCGAAAGGTGCTGCTAATAATCCCAGCAAGGCACCTTCAGTTACAATCTCATAGAAGAAAAGTGTATACAGCGAGGTAAAAGCAGAAATCATAAGAATAAGGTATCCCCAGCTTGCTCTTTCTAAACCTAGAACCACAACAAGATGATTTTTACCAGCTATTTTATCAGAAGCTCTATCAGGGAATTGGTTAATCCATAGAATAGCAGTTGTCAACAGTCCAAGAGGTATTCCGAACATAAATGCATCCCATGAGTGAACGCCGCTCATTGCAAAAACAGTTCCCATAGTCATCAATGGTCCGTAGTTCAAACCTATGAGAAGTTCTCCCATCCCTTTTCTTGCGACTAATCTAAGTGGAGTTCCAGTGTAGAAGTAAGCAGAGAAAGCACCTGCTAGTCCATAATATAATAATCCAAACTTGTCGTCATCCAATGAAGCCATTATTCCAAGACCTAGAGCTCCAGCTAAAGCAAGGAAAACAGTAGCCAATTGGAATAATTTTTTTTCAGTTATGAGTCCAAGTTCTATAGCTCTACTTCCTCCAGAAAGCTGTAAAAAATAATCATTGTTTAATTGATCAGTTCCACTTGTCCAATCGAAATAATCGTTGTAGGTATTTGCTGCAAGATGCAAGAAAGAACCTCCTAAGAATATTAATGTGAATAACGTCCAATCCATTTGAAACAGACTTGCATTAAGACCCCATATTACTGCGGCGATTATAGGTATCCAGGTTGCCGACAAGAACGGAAGTCTTGTTATAGCTACTATGGATATAAATTTAGTCAAAAGAGAGGTATGGGGCATGGTATCTTCAGGAGAAACATCTTTCAGCTCTCGGGTTCTTCCACAATATCCTACGTGCTTACCCTTGATTATAGTGGCAGTAATTTTGAATGAAGCTGCAAATTGTTCGCCACTTTTTCTAACAAAAGTAGTCTCTGTTGAATAACCATCCTTGTTTTCCTTAGCTTTGTCTAGCCAATTTGCAACGTGTCCAAGTACAACCATGCCTGGAGAGAAAAGAGAAACTCTCTTTTTTCCAATGACTTCATCTGCAGAGTATCCAAATAGCTTTTCAGCATTAGGATTGAAGGTTTCAATTCTTCCTTCTAAGTCACAAGTAATCACACTTACAATTTCTCTTGTTTCGGACATGATATTACCAATACTTTACGTCCGATGTAGTACTATATAAAAGAGGTACCATAGTGCCAAACTATTGTTTGTTAATTGGCATTAGATAATCATTCTCTCCTTCCTCTAATGATTGTATGGCTGCCTCAGCACCAGTTATAGTTGTTATGAATGGTATTCCTAGCTCAACGGCAAGTCTTCTCATTTGAGCACCGTCTGTTGCAGCTCTCTTTCCTGTAGGTAGATTAACAATTAAATTTACATTTCCCTCTCTCATAATAGACAGTATATCTGGACTCTTTTTGTCTGAAATTCTCCATATTACTTTTGAATCTACATCTGATGCTCTGAGGTGTGATGCAGTTCCTTTTGTTGCTATAAGTTTGAATCCTAATTTTTTGAGTCTCTTAGCTAGACCTACAAATTCAACTTTGAGTTTGTTAGAAATAGATAGGAAGACGGTTCCCTTAGTTGGTATTTTCTTGTTTCCTCCTTTCATTGCCTTAAGGTATGCAGTTCCGAAATTTGGTCCATGACCCATTGCCTCCCCGGTCGATTTCATTTCAGGCCCCAATACAGTATCAAGACCAGTAATTTTTAACCATGAAAAAGTAGGGACTTTTACAGATGCCCCACTCATAGGTAAAATCTCTGGTAAATTCTTAATCTTTTCACCCAACATTAAGTTTACAGCTATTCTTGCTAATGGATATCCTGTTGATTTGCTAACAAAAGGTAGTGTTCTACTAGCTCTAGGGTTAGCTTCCAAAAGATAAATTTTTTCGTCTTTTATTGCAAGTTGAAGGTTCGCAGCTCCCACTACTTTCAAAGATCGTGCAACCTTCTTAGAAATTTTGATAATTTCTTTCATAGTTTTATCATCTAGAGACTGAGGAGGCAAGACACATGCACTATCGCCAGAATGAACACCTGCCATTTCAATTTGTTCCATTATTGCCCCGATTACAATATTTTTACCATCAGATATTAAGTCAACATCCAGTTCAACAGCACCCTCAAGGAATTTATCAACTAAAACAGGTTTTTCTGGAGTAGCATGCGATTCTAATTTCAAATATTTATTCAACTGTGAACGATTATGTACTATTTCCATTCCTCTTCCGCCAAGTACAAATGATGGCCTTACTAGTACGGGATATCCTATTTTCTCAGCAAATTCAACTACTTCGTCAGAATTTTTAGCTGCAGCCCACTCAGGCATGTGTATCCCGTTTTTTTCCATAACTTGACCACATTTTTCTCGGTCTTCTGCCATTTCCATATTACTAACAGTAGTTCCCAAAATTTTAGTAGGTAATTTTTCTTGCTTTATATATTCTTCAATGTGTGTAGCTAAATTAACGGCAGTTTGACCGCCTAGTTGCAATACAATTCCATGAGGTCTTTCCAAGTCTAGTATCTCAAAAATAGCCTCACGATCTAATGGTTCAAAGTATAATCTGTCTGAAGCGTCAAAATCTGTCGAAACAGTTTCTGGATTGTTATTTACAACTACAGCTTCGTAACCTGCATCTCTAGCAGCTTGAACTCCGTGAACAGTAGAGTAGTCAAATTCAATTCCTTGGCCTATTCTAATTGGCCCTGAACCCAAAATAACTATACTTTTACCTGTTTTGATAGGTTCTTTCTTATCTGCATAAGTTGAGTAAAAATACGGAGTTTTTGCCTCAAATTCACCAGCACAGGTGTCCACCATAAGGAAGCTTGAAATTATTCCAAGTTTCTTTCTCTGTTCCCTTATTTCTTTTTGGCTAATTTGAGTGAGGTGGGAAATATGTTTATCTCCAAATCCATTTCTCTTCAGTTCAATCAATAACTTATCAGGAATAGTATCTTTACAGCTTTCAACTTTAATTTCTAATCGAACAAGTTTGGCTATTCTTTCAATAAAGAATGCATGAAAATCGGTTATGTTGCAAACTTCATTGATACCTTCCTGTGTTGCCCCTTTGTTCTTGAGATACGTCCAAATAACATGCAGCCTTTGATCATTAGGAACCTTCAAATTTTTCTTTAATTTACTTTCATTCCAATCTAAGCATTCGGGATAACCTTCTCCCTGCCCAATTGAACGCCAAGCCTTCATCAAAGATTCCTCAAACGTTCTTCCAATAGACATTGTTTCTCCAGTGGATTTCATTTGTGTGCCTAATTCGCGATCAGCAAGTTTGAATTTATCAAAAGGCCATCGAGGTATTTTCGTTATTACGTAATCGATTGATGGTTCAAAAGCAGCACTAGTGTTTCCAGTAACTCGGTTTGGTAATTCATGTATTCTATGTCCTAAGCAAAGCATTGCAGCAATTCTAGCAATTGGTACACCTGTAGCCTTAGAAGCTAATGCGGAAGATCTTGAAACTCTAGGATTGACTTCTATTAGAATATAGTCCTGTGATTTTGAGTGGTATGCAAATTGAACATTACACCCACCGATTATGCCTAAACTCTTTACAACTTTTAGTGCAGATGTACGCAACTTTTGGTATGCATTTTCAGGTAAGGTAAGAGAAGGAGCTACAACAACAGACTCGCCTGTATGTACACCCATAGGATCTAGGTTTTCCATAGAGCATACAATAATTGCATTATCATCCTTGTCTCTTAGTACTTCAAATTCAAATTCTAACCAACCTAGAATTGATTCTTCTACAAGTAATTGTTTAACAGGTGAAAGTGCTAATCCTCTTCCAGAAATTACTTCTAACTCTTCTTTAGTGTATGCAATTCCTCCTCCGGTTCCTCCTAAAGTAAAAGCAGGTCTTACAACAACAGGATAGTTTAGTTCCTCAGCTAATTTCAATGATTCTTCAATTGTGTGAGCAATTCCACTCTTTGCAACAGGCTCTCCAATTTCTTCCATTCTTTTTCTGAATAAATCTCTATCTTCAGCCATTTCAATAGATTTTAATGATGTACCAAGTATTTTTACATTATATTTTTCCAAAACACCTTTCTCATCAAGACCCACAGTTAGATTTAGTCCGGTTTGCCCGCCCATACCTGGTATAATGGCATCGGGCCTTTCTTTCGCGATTATTTTTTCCACTGAATCTACAGTTAATGGTTCAATGTAAACTACATCTGCAGTATCAGGATCGGTTTGTATTGTAGCTGGATTTGAATTTACTAGAACGACTTCATGACCTGCTTCTCTTAATGCTGAGCAGCATTGAGAGCCTGAATAATCAAATTCAGCAGCTTGACCAATTATAATTGGTCCCGCGCCAGGTACGAGAATCTTCATTTTATTCATCAATCATTTCCCCTACCTTTTCAAACAATACGTTTGCATCCATAGGCCCTGGTGCAGCTTCTGGATGGAATTGCACAGACCAGCAATTTTTACCACTTATTCCCTCACAAGTCCCATCATTTAGATTTACAAACGTTTCTCTAACGCCTTTTGGTAATTTATGTAGTGCAAAGCCATGATTTTGTGAAGTAATGTAAACATTTTCAGTTCTAACGTGCTTTACTGGTTGGTTTCCTCCACGGTGGCCATATTTTAGCTTGTAAGTTTCTCCCCCCAATGCAAGTCCCAAGATTTGATGGCCTAAGCATATTCCAATTGTTGGAAATTCTTTAATCAGTTCACTGATGTTATCTACAACAGGTTTCATTTCAGGATGATCTGGATCTCCAGGTCCGTTACTCATAAAAATTAAATCAGGTTTAGTGCTTCGGATTTCTTCAATACTATAGTTCCAAGGAACTACTGTAACTTTGTTTTTCTTTGCCAAATTAGTTACAATTGACTTTTTCACACCCCAGTCGAATAAGGTTACATTAGGCCCCTTCTTTCCTTCTTTATAGATTTTTTTAGTTGAAACATCAGCTACCAGGTTAGAGTTTGAAGGCCATTCCATTATTTTCGCTTTCTTTACTCCTTCCTCAGGAGTCATTTTACCGTCAGTACACACAATAGCTCTCAAGGTTCCCGATTCCCTTGTAGTGATAGTTAATTGCCTGGTATCAATTCCTTCAAGTCCAGGAATTCTTTCGCGTTTTAGCCATTGGTCAAAATTTTCTTCCCCTTGATGAGGAGAACGGCACCATTCTTTGACAATGCATGCCTTAGTTTGAATTTTTTCGGACTCATAGTTTTCCTTGTTACATCCGTAGTTTCCAATCTGTGGAAAAGTAAACATTAGTATTTGACCCGCGTAACTGGGGTCTGTAAGAGCTTCCTGATAGCCCGTCATTGACGTATTGAAAACAAGCTCTCCTTCAACTGTATCTTGATAACCAAACGAGTCACCAAAAAAAACAGAACCGTTCTCTAGTGCAATCCATCCCTGCATCTAGGTAGAACTAGTTCAAAGGGGGCTTAAAACAGGAACGGTTACAGGCTCTCGAGGAAATCCTGTTCTGTGAAGTGTAATTTAGAAGGAACTACAACGCTGTGAGGTTCTTTTCCGAGATCTTTATTTGCCAAATATTTTAATTTTCCATACCATAATTTTTGGTCTTCTCTACCAACTCTGGCGGCCGCTGCAACCATTGTATTTTTTTCAATTCCAGCTTCTATCATTTGTTCTGCAGCTTGAGAAGCTGACATGTATTTCGGTTCTTCGTCTGGATTGTCTGCTTTAATATCAAGTAGAACTAATGAATGATTTCCATTTTCTATATTAGTCTTTATTTTATCTATTGGGCTAAGAGGTTTGTAATCTCCTTCTGGCAAAACAAGTGTAGCCACAGGACCAAAATTATAGTGCTGAAGCCCTAAAACTCCAGCTACAGCAGTAAGAACAGAAGCATTGTGAATTACTTGATATTCAACACTATTCTTTTTACAGTCAAGAAGTAAACTCACGTGAGTAGTTGCAGATAGTGCATCACCTACTATTAGCAGGGAAACATTTGTTTCTTTAGCTAAATCTACCAGTTCTTTTGGCTCTTCTACTTGGTTACGAGAAAGATGAATGGGCTTTCTCTGTGATTTCATTTCAATCCATTCCAATGTTTCAGAATGAATTGGAGAAGTATATGTTTCATAGAATATATGTTCAGACGTACTTAATGCAATAACTCCATCCATGGTTATCGAATTTGGCCCACCTAGTCCCAAGCCAACTATAGTTAACATGATAGTCTTATTTGCGCCTCTCTTAATTAGTTACTATGGCGTTATACCAAAAAACTTTGGAAATTAATACATCGCCTAAGACATTTCTAGATATTACTAAAAATGTTCAAGCTCTTGTTTTTGAGTCAGGCATAGATAATGGAGTTTGCAATTTATTCATCAAACATACCAGTGCTAGTTTAGTTATCCAGGAGAACTATGATCCTTCCGTTAGAAAAGATTTTGAAACAATATTTTCCAAATTGGCACCTGAAGATTTTCCTTATGTTCACAACATGGAAGGCAAAGATGACATGCCTGCACATATTCGTTCAGCTCTGACCAGTACTTCTGAAACTATTCCTGTTGTTAATGGCAAACTTTCTTTAGGAACTTGGCAAGGAATCTACGTCTGGGAACACAGAGGCCAATCCCACGGTAGAGTGATAATGGTTAGTATGGTTGGTGAATAATGGCAAAGGATTTGTTAGACTTGCTCGTTGGCACGCTGAAGGTTGTTCATGGAGTTATTAGGGTTGTAGATGCCTTAGAAAAAAGGGGAAGTAATTCCCGTAAGTTTCAAGAAAAAGAGTATGATGTGGAATGGTTAGATATCAAAACAATAGGCTGGGTTGATGCTAACTGTAAAAATAACAAAAAGTTATATGATGTAAATGGTAATGTAATTGTAATTGGTACTCCTAGTCCAAAAATACACTTAATGGCTACATATGATGAAAATGGAAATCTTTTAGCGGGCTCTTCTGCAAAAGTTAGAAATAAGGCAAAGAAAATAATTTTTATGGACCCTGATGACAAGAAAGATGAAAAGGGGAAATTAAAGAAATTATATGAGGAGGGTTATATTTCAAAAGCAAGATATAAAAGTCTCATGGGGGACTTGAATAAATAATGAATTCAGTCGGAGAACGTACAATGTGGTGCCCAAAAAGTTGTGACCTACTTGTCATGAAAACAAGTTCAAATCCGAATGAGTTTAAATTGAGTATGAAGGGAAGTATTTTTCTTTTGATAGCTTTGATATCAGTTTATATTTTCCTCAACGAACCTCCATTTATATTCGATAATTTGCCTATGGAAATACCTGCTACTTATTTTGGTATTATAGCAATATTAAGTCTAACAATTTCACTGCATTTTTCGAAAGGTACAACAATCGAATATGTTTGTCCTTCATGCAAAGGTGTCCATTTTGATATTAATAGACTCAAGGTTGTTAGGAATGGAAAAGTTACAAAATCTTCAGCTAAGAAACACGGCATCGTCCTTGATCTCCTTAACGATTCATCCGAGCTCAGTGAATTGCATTGCCCTAGTTGCTCTAAAGATTTGAATTTTTTTAATGTTTTGTATAAGCTTGAGCACAAGAGTTCTTCTGGAAGTTTCGTCAAAGATTTAGCAATAGAGACTGCAGTAGACAGTTTATTTGGAGGCGTTAAGGAAATGCAAATTGAAGGCTGCAAAACTTGTAAATCCTTATGGCTTGATAGAAGTAATAGACTTGATATCTTTAAAGGTAGAATAGTTACAACGAAGAGAGCCTAGATAATGGAATTTAGCCAATACAAATCAAATGCAATGAAGAAGCTTGAGTATGCTCTATCTGAAGGTTTAGTGGATGAGGGTGTTATCTCAGTCATCAATTCATTTAATTCACATCCTGATATTTTCACAACTTCAAGCTGCGCAGGTAGAATACAATTAATAATTCTTCCAGATATAGGTCGCAAAGATTCAGTTCAACGTAGAAAGACCTGGCATCGGGTAGTAACTACAGATGATGTTGAAGGTGCTATTTCAGAATTTGATATTCCTGATAATTCTATTGTTATTTTACAGGCTCAATCTCCTATTTTTCATTTATCCTGCAGAACAATGGAATTAGCCATAAAGTTAAGAGGTATTGTACACGGCCAGGGATGGAAATATTCCTCATTAATTACAGGAAATGATGAGAAATGGAACGTAGAAATTTTATCTGCAAACCGTATAGATAATTTACTATTCCGAAAAGGAATTATTAGTCCGCCTGATGAAGAAA
>MIZA01000016.1 GCA_001875345.1 Marine Group III euryarchaeote CG-Epi1
AAATAGTTTTTGGAAAATGATTCCTCCAAATTTAACTCCAGTCTTAAACATAGTTTTTAATAAATTCGATGTTCCAGATTTTGATATAATCATTTCATGTGGAAGGAAAAGTGTAATTCCTTCAATTTATTTAAAACAAAAATTTAAAAATAAAATTAGTAGATAAAGAAAATAAAGAATTAACTAAAAATCTGTCTGAGTTTGATGTTGATATTGTAAGTCTAAATTTGATGCACCCTGAAACAATAGAACCTGCGATGGAAAATATTGATGGCGTTTTCCAAGTGGCTGCTGTTTACAAAAGCTGGGCAAAAAATCCAGAAGAAGAAATCATTAATCCATCTATCATTGGAGGAATAAATGTTTTGAAAGCTGCATACAATGCAGGTGTAAAGAAAATAATCTTTACATCCAGTACAGCTGCAGTTGGAAGAAGCGGACCTAATGGAAAAGCTCTGACTGAGAAAGATTGGAATTCAAAATCCAAACATCCTTACTCTTATGCTAAAACTGAAGCTGAAAGAAGAGCGTGGGATTTTTCAAAAGAAATGGATATGGAAATGGTTGTAATGAACCCAACTGCAGTGATTGGCCCATATTTCCATAGACATACTCCCAGTACTTTCTTGTTTGATAAAATACTAAAAAATGAATTGCCTCGATTACCTCCACAAACCTTTGGGTATGTTGACGTAAGAGATGTAGCTTTGGCCCACATTCTAGCATATGAAAGTAAAAATGCTGAAGGTAGACATATTCTTTGTACAGAGTGCTTAGATGGATTTGAATTAATGGACATTATCAAGAATGTTGATCCTGAAATTAAAGTACCAACTAAAATTGCTCCCATGTGGCAAGTAAGACTATTTGCTAGATATGAAACAACGAAATCTTGGTTCGGATATACTCCTGCTGTTTCATCTGAAACTGTGAAAGAGTACATGGGAAAGATAACTAATTATGATTCAAGTAAAGCTAGAGATGTCCTAGGATGGAATCCTATGGCTCTAGAGGACTCTGTTAGAGATACTTTAAACTGGATAAAACAAAAATTCAATTAAGGATTTTTACAAACAATCATCTTTGTATGGGTTGTGAAACTATTAACTCGTTCTTCACTTAAAATTTCAAGCCCACATTTGGTGATTATATCTTTGAAATCAACATGCTTTCCGAGACCTAAACGCTTTCTGAACGGGTTCCAAAGAGTGCTAATTATTCCTTTTTTATCTTTGTAGTGATTAACTATTGCTATCAATCCAGATGGCTTAGTGACTCTAACAATTTCTTTGAGGACTACTTCGGGTTCAGCTACAACTGCTAAAGTATGCGCGACTACGCAATGATCAAATTGATTAGTATCAAACTCCAAAACGTGGGCGTCCATTTGTTGAAAATTAATATCTGCAACAAATTCACCTCTGTCTTGCCTGTTTCGTGCTTTTACCAGCATTGGTTCACTATAATCTATTGCTTCTACTTTGATATCTTTTGGCACATGAGTTAAGGATATTCCAGTTCCAACTCCAACTTCCAAAAGATTATCTCCTTTTTTAAGTCCAAGAGAATTATACATTTTTGAATGGCCGTCTGCAAAAGAAGGTGCCATAAATCTGTCGTAAATTGGTGCATAAAGGCGATAAATTCCGTGCCTATGTTTTCTCTTGCTGCCTGTCATTATTTTGCCATAGGTAGCGGGTTTATACCATTAACACGCGTTATCTAGATTTAACCTGAGATAAAACATACCAAACGCCAATCGCTCCAACTATTATTATAGTCCAAGAGCCAAAGCCTGGGTCTGCGCCATTCCATGATGAAGGATCTTGTAAAACACCATCGCCTTTTGTTGATACAAGCCAGACAAAATAGGCTGAGAAAGACGACATGAGAAAAATCGAAAATGCTATAATATATTTCACATGCTTTGGAAGTGTCTTACCAGTTGCATAATATTCGAACAATGCCTTTCCAAAATACTTATTTGATAATGACCAGCGGAAAAGTGTTTCATTAGATAAAGAGAAGAGAAAAGCTGCTGGAACTGCCCAAGAGACTGTGGGCCATCCTGGAATCCAAATTCCAATTATTGCAAAAAAGACAAAAAGATAACCTAATGAAACGTAAATTCTGCTCTTTATTGGACTGCTAGATACACAATATTCTTCAACAATATCATCTATTGTTTCCAATCTTTCGAATTTAGACATCTAATATAATGATTAACTATTAGAGAGGCTCATTAAAGGTTACTTTCGGCTGCCCTAAAAAGAAAATGAAGAATAATAATTTATATCGTAGGTATTTCGAGATTATGAATAAGAGTGTTTTATGCATTTTACTGGTCCTGTCAGCATCACTGACAGGATGTATGAAAGACTCTTCAAGCGAAGATTACTATCCTGACCTTAAGAGCAGATATGCCTTGGATTGGGACATGACTCATAGCTTTTCTAGAGTTTTAGAGCAAGGTCCTCATTATGCATTAGATGTTCAGGAGGCCACTTTTACTGTTGACACTAGTGATGTTTGGGAAAGTGGACCTGCAGAAGCTGATGTACATCTCTCATATTGGCTACCAAGTAATACACTAAAAGGTGAAAAAGTACCTGTAATAGCAATAATTAGCCCATATTTTTCCTACGGACAACCTGGGGATGAATCAGGACATACTGGTATAGTTAGTGCAGGTAGAGGTGAATTTATTTATGAAAATTTTGTACCGCACGGATATGCCTTTGCTCAAGTAGCTGTATTTGGAACTGAGCTATCTACCGGATGTTTTGACTATCGAGGTGCAGGCGAAGGCTTAGGCATTCATAACGCCGTTGAATGGCTGGGAAGCCAAGAATGGAGTAATGGACACGTAGGTCTGTATGGTAAGTCCTATGAAGGTGCTACACAATGGGAAGCAGCCGCTATAGGGAGTGAATACCTGAAAACAATCGTTCCAATTAGTGGTACAACTGCATTACATCCCTTACTTTACAAAAACGGAAGTGCTGAAGCTCGATCACAAGTAATGCATATGAATTATTTTTCAAGTACTGTTGACTATAATGCTGATGATTTGGACAATGTGTGTCCTGACATATTAGAAGGACTATTTGCTGGACCTGTAACATACGGAGCTGGTGAACTAGACCCATACATGGAAAACTACTATAGCGAAAGATCTCATATTGATAAAGCATTTCAAAATTGGAAAGGATCTGTTTACTGGATACAAGGAATGCAAGACTGGAATGTTGATCCCCACCAAGTATTCAGTAGTCCTGACGGAACTCCTTGGTATCAACGATATGAAGAAGCCGGTTTTGATGTGAAAGGAATGCTTGGACAGTGGGAACATAATTATCCTGACCAATGGACGAAACACAATGCTCAAGAAACTGGATATGGGGCTGAAGCTATACACAATATGACTAGATGGGACTGGGCTCAAGATTTATTTGAATGGTTTGAATATTATCTCAAGGGAATAGGACCAAAACCAAATTTAAATGTTCAAGTACAGAGCAATGATGGTCAATGGAGAGTTGAAAATACATGGCCTCCTAAAAATAATGAAAAGAAAACTATCTCGTTAGCAGATTGTCAGAATTCAGGAGCTTTTGTAACTGGACTTTCTGTGGTTGGAGGAGTGACTCAGCAGAGTGTTACTCTAGACTGCCCTGCTATTTCAGAAACTGATATCACTCATATATCAGGACTTGTCAGACTTCACCTGGATACAATTGCTTTTTTTGATGGGGGACAAATTTTTGCTGAAATGCAAGATGCAAACACTGGCATGAGACTAGGTCATGCAACAATGGACATTCGTTATCATGCTGGCGGCTCCGAACCGCAAACTGTGCTGCCCAACGATAGAGTAATGATGATGATGGAATTCCAAGCCATGGACGCTACGATTCCTGCAGGAAATGGAATAAGATTAATTTTAACTGACTCTGGTGAAGACTATTTAGCTCCATTATGTGGGAATGCATGCCCAGTACATGTTTTATCTTCAAGTTCAAATATGATAATTCCAGTGATTGATGTAAAAGAAGATCAACTTTTCATAACTCCTCAATCAAGTAGTGCTGCAAATAACCTATAATTAAACTAGAGTAACTACTTCTGTACCTTTAACTGAGATATTTTCGTAAGTTATGAATATTTTAATTGAGCAAGTTACATTGCAAATATCAAAGTCATTTTCATATATCTCTAGCATCTCATTTTCTTCCCAGAAATCTGATTTACTCATCTCAATAATTGTACACTTAGCTGGACTAACTAGAAGTGGATTTGAGAGCGCAGGGAATTCAGTATTTCCTAAGGCACCTATCATGAATGAAACATAGCGTGCCTCATCATCTTTGTTATAGTAACTTGTAAATTTAATTTTGAAATAGTCGTCATTTACTTTTATCACATAAATTTTATCTTCAGGTTCAACACGGTGAGTACTGAGCTTATAATCATACCAATCTAATCTTTCATCGCTGCTCTCTGTAAATTCTTGTTCTGGAATATCAATGAGCTCTTCAAAGCTTTTATCTTGAATGATAGTGCCTGTTGTATTATCTGACAAAAATATATCTGTTTTTGAAAATCTCAGATTAAAATTCGAGGAATTGCTCTCCACAAGGTTGAACATATCAAGATATGTAAATTCATCCTCAGATGTAGCGTCGATAATTACTGTAAAAGTAATAGAATCTGAACTTAGTTTAGGTGAAACCTTAGATTTACCAATATCATTAGAGGTAAAGTTGCCCTTGGAGCAGTCCATTCTTTCAGTACCGTTATCAATACTAATTCTTAATTTCGACCATTCCAATGATTCATCTGCTTTAGAAAATGAAAGATCAAAAAGAGAGTTGTTTTTCTCGGTTGTCAAATTTTTAACTGAATCTTTAGCGCTGAACTCATTATTAGTTCCTAAGTCCTCGTCATATGATGATATCATAAAACCCCAAATTCCACCTACAAGCAGAATTACAGCTAGCACACCTATTCCTATTTTTTTAAAATTCATGTTATTTTCGCCTTAAAATTCTTTGAAAAAAGCTTGGATATTTGAAACTTACATCATCTACAAAATATGATCGAGCTTTAATTGATAAGAAATCAATTATAACTACAACTAAAAACAAAACAATAAGCAATGCCATTACTTTGTCATATTGTAAAAATTTAAGATAAGTCGAAATATAATATCCAATTCCTCCTGCGCCAACTATCCCTATTACAGAGCCATGCCTTACATTATATTCGAACATAAACAATAGCTGAGATATTAAATTATTAGCTGATTCTGGAATGACTACTCGCATTATAATTTCAAAATTAGTCAAACCCATGGCCTTTGCAGCATCTAAGGGGTCTTTGGATAGACCTTCTATCGTTTCATATTGTAATTTTCCCAAATAACCGATTGTGTAAAAAGTCATAGCCATAACTCCTGAAATTGGACCTAGTCCAATAAGGATAACAAAGAAAATAGCCCATATGAGGCTAGGTAAAGTTCTCATTACAGACAATAAAAGTCTGAATGGGATTGCTATTGAATCTCTGTTTAAATTTCTAGATGCAAGTGTAGCAAGAGGTAAACTTAAGATAAAACCGAGTCCTGTGGAAACAAATGCAATTTTTAAAGTTTCAATAATTCCGATATATGCCGGAGAACAAAGAATATCCCAATTTCTATCACAAACAGGGTATGATCTTGCTTCCAATACTTTCCAGTTTGGAGGCCAAAGTGACTCGTAAAAAAATACTGATAAATTATCTAAACTATTCTCAAGACTCTTCCAATCTCCGTCAACTAAGTCAACAAAAACAAACCCTGTTGTTAAAATTATTAAGAATAAAAAAATAGGGTATTTTTTTCTTTTAAGGAATATTTCTTTATCAAAATTCATTTGTCAACCTCCACCAGAATCGATGAAGAGGAATCTGTAACCTTTTCTAACTTAAGGCAACGATCCGCCAATAATGCTCTTTGAATGTTATGTTCTACTATAATTAATGTAATATTATTTTGTTTGACATATTCTTGCATGATATTCCAGACACTATTTGCTGTTTTATCATCTAATTCACTAAGAAACTCATCCGCAAGAATTAATTTAGGTCCCTGAGCCATAGTTCTTGCTATTGCAACGCGACGCTGCTGCCCCCCTGAAAGATATTTTATTGGCTCATCAATTTTGTGCGATAAGTCCATCAAGGTAATTGAATCTTTAACCGTATCAACAACCTTCTCTTCGTGAAAACCAGTTATTGATCTAAAAACTGATTCATTGCAGACTGCACCTTCTAGAACATTGAAATACACAGTTTCGTGGTTGATTAAACCTAATTTTTGAGGAATATAACCAACACTGCCTCTTTGTGGATATGAAGTCGAATTGAAAACTAGTAATTTGCCACTTATTGGCTTCACTAAGTACGCTATATTTTTTAGAAGAGTAGTCTTTCCTATACCTGATTCGCCTATTATGGAGATGATTTCACCTTCATTTATTTGCAAATTATCAATATTAGCAAGAACTGTAGAAGGTGAATAACCTATCTTTAAATCTACGGCACTAACTATATCGCTCATATACCTCTCTGGAGTCCTCCGTAAAGGTCGCACTATTTACCATTACATCATCGGCACTCTGAGATTCGTACTGGATGAGGCCTTCGGTGTGACATGAACTCATGTGTTAGGCCCCATCTTGCACTGATAATTTCCTCTCACAACACTTGGACGAGATCTATGAGAGGAAATAACTTCATTTACAAAATACTCTATTATTCAGAGATATCGTACTTTGTGTCGTAGTAGGTACTTATTCCAGGTATTGCTGAAATTAAGCTGCTGTAAGACCCAAGGTGCTCTTGAGTATTAGCTTCTACTAAACCTGATGTTCCTAGTATGTTAGACATTATTTCTCCACCACAAATGTTTCTTTCAGAATCACTATCTACTTGATGGGTAATTTTGTTATAACATCCAGTGTATGTTTGACCCTGCATTTCATAATCTACAACATACATCTCGTCATTCATAGCAAGTAATGCATTCAAAATTGCGGTTCTAGTCTGAACATCTAATTTATCTGGATTGTACATTACGGGATGTGACGGAGCTTGTCCGAAAGCTGGTAATGGTACATATTCATCTCTTGGTAAACACCAATCTTCATTCAAGCTTACATTTTCATTACCACAGTATGAATCTACTGTTGAATCTTTTGCAAAAGCGACGTCACCAAATCCTTCAGACAAACATTTTACAGCTCCAGAGTATCCATGATATGGAGTTCCAGAATCTGGTATACTTGCATTGTCATTGAAAAAATTTAGAATAGTATTTCTCAATGATTCTATATCATCAGCATCGCCGACCACATCTGCATAATCATTGGAAATTAAGTATCCCATAGGTAAAAGCATTCCTGCTGACTTTAACCATCCTGTATGACAAGAAGTTTTACCTTCTAATAGTGCAAAAGGATCAGTGGATGCATCATCATCACTCAACGCTGTGGCCATTTCAGAATCTTTGTGTACCCATGCGTGTGCATTGTAATATGTTCTACCGTCAGACTTTGTATCTGCAGCCATTGTTGCTAGACCATACTGTTTCCAAGCTACCCAAGCCGCTCCTCCGTCCATGAAAGCTATATCTGCATTACCGAACCTTAAAGCTTCAATTATTGAGCCTTCCGAAGTAATTGGATATAGTGTAACTTCTACTCCGGTCTGAGCTGCTATAAAGTCTGCCATAGCTTGGGGATTCTCATCTGGATTTTCATAATCATCTTTTACTTCATAAGCAATTCTTATTTTTGAAATAGTAGGTGCTACTGTTTCATTAATAGTATATTTATCCTTGTAGTATGCGTTGATTCCTGGAATATCTTCAATCAAATTACCATAAGATCCTAGATGCTCTTCTGCAGTTACTTCAGTAATCCCTGGAGTTCCTAGTATCTTATCCAATATTGCTAAACCTGCATCAGTCTCATTCATAGCCACTAATGCATTTTGAATTTTAGCTTTGGTCTCGGAGTTAACAAACTCAGGATTATACATTACAGGATGTGAAGGCGCTGAACCGTATGAAGGTAAGAGAACATAATCATCTCTTGGAAGACACCAATCTTCGTTATCTGCAGCTACTTCATTAGCACAATATCCATCAACAGTGGAATCTTTTGCAAATGCAACATGACCTGCTCCTTCAGACAAACATTTTACAGCACCAGAATATCCATGATATGGAGTTCCAGAGTCTGGTATACTAGCGTCATCACTGAAGAAATTAAGAACTGTTGCTCTCAATGATTCAATGTCATTTGGATCTCCGATAACGTTAGCATATCCATTACCTATCAAATAACCCATAGGTAAGAGCATTCCTGCTGATTTCAACCATCCAGTATGACAAGACGTCTTACCTGCTAATAATGAAAATGGATCTGTTGCAGCATCATCATCGAGATAAGCTGCTGCCATTTCAGAATCTTTCAAAACAACAGCATGTGCATCATAATGGGTTCTACCGTCGCTCTTCTGATCTGCTGCCATAGCATCAAGACCATATTGCTTCCATCCAACCCATGCTGCAGCTCCATCCATGAAAGCTATGTGGGCATTTCCAAATCTTAAAGCTTCAATTATTGATCCTTCCGAAGTAATTGGATATAGTTTAACGTTCATTTCTAATTCATTAGTTAAATAATCTGCCATAATTTGAGGATTCTCATCTGGATTTTCATAATCATCTTTAACTTCATAAGCTATGATTAAGTCTTCTGAATATGACGTAGATGTCGTATCATCGTCATCATCACCGCCCAAACAACCAGTAAAACTGGTGAATACGAACAGCATAGCAAGGGCAAACACACTTGTTTTTTTCAACATTTTTTGTTTCCTTTAGGGTTTAGGTCTCCCTAATTTAGGTCACCCTAAACGACTCACTATATAATAATTAGGCTGCCCTAAAAACTAAAACTATATCTTTTATACCTATGACTTTTTGCTAAAATATGGCAAGTATGGATGCACTTTCTGAAAGTGCCGAAATGATGATAAAAAATATCAATGAACTAGCTGCGGATGAAAAAAGAGTGAGGACTTCTGACCTTGCCACAAAAACTGATCTAAAACCAGCTACTGTCACTGAAATGATTCAACGCCTCGGTGATTTAGGACTTGTAGATTATGAGGCTTACCACGGTGTGCATTTAACAAAACAGGGACAGCATGTAGCAGATGTTATTGAACATCGATTCAATATACTTGAACGTTTTTTAACTGAAATACTAGGAGTAGAAGGCAATGAAGCTGCGGAAGTAGCTTGTAGAATGGAACACGTTTTAACAAGAGATGTGGAACATAAACTTACTACTTTTTTAGGAATTGACCCAAAAAAAGAATCTGAGCTTTTCTGCCATAAAATAAACATTGAAGAAGACAATGAACCTCGATATTTGCCATTAAGTAATTTTAATGAAGGAAAAATGGGAACTGTCAAATTAATTTTTGAGGATAATGAATTATCAAAAATATTAGACGGACAAGGAGTAAAACCTGGAAACAAATTAATGCTCAAAAAAAGAGAAGGCAACATCTTCAATGTGGAAACTGAGGAAGGAAATTTTTCACTAGATAGAGATTCTGCTTCCAAAATTATAATTCAGAATTGATGAGCTCTAAAGGAATACTTTACATAATCATAAGTGGTGAGGATGACCATAAAAGAGCATTAGAGGCTGTGAGAATGGCTGAATATCAAACTGGTGATGCTCGTAACGTAGCATTAATGCTACAAGGTGAAGGCGTTGAATGGCTAAAAGAAGGAAAAGAAGAATATAGAAAGGAGATACAGACCTCAATTGGAGTTGTACATGAACTCGGCGGTGCTATTTTTCTATGCGGAACCTCATTAAATGAAAGAGGACTAACTTCATCTATGGGTGACTATAAATTTACAATCTCGTCAGCCGCGAAAAGAATAAGCCAAGTAGTCGATAAAGGATGGCAAATCGCCGTTTTTTAGTTTAATTTATAACTAGAGTTCAGCGTGAAGAGCTTTGCACCAATCTTCTATTCTTTCGTCTGTCATTTCACCTTGATTATCTTCGTCCAATGATAAACCACACCACTGTCCGTCTATCTCTCCTTTGGATTCATCATAATCATATCCCTCCGTGGATGTGAAACCCAAGGCTACACCTCCACCAGCAATCATCTTTTCGTAAACCATACCCATTCCATCTTGGAAAGTATCTGGATAACCTAATTGATCGCCTTGACCAAAAATTGCAAACTTTACACCATTAAAATCCATGCCGTCCATATCTTCCAGAAGATCTATCCAATCATCTTGAGCTTCACCTACATACCATGTTGAAATACCTAAAATTAAAAAGTCATACCCCAATAAATCGTCTGGTTCTATTGAACTAACATCTTGAACGGAGCAATCATGCTCACTAAAGTTCTCTGAAATTAACTCTGCAGCAGTTTCAGTGTTGCCTGTACTTGACCCATAAAATATTCCTATTTTCATGTAAATTACCTCTTATAATAAATTAATATCTTGCACTCTATTTGTAAGTTGCGGAAGATTTAAACTATCAAAAAGGCTATAACTAGGCCCCTCATACAAAAATTGTAATAAGTATTATTTTATTTTATTACGGGAAAAAAAATGAGTACAATTCAAGTAACTGACACAGATTTTGAAAAAACTATTAGCGATAATGAACTCGTATTAGTTGATTTTTGGGCGCCATGGTGTGGTCCTTGCAAGGCTTTGGGTCCTGTTCTAGAAGAGATAGCCTCTGAAAATCAAAATATAGTTATTGCAAAAATGAATACCGATGAGAATCCAAATACTTCATCTGCTCATGGCATTATGTCCATACCAACAATGATGATTTTCAAAAATGGGCAACTAGTAGACCGATTAGTTGGAGCTATGCCAAAAGATGCAGTCATGCAAAAAATAAAACCTCACTTTTAAGAAAAACTAATTCTAACTTCTGAATTTTTCAATTCTTTAACTAAGGCATCAGTGTCTGAACTACTTAAGTTACATACCAAAGTATATACTTCATACATTTTATGAAAACTACTAATTTCTATCTTCGAGTAGTTATCGGAAGCTGTTATACTTACATTTAATATTTTAACTATAGGAATTCCACCTTCTCGCGGTTCTCCTGTTAAAATGGAGGCTATCTCTTCTTTCCGGAATCCGCCACCTTCAACTACTAGATGATCCCCATAAATCATCAGCCATCTACCCTTTACTTTTACATCTTCCCAAGCCAAGCTAGCTGGAAGAGGAGGACCTTCTGCAACTACTTCTTTTGGTTCATCACCCCACTTATCTTCATTCCAAAGATTATTCTCTAACAAAAAACCTATAGGCAACCAATCTTCACCGTCCCAAAATCTTGCATCCTTTGATAATTCGCCTTTACCTAAATCATCTACCAATCTTTTTTCAGGAATTGGTCCATAGACTTCGTCGTCAACTTTTACTAAATATTCTTGATCAATCTCAGAATCGCTCATTTTGCCTCATAAATATATGCACTACTAGAATCTAAATCTGGCATTTCACCTAACCTCCACCCCGGTGCTGTGGTTTCTGCGTAATAATAGCTAATTTCATCGGATTCACCTTCATTAAGTACATAATGCACTCCTTCCGCCCCAGTTACATCAATCCCTACTGCTGCGTGTCCATACCCATCCCATGCTTCGGGTATTAATATTATGGAGGCATTATATTCTAATATTTCAACTAATGAGATTAAAAGTGCTGAAGTGTCTTCACAATCTCCTGTTTGATCAATTAAAGTTTCTATAGGATATCTTGGATATTCACCAACTCCAGCAGTTACATTATCTTCAGAATATTTTAGTGACTGAGTAAAACTAAGGAAAAAGTTGATTTTGTTCAGAGGTGAAAAATTTTCTTTAGAAGACATGTTATTCAATATGCCTGCTACTTCAATCAATTCAGAATCACTAGTTGTAACAAAATTAAGATAATCTCTGTAATCCCTTATTTCATGTGTTTGACTTACATAATACGAATACCTAGCAGGATCAAAAGTATAGCTAAATTGATATTCTATCATCTGAAATGTCCATTTGAATGACTTAAGGTAACCAAAATTAAAAACCTCTATTTCTAAAATTAAAGATGCATCGTCCGAGTCATTTGAATCATCGAAACTCCCATCTAGAGTGCCATTTGAATTATTCCAAGTCTTATTTTCTAAATCAAAAGTAATTGTTTCACTGTAACTTGAATTTGAACTGCTAATATCTAATTCCTCTGAATTACGGAATTTCAAAAAATAAGCAACTACTCTAAATTCATGAAATGTTTGATTATCGGGAACATTATATTCAAACTCTGCTGTTAGGTTAAAACTTTCTTGCCAAGGAACCTGCCATGGATTTCCTGCATTATCAAAACGCTTCAATTGTTCATTATCCTCATATAAGAAAAAAAGAAATGGAGCCGTTTGCCGGTTATTTTGCTTATCAATCAACTCAACACTCTTAAAACTAAATTTTAATGCTAGGTCATTGTACGGATCCAAATCTTCTGAATCATTAAAACCATCATTATCATCATCAGGATCTAAATTATCACCTATACCATCCAAATCATTATCTGCACTTTCTTGAGGATCAAAAGGAAAAAAGTCTTCTGAATCATTAAAACCATCATTATCATCATCAATATCTGAATTATCGCCTATTCCATCTGAATCATTATCATTCCATTCACTAGAATCCCTTGGAAAGGCATCTTCAGCATTAGGAATTCCATCTAGATCAGCATCATACAACATTTGGTTAAGGAGTGCTCCAACCAATAGACCCACTACTAAAATAGAAGATAATTTTACACTTGATTTCATTACAAACCTAATAATTTAGGCAATTCACGCATGTTTGTAAAAGGTTCGGCCCCAGCTTCAATCAATTCCTCTTTTGAACTCATTTTTACTAGACCCAATACTCGTATTCCGGCTCTAACTGAGGCTGTAACTCCTGTGATACTATCTTCGATAACTACACATTCATCTTTTGAAAATCCCATTTTATCTGCAGCATATAAGAAAAGTGCGGGATCTGGTTTCGGATTTGCAACCTCAGAAGCGGTGTAAACTCTTCCCTCAAAATATTTGTAGAGACCAGTTAGTTTTAACGAATTTTCTACATGACCTGGCCTTCCATTTGATGCTACGCATTTCGCTAATTTCATAGATTCTAAAACTTCAGAAATACCATCCATAGGTACCAAATCATACTTGTAAGCCTCAGAAACCTTTTGCACTAATCTAGGAACCCAATCATCTGGTAAATCACTTCCTGACAGTTCTCTCATACCATAGACAACTGCGTCTATAGTCTTACCTCCCCATAACTTAGTTGCTTCTTCCCAAGTCATTTCTATTCCAAGCTCCCCTGCCATTTCAGCTATAACTTTGTTAGTCAAAGGTTCACTATCTACTAGAGTGCCGTCGCAGTCAAAAATAACACACTTGACTTTGCTCAATAAACCGTCACATCCGATGATTTCATAATTTCTCTAAGAAATGATGTTGCATAAGTACCCTTGTGTAGCCAGAAACTGAAAATTGGATCTTCAGAATTATAATCCACCTCAATATCATTATATTTTTGGAATAACGGCCTATACATTCCATACGATGACAATTCATGTATATCATCAATTATGAAGTCTCCGAATTTGACTCCAAAATCATCCATTACCTCTTTTTCCAATTCTCCTTGCCGTCCTTTTGAAAATTTACTATTAGCACCGGGCAATAATCCAGCAACCCAAGCCTTCCCCTCGCGACATCTTTTCGATAATTTTGATTGATTTCTTTCTGTGACTTCAATGGTGACCCTTTGATCTGGCCCTCCATAGCCGTCTGCAGGCATGATGTAGTCGCCAATTTGAGGTAGACAAGCGTCCATTCCTTCCTTAATTCGCATATCAAGAACTTTATTGAAAATTAAACTTTGATAACCATGAACAAGCATCTTAGATAAACTCTCAGGAAGTTGAAGAATGGCTCCAGTATAATCTCCTTTATTTCTAGATAAATGGCCTAATAATTGCCTTTCAAATAACATATGAGATGGAAACTTTTCAAGTGATTTTGTGAAATCTTTAGTTTCTAATAAATATTCCCGCCCCTCATGTCCTGCATAATTTGGCGAACCAAGTGTAAGATAGTCGAGAACAGCTCCCTCATAATTTCCTTGCACAATTTTTTCGCCTACTATGTGAGTTATAGGCCTTACAGCTCCAAACCGTTGAACTCCGAAATAATTAGGAAAAAATCCATCCAATTCGGAAAAAATATCATTAATATGATCCCTATTGGAAGAGTTTGTAACTCTTATCTTAAATTTATTTCCAACTAAGTTCCCTAAACGAATTGGCTTTACTGAACTGTGTAGAAACTCTAATTCTATATTTTCTAAATCTACAGAAGACAACTTTTCCATTGAAGTTTTTACTGAGAAATGCTGAGTGGTTATTGCTCTCTTGTCCTTAGTTCCTGCAAAACCTATTGATTTCTGACCTATATTCAGCCTACGAGATAATTCTTTTACTAAAACATGAGTATCCCAATTCTTAGCTTTAATTTTTACTATTTGGTGCTTTCCATTAGAACTATCTTGCATCCATATCCAATGGGACCTGCCAGGAATAGAAACTACTTCTTCAACGTTAAAATCTTCTGACTTTTTCCTAAGCTTTCCGCCTATGCCTGACGTCTTAGAAAAAAAAGACTCTGAGCCAACTATATGTTGACTAGCTAAACTCATTCACTTTGAAATCGCTTTAGAAGTGACTTTTATGTCTGCGATTATTTTTTCGACTGCTTTCAAAACTGAAGCTTTCGGCGTACCTTTCTTTGTACGGACATAAAATTTAGGATTATCTAATACTATGTGGCCCATGTAGTAAGAAGCATACTCAACGTTTGAATTTGCAAGAGTGTGATTCATAAGAGGGCCAAGTAATGTTTCACTTGCGCCGTGAATCTCAAACTCTAATTCGTTTTTAGTTTTGTTTACTACTGTAACTTCCATAGGTTTGTCGGACAAAAAGGGTCATTATAAAGATTGGGCATTTTCAATTGCTCTTATTCTTATATCGTGAGGGGCATTTGTTTTAATACCGATCGGTGAAAAAATACTAACGCTTGCAAAAAAACCTTCTTTTTCTAAGCATTCTACTATTTTTAATTTTTTAGGAGTTTGTCCTATTTGGGCAGCCCTAGCTATATCATTTATATCAAATAAACCAGGTGGCCCTTCTGCTTCTTTTCTTAATGTATCAAAAAATTTACCTAATTGACCCTCACAATTTTCTGGAACCAATTCTGAATCTATTATTTTTTCCATCCATATTGGTCCTGCAGATTCCGGAGCTTCTTCAGCTAAAACCTGCATATCTTGATTAAGCCATTTTAGAGAAATTGGTCTTGCATCTATGATTTTTACAAATACACGTAAATGATGCCCTTCAGAGTAAGATAGCATAGGCTCAATGCTCCTGTTGTAATTTGAAGCCAATGCTTGAATCCTCCCTAATAATATCCTTATTCCTACCTCCTTAGCGGCCACTCTCTTCATTGAATAGGCTCCATATCTTTTGAAGCAAATTGATGGTTTAGCACCACAAAGAACGGCTGTATCAGTTGCAGCGATTCCCAATATTCCACCATCATTCACATTTTCAATTATTGATTCAAGATAAGGCGCTGGAGTGCCAAAAGGATCGACATCAATCCAATCATATTGTCTTTCCTTTACCAAATTTTGTAAATCATCATGAAATACTTCAGATTGTAGATTATTTAATTTTAAATTATCTTTAATCGCTTCTACTGCTAATTTAGAGGTATCACAAAATTCTACATTATAATTACATTCTAAAGCAAGCCGTATGCCTCTGATTCCTGAAGCTGCCATGCCGTCCAAAAAAAGTCCATTGAAATTTAATTTTTTAGCGAATTCTACATTTAAGTCTCTGCTAAATTTCATTGAAGGATTATAGAAAACACCTTTTCTCTTTCCTGGACCTTTATCTTTCCCAGAAAGATTTGCTTTAAAATTTGCTTTGCCTTCTTGATGTTCGATCAAACCATTCCAGTTTTCAATATATTGACTGCTTTTGAAGGTAAAATTGCGGAATTAATTGGAGTAACTTCAAGAGTCCTCAAATCATCTCGCTTTCTAATTGATTGAAGTAAAGGATTTCTAGATCGCTTATGCATGGTAATTAACATTGGTTTACCGCATTTTAATGCTTCTTTTAAAACTGCACTAAATTCTTTTGATTCTGAAACTAATTTACCTACTTCATCTACTAAAATCAAATCTGACTCTTCAATTGCTTTCTGAACTGAAGCTGTAGCAATTCTATTAACTGCATCGAGCCTGATCCCCAAAGGAGTTGACTCTGGGTTTCTTCCTGGCACTTTTGGTTTAACATCCCATCTCACAGATGCTGATAGCTCTTCTTCTTGAGTTATGAAATCTTTAAGATTATAACCTACTATCTCTCCATCTTCTTCTATAGGATGTGTAGTAAATCCACCTATGCTGAATTTTTCTTCAACCATTTTAGCAATTCTCAGAACAGTTTTGGTTTTACCAGTACCTGGCTGACCAGAGATAGCTACTTTTACAGGAACCATGTAGAGTGCCTTAATTGAAAAGACGATATAAGTATTTATGCCTCTTAATTATATTCCAAACGTTCGGGACAATTTTTTCTTCTAGAACAACTATTACACTTGCCAGCTCTCTTATGATTTCTATGTGCTTCCATTTTTCCTGCAAGGATGTCATTCATTTCTTCTAATTTATCAATTACTAGATTTTTTAATTTTGCATCCCAAATAACTTCATGTGGAGAATTATCTATTCCATATCGTATATGTCCCATCGGAGGTTTTTTTCCAAAAGTTTCTTCTGTAAGTAAGCAATATGCTCCTATTTGTAAAACGTGACTAAAAAATGGAGCTTTTGGCGGGCGGCCCGTCTTAATTTCAACAGGGATACGATCTTCTTCTTTCTTAATGATAAAATCTGGACGGCCTGCTAAATTGTATTTTGTTGATTTCAATATAGGTGTATCATCTGTCAAACCATCTGGAGTTTCAATTGTTTCTTCACCTAACTTATAATCATCTCTTAGCTTATCAATTTTCTCTGTGGAAACTAAAAGCTTGTAAAGGAAAAAAGAAGCTACAAGCATCCACCCTATTCCTATTATCAAAAGTATAACTCCTAAATTCACACGTAAGCTGTCTGTGGAAATCCAAAGTATAAAGAGAGCAATTGTAACAACGGCCATTATCATTCCAACAACAGTCAAAAGTGTGGAAGAAGTCTCACGAGATTTCTTTTCTTCTACCAATAAATTTGTTAACGAAGTACCTATTTCTTTGTGTTTTTCTACCCCTGATGTTACTTCTTCACCTTCTGCATCGATTCCTTTTAAATCTAAGTGCCAAGATAAAGGGCAATATCCGTATCTCTCCATTTCTGAAGCTGAAATTATATGTTTGCTCATGGGGTTAAGTCCGGGATTAAGTCGGAATTACCTAGAGAGATGTGGATAAAACAATTAGTGCCTAGCACTAAAAACTAAAATATTGGTCATGCCAAGCTAGATTACCATAATCTGCAATTTTATAATTATAATTTAAAACCTGCTTACCTTCCTCGGAATTGAATTCCATAGATATTATTAATTCATAAGAATCTGCATGAGGGCCGTCAAAAATTAAAACCGGCAATTTTACAGACTGTTTAGGGCTTAAAACTCCAGGATAATGCGTTTCACTCTGAAGAAGCTCTGTAGAATTCCAAACTGCCAGCTTAACTTTGAGATCAGTAATTTCTTTAGTACCTGCATTACTTACTTTTGACTGAACAAATAAACCTGAATATGAACTATGATATACAGTATCAATTTCAACTTCAGTCCTAGGTAAAAAATATGAGTAGCATAACAAAATTAGTAAAACTGCTACTATGACTACTGCAAACTTTGCTATTACTTTGCGCTGTTCAACTGAATTCATAATGTAGCTCCTATCGATGAAATAAGACTCATGCCTGGCTCTGGCATAATGTAATGCTTTTCATCATTACCAAATTCAGTATCCATTCCATTCTTTTGTATTCCTAGCCATGTTGGAAGAATATTGTATCCACCAACTTCTTTAACTCTGAGATCCATCATAACTGCTGATGTTTTCAGTTCAATTGGACCTAAGGTTAGCTCTCCACCAATTGCAAAAGACAATTGCCCTCCTTCACTATTGAGCATTTCGAACACAGGATATAATCCAAATAATTGATTAGGAACTATTTCAACATGTTTTATGTCTGTTGCATGAATAACCATATAGTCCAAATGAAATTGTGGAGTGGCTGGAGAAGTTGTTGTTCTCAAATAAGCACTATCAATACCTTGAGGCGAATCAATCACATAATTTACGCCATCCAATATCATTGTAGTATTATCACCTACATTCTTTACATCAATGAAAGTACCTGAATGTCCACCAGTATAACCTTCATCAACAATTAACATAATGTCAATTTCTTGTGAACTCGTGGTCACAAATAAATCTGGAAAACCTTGGAACACAAATGATTCATCCATGTCAAATTCGAAATTTGGATTAATACCCATGTGGAACTCACCAGGAACATCATGAACTATTGCTTGTGCTGATTTCCAAGAACCATAATCTTTATTGGCTGTCTTAACCCAAATATAATCCATTCCTTGATCGGCTTTGTAAATTATGTCTATCTCTTTACCAACTATCACATCTGCACGTAAATCTTTAGGAACTGATGAGAAGTAAACTTCGTTGAATGAAGGCCTTGTCATATTATGAGTTCTTAGGTAAGCTCGCCCAATTCCGCTGGTCT
>MIZA01000017.1 GCA_001875345.1 Marine Group III euryarchaeote CG-Epi1
TTCCAATAAGAAATGTCCTTACATCATGTTGTTTTCCAAGAGAAAAATTAGCAAATCTAAAAGCATTCCAAACAGTTTCAGGATCGGTTTGAGAAATTACTATTCCAATGTTCATAATGAGTTATTGAAAAGATATTAAAAAAAGTGGCTCTGCCCCCCGAAGGGGACATTGCCGGTTTTGTAGATATTATCTATCTACGCTTTGTCTTACTTATTCTTTGGATTCTGCAGCTGCAGTATCGATTGTTGCTGCATACCATACCATCAATCCAAATGCGGTCTTGTTGACTACATCTGCAATGTTGTATACTATGTTCAACATATTTTGGCCGTCTGCGTCAGCGTCCATTCCGTACAAGTAACCAATTGGATAGATAGCCCATCCGAAGGTTAGAATGTAAGTCATCCATGTGAAAGCGAATTGTACACCTTCACTTGCTTCGCTTGCTGCTTTCTTAGCATCTCCTGCCCATATTTCGTATATAATGTATATCCAGGCTGCCATTCCGATTGCCCATGCAATTGTAGCATCCATAGCTCCGGATTCTCCAAAGAAACCAAAAGCCAACATGACGATCGATGCACCTAGTAATCTCCAGAAGAGCATAGCAGATGCTACGCCTATTGCAGCTAGGATCAAGTAGAATTCAACTACTTGTAGTGGGACTGTGATAAGCCAGTCAACATACCTTAGAACTAGAGGACTTTCTCCAGTCATGACCCAGTGGTCTCTCATGTATGTGTAGTGGTACCAAGCAACACCAGTTACTAATGCAGCAACAGTTACAGAGGTTCTCCATTTCGGAGCCACGTTATTTCTCTCGACAAGGAAGAATATCGTAGATGCCAACATCATTGCTGTTGCAATCCAAAAACTGATAGCCACATTGTCTGAGGTATCAATTGCACCTGTTTCGGCACTAGCACTTCCGGCGAGAAGCAAGCTCATAAAGGCTGTTATACCCATAGCACGCATGCTTAACATGATACCTAGTGCACAATATTAGTATATAAAGGATATAGTAGCTAGCTTTGTGCAATGCACTAAGGCGAAATATTAGCTTCAGTGCTGTGCACTAAAGATAAATTTTCATTAGTGTTTCATTTTATGAAATTAATTTGTAGGGGGATTTGCTATAGAGTAGGCAGCAAAAAGTGCCCAAATCCCGCCTAATATTGCAAATGGCCATTCTCCTGTGACATATGCTCTCAGAGTCAGCAAAGCTTCTCCAATAGCCATCAACAAAAGATAAATTAGTGATCTGCTGGAGATTACGTTTCTAGTTTCTGCCGCGAACGCTGCTAATACCATAATCATTCCAAGGTATGCCCCAATCATTGTTGCTTCCATTACATAACCTCCATAATTTCGTCATGGAACACTAAGTCTACAGCCACTATGGCTAATAAAGTGCCTAAAATATAATTTGTAATCTTAGCTTTTCTGGAATCAGATAAAAATTTACGCAGTAAAGATCCAATTAACATCCAGCTAGAAGTAGCACTAAAACCTACTATCGTAGCAGCTACTAATAGTGAAAATTTAATAGAATAATCGGTTCCAAATCTAGATGCGTAAGTTGTCATGAGGATGATATAATAGAAAATAATTTTTCCATTAATTAGTTGAAGCAGAAAGCCATCTTTAAATTTGAGAGAACTTTCTAAGTTATCAACACTTTCCTTATAATTTTCTGGATCATCAGTCGCTATTAGGTATGAAAGATACAAAAGATATAATCCACAAATATACTTCATGTTCTCTACGATATCTTGCTGCTCCTTGAAGAATTCAATTGTTAAGCTTGTTGTAAAGCCTACTAAAAAAAATCCTGAAATGACTCCTCCGAGTAATGGTAAAGTTTTTCTGATGCCATATTTTGTACTGTTGACAGAACAAAGAATATTATTTGGCCCTGGAGAAAAGCTCAAGAAAATCATATAACTTAAAACTATTATGTATTCGGAAATGCTGTCCATATTAACTTCTCTCTTTTTTGTATTCTTCGACCAAAGATATTAAGTTAATGTAAGGTAATGGCGTTATAGTCCAACTATTTGTTGAGAAAATTATGCTCTATAAATCCTGCAATATTCTCCCCAGTCTTTATGCTAAAGCGATATAATTCCCTATTATCAATAACTGGTTTTTTAACGTGAATCTTCACGTTACCAGCAACTAAGAGTCTTGCATCGTCACCAGAAATGAGTGAAATGTTGTCGTAAAAGATTGAAAAATTAACATTTTTACTAGCTTTATCCTCAAAAATTACTCTTTGATTAGTTATGTAAAGATTTCCAATAACAATGGGTAAGAATTGGTTTATTTCTGTACTGAATCCGACTGTTCTTTTACTTGCCGTACTAAATAAACGATCAATCCAGCGAGAATTATCTTGATAAATTCCTAACAACTCCTCACCATCGTTCAAATTTGATTTAGGCTTCATCACAACACACCCTCTAATAGCGAGATAAATTAGTTGCTGTATAAGTCTAATTTATGCACGACAAATATTACACCTGGGAACCTTTTATATATCTTAGGAAAAAGTATTAGATTGGGAGAAGCTAGGGTCGTCGTCACTCATACACCATGAGGGTCCTAGCCTTCCAATTTTTTTGTAATAGCTTAATGATAAATATAGGTTTATTAAGGCTAATTAATAATAAAATCTATTTAAGTTAAATTTATAATATTATTGATTATCTTTAACATCTGGGCTGAATAGTATCTCGCCCGAACCTTCATCAAACAATATCATTGCATCTTCATCATAAAAGAAATCTCTTTTCTCACCAACAAAGGAAGCCACTACCTCACCGGTATTAATATCAAATAAAATTTGACCATCTGGATCAAAAAAATATTCAGGTTCAGATGGAGCATCTGAATATGATGCATTAGGATCTATATTCATCTCATCAAATGCTGAAGATGCTGAGAAAATGCTAGGGATTAATACGCCAATGACAAGAATAAAGGGCGCCAAACCGAGAGACCAATTACTGTGTAATTCAGCCTGATCGTTTACAGTGTCAACGAAGCAATCCTGACTGCCTACGATTGTCATGCTAGAATCATACAAACATTCTTTGAGAGTGCCCTCATAATCAGCTTCAATAGCTCCAGGAATTCCAAATGCAATATAACCTGCTAAAAATATTATGAGAACAACTGTGGAAACATGAACACTAAACCTACCCATTGGGCTAATGATTTTCTTAACAGGGTTATCTAAATCAAGATCCTGAACAGCAGGAGCTTCACGTGCGAATAGAATTCCTAAACCAAGAATTGAACTTAATGAAACTAAGTAAATTAGAAGCTTAATATTAAAAAATACGCCATCTCGATTCTCACAATTACAGTTCTGTTCCCCGTAAGCGATATCATATTCGCCATTAGTGTCTGTAACAGACATCTCTGTCAAAAAATAATCGTAGGTTGATCTACCATCCAAGAAACCAGATTCTGAAGATTCATATGCGAAATAGTAAACATTCTCCTCAACTAAAAACCAAGTACCTAAGACACCACCCCCAAAAAGCACTAAAATAGATACAAGCAAAGGTATTCCTGATACTACTTTGTCTACTGTGCTTTGAGTACTCATATTATAACTTATTTGGTGCATTATTTAATAGTTTACGAATATTAACAATCTTTTACTAATATACTAAATAAATTTATATAATCATAAATGCGTAAATAATAATCAAACTTAAGCACAATAATTGTCAAAAAATTGTCCTATAGTTATTAATACTACAAAGTTATATGTGTAATATGAGTGCAAAGAGACATCTACACTTACTCTTGGTTGCGTCTTTGATAGTTATACTCTTTGCACTCGTTCCGGCAAAGGCTGAGGAAAGTAATTTGAATATTGTCGGAATAGAACACCTAAATAGTAAAGAGCAAAATGTCATTGAAATACAAATTGAGAACTATGACAATTCTGAAATCAATTGTAATTTGATGATATCAATATACAGTGAAGATTTAACAGAAGATTTACCTTTGACAGATACAATTGCTTTCTTTGACATTGATTCAAACTCAAATTACATGCATAATTTTAGTTTTATAATTCCAAATTCTGGAGAATATACTTTCAATTTATCTCTATTGACAGAGAGTGATGATATCATCCAACAATATTTCTACAGCGAAAAATTCACTTTTTATGATTATGAAGAATATAGGCTTGAAGATTTAATAGTTGATTACTATTATGACCCAGAAGACAATGCAAATTGGGTATATGATACAGAAAAGGATGCAATTGAACTAAAAAACATTGAGAATTCATATGATACTGGCGTTGTATTAGGGCCATTTGACACATTAGGCCACTCTGAATCAATTATTTCTTTGCAATACCAAAGTGAAAAAACAAATAGTGCTAATTATACAATTTCAATCACCACAGAATTTAATTCTTCTGAAATATACGGAACTGAATGGATAGAGGTTCACTCAATCGATCAGGAAGAAGAAATTAATTTAGAAATTCCGATAGATTCCACCGTGTTTGTATTACTTAGAAGTAAAGATATTAACTCAGATTCTGAAGATTTCTGGGAACTGAACGGAATACACCTAGAAAAGCTAACAATCAAGCATTCATTAACTATACATTCACAACCAAATTACTTCTTTGGAATTAATGAAAAGAATGAACTTAACATTGAGATAGAGAACACAGGTAGCTTTGATCAACAATTAGGGAATGTTAGTTTGGTTGCGGATATCTTCAATCAAAATGGCATTATAGATTCATATGCCACACTTCCAAGTATTGAATCTGGAGAGAGCCAAATAATTGTAATAAGTATAGATGAAGCATTAGAACCTGGTCATTACTTCTTAAGTCTTAAAACTACAATAATTGACAATGATCTATTTTTTGAAGAAAACACATACTTTATTTCAGTTTCAAATTATAATTATGGCCAAATCGACATTGATTTAAAAGAGCAACAAAATACAGTTACTATTGATACTGAGGATAATGATATCCAAATATTACTACATACTGAAGAGATAAATGAATTGATCATTTCAACAGAATATTCAATAGCAGAACTAACAAATAATCATTACATCATTCAAATAACTAGTGAGGAGGAATCAGTATTATTGTCGACTGAAACTCAATTCAAAGGAAATATAATATCTCTGATTAATATGGACGAAGTAAAATTCTCTATAATTGATGATAATACAATAGTTAGTACAATTGAAGGGATAACTGCGCCGTCTATTATATTTGACGATGGAAATGAAAAAACTTTGACTATAGGAATCAGCAATGAAGGCTTTTACAAAGAATCCTACACTCTCAATTATATCTACTCTTCAACATTCATATCAAGTATTGATGGTATTTCAACAATTGAAATTGAACCTAATACTATAAAATATGTAGAAATTAAAGTTGAACCTCTTCAGAATATTCCACGTGAAGGTGGAAGCCAATTTAACATAGAAATCAGTAATAATAATGAAAATAAAATTATTACATATGTCTTCGGGTACCTAACTCCTACAATAGAAATATCAGAAATTGAATGTGATAGATATGCACTATTGATAGGACAAAATCTAAAATGTACTACTATTTTAACAAACAAAGGATACTTTGCCGAAGACTTAAATTTCATTATTTTTTCTGAAACAACAATAATAGAAGAAGTTAACATAAATTCGTTAGATTTTTTGGAAACATGGACTTTAACGACAACATATGAACCTTCAAAAATTGGAGAAACGAATATAGTTGTCAACGTCGTAACAAATGACGGAGTTATTTTTGAAAATCAAATTGATTCTGAGATCAAAGTTATATCTTCAGAAAATACAAATACTAATCAAGAAACAGAGATCAAAATTCCAGAAATTAATGCTGGAAGAAGTTTAGTACTTTTAACGATAGCAGGTATCTTGTATCAAATTAAACGTTCTGAAAATTTGAAATATCTTGGCTTGAAGTTTTTCTTTGTCCCAATGTATTCAAGACTTCAAAAAGACACATTAACTGATGAACCTACAAGGCAAAAATTGCTCAAATACATATATTCTGAGCCTGGTGCAAATTTCAAACAATTAAAAGATAAATTTAGCTTACACAACGGCACTTTAGCCCACCATATCAACATACTAGAGAATCACGACATCATTACATCGCACCGTAGCGGAAGGCAGAGATTATTCTTCCCAATGGGAATAAATCAAGAAATTTCAAGAGTATCTTTAGTTACAAACGAAACTCAACGTAATATTATGGATATAGTGAAGAATACACCTGGAATAACTCAAGCAATGATTTCAAAGCAACTTGACATGAGCCGTCAAAAAGTAAATTACCATGTTAATTCCTTAGTTGACAAAGCCTTCCTTAAGATTGAAAAGCAAGGAAGAATAACAAGACTCTATCCATTGTACTACACATAGTGGCGGGCCAGATGGGATTCGAACCCACGGTCGATCGGTTAAGAGCCGATCGCTTTACCTAGCTAAGCTACTGGCCCCGCTATTCTTACCCAATAATACTCGTTAAAAAATTATATCTTATTAAAATATAATATTTGAAAGGATATAAAGTAAAAAGAAAACTCCGCCAAGAGTTTGCCTCCAGTCTATATTTTGAAACATCGAAGACGCAGGACTTTCGGTTCCTGATTCAAATATAGGAGAAGCAGTATTGGATGTCTGTGTTTGACTTTTATTTGCCCACTTATCTTTAGAGGCATTCCACCAATCATCACGATTATTTTCTGCTCGCAGAGATGTAGGAGAGATATTAGATCCTTCTAAGTCTAACTCTCGAATTCTACGCTTTGAAAACTCTAAACCGCCTATCGCCAATAATATTGAGAAAATCAGAATTAATGGGCTACCAAGTACAGCTGCTGTGTTCCAAGCTGCATGAATTAAAACTGCCAAAAGATAATATTTTATTACCACACTGAAAGGAGCACCCTTTACCAAATATTGAGAAATTCCATAACCTGCAAAAGAACTTGCTGTCAAGTGTAATAAAATAGAAGAAACAGTTCTAACTGTTACAATGATTATGACTCCTAAAAGACCACTTGATACTGCTCCTTCTGAAAGCCCATACAAAATATTCTCAGTAGCTCCAAAGCCTAATCCACATGCTGCACCATAAACAATACCATCTTCGACTTCATCAATTTCTCCTTTTACTGATGCATTACGGAAAAGTACGAGTGGTTTAACAAATTCCTCTACAATAGGGGCGACAATGATTGCTGTCAAAACAAATGTTAAATCTGCATCATTTCCAGAATAAAGGAAAACAAGACTTCCTCCCAACCCATTAAGAATTAAAGCATAAAAGACACCAGAAACTGCCCCCCATACAAAAGCAGTCTGCAAAGCACTCCACGGTTCGCGATCAGTTTCCTCGGCATTTCTTATAGACTTAAGATAAAGATATGCAGGCCCGAAGGATAATACTGCAGCCAAACCAAAGGCAACAAAGCCTGCCGTTGCAATGAACGATAATGTAAGGAGGATAATAATTATCCATTGACCTCGTGTGATTTCCATGAATTTATTTAACCATCTAGGTTACGTGTACTTTACCTTTATGGATATATAAGATTCCCCGCCTAATCATCTTATTCATTTGTAAGCGTGGCCTTGGAATATTTGCAGATTCTGCTTTAGCAACCAAATTTTCAGGAGTTATTCCTTCTTCTCCAGCATTTTCCCTAACAAGCTCAAGTAATCTAAACTTAGGCGTTTGTGTTATATCTGGGGAATCATCGTCATCATCAACTTCCTTCTTCTTAACAATCTTAGCTTTCCTAGCCAAAAAACTTTTCTTCTTAGGAGCTGCTTTCTTAACTATAACTTTCTTTGGTTTATCCTCAGACTCTTCAACCAATTCACTACGATGTTCTTCGACAAATTCGCGCATAAAGTCAAGCAATATATCTGCTGGATATGTCTCATCTAAATCAGCTTTTTTTATAAATAATTCCCAATCTTCTTGATATGCGTCAGGTATAGTCATAAAGAAATCACGATTTGTTGACACAATCTACTATAATGGATGAAATATATATTGTTTTACCTGATTATAGAACTATATTCCTGCTCTAACTCTTTAAGAATCGAATCCCAAGAAAAATTTTTAGCCCAAACTCTACCGGCTTTACCCATTTCCTTACACATTTTGGCATCATCTAGTAAGGTAGCTATAGATTTAGATAAATTATCAACATCATTGTATTCAACAATTAGCCCATTATTACCTGGAGACATTGCTTCGGGAATTCCACCAACATTCGTACCTATTACTGCAGTTTCTGCAGCTGCTGCCTCTAGTAATACGATACCAAACGCTTCATATTCAGAAGGCAAAACCAACATCTCTGCAGCGGCTAGCACCGAACGATAAGTTTCGTCATCAATGTGGCCTAAACGATGCATCCTTACTCCCTTTTCCGAGGCCTCTTTCTCTAACTGTTTACCAAGCCCCATGTCTGCCCCAGTAATGACCAAATCTACAGATTTTTGATTTACTAAATCCATGGCTGAAATTAAATCCGAGAGACCCTTATTTGTAGCTAAACGACCTGCGAACAAGACAAACTTATCTGAAATATCTGGATATTGCTTACGAAATATATTTTTATCTGGCAAAATCTGCCAATCGTTCCAATTTATTCCATTATAAATTATTTTGATATTATCCTCACTTATACCTATTTCTGAAACGAGCATATCTCTTTCATGTTTACTTACACAAGTAATCAGATCGGCAGACTCCATAGTTCCTTTTCCTATTACTGTATCGTAGAATTCTCGAAGTGTTTTCCTCTTTGCCCCTCCCCACATCGACCATGATGGATGGAAATGAGGCGTGATTACCCATGGTGTTGATTGAAATCTTTCACGAATCCAACCTGCGTGATTTTGAAAATAACCATATGAATGTGTGTGAATTATATCTGCCTTCTTTGACAGAAAAGACTGAACCATGCCTGGAGCTAAGACATAATGTGCCTCACCAGAAACCGTGTAGGCCTTGTGTCTAGTAACATTAATTCCATTAACTTCAGAAGGCATTTCTTTCTTAACAAAAGGAGTCTCTGTATACAAGTCCGTTGTTATTACCTCTACATCATGTCCCAAGTCCCTTAAACCTTCAGAATATGCTTTTACTACAGTTTCAGCACCACCGGGAGCTGGAGGATATCTGACACACCCCTGTAGAATCTTCATAGTTGGCCATACAAGGCGCCTTTTAAGCCCCCGACCTTAGCCAGTTAGTGGCAGAATCAAAAGACATAAGCAGCCCACTTTCAAGCCATCTTGAGGAGCTAAGAACTTATTTACTATTGCCTTTCATAATTAATGTAATCGTAATGATGATGATTATCTCTTTTGCATCTGATTTAATCGTTAACATACTAGAAGCCGTTAGTCTAGATATTAATGATTTAAGTACTTACAGTCCAGTAGAATTTTTCAAAACCAAAATTTTCCTTAGTTTGGTATTAAGTCTCATATTCTCTTCTCCACTTTGGCTGCTTTCAATATACAATTTCTCAAGGACAGGTTTAACTGATTTTGAAAAAAATAATATTGGATATAGCTTTATCATTGGTCAAACTTTTTTCTTACTAGGATGTGGTACAGGATTTTTCTTAGTAACACCGTATTTTCTCGATTTATTACTAGCTGATAGCGAAATAGTAATTCAAAATCTGTCTGTGTATGAAACAATTAAAATAATAATTTCAACTACACTATTCACAGGATTATTGATTAGTACGCCTGTGTTCACTTTGCTCATTAATAGAATGGTAGAAGGCCGTAAAGACGGAAGAAAATACATATATACTTTAATTTTGTTTATAGCAATAGTAGCAACACCGAAACCATCCATGATTCTAAACATGATTTTTCTTATATCTTTTGTTTTAATTGCTGAAATAACTATGCTAGTTGCTGGGGTTCAAAATGAGAATTAAAAATTACCAAAGGCATATGCTCTATTCGGTATTTTCACTAACTATTTTACTCAGATTTGTGCACAAGTATGACTGGCCAATATGGGGAAGCGATTCTGGAGAATATTTGTACTTAACCAGATATTTGGTAGAAAATGGAATGATGCTAAATGAAGATTATATTGGCTGGGGAAGAGCATATCCTGATTTCCAAGGAATGCAAATATTAACTGCAACTATAGCTTTAGTTTTTGATGTGTCTTACTACACTTCCTTAACTTGGTTCATTCCTTTAATTTCTGGGTTGGCTATTCCAATACTATTTATTATTGGGAAAGAGCTTGCAGGATTTACACCTGCGTTATTTGGTTCGGCATTTTACGGAGTTACATTTGGAGTAGTATATGCGAACTCTCATCCTATGCCTGGCGGATTAGCTGAAACTTTAGGATTTGTCCTGATATTAAATTGGATCAAAATACTGAAAGATGACACAATATGGGTTATTAATCCACTGAAAAGAAATCCATGGGGAAACATGGCAAAATTCTCATTCTTTGCCCTACTGCTTACACATCATTTCACTTTACTTTTGTTAATGGCAGCAATATTAGGGATATTGATTGTAGAAATTGCTGCAGGAAATAAAAAAATAGGTACTGAAGGGATTATGGTTGTGGGATTGATGTCACTACCGATTTCAATTTACTGGTTAATTTATGCAAAGTCTTTCAGAAAAATGTTAGACGACAGTGCTTTTGATTTTCTACCCGAAAACATTCCAACGACACTTGTGTTAACTCTAATTCCATTTATATCCCTTACTATTTTATGGTTAATCAAAGATAAGCTCAATTTACCTAATTTTAGTGAAAATATAAGCCATAATAATTATTTGAAACGTACTGTGGCCTCCTTTGTTGGAGTATTTATTCTAATCATGCTAGTTCTATGGAAAGGCGTACCTGGAACAGACATTCCTGTTGATTTTGAAGCAACTCCATACTTAGGCGTCAATCTAGCAATCATGTCGCTAGCCTGTGTTCCTAGTTTTGTTATGTCAAAAAAGAATAGTTGGTTACTTTGGGGTTGGTTGCTACCAATACTTGGGTTAGCTACAATAGGTGCTGTAACTGGATCTCATCTATTAATTGCTTACAGACATGCACCTTATTTGCTAGCTCCAGTTGCTCTAATGATTGGAATAAGTTTTCAATATTTTATTATAGGATTCGAAACCAAAAAAAGGAAATATGTTACTGCGGCATTCACAATTCTTTTGCTTGGATGTGCATGGGGTGCATATCCTCCACCTTCCGTAATGGGAGGATTCCAAGAAGGCAGTAGTCAAAAAGAAATTGATGGTATCTTGTGGTTTAACTTTGCTGAAGAAAACAGCCTTGTCGCCAGCGATCACAGATTAAGCAGTTTAACTTTTGGATTAACTAAAACAAATGCAACATGGGAAAATGGCGCTACCGTCATTAATGGCAATACCGAGCAATCTATCCTAGCCGGTAAAGATTTGCCAACACCGCAAGCTGGAAGAAAAGATGTTACCTATGTTCTTTTATCCGAAGAAATGCAAAAAGGAGTTGCTCTTTTGCAATGGGATCCCGCAGAGGAACTGACAGGTGAAGCCAAGACTAAGTTCACAGATAATAACAAATTTCCTATTTGGTTTGACAATGGTGATGTAATAATCATGAAAATGCCTGATAAATAATATTAAACAGCTTTGATTGGAAGAATATGGACTATCATAAGATAAAAGACGAATCAATGTCAATATCTGATTGGATTATCAGCATTAGAAGGGAATTGCATGAACACCCTGAACTGATGTATGAAGAGTTTAAAACAAGTGAGCTTATTAGACGAGAACTTGACAAATTAGAAATATCATACAAACACCCTATTGCAGAAACTGGAGTCCTTGCTTCCATTGGTAATGGAAATGGCCCTTGTGTAGCATTAAGGGCTGACATGGATGCGCTACCAATCCATGAAGAAACTGATGTATCATTCAAAAGTAAAATAGATGGGAAAATGCATGCGTGCGGTCATGATTGTCATGTATCTATGCTTCTTGGTGCTGCTAAACTACTAAAAGGAAAAGAAGACCAAATTAACGGAACTGTAAAGCTTCTGTTCCAACCAGCAGAAGAAGGCGGTGCTGGTGGTAAACTAATGAGAGAGGAAGGTGCTCTGAAAAACCCTGACGTCGAGAGAATATTTGGATTACATGTTTGGCCACAAATGCCTAGCGGCCAAATTGGATCAAGGGAAGGAACATTCTTAGCTGCAACCTCATCTCTTAATCTTACAGTTAAAGGTGTTGGAGGACATGCTGCAGTTCCTCAATTGACTAAAGATCCAGTATTAACTTCAGCTAGAATTATTACTAATCTGCAATCAATAGTCTCTCGGGAGCTAGATCCATTAGATTCCGGTGTGGTTAGTATCACTGTAATAAACGGAGGCAATGCATCAAACGTAATACCTTCAGACGTAATTGTTAAGGGAACGTTAAGATCTCTTACCATGGATGGCCTAAGGGAACTTCAGAAAAGAGTCAAAGAAATTGCTGAAGGTATAGCTCAAACCCACGGTTGTGAAGCTATTGTTGAATATGTTGGAAATGATTACCCGCCAACTGTCAATGATTCAGATATGTGGAAATTTGCAAAAGGAATAGGGATTGACCTTCTTGGAGATGAAAATGTCAGTGACTTAGATGCTGTAATGGGAGGAGAAGATTTTGCCTACTACACAGAAAAAGTAAAAGGTTGTTTTGTAGTATTGGGAATGAATAATCCTGATATCGATGCAACATACAGTGTACATCATCCCATGTTCAAAGCTGACGAAGACGCATTACATATTGGAACTGCTTTACACACTATTTTTGCTCTCAAAAGTCTTGAAGAATTAAATAGTTAATTATTCAACAGTAACTGACTTTGCCAAATTTCTTGGTTTATCAATACTTTTCCCTAAATCGTGCGCCACATAATACGATAATAATTGAACAAAAACAGCAACTAGGAATGGAGATAGAACTGGATCTACTTCGGGTAACTCAAAACCGTGATCCGAAACTCTCAAGGCCTGTTTATCTCCTTTTTGTGCAACCGTAATTACTGGAGCACTTCTAGCAGATATCTCTTCGATATTTGATATTAATTTTGAATAAGTATGGTCTTGAATAGCTATTGCAATTACTGGAGTGTCTGAACTTAGTAGTGCCAACGGACCATGTTTAAGTTCTCCAGCAGGATACCCTTCTGCATGAATATATGAAATTTCCTTAAGCTTAAGAGCACCCTCTAAAGCGAGTGGATAATTGATATTACGACCTATAAAAAATGTTGATTTGGCCTTTGAAATGTGAGGAACTAGCTCCTTGATAGACTCAGAAGAATTAAGAAGCTGAGTAATCTTACTAGGAATTCCTCTTAGCTCATTTTCCCAATTTTTCAGCATTACATGATCTATGGACCCAGATTGGAAAGCAAGGTGCATAGCAAGTGCGTAAAGTGCCTGCATCTGTGTCAGGAAAGTCTTAGTGGCAGCAACGCCTATTTCCTGTCCAGACTTTGTAATGATTACTCCGTCGACTTCTCTAGTTATTCTACTACCTGGAACATTACAAATTGCAACTGTATGACAACCCTGTTGTTTTGCAGCCCGAGCTGCAGCAAGCGTATCTGCAGTTTCACCACTTTGAGAAATTAGGATGACTAAAGGTCTTGAAGACATAAGTCCACCTACTCCTTGAACTGGTGCTGCGTATCTAAATTCTGAAGCATAATGAACTGAAACTGGAATTGCAGTTAACTGCTCAATTACATATTTTCCAACAAGACCTGCATGGTATGAAGTACCGCAAGCAACTACAGAAATACTGCCTATTTTCCAATTTAAATCAAGATTATCAAGAGGAGAGTTGACAAATAATTCGGTCTGAGAATCTTGTAATGCCTTAGGCTGCTCAAAAATCTCTTTAAGCATAAAATGTTCGAAACCTCCTTTTTCAGCTACTTCAGTGTACTTTTCCACAGTTTCAACTTCAAATTTAACTTCATTTAAGTTCTGATCTAATACTTTTACATCTTTTGGAGAAACACTAACTATTTGATGGTCATCAGGATAAATGATTTGCTGAGTATATTTTAAAATTGCATAAATATCACTAGCTACATAATTTTCTTCATTACCCAAGCCAATTACTAAAGGTGTTTCATTTCTAACCGAAACAATTTGCTCAGGATTATCAACATGTATTGCTGCTATAGTGTATATTCCCTCAATCTCATCTAATATTTTACTCACTGCTTTAACTAAATCTCCTTCATAATATTTAGACAATAAATTCGGTATGACTTCAGTATCCGATTCGCTCAAAAAGTTAAAACCTTCATTCTCTAAACTCGATTTGATATCTAAATAGTTATCAATAGTGCCATTATGAACAACAGCTATCTTACCATCATTACTCAGATGGGGATGAGAGTTAACATCAGAAGGAACTCCATGAGTAGCCCATCTAGTGTGAGCAATAGCCATTTTAGAATTAGATGAATCTAAAACAGACTCTAAATTAGCAATTGGGCCTTCCTTCTTTGAAAAAACTATTTCACCTTCATGCAGAGCTATGCCTGAAGAATCATAACCCCGGTATTCTAACTTTTTCAAGGAATCAATAACAATTTCTTGAGCTGGCTTATTACCTGTATAGCCCACGATGCCGCACATCAGATAGTATCTCCTTGGAAGTCTGCGTTATAAACTTCTCCCTCACCAATAGTGGCTCCTTCCAGAAGAATTGAACCGCCATCAAGAACTGCTCTATTGCCTATGTTGCATCTATTCCCGATCATAGATCCTCTGTTGCTCAGAGAAACTGTATGATCTAAGTATGTAACTTGCCTGTTACTTGGATTAGCTATTACATTTGTGCCTGTTTCAGTTCCATTCCCTACAACGGTTCCAACGATAGAGTTATAGCTTCCGATAACTGAATCTGACATTAATATTGAATCTTTGATTTCACAGAAAGCTCCAATTCTTGTATTATCACCAATGGATACCGAGCTACCAACAAAAGTATTAGGTCCAATCACACAATTATCTCCAATTGATATTGGACCTTCAAGATAGCTTCCTGAACAAATTACAGAACCTGAACCTATAGAAATTGGACCCTTAAGTGTTACATTTCTTTCAATTTTTCCAGATTTGGACAAGAACAGATTTTGAAGTGCTAACCTGTTTCCATCAATCAAATCCCAAGGGTAAACAATATTGTGCCAATAGTCCGATCTGATAACATCAAAATTAACATCTTCTTCAATTTTTTGAAGCGCTTCACCTATGTGCCTTCCATCTGCAGAAATTAAATTCTCAGCAATATCTATATCTAATTTCATTATTCCAGTAAAGTGTAATCTACCGAAAGCTTCAGGATTATCAAATGTAATCTTTGCTTTGGAACCCACAAACTCAATCTCTCCCCATTTAGACCACCTATCTGCTTTTCCCGCAAGCAAAACTGGTTTTTCATTACTTATTAATGGAAGAAAAGAAGAAGATGAAATATAATTGTCTCCTGGAACTAAAATGAAATGGTTGCTTATGTCTTTCAAACCAAGCTTTAAGGCATCCAAAGTTCCTGATAATGTGGACTGTTCAATGTAGTTTATCTTGATGCCAAATTTACTTCCATCACCAAAGTAAGACATCACTAAATTCTTGCGATATCCCACAACCATATTAATTTTTTGAATACCTGATTTTGATAAACCCTGAACAATATGCTCTAAGATTGGAGCATTCCCAAGAGTAATCATACCTTTAGGTTTATCACTTGTCCATCCCTTTAGACGAGCACCCTCTCCAGCAGCTAAAATGATTGCATCCACATTAATATCGATGCAGAGCCCTTTATGATACTTATTATTTCAACCAAACTATATTTTAGCAAGGTTAATAGACAATGTGGAAAAAAGCTGGGATGCAATAGTTATTGGAGGAGGACCTGCTGGAAGTACTGTTGCAAGATATGCTGCTCTTGAAGGCGTTAAAGTATTAGTAATAGATAGTAGAGAGAAAATTGGCAGCCCATTACAGTGTGGTGAATTAGTACCTACCAACAATCAACTTCGAAAATTATGCCCTCATGTACCTGAAATTGATGATCTGTTCAATCTACCTGAAGAAGCCGTATCCAGAAGAACTACAAAGATGGGTTTGGTAACTCCATCTGGTAAAAAATTAGTTTATCCATTTCGAGGTAAGATTTTAGAAAGACCAGTTCATGATCAAGCTCTTGTTGATTTAGCAAAAGAAGCAGGTGCTAAATTTCTGACAAAATCAAAGGTTGTTGATATCCAAGGTAACATCATTCGTTTAGCCAACGGCGATGAATTTGAAGGCAAAATAATAGTTGGCTGTGGTGGGCCCCATGACCCTCTAAGGGCAAAGCACTGGGACGAAAAATCACTTAATATTTTTGTCAAATTTATGTTAATTGAAGGCAACTTTGATGATCAGGTTGATTTATACTTTGGATCAACCGCCCCTGGAGGTTACGCGTGGGTTATTCCAAAAAGAAATGGCGCAAATATTGGAATTGGAATTCAAAAGAAATATGCTAAAGATGTAAATTTGAAAACTAAAGCCGAGGAATTTTTCGCTAGATTTGATGGTAAAATTACCTACAAAGGTAGTGGAGCACTACCAATGTCTGGAACCATAAGCCAATTCACAAAAGGTAATTACATGTTAGCAGGAGATTCTGCTGGGATGGTCCTTCCGTCTAATGGAGCTGGAATAACAACGGCAATGATTGGAGGGCGTGTTGCTGGACAAGCAATTGCAAACCACATTATCCATGATTCCAGTTTGGATGAATATGAAAAAAATTGGGATAAACAAATGGGGAAAATGATGAAATATTCAAAAAGAGGAATAAGATGGGGTGAAATAATGTTCAATTCTCCAGACTGGCTAGTTGATGCTAGCTTTAACTCATTATCAAAACCCTTTATCTGGCGGGCTGTAAACTGTCGCCCCGTTTTAGGAATTTATTAAACCTATTTATTCTGATTACTATAGGTGAATGTGATTGTACTAGACACATGCGCATTTTTAACTCAAAAACATCCTAATGGGGAATTTGCTACAGTACCAGGCATCAAAAATGAAATTGTTAACAAACAGAGTAAACAGTACTTTGAAAATATGCTTGCTACAAACTTAAAAATAATGAAAGCTGAAAAATCCTCTTATGAAATAGTACAAAAACAAGCAAAAGAAACTGGTGATTTTGATGTTTTATCTAGAGTGGACATTGACATAATAGCACTTGGTTACCAATGTAAGGGAACAATAATTACAGATGATTTTGCTATACAAAATATTGCACTGGCATTAAACATTAAATTCTTATCTTGCTCAGGAAAAATTATTTCAGCAGAACTTTGATTCAATAGAT
>MIZA01000018.1 GCA_001875345.1 Marine Group III euryarchaeote CG-Epi1
TTCGGCCAATTCGGCAGCAATCCTGAGTAAATCAATTGCCTTTCTAGCATCTCCGTGTTCTTGGGCAGCTTTACTAGCACAGTATGTCATTACAATAGGATCAACAGTATTTTCTTTGAAAGCAGTTCTTGCCCGTTGAATGAGTATATCTTCTATTTGTGGTGCGTTATACGGCGAAAAAGTAAGAGATTCTTCTCCAAGTCTTGATTTAACTCGAGGGTCCAACCATGAAGTAAATTTAGCATCATTAGAAATACCAATTATGGATATTTTGGAATTGTCTAAATCAGAATTCAAACCTGTTAAATGGTAGAGTATTTCATCACCATTTTTAGAAACAAGAGTATCAATTTCGTCTAAGATGACGATTGCAATTCCCCCATTTTCATCGGCTTTTTCTTTTAATGAAGAATAAACCTTATCGATCCTCCATCCAGCACTTGGTATTTGTTTTTCCCATTCAGCAGAGTAGGTTTTTCCGATGTTTGTTAAAACTCCATAAGGGGTGTTTGTTTGTTTACAATTAATGTAAGCTGTATTTATCTTGACATTCTCGTTTTTAGCTTTTTCTTTTAGTTGCTTACATATGAATTTAGCTATGGCCGTTTTTCCAGTTCCAGTTTGGCCATAAATCAAAATATTGGAAGGTCTTGATCCGTAAAAAGCAGTTTTTAAAATATTTGCAACCTCATTGATTTCATCATATCGATGTGGGAATTCAGAAGGCACATATGATGTGGAAAGAGATTCACGATTTTTAAAAATTCTTTCATCGTGTATAAGTCTATCGAAAACATTGCGTTTGGCCGTGTTTAACTCCTTATCCATATTAATCAAATTCACAATAAGTGGAACTTAGCATATAGCCAACTCGCTATAAACTTGCGGGAGGTTCCGTAAAAAAAAATACTTTTTATAGTCTTTTTTTTCGTTCCATTTTTGATAAAATATAATCATTTTAGATATACATTGTGATGCTAGCAAAAGGGTTTATTTGATATCCTATTTCTATATTTCTTGTCCGTTAATGATAAAGAAGTAATTGCATGGCTTTCTGAACGTAAGTTAATGCCGTCTCCTGAGTTAGTAAACCACATTTCTAACCATCCAGAAGGAATTGGCCTTCTTGAGAGAACAGTTACTTCATTGACGGAGCCTAAATTATTTCTTGGTATTTCAGATTTGGTAGAAGAGGAAGTTATTGACGCTCCAAAAGTAATTGAAAGGAAGAAAGTTGCGGATATTCCTCCAGTAATTATCGAAAGACAAATACAGAAAAGTATGTCAGATGGGAAATTGGAAAGCTTTGTTTCATTATTCAATGATAGATTCAAAAATTTATCTAAATTAGTTAGAAGAGATCCATCTATGCGTGATGCAATAAGGGACACTTCAAACTTAAGTCCAGATGAAGAAAATAAAATTATTGGAATGGTTGCAGATATTCAAACTTTCAATAACGGAAGAACTCGTGTAACTCTTGAAGACAGAGGTGGAAGAATTAACGTTATGCTTCAAGAGTCAAGCGAGGAAAATCTTAATTTGATAATGGATGAAGTTATCGGAGTTTCTGGCAAGCTTAGTAGACAAGGAAATGTTTTATTTGTTAATTCGCCAATAGTTAGGCCTCATTTGGGTAGATATCGTGAAGTTTCTCGTGCCGAGGAGCCTCATATTGCTTTATTTATCTCAGATGTTCATCTAGGTAGTGGTACATTTCAAGAAAAAGAATGGGATAAATTCATATCCTGGCTTAATGGTGACGTTGATTACCATAAGGAATGGATTCCTAATCCTGGTTATTTGATCATTGCTGGGGATGCGGTAGATGGTATTGATTCTTATCCTGGTCAAGAAGCGGATCTTTCAATCACTGATGTTTGGGAACAATATGCTGAACTCTCAAAGTCAGTTAATAGAATTCCAACTGAAATCCAAACTGTAATTATGCCTGGAAATCACGATGCAGTTAGATTAATGGAACCTCAGTTACCTCTTCCAGATAAAGTGGTTAAGAATTTTGGAGATAATTTAACATTCACAGCTAATCCTGTTCTTCTAGATTTGGCAGGCGTGAAGACGATGTGCTACCATGGTAAATCACTAGATGATTTGGTAAGTTTGAGAGATTTATCATATGATAATCCAATGGGGATGATGAAAGAATTACTCAAAAGGAGACATTTAGCACCTATTTATGGGGCTAAAACTCCGTTGGCTCCTGAGAAGCAAGATTATATGTTAATTCACGACATTCCAGATATTTTTGTTACTGGGCATGTACACTCTTTTGGTGTTGAAAAGTATAATGGAGTATTGATGATAAATCCAGGGACATGGCAGTCTCAAACAGATTACCAAAAGATGATGGGTTTTCAACCAGATCCATGTAGGGCAGTTGCAGTAAATTTGCAAACATTCGAGACTCAAGTTTTAGATTTTAATTTCTAAGAGCCTTAGATTATAAATAATGAGGCATTTACCTAAGATTGATGGCTAATGTATTACTGACCGGAGCTGCAGGTGCAATTGGAATGGACTTAGCTTTTAGTCTGAATCAGGCTAAAATTAATGTTTTTGCAACTGAAGCTGATCGGGACAATTTTTTTCTAGTAAGTAAAAGTTGTAAATACTACAATAAAGTGTTCCAAGCCCCTAGAGCTGGAAGTGAGGAATACATTAATCGCGTAAATGAAATTATTACTAAAGAAAATATAGATATTATAATTCCTAATCCAGACTTTGAAGTAGGATTCATCAGTAAAATTAGAGAACAAATAAAATCTCCTTTATTTTTGCCTTCACACGAAACAGTTGAAATTTTACTTTCAAAGTCACTTACCGCTAAGAAGATAGGAGACTTGGCACCAAAAACTTTTGAGGTGTCTAATGAGGCAGATTTAAAAATTGCAATTTCTTCTGAAAAAGTTGTTTGGCTAAGGCCAAAAACTGGAGCCGGCGGCAAAGGGTCCCTTATAGTATCAGACTCGAAATTTGGATGGATGTGGATAGAATATTGGAAAAAAAGAGGTTTTTCCTCATCGTGGATTGCTCAAGAATACCTTGATGGAGGAAATTATAATGTTACTTTGATTTATGATAGAAATTCTAATCTTTGCGGAATGGGAATGCTAGAAAGGTTGGGTTACATTCATGAGGCTATATCGCCTACAGGAGTAACTGGCGATGTTCGCATGGCTAAAACGATTAAATTAGATAATGTTGTGAACATTGCAAAAAATGCAGTTAATATGATTGATAAGAACCCAGTTGGTATTTTTTCAGTAGATTTGATGGGCGATAAGGTTTCAGAGATTAATCCTCGTTTTGCAGGCCGTCCAAGACTCTACACACTTTCCGGTGCTAATTTTCCAGCACATATTGTTGATATGGAGTTGAATAATAATTCTTCGTATCTAGAATCTATTGAAGGTTACAAATTAATTAGACAAGTAGATATTGAGCCTGTTGCTATCAAGGAAGATTAGTTCCATTTAATTTTACATAACGATACAAAGACTCAATTCTCTCTTCACATTTATCCCAGTTGTGAGTCTTTTCAGCGAGTTTTCTTCCTCTTTTGCCCATTTTTGTATGTAATTCTTTATCATAGACTAATTTCATTATTGCAGCCTTAAGCCTATCCCATTTACCCCACTCAAATGTTAATCCTATTTCTTCATTTTCTACAAACTGCCCCATCAGTAATTCTTTGCAGGTTATTATTGGAACTCCTGCAGACATTGCTTCAAAGAGTTTATTTGGGGCGCTCATACGATTGTTATCATTCTTAGGATCTAATGCCATTAGAACAGCATCAGATTCGATAGTTTGCAAGGGAACATTATCTGGATGTATCGAGCCAATGTAATTTACATTTCCCATTTTTTCACAGACTTTTTTTAGAGTAGGTACTAATGTTCCAAACCCTCCAATATCAAATTGAATTCCTTTCATTTTGCTAACCGTTATTGCCGTTTCTAAGATACCTCGTGAAGGATGCTTTTCTAGAACACCAATGTATAATAATCTAAATTTTTCACCTCGTTTTCTTTTCTCAATACGACTAATTGGATATGAATCTAATCTTTTTGCATTTCCCACACGCGTTATTCTCGTGTTCAAAAATTCACTTTGAGGCTTACTAAGAACTTTAAATGCTTCATCCTCGTCAGCACTAAATGGAGCATTTGAGCCAATATTTACCATATCATTTAGTCTAACGTATCCTGCAGGGCCAGCAGCCATAATTCCAGAACAATATTTTAGAAGAAATGCTTCTAATTTGTGTAAAAGCGTTGCACCTCTAGATGAGATAGCGCCTTTGACTAGTCCCGGGTAATTTTCATGACAATCATAAACTAGAGGCATTTCCCCAATTTTAGATGTAAAAACGCCTCCAATCAAAGTATCCAAATCATGGTAATGTAAAATTATATCAGTTTCTATTTTTTGGAAAGCTAATATTTGCCAAGTACTCCATCTTAGAAAACCGGGTAGTTTTCTTACAAAAGATAACGGATTATTCAATGAGCATTCTTCTTGGTACTTCCAAATAGTGCCCCAATCAGTGGTTACAGTCTCTTCTCCCTTAGCATTTCGGTCCCATGCTAGAAGTATTACGCGATGTCCCATTTTTGATAAACTTTTCGCAGTATCAGCAACTACAGGTTCAGCAAAACCGCCAGTGGTTAGCCTTGTTCTGACCATAATTACTAGGGACACTTAGGTGTATTAACGGCTCCATAAATACATTCTTGGTCCATAGCAGAAGTTTTAAACCATAGTTTAGTGGAAGAGTTCCGTGCCGCTGTAGCTCAGCAGGTCAGAGCATCCGGCTGTTAACCGGACGGTCATCGGTTCGAATCCGATCAGCGGCGCCACTGGGGCCCGTAGCTTAGTCTGGTGGAGCTCCCGGCTCATAACCGGGCGGTCGTCGGTTCAAATCCGGCCGGGCCCACCAACTAGTTTTGTGAAGCGTTCTGTCACATCCTCTGCTGTTGCATTCATTATTGCTTCAGTACCAAAGCCTTCTACAGTAATTGATGCAGCTGCAGAGCCGTAATACATGGCTCTTACGAGAGTTTTGTAGTCATATTTTCCGGTTTCAGCTAGATAGCCCATTGCAGCTCCAGCGAAGGTATCTCCTGCGCCAGTAGGGTCTACAAAGTTATCTATTTTGTAGCAAGGGATATCTTTTTTCATTTTTTCATTGTACAATGTAGCTCCATTTTCACCGCGTTTAATTATTACATATTCCGGTCCTTTTCTAAGCAGAATTTGTGCAGCTTCGTCTAAATCGTTTTCTTGTGAATACATTTGAGCTTCTGCATCATTTAGAAATAAAAGTTGAATATTTGAGACTGCCTCATCCAATTTATTTTTCTGTATGTCAATCCATAGGTTCATTGTGTCTAATGCAATCACTTTAGATTTCATTTGTTTTAAGACCTTATCTTGAATATTGGGGTCATTATTACATAAAAGGGTAAAATTTACTTTTCTATAATCTTCATTTACTTCCCAATCATAGTGGTCATTAATTTGAAAATCTGTTTCATGAGTTATGGCTTGTGACATGTCACCTATGTATTCACCTGACCAATGAAATGTAGGGTATTCTAATTTTTTAACACAATCTAAATTAATTTCTTTACTGCCTAATTTATCAACTATTTGATTAGGAAAATCATTACCAATTGCAGCAATTAATGCCGTTTTAGTAAAAAAGCTAGATGATATACTAGAATATACCCCAGCTCCACCTACAATCTTCTTTTCACTCCTTTTAGGAGTCTTCAAATCATCTAATGCTAAAACACCGGCTACAATTAGTTTCGAGCTCACAATACCCCCAAGAGGTCTTGCTTTAAATCCCATCTACTGTGCAGTATCAATGGCAACCTCTCGCAAGATAGCTTTGCTCTTTGCAGCAGAAAATGTGAATGCAATAATCGGTTGGATTGCATTGCTATTTGTTGCAAGGAAAATGGGAGCCTCAGCAATAGGAGAGTTTAGCTTTGCTTTAAGCATTGTTGGTTCTTTTACTTTCATAGCATTCTTTGGATTCAAAATGGCTCATGTTAAAAGAATCAGTGAAGGTCTTGATCTAGGTAAATGTATTGGGACATTTTTATCGATTAGACTTTTTTTAATTTCACTTATGCTTATTACATTTATATCATCATATTGGTTTTGGACTGGTTTTTTAGGTAAGGAAATTTACGATATACAAACACCTGGCTTGTTGCTTACTGTAGTTCTTTACTATATTGTATTTTTAATTGTTGGAATAATGCCAGCTACTTTTAGTGGACTTGAACAAAGCGCACGAGTAGCCATACCTAACATAATAGGTACAACACTTAGGTCTTTTATTTTTATTGCAGCAGCTTTCATGGGTTTAGGAGTTATTTGGTTAGCTCGTGCTTACCTAATAGGAATTGTGGTAATAGGTCTCCTTTCTTTTTGGTATTTCAGGGATTTCCCAATATCTAAACCAGATTCTCAGACTTTCAATTCATACAAAATTTATGCATTACCTGTTGCTGCGGCTTCTATTTTTGGAGTTCTAAAGCAATATATTGATAAAATATTCATAGGCATATTTTGGACAGAATATCAGGTAGGACTTTATTTTGGAGTCCAAAGGATAGCTTTGTTCATTGGAACTATGGCTTTGGCAATTGAAGGCATGCTATTACCAGCAATCTCCAATTTGCACTCTAATAGGAAAGATAAAGAAATCACAACATTAGTTCACGATGCAGAAAGGTACGTAGCTATGGTTTGCATTCCTCTTGTAGCTATGACAATTGTTTGGTCAAGTGAAATTATTTTAGTATTTATTAGTAAAGAATTTTTGTCTGCTTCAAATATATTAAAAATATTAGCTTTAGTTGCTCTAGTAAGAGTTTTGAATCGTCCATGGTCTGTTGCTTTAAGAGGTTCAGATAGGCCAGATTTAACTTCGATTTTGAGTATATTTTCTTCAATATTGAGCATAATATTAATGCTTATTTTAGTACCTAAAAGAATTCCCCAACTGGGCTTAGAAAATCTTTTTGGATTAGGTGGCGAAGGTGCAGCTTATGCAGTATTAATTTCAGAAATTCTTGTAGGAATCTCATTAAGGATTCTGTGTTATAAATATTTGAATATTCTACCAAAAGCTAATTTCCTTGTGCAAATATTTGTTGCAACACTAGTTGGCTTAATTATGTGGCAAGTTCAAGAAACAATTACAGTAGATAGGTGGTTTGAATTACTATTCCTATCGGGACTTGGAGGTTTACTATTCTTATCCATATTATCTATGATTGGTTCGTTCAATCAGAAAGATTTTAATTTCTTTTGGAATACTTTAAATCCAAAATCGATGAAGCAATATGTAGGAGAAGAACTTAAACGCTAATCATGATATTTACAGTAGTTTTAGTATTAATATTCGTTCTAGCAGTTGTTGGTATCTTTGCATACCAAAAAATATACAATCCAGGACGGCTTTGCAAAACATGCTATAGAGTAGTGCCTGATAAAATCCCCAACTGTCCATATTGCGATACTGAAATTGAGTGGTAATTATTTATTATCTAATGAATCCGCTATAATTTTGATTGCCACACCTGTTACTGCTCCAGCAATTAAGCCAGTAATGAGCCTTTTTGGATTTGTAGATTCATAGTCTGTCAAAAGTTGAATAGTTCCATCTAACCCTATAGGGATCAATGCGGCAATAACTAGGGGCAGTGTAAGTACAGTTCTTTTCCTAGATGCGTACATGAATCCTATAACTAAACCCAAAAAGATTCCAGTGTCTCTAGCACAAAAAGACATTTGATTATCATTGTATGAATATGATCGATGCGATAATTGGTGGCAATTTAAATCTCCAATGTAGTATATTCCTCTAGCTATGATGTTCATCTCTTGTATAACTTCTTTGTTATCATATTTCCCAACGACTCCACTTAAATCACCGGTAGTTCCACTTTCTATAAGATAAGGACTGAATAATAGTAAGGACAGCCACCCCCATAAAAGAACAAAACTTGTTTTGTTCCACTTTCCCATGTGGTTCCATTCTTCTACTAGTTTCCACGATGTCATTTGCTGTTAAATTTTTGATAATCAATTAGTAATAGTGCGAGAGCAACTACGGATAAGATGCTGCCTATAAGGAAACCATAACTTATAATTCCAAATAAGCATCCAGTTATTGCAATTTTAAAATTTTCTTGCAATAATGCTGCAGCACTTCCCATTAATGTAATAAGAGCTGAAATCATGAATATCGGAGCAAGAGCATAATTTGGAGGCCAAGGTTCTGCAATTTGTTTTCTTAAATCTAATTTGATATCTCCGTCACCCTTCTCTACTTCAACCTCTAAGATATTTGCACTACCAGATCTAATGTCCATCCATACACTAACGTCTTTATATCCCTCAATTGAAAAAAGAATACTAATCTCTTCACCTTGAAGGTCGTAAAGGTAATACTGCCCTTGGTTGTTTGTTGTAGTTTGTTTATTTCCTCCGTAAACTGCAACACCTTCCATTGCATTTCCATCTTCGTCAATAACAGATCCATGTACTGATGAAAGGCCATTATTGTCCCATTGATCTTCCTGATTATTCCATTTCAATCCATACATTACTCCAGAAAGTAATCCGAGAACAAAAACTATAGAAAGTAGTATTCCAGCCCATTGAGCATTACTTTTTGGTTTCTCACTTAGATTATTGATATTTTCCCAAGTATATGCATCCTTTATGTTGGTAAACACCATTTTGATAGGCGTATCATCCTTGAATTCATTATTCGTTGGGTCTTTGGATTTTTTATCCTTAACTCTTGTTGACGCCTCTCTTCTTATTTCAGTCCTTAGCCATTTATTTGCTTCACTGGTAAATTTATATTTCTTTCTAATATATGCAACAGTTTGTTTTTCAATTTTTGTATAATCATTATAATCACTTATTTTTGGGAATATTTTTTTAGTATCTTTAAGATTGATTTCATTTCTATCTTTAGTAATGGCCATTACAAGATTCATTAATTCTCGGTCATATTTTTTTCCATCGATAGTTAATGTAGGTTCTTCTTTATTTTTCCCAGTGATTGCTCTTTTAACTTCACTTCCAATTTTGTCAGTTAAATCACTAATTTGTTTTTTAATGTCTCCGACGATATTATTTTCATTTATAGCTACGGCAGAGTCACACATAGGACATGTTGCTTTTCCACCAACATCCTTAGTAGTATTGAAAACGTTGTAGCATGTTGTACAGCGTATTTTGGACTCAACCATTGAAACATATTCAACCGTTGGTTAAATAAACATGACGATTGGGCAGTTATGGACTGGTGGATGGCTATAATTCTTGGAATATTGCAAGGAATTACAGAGTGGCTACCTATAAGCAGTAGCGGGCATTTAGCAATCTTTCAGCATTACTTTGAAGAAGAACCACCTATACTTTTTGATGTAATCTTACATTTAGGATCTTTACTTGTAGTTTCATATATTTTAAAGGATGAGATAAGCGATTTTTTAGGAGCAGTTCCTTCAATTATAAGAAAAATAAACGGAAAAAGTAGCTTTAATGAAGAAGAAAGATTAGTTTTATTGGTAGCTACTGCCTCAGTACCCACAGCATTGTTTGGGTTGGCATTTGATGGAGATATTATTCAAAATTTTTATGAAGAAATGTACTTGGTAGGTACCTGCTTAATTATCACAGGTATTGTTATCTGGTTTTCTAAGAATTATAATAATAATTTAAGTTTTTCAAATTTATCATATTCAAAAACATTTTGTGTGGGAGTTGTTCAAGGTTTATCTATTCTTCCAGGAATTTCTCGTTCAGGTACTACGATTGCATTTCTTAGAATTTTTGGATTAGAACCAATTAAAGCGGCCAGATTTTCGTTTCTTATCTTTATTCCCGCAATTATTGGAGCCACTTTTCTTAAATTAAATGAAGCTGGAGATACACTGGAAGAGGTTGGTTTGGTATCAATTTTACTAGGTTTTTCATTTTCAGTAATTTCTAGTTTCGTATCTATTAAATTCTTATTAGCTGTAATCAATAGCCAGAAATTCCATTATTTCACTCCTTATTGCTTAATGATCGGCACTTTTTTGATATTTGAGAGTTCTTTAATTTAACTGCTCACTTTCAACTTTAATATCATAACTTCCGGAATAGACTAATGCACCGACACCCTCGAATCCTGAACCCGAAATTTTAATTGTCCAAGTTCCGTATATAGGCGGTAAAACTAGTAATCTTTCACTTACAGGATTATTCCATGTTACTATTTCGTAGCCTTCTCCGTGCTGTCCACCAGTAGGATCTATTAGACTAAAATCTAATGTTCCAGCTGGCCCTTCGCTTGGTTGGTTACCTCCAACAAGTTCGTACACTACGCTCAATGTAAGTTCAACGTATTTTGCTTCCCATTCACTTTCAATAACAAACGAATATGTACTTATTTCCCACGAAAGATTTTGAAGAGGCTTTTGAAATTGAAGAGGGTCTTCCACAATATCAGCTATGGCATTAGTTACAGTCTCTTGGTCTTGGTTTGGATCTGGGGCAAAATTTCCTTGTGTACTCCACACTTCAATTGTAGAGTATGTTCTCTCTTTTTCAGGCACTAGCCGGTCCATCAAACCGTTCATTGCAGGTACGTCAATACATCCTATTGACAAAAACATCACAGTGACTGCTAAGGCTAACCTCACAAAGTTTGGATTCAAAAGGAGTAAATAAAAGATTTTGTAGTTAGTAAAAGGCCTAAACCCCCCCTTCTTTCAGCATATGTGTCGGATGTCAAAGACAAGCTTTTGGAATTAGCTAAAATTGAAGCAGCTCAATATGGAGAGGCTAAAGCTAAGAGTGTTATCGGAAAAGCAATGGGAAAGTATCCTGAATTCCGTAGTCAAGCTAAAGACTTAATGTCAATTATTGACGAAGTTATTGAAGAAGTAAATTCTCTTAATGTCAATGATTTAAAATCTTACTTACCAAAAAAGAAGAAACCTGTAAAATCAGAACCCAAAGAACTACCACCTTTGAATAAATCTGAAGATGTTGTTTTACGATTTGCACCTGGTCCGAGTGGTCCTCTTCACTTAGGGCACACTAGAGCTTTAGCCCTTAACAATTATTACAAAAAGAGATACAGCGGGAAACTAATATTAAGGTTAGAAGACACAAATCCAAACGCTATAGATTCAGACGCTTATGAGATGATTCAAGATGATTTAAAATGGTTGGACATTGAAGCTGATAAAGTCATAATTCAATCAGAGAGGATTGATACTTATTATGAGGATATTCGTAAAATTATATCAGAAGGTGGAGCCTACGTAACTAAATCAGATGCAGAAGAGTGGAGGGATCTAAAAAGGCAGAAAAAAGCTCATCCCGATCGCGATAGAAATCCAGAAATTCAAATCAAAGAGTTTGAATCTTTGTTAAAAGACGAGAATGGAATAGTAGTTATCAAAACAAATTTAGAAGATCCAAATCCAGCACTTAGGGACTTTGTTGCTTTTAGGATTGTTGATGCTCCTCATCCTTTACAAAAATCTAAATACAGATTGTGGCCTCTCTATAATTTTGCGGTGGCAATTGATGATTACAGGTTAGGTATCACCCATGTCCTTAGAGGCAAGGATCATTTGAATAATACAGAAAAACAGAAATGGATTTACAAATACATGGGGTGGGATGAGCCAGAATTCATCCATTACGGCCTTGTATCAATTCCAAAAACCAATCTAAAGACAAGTAAAATTCGTCAATCAATTTCAGAAGGTGAGTATAGTGGTTGGGACGATTGCAGAATTGCGACAATCAGGGCTTTAGCAAGGAGAGGTTATTCATCAGAGACGTTTAGTAAGTACTGGGAGGCTTCTGGAGTAAAAGAAGTAGATATCAAGTTTTCATGGCAAAATTTTGATGCAATGAATAAAGATTTGATTGATGCTAAAAGTAAAAGATTATTTTTTGTTTCTGAGCCTAAAGAATTTACCTTCAAAACTGGAGAGACAATTACTAAAGAAGCACCTTGGCACCCTGATAACAAAGATTTAGGAAATAGAGTAGAAGTTATCAAGTCAGGTTCTAAGATTTACTTGCCGGGTGCAGACCTAGGTAAAATTCAGGACTATTCAGAAATTCGTCTGAAAAATCTCTGTAATGTTAAAATCAATGGTAACACTTTAGAGTTTACAGATTTTGAGCATAAGAAAGGAATTCCAATATTCCAGTGGTGTTCAGCGAGTAAAAACATAAAATTATACTATCCAGATGGAGTCGTAAATAGTGGTTTAGTAGAAGATAATATAGATGATTTAGATAATACCGTGGTTCAGTTTGAAAGAACTGGTTTTGTTAGATTGGAGGGAGACAAAGCGTTTTTCTTACACCGCTAATACGATATTATGTCAGTAGGCCACCACCATCATCATCACCATGAAATAGAAGATGAAGAATCTGAACGAAAAACACGTATTGTGGTAATAATTACATTAGTGACTATGGTGATAGAGATTTATGCAGGAATAGTAACAAAATCAATGGGTTTACTAGCAGACGGGTGGCATATGGGGACTCATGCTGGAGCTTTATCAATTACTCTATACGCTTACTATTACGCTAGAACTGAAAAATCAGTTAAAGACAAGAGAGAATCTGTAATGGCTTTAGCAGGTTTTACTTCAGGAATCGTTTTAGCTTTAGTTGCCATATATATTGGATTGGAATCGCTTGATAAAGTTGTTAACCCTCAAGATATTCAGTTTAGGGAGGCTATAGCAGTTGCCTTTTTTGGATTATTAGTAAATATTGCTTGTGCCTACATTCTTGGAATCGAAGGGCGTCATCATGACCATGACCATGAACACGACCATGACCATGAACACGACCATGACCATGAACACGACCATGAGCACGATCATGACCATAAAAAATCAGAGAGAGGGACTTGGAATGTTGCATTGGACACTTACAAGGAAGATTTTGACACAGTTAAATCCGTTTTCGACAGTTATGTTACTCCAGCTGATGAGATAGAAGACTTAAATCGAAGAGGAGCATACATGCATGTTTTAGCTGATGCTTTAGTATCAGTTTTAATTCTTATTGCTTTAATTTTGGGTATGTTATTTCCTAAATTAACTATTTTGGATCCTCTAATAGGAGTAATTGGTGGCGTTATAATTGCTCGCTGGGCTCTCAGTTTAATTACTGAAAGTAAAAATCAACTTCTTGGAATAGATTAAAACTTTGATATTATATCGTGCATTTTCGGTCTATTAATTAGTTTTTTAATTATTTTAGGGTTTTCGGGAGCCCCAGGGTCAATTCCTTTGATATTATCTTTAACTGAATATTTTGTTAAAAGTGCTTTACGTGCTAATGAGTATCCGTTAGAATGTAATCCTGAACTTTTAATTCCAATAATTACATCATTTGGTTTTATTTTATCTCCCAATACCATGTCTTTTTTTGAAAGCATCCCTACTACCATCCCTGCAAGATCAAATCCAAAACCTTTGCCTGCAATTAAATCTGACATTATTGCAGTTTCTCCACCTACAATTGGCATTGAGGATTTTTTTGCACCTTTGACCAATCCTGATACTATTTGTTTGAAAATTTTTTGATCATTTTTGTTTGCAGCAATGTAATCTACAAATGAAATTGGCGTTGCACCAATACAAATAATGTCATTCACATTCATTGCAATACAATCTATTCCAATTGTATCATATTTTTTCATTAAATTTGCAATCATAACTTTGGTTCCTACTCCATCAGTATGTGTTGCTAATAATTTTCCACCTGGAATTTCAACAATTCCTGCATAATGCCCAAATCCATGTGTCATCTTTGCCATTTTTTGTAAATTATGAGTTGAGCCAATTAATCTGCCAATTGCACGTTGACTTTTTTTTATCTCAGTTATGTCAACTCCTGCTTTCTTGTAACTTATTGTCATATCCAATCACCTACATGTACATATTTGAATCAATTTTTTTATGTTCCGAATATTTATCAGATAATTCTTTCAAATCTGTGCTCATCTGCTCTTTTTGTTTCTTTAAATTTTTTGTATTGATTTCTGTATCGTAAACTCTGTTAATTGCATCAATAATTGTGGCTGCTGCAACAGGATCTGGTATTGATTCGTCCGCTTTTGCAAGCAATGTAATTCCACGAATTTTCCTAATTAGACATTCATTTAGTATTCCTCCTGAAATTCCAGTAATGAATCCTTGAGGGACCATTTGGATATCATTTTCCTCCATAACTCTACACAGGTCAACTTCTGCTGCAAAAAATGCATTTCCATCGTGCTTTTTGTCGGCAACACCATCCAACACTATAATCTCAGTTGAACCTTTTTTCTCAGCCCAATCTAGAATCGCCATGGCGATATTGTAAATCCCATCTTGACTGATTACTATTTCACAAATTATTGCACAGATACTTCCATCGCTGTTTGAATAAATCCGAAATGGATGCCTTAGTCTACCTTGCATGAATACTGTTGATGGCGGTAAATGTTTTGAGCGGAGAAAACCTACCTCTTTCATATCCAATTCGTTTATCATATGATCCACTGCTATAGTTCCAACTAATCCTGCTCCCACAAAACCAACAAAAATTGTAGGATTTTTCAACTTATTTTTTCCTACTTCGTAGATCTCTGCTTCAGGTATGTTTTGCTGCAACACTTTGTTGTCTATGTTTTGTTTAATTACTTGTTCGCTTCATCAAAAATATTGACTCGTATGTCTCGTAGTATGATCCGAATGCTAATTTTTGGAATTGGTTCAATTCTTTTTGTACTTCTATATGCATCTAGAATATTTTGATCTAATTTTTCTCATTTATTGTAAA
>MIZA01000019.1 GCA_001875345.1 Marine Group III euryarchaeote CG-Epi1
GCGGCCGTACAAAATGAGAAATATGATTGCAAAAAACAGATTGCTAAACGCAAGTTTACTTTTGTTAGTTGCAATGCTCTTTGTTGTTTTTGCTTCAGAGGATAGTGAGGCTGCCACACTTACTGTTGATAAATTTGGTGGTTCAGATTACACAAACATTACTCAGGCTGTAGAAAATGCCAGTGCAGGAGATACGATACGCGTTGCTTCCAGATCTTATCACGATGCTGTTGACGCCAATAAGAAGCTGAACTTCATTGGAGGTAACTATGGAGGAGTAGATTTAGGATACCTTTACGATTGTAATGAGGGTGATATGATTGCAAAATATTCTCTAGATGAAACTAATCCTTCTGAAGTTGGAGACGGGGTTTGGTGTCATGATATTTCAGGAGATGTTGAAGGTGCAACGACTGCAGCAGGGGTTTGGGGCAATGGTCTTGACTTTGATGGTACAAATGATTATGTGGAGATAGATGACGATTCAGGATTTGATACACAAATAGTATCAGTTAGTTCTTGGATTAATATAGATGATAATGATACGGACCTAAGAACGATATTCTCAACCTATGAGGAGAGCGATTCATCTCGATCGGGATATAAAGTGCACGTGAATGATAATGCAAAGTTTCAATTTACATTTGGCTTTGGAAGTAGTTCAGGTTCATGTCAAACAACAAAGACAATATCAGAAAACACCTGGATACACTTAGTGGCAACTTATGACAAGTCGAGTATAAAATTGTATATTAACGGAGAACTTGATAATAGCTGTAATTACAATGATGCCATAGCTTCTAATGATGGCAAAGAAGTCATAGGCGCCACAGATCATAATGGAGATGGAACCTATGATGATTTCTTTGATGGAACTCTTGATGATGTTACGATATGGGGCTCTGCTATTACAGCTTCAAATATTGAAAAAATATACTGGGGTGGTGATTACGTTAAGACAGTTGTTAATGCAAGCGCAGGAGATTATGCGTTTAAGTTGTCTGCAGATGAATCTACCTTAAGAGGCTTTGAAATTCAATATAGCGGTTCAGACGTTGGAGCTACTGGAGATGTAGGGGTCTCTATTGTGGCAGATGAAGTTGAGCTTTACAATAATCATTTCAGGTTTAATGTTCATGCAATTAGAGTTCATAATTCAGATGATGTTGTAATTAATTCAGCCTCAATGCATTGTGATGGTTCAGCTCTTGACAAAGGGTTAGTAGTATCTGGTTCTAAACGATTGTTAGTAGAGTATGGAGACTACCAATGTGCGGACGAAGTTGGTATCTCAATTCAATATGGCGGTAGTAGTATTTTTAAAAATATATATTTCTACGGAAATAAAATAGGGATTAAGATAGATCAATCCACTAATAATTATTTCAATGAATCCAACTTCCACAACAACGAAGATGTAGGAATTCTTTTCTTTGGTGCAGACAACAATACAGTCTATGATACTAATTTTAATTATGAGAAATATGCAATTTCTTTTACTAGAGAGGCTGAAAATAATACTATCAGGGATGTTGAATTTTCAAACACTTATAATTATGATATTCATCATGGATACGATTCAGACGCCCACAGAAACGGCTGGAACAATGTAATTATTGACACTACTCTCGATGATTTGTCAATAGACTCAAATTCTAGACTGTTAGAGAAAGAAGAAGTAGAAATTTCAGTAACATCTAATGGAACTTATGTTTGGAATAGAGTTAATACAACCATAGATTCTGATAGGAAAGCAAATGCAGGACTTAATTCCTTTTGGGCAGGGGACAGTAATGAGGATACATATCTAGACTCTTGGTCTGGTTCTTTCAAGCAAAAGTCAGATATTTCATTGCCTAGCGGTGGAGTTGGTGAAACTAGAATTTTAGAGATAAAAACATGGTATGAGACTGAAAATACTTATGATGGTGGCCAAGTTTACATAACTAAGAATTCCGGTTCAACTTGGCAATTAATTACTCCGATAGGTGGCTATGATGGCTCATTTAGTGGAGATTGTGGCTCGACCGGTGCCTTTATGGGCGATAAATCAGGATTAGGTTGGCAAACTAAAAGATTTAATTTAACAGATTATAGAGGAGAAGATATTAGATTGAAATTCACATTCTGTAGCGATGGTTCAGAAAGTGACTTTGAAGGCTGGTATGTTGATGATATCAAGATAATTAAGGCTGCAGATGAATCAGTAGTCACTTACTCTGAAGGATTTGAAAGAATAGGTTACGGCTGGATTGCTCAGAATATGGCGGGAGAAGTTAATTGGGAAGCTGAAGGTACACAAATATATTCAGGGATAAATAATGCGGATGTTTATGTTGCAGACGGAAATAGTGCGTCAATAATAATGAACAAGACATCTAATTCTAATCTTGTTAATTACTATAAATTTGATGAAAATAGTGGTAATTACGCTTACGATACAGTAACTCCAACTCATTCAGCTTATCTATACAGTGGAGCTACTTTTGCATCTGGCAAATTTGGTAATGCAATAAGTTTTGATGGTACTAATGATTATGCAAGAAATACTCAATGTAATACCGTAGGTGGTTGTAATGGTTATGATCATTACTCAATGTCAGTTTGGGTTAAATTTGACTCATTTCCTACTGGTACAGCTTACGAGGGTATTGCTAATTTCAGATATGATGCTGATGCGTACTTGGCAGTAAATTCAGATGGCAATCCTGTGTTCGGAGCTTATTTCTGGGGTACACCTTCAGGTGACCATAAGATTGAAGCTTCGACAGAAATGGTCACTGGCGTTTGGTATCACATAGCTGGTACTTGGAGTGAAGATTCGGATAAGCTGAGAATATACGTAAATGGAACTCTTGATGGTACTAACACTTTGTCTGGTACTACAGCCTATATGAGGTACAGTCAAAGTTATAACTATATCGGAAAATGTGTAACTTCAAGTACATCCTGTAACGGTGGCAACATGGATGGTATGGTAGATAATCTAGCCATATTCAATTCAGAATTATCTTCATCTCAAATTAAAGCATTGCATGAAGATCCTCTAGGTACCAATTCAGTTCTATACAAAACATCTCATTTTGGTGGTTCAGATTCAAAAACGAATAGCCAAGGTAAAATTGATAATTTATTTATTCTCAAGAAAATTTATGATGGAAGCTCATCAGGTACTAGCTACAAACCATATATTGGATTTCATCAAGGTTCGTGGACTGAAGATCCTAGAGAGGTAACTATATCCGGAGGCGAGCATTCGGGTAAACTTCCAGATAGTAGGGTTTACAATAGAAACAAAGGCAAATTGTATTATTCAATATCAGAAGCTGCATCTGATGCATCTACTCAACATGTTATCGAGGTTTGGCCAGGTCATTTCAAAGAAAATGTTTACATTAACCAAAGACTTTCAATAATTGGTTCAGGCCCTTCAAGAACAATTGTTAACGGTAGATATTTGGAAAGTCCATTTACGTTTGATAGCAGTAGTGACAATTCGGTAATAAAGAATTTAGCAGTCATCAATAGTAAAAATACAACTAGTTGTTGCGGAACAAGCTCTATGTCGGGAGGAATTGAGATTGCTTTCTCGTATGATATGGTTATAGACAACATAAGGGCAGATAGCTATATCGGAATTATGGCATATTATGCAAATGATTTAGTTATTAAAAATTCCAAAATAGTTTCAACTTCTACAACTCATTATTATGGAGTTAAAATTTACCAGCAACAAGATTATACATTGACTAATAATGAAATTTCGAATTATAGAGAAGGTGTACGTGTAGAATATACATATCAAGGTTTTGACCTTGAGAACAATTACATTCATAATAATACGAGCTATGGTCTTTACACTTATTATACAGCAACTACAAGTGCTAGATCTAATCCCTTTAACATAGTTGGCAATCGATTTGTAGATAATAACTACGGGATTTACAAGGCAGATTCAAGTAGCTCTTATGGATATTCCTACCACATCAAAGATAATTTATTCAAGAGTAGCACTTGGGATGGAATCTACAGTAACTATTACTCGAGGGAATGGATAGTTGAGAATAATACTTTTGATGGAGATGATGATCAAAGATATGGTCTTTATCTCAACAGGTACTCTTACCAGAGTGTATTTGGAAATAATACTTTTTCAGACCACACTAGTAATGACATTTATTTCTATTATTGTACTTGCACAGGAACAAATGCAGTAAAATTCTTTAGCAATTCATATTCTTCAATTAGTGTTGTTAGTACTGCATTAATCAATGTTTACAATAATCTCAATATTAGAACGTTGGATGAAGACAATAATGCTTTTTCAAATGTTGATTTAGAAATTAAAGATAGTGTAAGTACTTATTACAAAACGGCACATTGGGGAGGTAGCGATTCTAAAACAGATTCTAGCGGATATGTATCTTCACCAGAATATATTCGTTCAGGCTATTACAGTAACTCAGCAACATTAGTGGATAATACAATTACTGTGAAAATAGCATACGGAGTGAGAGCAAAGACGACATCATTCACATTTGACTCAGACGGTACCAAGAATATTGAAGTACCTAACAACTTTAAGCAAGGAGTAATTGAGAACAAAGAAACTGAAACATTGTACTCAAGTTTTTCTTCAGCAGTTAGTGCAGCTAGCGCAGGTGACGTGCTCCAGCTGTGGGCATGGAATTATAACAATCTGGAAGTAACAAAAGGTGTTATTCTAAGAGGAAACTCAACTACTACTGCAATTGTTGACGGTGGTTCTTCAGATCATGCAATTGAGGTAAAATCGAACTCAGTTAAAATTGAAAATTTGACTTTGCAAGGTTCATCAGATAGCATACTCTTTGCTGGAAATTACAACAATCTAGAGCTTCAAAACTTAACGATTAGTGATATAGGTAGTGATAATGGAATACATTTCGATGGTACAAGCAGTTCGACAATATCTAATGTTACAGTAAACTCAACAAAGAGAAAAGCAATATTGTTTGAAGATGTAACCAGTATTACCGTTAAAAATAGTTTTTTCAAGAATTCATCATCATCACACGGATTTGAGATTAGTGATGGAAGTAGTTCAGTAATTTTAGATAATGTATTTATCCATAATGCAGGATATGACGGTTCATCAGCATACGGATTGTATGTTTCAGGCAGTTCAGCAGTTACAATTAAGAATAACACCAAGGTGGCAAGTAGTAAAAGTTATGAATTTTATGCTAACGGCGCTTCTTCTCTTAAGGTACAAAATTCCACATTTATAGGTCCTAACATTGCTCTCGTTGAAGACTCAGATGGATTTTTAATTGAAAAGTCAACTTTCAAAGATTCGTCTAGTGGAGATTATGGCGTTTACATCAAAAATACAGATAGTGGTACTTTCAAAGATAATAAAATATTGAATTCGGCTTCCGATGACGGCTCAGATTATGGTGCATTATACCTCACTGGTTCAAAAACTAATCTATTACAGAATAATACAATTACTAACTCAGGTCGAAGTGGAATTCATCTAAAATCAAGTTCAACAGATAATAAAATTTATTCAAACACAGTATCTTCAAGTTATTTTTCAGGATTATATGTTCAATCTTCAGATAGGTCTATTGTTAGAAATAATTCTTTTTCAAGTTCAGGAGATAATGGAATTAAGGTATCCAGTTCTGACGGAAGTATAATTGATAACAATACATTAAGTTCGAATACAGATTATGGCCTTTACATTTCAAATTCTGACGATATGATTGTAAAAGGCAATACAGCTTCAGACAATAATGCAGGAATGTATCTTTCTGCCTCTGATGATGCAACGATTTCAAGTAATACCGTAGATGATCATGCTTCTTATGGAATTTATTTTACAGACTCAAAGAGGCTTAGGGTAAAACACAATGAAATTAAGAATAGTCTAGGAGATGCAGTTTATCTCTCATCAAATTGTGACTCAGCTTTTATCGATAATAATACCATAAAAAGTAATGGAAATTCAGACAGTGGCAGATCTCTGAGAGTATTCGAAGTAGAAGATTCAACATTTTACAATAATACAATCGATTCTAATGACTACTCCGGAATTGTACTTACTGAATCTTCAAATAATAAGATTGTACATAATGTTATCAAAGGTAATGGAAAGTATGGTATCCAAATTCTTAATGATGCAACGAAGTCCGCAAACAATACAATAAAAGATAACACAATCAATGACAACTCGGATATTGCAATTTTTAATCACGGAATATTTACAACTATTTTCAATAATACAATTAAGTATAATGAGCTAGACGGGATCAAGATTGCTTCAGGTGGTGCACGTACAACAATAGATAGTAATAATCTAGTTGATAATGAAGGTAAAGCAATTGCAATTTTAGCTAATAATGTTATAATTAAATCTAATACTATTGATGGAGATTCTTCGGAAATAGCAGTTTCTATATTGAATGCAAACTCAGCATCTATCGAGAATAATACAATTGAGGGTGGAAGTCAAGGTATCAAGGTTCAAAATGGTTCAAATGCTTTCATTTACAAAAATACAGTAAAGTCTAATTCAGGTTATGGAATTTATTTGTTAATTAATTCAGTTTCAGGGGATGTTAAGCACAATACACTAACAGATAACGAAGATCATGCTATGGCAATCTCTGCGTCTAATTCTACTGAGATTTACAATAATACGGCAAAAGAAAACGCAGGATATGGCCTTTACTCAATCAATTCCAAGCTTCTAGTAGTCAAAGGAAATACTATTGAAGATAACGATGGTGGAATAAAATATAATAATTGTGATTATTGTAACTTAACTTTCAATAAAATTGATGATAACGGCGGATACGGACTTTGGTTTTTGTCCGGATCAGATAATAATACAATTAAGCACAATACTGTTTCAGATAGTAGTACTAAAGATGTTTATCTACAAGGTTCGACAGATAACTCAGCTTTTAATTTTACATTTACCTCTATAGGTGTAGATTCAACATCTAAATTGACAATAACAGCTAACCTTGCCATTGTCTTCGAGGATGACGATGATGATGGTTTCCCAGGAATAGACTTTGCATTGACTAGTGACGGTGTTACAAAGTACTCTACACCTTTCTACGGAGGTTCAGATTCTGTATCTGATTCTAACGGAGCAGCAGGCGCTACTTTCTCTCTCGTATACAGGGTATATGACGGCAGTTCAACCCCAACTAATATTCCAAATATATTAAAATATCATTATGGTGTAAGAAGTAAAGAAAAATCAATAGATATGAGTACATCTCATACCGAGACAGTTTCAGTTCCATCATATTGGGTGAAAGGTCTTGTCAAGAACATTAACAGTGGTTCAACTTGGTATAAGATTCAAGATGCAATTGATAATGCATCCTCAGGTAATACGTTACATATTTGGGCTTGGACCTACACCGAGAACGTTGAAGTCGATGAAAGTATAATTATTATCGGTAATGGAACAGCTAATACAACACTTAATGCAACAGGAGGTAAAGGATTTGATTTAACTTCAGATGATATATCACTCAGTAATGTAAAAATTATTGACTGTGGAGATACAGCCACCTATAATGGAGTCCAGGCGGCTGGCGATGACTCAACAATAGAAAACATAATTGTAACAGGTTGTAGTCATGGAATTTCAGCAGGCGGTTCTGGAATTTGGGTAGGAAACTCGAGTTTAACCAACAATAGTGGTGCAGGAATCAATGTTTGGAGTGGAGAAACATCAACATCAGCAGTTAAACTTTACAATAATTTATTAACATTAAATCAAAATGGAATTTATTCTGACGAAGACGATGTAGTTATAAAATCAAATAATATTAGAAATAATACCGCAAATGGAATTTACTTAAGTAATGCAGCAGACGCAGTTATTTCAGGAAATACTATTGTCGACAATCCTGATGGAATTGAAACAACTAATAGTTCTCCGAGAACTGTTATTAAGAATAATGTAATTTCGGATTCTAGTTCAAATGGAATTAAGATAAGCTCAGCAAACTCGAATAATGTAGTATTTGAAAATAATACAATATCAAGTAGTAACGTATACGGAATATTTATCAATCATTCAGATAACATTTACTTAGGTAACAATACAATATCTTCTAGCGGGAATAAAGATATTAGGTTTAACAAGGCAACTGTTGGTAATTCAGGAAAAGGTAATACTTTTTTAACAATTCAAATGGATGGTAGCGCTTATTTTGCTTTATTCAATGATTTGACTTTGAAATTTATGCAAGATGAAACCACTGGTTTCTCAGAATTAGATGTTAAGATTATTTCTGATGGATCTACTAGATATTCAACTTCAGGCTATGGAGGTTCAGATTCAAAAACTAATACTAACGGGCTGTTATCTAGAGACTTTGAATTCAAATATAATGAATACGATGGAAGTTCTACACCAAGTGTAGTTTACACCAACATATCATATCAATACGGAGTTAGGGCAAAAGAAGTTTCAGTTAACATGACAACATCACATACCGAAACTATTACAGTTCCTAGCTTTTGGAAGAATGGTTTAGTTCATAATTTGAATAGTGGAGTCAAATATTCTACAATTCAGGATGCTATAGATGGAGCTTCCTCCGGAGATGTCCTGCAATTATGGGCTTATGAGTACGTTGAGCATGATATCGAAGTAACTGAACGCGTTACCTTGGTAGGTAATAGTACTTCATCAGTAATAGTTAACGGAACTTGGTCAGATTCAATTTTTGATATTACTACAAACTCAATTGTTCTAAAGAATATGACCATTGAAAGTAGTGCAAACGGAACAACTAAAGAATGTATTGAAGTATCCTCAGGTAGTGGTATTGTAATTAAGAATTTAATACTCAAAAATTGTTACAATGGTATTGTCGTAAATACAAGTAATGTTGATATTACTAATGTAACTGTACAAGATTCAGCTAAAGATGGAATAGTGGCAAGTGCTAGTAACATTGATATTTCCAATGTAATTGTTAAGAATTCAGGTGACGACGGAATAGTAATAAGTTCATCATCAACTACTCTTGAAAATTCTACAATTCAGAATAATGCAGATGATGGTATTGTTCTTGTTGCTAATGCCTTTATTTATAAAAATATAATAAAATCTAACTCGGGTATTGGAATTAATATCGGTGAAGGTTCAGATTATGCAAGAATATTATCTAATACAATTGATGATAACGACGGGCACGGTGTTTACGTATATGAATCACACCATGTCAAACTAACTAATAACGTAATCGAAGATAATGAAGACTATGGATTAGAATTGCGTTTTGCTAATTTCACTCAAATCCACAACAATTCTGTAGATGACAACGATGGAGGCATCAAGTTTGTTTCTACAAAGTACAGTAACATAACAAAATCATCATTCAATGATAACAATGGTAGAGGAATATGGTTTACTTCAAGTTCAGACAGTAATAATATTAGAGATAGTTCAGCTTCAGGAAGTACTGACGACGATCTTGAGTTAGATAGCTCTAGCAAAAATACTGGATTCAATTTTACTTTTGGAGATGGTAGTATTGATGTTGACTCAGATTCAGATTTCCGTTTGATGAATTCTCTGAACATTAGATTTGTTGATGAAAATGGTGACGCCTTTTCCGGATTAGATATTGAATTGTTCAATCACGATACAGTGCTCTACGCTACAGACTTCTTTGGAGGTTCTAAAGCAACTTCGAATTCCACAGGTTATATTGCTGAAGAACTAACTGTAGCTTACGAAATTTACAATGGTAGTTCAACAACTGAAGATGTAGATACCACACTTCAGTATCACTATGGTGTAAGAGGCAAAACCAAGCAAATAGATATGAGTTCATCTCATACGGAAACTATCACCGTACAATCCTACTGGACTAAAGGACTTGTTAAGAATACAAATACTGGAACTAACTATTACAAGATTCAAGATGCAATAGATAATTCATCTGTAGAGGACATATTACATGTTTGGGCTTGGACTTACAATGAAAACATTGAAATTGATGAGTCTATATCTGTGATAGGTAACGGAACTTCTAATACAACAATAAATGGTACTTGGAATAGAATAATAACAATTTCATCTGATGAAGTTACAGTTAAGAATTTGAAATTAGTCTCAGGTTCTAATACTACTTCCTTAGTTTACATAGATGCCGAATATGCAATTTTAGAGGGATTGGAAATCCACGGAGGATATCAAGCAATTGAAGTTAAGTCTAGGTACGCTAAAATATCAGATTCTCATGTGTCTGGACAGAGTTATTCAGGAATTCAAGTTAAGGCCCAAGGTCTTAACTTAGAAATCGCTAATTCAATCATAAGAAATAGTGAAAGTAATGGTATTTATGTAGAATTAGGCGCTAATTATGTAGATATAAATAATAATTCTATTCACAATAACAGCGGTTCAGGAATTAGATTCCAAAGTGCAGCTTCATCTTTAAAGGATAATGTAGTTGTAGATAATGATGACTGGGGAATACAGATCAATGGCCGTACAGCAGATGATATAGACAATGTAGTTACAAACAATACCATTTTAAGAAATGGAGATGGATTAAAGTTGTTCAAACAAGATTCAGTTCTTTACTCAAATATAATTAAAGATAATGATGGATTTGGATTACAGATAGATACTTCTCAAGACATTTATATTTGGAATAATACAATATCAGAAAATGACGGTACTGATATTGGCATGAGTACAGGTTCCTCAGCATATTCTATCGGAACTAGTTTCAGTACAATTAGTGTTTCAAGTGACTCTATACTAACGCTCAAGTCATATATTGATTTGAACGTAACAGACGCTCGTGGGTTGAATATTTCCGGAATCGATATTAGGATTAAAGAAGGAGATTCGGTAAAATACAGTACAGATTATTTCGGAGGCAATGATCCTAAGACAGATAACAATGGAACCATAGCTACTTTCTTAATAAATTCTAAAGAGTACGACGGTAGCTCAACTCCAACTATAATTCCAACTTCAGTTTCTGCAAGGTCTAATGATTGGGTTGAGACGAATACGTTTGACCCAGCCAATTCAATAGAAATAACAGTACCAGATCTTAGAGTTTTGAATACAAGATTGGATGATTCACCTCTCTACTATAATATTCAAACAGCTATCGATAACGCTGATGAAGGCGATACAATTCACGCTTGGAGCGGCATCTACTTCGAAAACATAGAGATTAGCGATGAAATTACTCTAAAAGGTAACGGAACTTCGACAATTATCAATGGAACTTCAGGAACAGCAATAGAAATAAATGATAATGACATAAGTGTTGAGGACTTGCTGATTATTTCATCTGAAAAGGGAATATTCCTAAATGCAGCTAATGACATTACGATAAGCACAATCAGATTCACAGGAAATGAGTATGCGATTTACATTGAAGATTCACAAAGTGCTTTGATAGATAACAATGAATTTGATTTAGAGGAATATGGAATATACTTTACAGGCTCTTCCTCTGGCGCTACAGTAGAATATAACAAGTTTAGAAATGCTACGGAATCTGCAATTTATCAGTCAGAATCGGATGAAAATGGCGGTACTAGTATACACGATAATATGTTCAATGATTGTGCAATAGGCTGGCAATCAGGTAGCGGTAGTAACACATTTAGCTCAAATGCTCTGAAAGATAACAATTACGGAGTGAGATTAACCGGAATAGAATCTTACAATAACATGCTAGATTCTAACTCATTTGATGATTCTATTGTGGCCGTTTATATCTATAATACAGCTCACGATAACAATTTATTCAATAATGAGTTTGATGATTCTGATAATTCAGATATTAAACTGAGTGATTCTTCTGACACGGTTTCCTTCAACAATACATTCTCAGATGTCTCAGTTTCATCTGATGCTAATATGTGGATAAAGGTGTACATTGATGTAACCGTCTACGATAATTCTAGTAATACTTTTGAAGGAGCAGATATTGAGGTCAAGCAAGATAATCTAGCCCTTTATTCTACAGCTTATTTCGGAGGTAGTGATGATAAGACTAATTCCTCAGGACAAATAGATACTTTCCTTGTAGCAACTGATCAGTATAACGGAAGTTCAACACCTTCTGAAGTAATAACTACTGTAACTGCAAGATATTCAGATTGGATAAATGCTGAGACTTATGATGTTGAAGCTTCAATTACAATTGAAGTTCTTGATTTTAGGGTATACAACGAAGATACTGAGGAACTTTTCTATTCTATAAATGGTGCAATTGCAGGATCCTTTGATGGTGACACTATTCAAGTGTGGGAAGGAACTTTCAGAGAATTAGTTTTAGTAGACAAAGAACTAACCATAGTCGGTAATGGTACATCTAAGACGGTAATTAATGGAACATTCTCAGGTAACACAGTTACTGTAGAATCTAACGAAGTTTCAATTTCCGATTTGGCCATTGTAGCAAGTAGCTCAACTGGTTCTGGACTTTACGTTGAAGGTGGAGATGGCCAGTTCATTAATCTAAGATTGTCATACAACAACATTTCGTATCAATCTGTTGAAGATTTTAATGAAATTAAGGAATCTGATATTAGAAACAATAATCTCGGTATTTTACTTTCAGGTGATAATAATATTATCAATAATAATGAGTTTAGTGATAATAACATAGGAATAGAGCTAAATGAAGAGTGTGAAGACGCTACAATAGAGCATAATGAGATTAGCGATAGTTTACAAAGTGGAATGTTCATTAATAAAGCTGAAACTAACGTAATTAAGTTTAATAATATCAATAACAACTCCGGTTATGGCATACATTCATACTCAGCTAGTGAGAATCACATATTTTCTAATGATTTGAGCTATAATTCTGATATTTCTCTATACTTAGAGTCTACAGGAAATTCATCGATACACAATAATACTTTCATTGGAAATGATGATTATCCGGCAACTGTTACAGATTCGTATTATAATGTAATCAGAGATAACAAGTTTGTAGCTAATGATGATTATTTCCAGTTCTTTGAAGCTGGCGGTTACAATTCATTAGTAAACAATACATTTGATGAAAGTGGAATTATTTTAGAAGATTCTAATAATCAAATAATATCTGACAATACAATTTCCGAATCTTCCGAAAATGGAATTAAAATCTATAAATCAAGCTCAAATAATTATCTTTCAGGTAACACAATATCCGATTCAGATGATGAAGATATTTACATTGGTGGAAGTGGTTATCAGAGAAATAATCGAGGTTATGATAACATATTTAGCACCATTGAAGTGCAGAACAATGGTCAGTTTATTCTAATGGATTACGTGAATGTTAGAACAGAAAATTCAGAGGGCAACATGTCCGGAAACGATGTCCAGGCAGTATACAATTCGGAAATTTTCTATGCTTCTGAATATTTCAGCGGCAGTGACCCTTTAACTGATGACTCTGGCCTAGTACCTGATTTCCTTGCTCCAGTAGAGGAGTACAATGGTAGTTCCACTCCAGATGAAATTCTTACAACAATCACAGTAAGATATGTTGACTGGATAAATTTATTTGAAATGGATGCTTCGGATGATACTTCCTTGTCTGTATTCGTTCCAGACTTGAGAGTCAAGAACATTAATACTGGTGAAGAATCTTATCACATTCAAACATCAGTTAATAATGCCGGTCAATCTGATACAATTATTGTTTCAAATGGGACTTATTTTGAGAACGTAGTTCTAAATGTTCAGAAAATAACCTTAAGAGGACCTTATGCAAATCAATTGAATGAAAATGTAATTATTGATTCACAAGATAATGGAATAGCAGTTACAATTTCGAAGGCTGAAATTAAGTTATTTGGATTTAATATTACTAATTCTCATGAAGAAGAGGACGTTTTCACATCTTCTGCTGTAAGAGTTCTTTCCAATGGTAATACACTATCATTCAATAAAGTGACTAATTCATATGCAGGAATATTGCTTGAAGATACCTCAGATAATACGATTTCATACAATTCAATTGATGATGTCGACTTCGGAATCGTGTTGACTAAAGCAGATGATAATCAAATTAGGTACAATACAATATTAGATTCTGAAGAGAATGATATCGAATTAACAAATACAGGATACTCCACAGGTTCTTCGGGAAATACTATAAGTCACAATGAAGAAATCGGAGTTATAAAATTTATAAATTCAGATAACAATTTACTTGTTGCTCAAGATTCTACAACAATCAATTTGGTTGATTCAGCTAATGTGTCCGCTATTGGTTCTACTTTTGATTTTGTAATTTGCAATTCAGAATCTTCTCTATATCTAAAGAATTATTTCAGAATAAATGTTACAAGAGATGGTACACCTCTAGAGGGAGTTGATCTGAAAGTCTGGGATGGAGATACGACAGTTTATTCAACAGAATATTTCGAAGGTAGTGATGATAAAACCGACTCCGATGGTTTTGTTAGAAATATTCTTGCAATATACAAAGTATATGATGGAAGTAGTTCAGGTACTGAAAATACCACTCACATCAAGGTTAGATATGGTGATTGGTTCTTGTCTGAAAGCGATATATTTGACAAGTACACTATTATCAATGTAGACATTCCAGTATTCAGGGTTTATAATACAAATAGTGAAGATGGTTACAATTACATCCAGAGAGCAATTGATAATGCATCTGCAGGAGATGAGATTATTTTATCAGCAGGTACATTTAACGAGAATATATTAATTGACAAAGAGTTGACTTTGACCGGTTCAGGAATTGGTACGATTATAACTGTTCAACCACCATTTGGTATGGGTTCTCCACCAATTGCCGATTGGAGAGTGCCTGGAATTAATGTAACCTCATCTAACGTAGCTATTACTAATGTTTTAATCAGTAATTTCACAGTTGGAATATTAGCATCCAACGCAGACTCCTTACGACTGGATTCTGTTCACGTTTCAGGTATACAAGGAATTGGTATTCACATACTATCTTCTGAAAACGTTGAGGCTAATGAAGTTACAGTTGAAGGAAGCGAAGGATCAAACATTATTGTCGAAGACAACTCAACGGGTATGTCTATTTCCAACTCGTTAATAGGCTGGTCAGAAGAGTCTGGAATAATAGTAAGGCAAAATTCAGATTTCTTTGAAATGAGTTATGTAAACATAGAGAATAACGAAGATTATGGATGTCTTATTTCATCAGACTATGCAGATTTATCAAATGTAGTTATCACCAATAACGGTTTGAATGGAATTTATTTAACTTCTTCATTCGGTAGTTCTTTCACTGATTCTTCATTTAAGGGCAATGGTCTTTCTGAAGTAAAAGTTATTCAGTCAAATTCATTACTAATTGAAAACAGTGAATTTAATAGTACAGATCAGGATGGAGGAGGTTGGGGAATTGATGTTTCTTCTTCTCTAAATATTGATATTCATTACACGTATTTCGAGCTAGGTATTAGATTTACAGATACTGATGACTCGCATATTAGAGACAGTTATTTTGGTAACATAAGTTATGGTAACAATTACGACCAGAAGACTTCTATTTTACTTAGTGATAGCTTCCGAAACAAAATTTCAGATAACGAAATTTATAATGTGGGGCTAGGCTTTGTTATACTTGGCGGATCAAATAACAACTCAATCGAAAATAATACAATTCAGGCAGCTTCTACTGATATCGAATATTATTCCTCTGGAGCCAACAATACATTTATCAATACAGAAATTGATATAGTAGATATTCTTGAGACCAGTTATTTCGAAATATTAAATTACGTAGATATACAAATGTATACTGTTAATGGTCCAGTTGAAGGCGTCGAATTGAATATAACAACAGACGGTAATCCTATATTTGTAACAGAGCATTATAGCGGAGACGATGAGGCAACATTTTCGGATGGCTTTATTGGCAGACTATTCTTAGTCAACGAAGTTTACAACGGAAATTGGATTGCTAGCAAACCTGAAACTGTTGTAGAGTATTATTACGACGATGAAGGATACTCCTATACCTTAGATACTGACGTAAGTGGCTATCAGAAAATTTATGTAAATCTTCGCCCAACAGCTACAATTGATTACATTAAGGGCATAGGAGAGAATGCATCACTTATCGGAATTGAAGCGGTTAAAGGGGCAGACAAGCCTATTGTTGACGAATACACTACAGCCTATTGGTCCTTTGATGAAGGTGAGGGTTCTGATGCCTCTGGCACCTTTGCCTCAGGAACTATTACACCTTCTCCACTTTGGGAGGAAGGTAGACAAGGTTTAGAAGGCGATTATTCAATAGTGTTTGATGGTCTCTTTACTAAATTGACTACAGATATTGTACTTGAAGATCAAGAATTTACTGGAGAAGTATGGTTCAAAACTTCTTCAAGCATGCCTATGGTCATTTTTTCAGATAATGATGCTTCAGGTTCTTGGGGACATTCTCTATACATCGACGGAGGCACCTTAGGATTTGACTTCACAGTTGATGGAGGCTCAGTTATTCGTCTTGATTCATCTGTAGTAGTTACAGATGGAGATTGGCACAATGTAGTTGTTGTAAGAGGTGAAGACTATGTTGAGTTGTGGTTAGATGGCGAATTTTTAGTAGAAACAAATTATGAGGGTCAAGTTGATTCTTCTTCATCAGTGATATATGTAGGTCAGAATCCGCTCGGAGGAGAACTATTTAGCGGAAATATTGACGATTTGAAATTCTCTAACGTTCCAAGGCACAGTGAAGATTTCATGTCAGGCGTTGGCGTAGTTGAGTTTAGTTCTGTAGTTAATGATGAAGATGGAGTGATTATAGAATACGAATGGCGTTCATCAAGGGATGGAATTATTGGTAGTGATAAGAGGCTATTCTATTCAGTAGATGATTTATCCGAAGGAACACATACTATTACTCTTGAAGTTATAGATAATAATGGAACAAGGTCCGATATTGATTCAATGCCACTAACAGTTATGATGAGGCCAGATGCTTATTTCTTAAGTGTTAAGGTAAATGGCAGCTCTCAAGCTTGGGGCTGGGATCCAATACCTGTATTCGATGATGAATTTATTGAAATTAGAGGAGCTTCAGGTACATTACCTGGTCTCATATCTGAATATTATTGGTCCTCAGATTTAGATGGTAAAATAGCAGATGGACTTACTTTGAATACAGATGAGCTGTCCAATGGTACTCACACTATCAAATTTAGTATTAAGGCTACAAATGGTCTCTGGAGTCCTGTTCAAACGTTATTGGTAGATGTTAATGGTCGACCAGTTATTGAAGCTGACGAAGCTGAATTGTCTGATACTGAAATTCTAAGAATGGGTTCCGCTAATTTCAAGGTACCTGTTGAAGATGACAGTACAGCAGGAAATGAGTTAGATTACCAAGTTTCTTACAGGGTAGACGGCGGAGAATGGCAGAATGATTACATTTCTAATGTGTCATTTAATGCTCAAAGCTCTGATGTTGAATTTGACTTCAGTCCTGATGTAAATGCCGAAACTGGAGATTATGAATTCCGTGTGGTAGCTGATGATGGAGAGGGCGGTAAGCAACAAGTTCAGCTAACACAGACTATTAACGTTCAGAACAATGCACCAGAAATAGAAATCGATGATGTACCATTAGAGTTTGAAGAAGGTGAAACAATTGATTTCGGTGTAGAAGTAACGGATGTCGAAGGTGGAACTCCATCTGTAGTATGGTATGCAGATTGTGAAGGACAATGTACAGAAGCTGACGAAATTGGTACTGGTTCCAACTTCAGTTTTGCAAATAGCTTAGCACCTGGTGATCATACCATTAAAGTTAGAATCTTGGATTCAGAAGGTGGTTACAAAGAGCAAGAATACAATATTGTTGTCAAAGCAGCTCCTGAAAGCGCAAGCTTAGTTGAGACAGCTATAGCAGATTTGAGCAATAATTTACCATTGTTTGCAAGTGCTGGAATCGGATTGGTTATGATTTTAGGAACTTTGCTATTCCGAAGAAGGTCTTCAGCAGAACCAGTAGTCGAAGGTCTTGTAGTTGATGATGGTGTATCACCTCAACAACAGCAAAATCAGCAAATGCCTCCTACAGAAGTACTAGATTGGGAAATTCCAACGGATGCCCAAGGTCAAGCGTTGATTATTGGTGAATACATGGCAAAACGCCGTGAATCATACATCACGCATCCAAATAATGAAGAAGTTTTAGATTACTTGCACAACAACCGTGAAAGATTTACAATATCAACTTATTTTGAAGTTCCAAATGATCCAACTAACGTTATTTCAGACTGGGCATTACCTGAAAATTTACGTGGTAATGTTCACTTAGATTCTTTCCGTCAACAAATTGTTGAGAGGATTACAAACAGTTCACCAGACAAAAATTTCGTTATTATCGGAGAACCTGGAGTTGGTAAAACGGTAATGTTATTCGAAGTGTTTGACAGATTAATGAACAAAGCTCCTGTAGGCATTTTGACCACAGATACAATAGCTAAAGCTCATGAAATGTTCGGAGTACGTGTATTTTACGATGATATACCAGAGAATCAGGATTTAGTCGAAGCTTTAACTGAAAATGAAGTTAAAGGAGTCATAGTTAGTTCAAGAGAAGCAGATTGGAAGGCTCTTCCAACAGAAATGCAAGCTAAATTCGATCGCTTGACTGTACCTCTCTTCAGCGAATTGGATATGAAAGCCATGATTGAGAAAATGATGGGATTCCAAAGTATTGGTCACAATGATGAGGCTGTGGCTATACTTGCAGAATATGCAGAAGGAAGCCCAATCTATGTTTGGTCCATGGTTAGAGAAATGATGCACAGGAGTGTCAAAACTTTAACAAAAGAGTACATTGAAGAAAATTCAGTTAAAGGAATGCTAAATTATGTGGCACAGCTATTACAGAGATTACTCAAAGATGGAGAAGAATATCGTAAAGGAGGTCTCCACGCATTAGCTTCTTTGATTTTCCTTTCAGATCACATGGAAGAGCGTTACTGTAACGATTATTTCTTTGATGCATACGTTGAAGTTCTGTCCAAGTATACTGAAGAAAAATTAGATGATAAAATGAATCCAAAAACATTGAATTTGGTTTTAGCTTATTTACCAATTAACGACAGTGTTATCAGATTCCCTCACGATACTTGGCCGGATGTATTGCAAGGATGGGGTGACATGAATCCATTTAGTACAGAATTAAGGATGATAAACCGTGCTTTTGCAGATTCAGGAATATTCCAAGATTTAAAGAAGGAAGTTGTCAAAGAAGTCTGGGACTCTACATACGAAAGATACAAGAGAACTCCATCCAGGCAAAAGAATTCATTCTTGGCATTGGCAGACACATTATTCCAGAACTTTACTATTGATGAATTGAAAGAGTTGGGTGTAGACATAGACATTGTTAGGCAAGTTGCATCTACATACTCACACATTCCACAAGCAGCAAAGTTAATTTCCAAAATTCAAGCTGTTTTACCACAGACAGTTACAAGGATTATCAATATGCAGGACATAGGCTCTGAAAGTAGTCATGCACCGTACAAGATTCAAGAAATGTACTTAATTTACAATGATGGTCGAATGCTATCAAGTTTAATGGATGAGGAAGCTAAAGTCGATGAAGATATTATGAGTAGTATGTTAACTGCAATCAATGACTTTGTTAAGGATTCATTCCAAACAACTGGAAACTTGGGTTCGATAGATTATGGCGAAAATCAAATTATCCTTGAAAGAGGAAAGCATACTATGCTTGCTTCCGTAGTTTATGGTGAGGCTAACAGAGATTTACGATCTAGAATGAGTCGTGCTTTGACAAAGATTGAAGATGAATTTAAATCAGATATTAAAGATTGGAATGGCGACGTTGACAGCCTTAGCGGAACAGTGAAGCATCTTCAACCGATTATGGACATAAGTAAGTCAGTCACAAAAGATATGATTGATGAACTTCAAGCATTAAAATCGGTTAACTTACGCTCTAGTTGGACACAGGTTGCAGGATTCGTTCAAGTTAATATTTTGATTAATAATTATTCAAAGAAGCAACTTAAAGGAGCAAAATTAACTTTAGAATATGGTGCTGACTTCATGAAGGTAGTAAAAACTGAGCCTAAATTCAAGTACAAGGTTACAGAGGTTGATATCAAGAAAGTACCAGCCAACGATGAAATGCCAGTAACATTGTACTTCGAGCCTTTAAAATCTGCTCAAGCTTCCTTGAACGTTCATTTAGATTATGAGTCAAAAGGTGGAAATGCATCTGGTGTGTCATCAGCTGTCTTTGAACGTGTTAATTTGTACAAAGAGGGACAATCACTTAACATTGCAGACCTTGAAAATGCAGCAAAGGCCGAGATAGTTCCAGAAGTTAAACCAGAAGCCGAAGCAGAGCCTGTTGTAGAAGCTGAAGTAGTGGTAGAAGCCGAAGCAGAGCCTGTTGTAGAAGCTGAAGTAGTAGTGGAAGCAGAGGCTGAAGTTGTTGACCCAGGTGAGTCTGGAGTCGATGATATTATGAGTAAATTGAATGAGTTAGATGGCGATAGTTCTACCGATGACAATGATTCAGGTTCTTCAGATGATGACGATGATTTGATGAGTAAGCTAAATGAATTAGATGATCCAGAGAACAAGCCTAAGAAAAAGGAAAAGAAATCTGATGACGAAGATGATGCTTCAGGTATGGATGATCTTCTCGGTAAACTTGATGAATTATAAGTGGTGCGGGTGCCGGGATTTGAACCCGGGTTCCAAACTTGGCAAGCTTGAGTGATACCAGGCTACACCACACCCGCGTGTTCTGCTCCAGAATAACGGGTTAATAAAGCCTTTAATGGCCTCTGAAGTGAGCAAATTATGACAGATAGCACAGAAGCTGAACAAAGCCTTTCTATGGCTTGGGAAGAGAACAGAATCCCAATCATAGCTCTGGCGTTTTGTTTTATTTTGTCTCATATGTTAGCTATGTTTATAGTTCCAGCATATGAAGAAGCTGAAGTGCAAGCTTTTGAAGACCCTGAAGATCCAATTAACTCAGTCGTTTACATCGGGATTATTCTAGTTTTTACAGCTTTTATTTTATGGATTGCCAAGAATGGCTTAGATTATATCCTGCAATTGATATTTCTATCCTCAATAGGTGTAACTTTTATTTATGTTTTTTACCCATTTTTTTACAGTATTGGAATAACAGATACTGCAGGATACATTGGTGCAGCAGGTTTAGCAGTTCAGTTGACTTTCTTACTAATGACGTATCCAGAGTGGTATGTTATTGATATTGCAGGAGTAATTTTAGCGGCAGGTGTTGCAGCAATTTTTGGTATATCTTTTGGATTATTACCTGCGTTGCTTCTATTGATTGGTCTAGCAATTTATGATGCTTGGGCAGTGTATCGTACTGGACATATGGTAGATTTAGCAGATTCAGTTATGGATCTCAAACTTCCTATTTTACTTGTTATGCCTAAAACTAGCTCATATTCTTTTTTGTCACAAGGAAGCTTGAATGAACAAATTGAAAGTGGAGAAAAGAGAGAAGCCTTATTCATGGGTTTAGGAGACTTAGTAATTCCTGGAGCCTTAGTTGTTTCTGCTAAGGCTACCTTGGGTTGGGCAGTGGGCCTAGCGTCTATGTTTGGAAGTGTTGTTGGTTTCTTTATTTTGATGATTTTTGTTCTTAGTGGAAGGCCTCAGGCTGGGCTTCCCTTACTCAACGGTGGGGCAATTGTTGGGTATTTGTTAGGAGCCTTTCTATTCGCTGGCGATTTAGGTTTATGAAGATAGTTCCTGTTCATGGCCATGCGGCCTTAAATTTAGTTGATGAATCACTTCTAATCCTTTCAGATTTACACTATGGCGTTGAAGCTGAAATGCTTCGTAGCGGGGTTTGGGTTCCTAACAGATCAACCTCTCGAACTGAAAAAGTTTTGAAATTATTAAAAGATACTAAATCTAACAGACTACTTCTCTTAGGAGATGTTAAGCATCAAGTTCCACATAATAGTCAACAACAAAGGAAAGATTTAGATCAATTTTTTATGGCAGTCATGAGAATTGCTGATGTAGAAATAGTACCTGGTAACCATGACGGAGGATTAGATTCTATTGCACCTCCAGAGGTCATTTACCACGATTCCAGCGGATGCACTATTGGAGACATTGGTTTTGCTCATGGCCATGCTTGGCCTTCGCAAGAGGTAATGAATTCTAGATTACTCATAGTGGGTCACGAGCATCCTGCGTTTTCATTTCGCGATAGGGTAGACAAATTGCACAGTGAGTCTTGCTGGTTGAGAGCTCCAATGTTAGAGCATGAAAGATATGAAAAAGTTCCAGAACAATTAATTGTAATGCCTGCTTTTGGAGAATTAGCTGGAAGAACGATGAATAGGGAACCATTGAAAGGTTTGGGCCCTATACTAAGAAATGGTATGGCAGATTTATCTAAAGCACGTGTAGAGACTTTAGAAGGATTAGACTTTGGAGAATTAGGCAATCTAATAGATTTAAGATTATGAAAATCAATTCAGATTTGCTAAAAGCATTAGAAACACGAGGACTTTCCGAGCCGACACTAGCTCAATCTTCAACTTGGCCAGTAATTGATTCAGGTTCCAATGTTCTTTTGATCGCGCCAACTGGAGTTGGAAAGACCGAAGCAGCTATGGTTCCTTTGTTTCATAGACTTTTGGAGACTGAACTCAAGCCAATTAGCATTCTATACATTACACCTCTTCGCTCTTTGAACAGAGACATGCTTCGTAGATTGGAAGATATTGGCTCAGAACTTGGAATTAGCGTGGCTGTAAGACACGGAGATACTTCACAGTCAGAAAGGAGTCGACAATCTCGTAATCCTCCACAAATATTGATCACTACTCCTGAAACTTTGCAAATTATGCTTTCGGGGAAGAGACTGCGAAAGAATCTTTCTGGAGTTGAAGCTGTAGTAATAGATGAAGTTCATGAGTTGGCTTCAAGTGAAAGAGGCGCTCAGCTGAGCATAGCTCTTGAGAGATTGGCTTTACTTGCAGGAGATTTCCAAAGAGTAGGTCTAAGTGCTACAGTCGGAACCCCTAAGGAAGTATCATCATTTTTAGTAGGAGATAGAGATGTCCAAATTTTAACTCCTAAACTTGAAAGAAACATGGATCTATTGGTACATGCGCCTGAGCCAGTGTCTGATGATGATGAACTAGTAAATGAGTTGTATTGGGAACCAGAACGAGTTGCAGCCCTCAGATATTCTGCAAAAGCCTCAGAAATGGGGCCTACGTTACTTTTTGTTAACACTAGAGATACAGCTGAAGCAATGGGAGTCCGATGGAATATGTGGGATCCTGATGCAAGTATCCATGTACATCACGGTTCATTGAGTAAAGATGTGAGAATAGATGCAGAGGAGGATTATCGAAAAGGCTCTGTTAATACTCTGATATGTACTTCATCCTTAGAATTGGGAATCGACGTAGGAAATACAGCATTAGTAATTCAATATAATTCACCAAGGGACGCTTCTCGCATGAGTCAAAGGTTAGGAAGATCAGGACATAAGATCAAGGAAACTGCTATCGGAAGAATAGTATCTACCGAAGAAACTCAAATTTTAGAGTCTGCAGTTATTGCTCGTCGAACTCTATCAGGAGAATTAGAGCCGTCAAGAATCCGTGAAATGCCGTTGGCAGTTCTTGCAAATCAAATAATTTCCTGGACAGTCTGTGATAAAAATGTGGATAAGAAAACATTTTTGGACACAATTAAACGAGCTTACCCTTTTAAGAAATTTAACGAGGAAAACCTAACAGACATGCTCGATTTATTGGATAAGGTCCATCAAAATCGAACAATTGGTAAAGCAGTTAGACAAGGCCCTAGGGCAATGAAATATTTCCATGGTAACTTGTCATTAATCCCAGACCAGCGAACTTCAGGGGTAAGAGATATCACAACTAGAAAGATGATAGGAAGACTAGATGAACGTTTTATTCTAGATCTTGTCCCTGGAGATAAAATAGTTTTCAGAGGTTCAGTATGGGCCGTAGTTGAAATTGATGAAGAGGTGACAGTTTCTCCTTCATCATCTTTAGGCGAATTGCCAAGATGGATTGGTGAGGATATTCCAGTTCCCTTTTCTGTTGCGCAAGAGGCATCCCAAAGATTGTCAGACGGAAATTGGGCCGGTTTACCAATTACTCGAGAGGCATTAGATGTACTTCAAAAATATCATGAAGATATAGCTGACGCAGGAGTAATGCCATCACCTTCATGTCTAACTGTTGAGCAACATGAAAGGTTATTCATCTTGAACTATCCTGGTGGAAGCAGATTAAACCGTACAATAGGTATGATAGTTACTGCAATGTTAACTGCAAAAAGTGGATATAAAATAGGATTTCAATTTGATCCTTACAGGATTATTCTAGATGTTCCTGCTAGAACAACTGTTAAAGATTTACTTGCCATTTTGAAAGGCTTTGTTCCTGAGGTAGGTAGTTTGTTAAGATTTGCGATAAAAGATAGTCCTTCCTTGAAACCACAACTTCTTCATTCAGCAAGGAAAATGGGAGCTATTGCTCCAGATGCAGATATTGGAAAGTTTGGTATGAAAAAATTAATGGAGGCGTATTCGGATACTCCACTATACACAGAAGCAGTTGAAAGATTTTTATTTCATCAATTAGACGAAAACGGAATGGAAGATTTTATCCACCAAATCAATTCTGGAGATATTTCTATAAAACTCTCTCCGAAAACTCCCCATGGACATGCAGGTTTAGATCCTTACAGAGACTACCTCAAGCCTCCTAAATCAGATAGTTCCGTAGTTACAGCTGTAAAAAGACGTTTACATCGAACAGATTTATCTCTTAGATGTTTATCTTGTGACAATTCTAGAAAAAGAAAAGTAAAGATGATTACTAAGCATGAATTAGTATGTCCAAATTGTAACAGTAGAATGATAGCTTTACTTCATCCAATGGAGCTTAACCGAGAAGTGAGTAACAAGAAACTAACTAAGTCAGCTTCATTGGCAAGATCTCACGGCGAAAGAGCAGCTTTAGTAATTGCAGGAAGAGGTATTGGCCCAGATACTGCAGGTAGAATTTTGAGAAAGCAGTTGAGAGATGAATCAGATTTAGTTAAGGCCATAATCGAAGCTGAAATCACATATGCAAGAACAAGACGCTTCTGGGATTAATAGATAATTCTGCCTTCATACTTATTAACTGTAGTCTTGAGTCAGTATCAAGGCATTTACAATAGTAAATTCCAAATCATCGGGGATGAATGTAATGAAAGAATCTACTAAATCTGAGAAACCATTACCATCTTTCGCAATCTTTGGAATAGCTCTTTACTTATTTTGTTATATTTCAGTTGCAATTTGGGGGTATTATGTTGTAAATGGAATAGCAATGACAATTTCTTTTTTGATAGTATACTATTATTTAGATTTAATAATAGATAAGATAAATTTTTTGAAGAATTCAGATTACAGAAAGCAAATGTATTTTCTCTTCTTTTTATCTATAATTCTTAGATTCGGATGGTTAGGCCAAGATCAGGTAATTACCAGAGACATAGACTTCTATGTGGAGCGTTCTCAAGCACTTGTAGATGGTCAAAAACCATATATCGAAAGAGCTGACATCAACAAACCACCTCTTTTTGCTCTATATATTTGGATAATTGGCTTCTCTACTGATGTCGTTAACAATTTTTTGTCAACAGATATTAGCTACTACACTTCATTCAGAATGGTCTCTAGTATTGGCGATTCATTAGTAGTTATTGGAATTTTTTGGATTGCTTATGAAAATTATTCTAAGAAACATGCCCAATATGCAGCCATTAGTTATGCAATATTTCCTATAGCAATTGAAACATCAGGTTTGTCAGGACATTATGATCCATTTGTAATTTTGTGCACGTTAATACCTTTGAAGCTTCTCTGGCCAGAGGAAAAATCACAGAGGTTAGATTCTATTTACATTCTGTCAGGTTTTTTGATAGGTTTAGGAATAGCTCTGAAATTTTATCCAGTAGTTATGATACCTTTCTTCTTGTTCATAATATATTCATGGAGAGGTCGGATTTTATTTTCAGGAGGGTTGCCTATCGCTTCGATTTTATCTTATGGCATTTTAGAGATGAGATACCCTGGTGCAGTCAAAGTATACCGAGAATACCAAGGAGGAACTTGGATGGGTGAGTGGATGAAATCATTTGCAAGTGCTTTCTATGAATTTACAGGTTCTTCAGAGGTTTTGGGTTTATCGTTCAATAATGTATTTATTTCATTATTTGGAATCATGGGTTTTATTATGGTCTTAGGTTGGATTTCAGCCAGACATCTAACTGGTGTCGAAGTTTCTCGTTATGATAATGAAACTAATGCATTCACTAATCTTCTGATGTGGTTTGTGAAAAAATGGGATACAGTGATTTCTAGTAACGATTTGAAAACAGAGTCAGGTTGGACTATTTTTTCAATTAAAGTTATTAGTTTTTCTTTTATTGCTTATTATGGTTCACAAGTTGCAGCTGGATTTTACCTCTATGAGGGCGGCTTGGGTCTAAATCCACCCTGGCTATATGCTCTAGAATTTTTGGCATTCTACACTGTTATTGTATTCTTTTTGTACAAAAGTTGTTCCACTTATTTTGATAACATCAAGCTTTCATCAGAAGAATCATTCGTTTTGATGCTTGGTTTAGGGGTTATGGTATTAATGTTCGGAAGTCCAGATTATCCAACTTGGTACATTTGTTGGTATGCTCCATTTGTAATGATTGCACCGACCTACCAAACTAGAATGGCTTTAATGCTTCTCTTAGTGTGGAATTTCCCTGGAGACAGTATTGCACTTTTACCCGATTACGTTGTTGAGGCAAATTAATGGTTGACAATTCTAATAAATTGAAAAACGGATGGTTAAAACCAGGCTCAAAGATTAGTATTGTTGTTCCGTGCTATAATGAGGAAGAATGCCTTACAGCTTTAGCAAGAGAGATGAAGCTAGCTCTCGATCCTCTTGATTATGATTGGGAAGTACTTTTGATAAATGATTGCTCAACAGATAGCACTTGGACTATGATGAAAGTTATTAATCACTGGGATTCTCGTTTCAAAGGCATTCACTTAGCTTACAACAGTGGCCAAACAGCAGGCACACTTGCAGGCATTCGTAATTCAAATGGAGATGCAGTGATAACAATGGATGCAGATTTACAGCATCATCCTAGAGACATTCCAAAAGTATTAGAGCTTTTGAACGAAGGGAATGCAGTAGTTTCTAGTTGGAGATATGACAGAGCCGATGAGCCTGCAGGGAAAAGAATCCCTTCTAGGATTTCAAATAGTTTAGCTAGACTTATGACGGGAGTACCTGCACATGATTTTGGATCAGGATTCAAGGGGTATTATGCGCCTAGACTAAGGGATTTGATTCTTTATGGTTCATTTCACAGATATATTCCTGCACTTATTTTACAGCCTCAAGATACCTTAGGTGAAGTAAGAATAGATTATAGAGATAGAATAGGTGGAAAAACGAAATATGGAGCCACCCGTATCCTTAAGGGTGTCAGAGATTTAATTTACATAACAATGATAACTCGTCTGAAGGGTAATATTCTTGCTAATTTATATGCAAATTTCATGGTTTATTTACATTATGATCAGGGCAGAGATACGTATCGTATTGCCTCAAAAATTGGGTTTGATTAATTGACTAAATCCAATAATTTTAAGCTTTTATTAACTATTGATTTCGAAGAGCAACGTCGTCTTGAAAAGGCAGGATTTCCGAAGGAAGCAATTGAAGAATCCCTAAAAGGTACTTATCAAATTGTAGAATTATTTGAGAAACTAGGAATAAAGGCAACTTGGTTTACTACAGCAGCAATAGGTTTAGCAGATACTAAGATATTCAAGAGATTAGTTGCTTCAGGACAGGAAATAGCATTGCATGCATTACACGATCGTGATGATTACAATAAAATGCCGGAGGATAAAGCACGTAAGCGTCTTCAGAAAGCTAAAGATATTGTAGAATCAATATCTGGTCAAAAGACCGTTGGTTTTCGTGCACCTAGATTTCAGCATCCTTCATTAAAAGTTATAAAAGATCTAGGTTTCAAATATGATAGTTCACTTCATCCAAGCCCAATGCCAGGAAGATATTCCGGTAAAGGAAAACTAGTTCCTCATGTTGATGAAGAGAGCGGTTTGACTGTTTTACCAGTATCTGTAGTTCCAGGTCTTAGATTACCATTATCTTGGATTTGGTTTAGAATGCTTCCTAAAGGATATATGAGATGGGGTGCCTCTCTTGTTGAGGCTAATTTTGATTATTTATGCCTATATTTTCATCCTTGGGATTTTGTTGATTTATCTAAATACAAAAGTTCTTTTCCTGCGGGTTTTACAGTAGGTGGAAAGAGTGCAATTAATGATATGGAAGACTTTCTAAAATGGGGATTAGAAAAAGGTTGGAAATCTATGACAATTCAAGATTATCTTGACTAATCTGATTTTTCTTCTTCAGGCATACCGGTAATTCCCATTGAAAGTATACCCATTGGGACTGATAATGTCAAAGAAGTAGCAACTTCAACAATACCGATTGTAATTGCTTGTGCTTCGTCGATATTTGCAGAGGATAAAACAAGTGTAGCAATTGCAATGTTTCCAACTCCGAATGGTAAGAAAGTACCAATTGAATAAACCAAACCTGAAGCTAGAATAATTAGTCCTGCAGCTTCAAAATTTCCAGTTACAGCATACACAATTAATCCAAATCTTATTGAGGCATTAATCCAAATAACGAGAGTAACTAAGAATGCTTTAATTGCAATTTCACGTTTTTCGCGTAATTGTTCTAATCCAGTTTGGAATTGAAGAATCCAACCATGAATCTTTTGCATTAGTTTTGGCTTTGATTCTGCAGGTTCGAAAAAAGCTGTTACAATTTTGAGAGGTTTAGGATGTAATGCAAAGGTCAGTAATGTTGTTAGAATGATACACAAAGCCCCAACAGAGATGAGGAGATTCTGCCCATCTCCATGATTTAGAATTGGTAATAGGAACCATAATCCACTAACACTTAGGCACATTAAAACAGTTAAATCAATCAATCTTTCGCTAAATATAGTTGATAATCCTTCACCAGTGGGTGTTCCTTTTTTGTATCTAAGAAGCATAACTCTTAGAGGTTCACCACTAACACCACCTGGAGTTGTATTATTGACAGCTAAACCGCATAGAAATAATCTTACCGCTTCCACATATCCTAACTGAGTTCCTATCGATGAAACAATCAATCTCCATCGCATTGCTTTGATTACCGTATTGATTAAGTAGAGAATTACAGCTAAAATTAGCAATGAAAATTCAATCTCAGACATTGCATCAATTATCTTGTCTGGCTCAATAGCGTAGATAAGTCCAATTAGAGTGACGAACGCAAGTCCGAACATTCCAATCTTTAGCCAGTTCATCTTTGGTTAAAGATGTCCTCTATAAGGATTGACGTTATCTTTTGTGAACATTTTATTATAACAGGACTATAGACCATTGTGTTAAACGATAAGGCCAAGCAAATATTCTCTCGCCAGATTACACTGCCAGAGGTTGGTGAGAAAGGTCAAGAAGAATTAGAAGACACAGGTATTTTGATTGTCGGAATGGGTGGTCTTGGTTGTCCTGTAGCACATTATTTGGTTAGCTCAGGTATAGGATACTTGACTTTAATGGATCCTGATAAAGTTGAATTATCAAATTTATCAAGGCAGCCCCTTTATTCAGAGGCTGATGTTGGTAATTTGAAGGTAGATACAGCTAAGAAAGTGTTGGCTAATATGAACCCTACAGCAGTTATTAATGAAGTTTCGGAAGAATTGAATAAAGATAATGCATTAACTTATGTTAGCTCTCACGATTTTGTTATTGATTGTACAGATAACGTAGATTCAAGATATATCCTTTCAGATATTTGTCAGTCAATTGACAAACCATTGATTCATGGTGGAATTAGAGCGTTTGAAGGAAATACTGGAGTTTTTCTTCCAGGTAGTGGCTATTATCGTGCATTATACCCTAAGCCTCCTTCTCCTGAATCAATTCAAGATTGCTCAACTACTGGAGTTCTCAGTAGTTTTGTCGGTTGGGTTGGGATGCATCAAGCCATGTTAGCGGTTCAATTAGCCTTAGATTTGATTAAAGAATCTTCTTTTTACTTCTTAGATGGTAGAAAGGGTACAATTAGACAAGTCGAAGTTCCCGACGCAGTTGTTGAGGAAGCAAAGGAGTTATCGAAAGCATTACCAGATCACATGTCTGCATCTGAGCTAAAGCAAAGATTAGATTCAGATAATCCCCCTATGCTAATAGATGTTAGAGGCCTTGCAGAAAGAAACGAGGTTCGCATTGAGGCTACTGACATGCACATTCCTATGGATATATTTGCACAAAGTTTAGAAGCAATTCCAAAAGATGGCAATGTAGTTCTTTATTGTCATTTAGGTATACGCTCTAACGCTGCAAGAGCTTGGGTTGAATCACAAGGAATCCCAATAAGCCATTTAAGCGGCGGAATAGAAGCCTGGTTATTTGATCAGGGCTTTTAAATTATTCAATACCTAATTCTTTTCTATCCACAATAGTATATCCTCTAGTCTTCAGAACATCTAAGTAACCGTACCAATAAACCAAAATTCCCTGCCCATAAAGTTCAACATAATCAGAGACCTGACCTCTGTGATTTTTGCGATGAATATATTCATCACCAAAACTTGCCTTTGATTCAATCCAATTATATTCATCACCGTGCCATTCAATAGGCTTCATTAGTAAAAAGTCGGGCGTCTTACCTTCAACAGTTCCAGCTCTTAAATCATTTTCAGTAAAATATTCTACTTCTTTGTTATCAAGCCATTTTGCAATAGAATCTTCTTTTCGATTTCCTTCCGCAGATTGTTTGTCGTGTGATCTTGGAGTATAGAGTTCATCTCTTCCAATTACTTCATCTAGTTCCTCTTTCAATCTTTTATTATTTTTAACAAGATTAGTGTTTTTCATTATTTCCTTAGTCTTCTTCTTAGAAAATCTCATTTTCAACATTAAAAAATTGGCTAATAGTATGGGTGGAAAGTCTATTTCTAAAGCTAGTTCACCAATAGTCTTGCCTTCTTTCCATTGCTTGTGATATAATCCTGCCTTTTCTTTGACTTTGTAGTGGTTTCGAATAGATTTTCTTTGGAGATATTGAGATCTAATTGCCCTTGTGGCATCATAGGGCTGACCGAGCTTTTCAGATACTTTATCGACGCCATTATGGACGCCATAACCAGGGTAATTACCAAACTCCTTAATCATTTTGTTAAATGTATCTAAATCCACAAATCGCTAATGGGGTCTTATAATAAAGAGACCGTTCATTAACTATTGTGAATAAAATAACTGAATTAAGAAAAGGTATGAAAAAAGAAGGAATTGATTGTCTAGCAATAGTCCCAGGGCCAAATTTGTACTACATTACTTCGAAAAATTTCCATCTTAGTGAAAGACCGGTTGTGTTCTTTATCGAGGAGGATAATTTGACGTTTATTCTCCCAGAACTTGAGAGCCAGAAATTATCTGAACTTGATGTTAACTTTTTCACTTACTCAGATGTAACAGGCCCTGAACAAGCTTTTGAACTTTTCTTTAAAGAACGAAGCTTTAGCAAAGTAGGTATTGAGTCTAGAATAATGCGTCATTTAGAATTAGATTTAATATCTAAAGGTTGTGAAAAATTAGTTGATTCAATGTATATTTTCGCAGATTTGAGAACAAGAAAATCAGGCTCTGAAATTGAGATGATTGAAAAAGCCATATCAATAGCAGAAAAATCAATTAAATCAATCATTCATAAATTAAGTTCCGGAATTTCAGAAAAAGAGTTTGCGTCAGAGTTAGTTATTCAATTACTTAAAAACGGTTCAGGACCTAGTCTTCCTTTTTCACCGATTGTAGCTTCAGGCATTAACGGAGCTAACCCTCATCATTTCCCAACTGATAAGATAATCAAAAAGGATGAATTAGTGATAATTGACTGGGGTGCTAATTATGAAAATTATTTCTCAGATATTACTAGAACATTCGCCACAGGTAGAAACATAGATTCAAAATTATTAGAGGCTTTTGAATCCGTCAGATTAGCAAATTCCGCTGCAAGAGGCAAGTCAGCTAATGGTGTAAAAGCAGGAGATGTTGATTTAGCTGCTAGAAGCATAATTGAAGAAAGAGGTTTTGGTAATTTTTTCATTCATAGAACAGGTCACGGGCTTGGGCTCGAAATACATGAGGAACCAAACATAAAACAAGACGATGATTTTATTCTTTCCAATGGCAATGTCTACACAATCGAACCAGGGATTTACATACCTGATTTGGGAGGTATTAGAATCGAAGATGATGTTCTAATTAGTTCTTCAGGATGCCGAAGTTTAACAACACTTTCAAGAGATTTAATTTATATTTAGTATCAGTGAACCCTTTATAGAGTACCAATTCGTTGTATAATAATGGCAGACTCTGAAAGCGGTGGAGGCAGGCGCTACGTTGTTCTTGCAGTAGTCATCATGTTGCTTGCAGCTTTGCCATTTTCACCGTTTGTTTCGTTCAGGTCTTCACAGCATATTGATACTGAATCAGCTTCTTTAGATTCTAATTTACCTACAAAAGATAGTGATAATGATGGTTTACCTGACTGGTGGGAAATGGAATTCAACTTGGATCCGTTTGATGCATCAGATGCATTATTAGATTCAGATCAAGATGGACACGATAGAAATCGTAATGGTATTCTTGAGGAAGAAGAGTTTTTTACTAATTTGATGGAATTTGAAATTAGAAATCTGCTTGGAAATAGTACAAATCCGACTAATTCAGATTCAGATGGTGATGGCATGCCAGATGGTTGGGAAGTTTACTATAATCTTAATCCTATTGGAGACTATGATGCAGACTCTGATGAAGATAATGATGGTTACGATGCAAATCGAAATAGTGATATTAGTCCCAATGAAAGGCATACTAATCTGGAAGAGTATTTGGCAGGAACTAGTCCTTGGCAGTTTGATTCAGACGGTGACAGGATGCCAGACGGGTGGGAATTATTTTATGGATTAAATCCTACATCGTCAAGTGATGCTTGGTTTGACTCGGACTCTGATGGCTGGGATTCTGATTACGATGGTGAATTAATTTACGAAGAAAGATATTTCAATTACATGGAATATTTTAATGATACTAATCCGCTCGTTTCAGATACGGATGGAGATACAATGCCAGATGGCTGGGAAGTTATCTTTGAGTTAGACCCGTTAAGGCCTTCAGATAACTTTGAGGATAAGGAAAATGACGGCTTAGTAAATGTATACGAGTACAATAATTCACTGGTACTGACGGGATGGCTTGACCGTGACGGTATATTTACAACAAGGCCAGATATAGCAGATACTGATGGAGACGGTTTGACTGACATAGATGAGTTATTTATTCATTTGACAGATCCAACTCATAATGATACTGATGATGATGGAATGCCCGATGGTTGGGAAGTAACTTACGATTTGAATCCAATATCAAGTTTGGATGCTAATGAAGACGCAGATGATGATGGTTGGGATTTCGACAGAAATTTCATTATAGCAGGTTCGGAAAAATTTACTAACTTAGAAGAATATCTGAATTCTACTAACCCTAGAGAGAGCGATACAGACGGAGATGGTATGCCTGATGGTTGGGAAGCTTTTTACGATTTAAATCCGACCGATTCAAACGATGCTAATCAAGATTATGATTCTGATGGCTATGATAGTAACAGAGATACTTTTATTTCAAATAATGAAAAATATACTAATTATGAAGAATTTTTAAACAATACAATCCCGAATAAGAATGACACTGATGAAGATGGAATGTGGGATGGCTGGGAGATATACTACAGCTTGAATCCACTAGATGATTTTGATGCTACAGTTGACAATGATATGGATGGATTCGATTCTAATTATAATGGGACTCTAGAGGAGGATGAAGAACATAATAATTTGTTAGAATTCCAAGCAGACACACATCCGTATCTAGAAGATACTGATGCAGATGGAATGTTAGATGGATGGGAATGGAAATATGGATTAAATCCACTAAATCCAGCAGATGCAGGCGCAGATCCTGATCAAGATGGCGTAATTAATAGATTCGAATATAATAACACTGCAGCAGGTTCTTACATCGAAGTAGATGGCATTACACATACAAATCCTAAGGACAATGATACAGACAATGACGGCCTTTTAGATGGTGAGGAATTATTTAATTATTTAACCGATCCAACTCACAACGATACCGATGGAGATGGTATGCCAGACGGATGGGAAGTCAAATATGGCCTTAATCCTCTTGACCCTAATGATGCTCTACTTGATTTAGATTCAGATGGTTTTGATTATAATTGGGATGGAAATCTCTCTGGCGAAGAATATTCGAATTTATTCGAATATTTGAATGGCACGGATCCTACTAACGGAGATACAGACGGCGATGGAATGTCTGATGGTTGGGAGGTTCACTGGGGATTTCAACCGAATAACTCCAGCGATGCGCTCTCAGATCCCGATAATGATGGATTGTTCAATTTATACGAATTCAATAACTCGAACATTGAAGGATTTGACAATGAAGTTATAAGTCCTGACAGCATTTTTGGATCTAACCCCCTCTTGAAGGATACAGACGGAGATTTAATTGAAGACGGAGAAGAATGTTTTTCTGGTAATGACACTTATGTTACAGACCCCTCAAATCCTGATTCAGACGATGATGGTATGCCCGACGGCTGGGAGTTTTTGAATTCATTAAATCCTTTCGATTCCTCGGATGCAGATCAAGATTTAGATGACGATGGTTGGGATTTTGATAGAAATGGCACTATTGAATTTTCTGAATTATACACAAATTATGAAGAATACTTGAACGGCACAGATCCTAGAAATAATGATACCGATGGCGATGGAATGCCAGATGGTTGGGAAGCATTTTATGGCTTGAATCCAAATTTAGCATTAGATTCTTCATTAGATTTTGATTCAGATGGATACGACGCGGATGGTGACGGAGAAATGTCTCCTGATGAAAAATTTACGAATTACGAAGAGTTCCTAATGGATTCTAATCCAGCACTAGCCGATACAGATGGAGACAATTGCACAGATGGTTGGGAAATATATTGGAATGATAATCGTCCAGCAAATGAAACACGAACAATAAATCTGTTGGATGGTTCAGATGGTTTTTTAGATTATGATGATGATGGCTGGGAAGATTGGGACGGTATTTCATATCCTTTCCCTAATTGGAGAGAAGAGGTAGCTAACACAAACCCTTGGAATCCAGATACAGACGGGGATTCCATGACGGATGGATACGAGGCTGATAATGGATAATTACAGCAAGATTGAAGTTTTTTTTGGCATACCTTTATTTAACAACAGAAATTTATCTAGGTCGGTGTAGAGAACATGATGAAAAAATTATCTGTATTTTTTGCCATTTTTATCTTATTGTTTTCCCCTCTCGCTTCATTTCCAGTATCTGCAGACATTGACCCTGATGATGATAATGATTCAGATGGCTACGATGCAAACGGAGATGGAATTATATCTTCAGACGAAGAATACACCAATTTAGAAGAATATTTCAATAATACCAATCCTAATGATCCAGATACGGACGACGGCGGAGCTTGGGACGGTTGGGAAGTCCACTACGGATTTGACCCAAAGAGCTCTTCAGATGAATCAGATGATAATGATGGAGATTCCTTAGTTAACTCTATTGAATTTTACTGGGATTCAAATCCTTTTAGTGAAGATTCAGATCAAGATGGAATGCCTGATGGCTGGGAAGACACTTATTCAAACAGATTAGAAGACGGAATTGGATGTGGGCTAGATCCAACTAATGGAAATGATAAGTTTGGAGATCCTGATAATGATGGTTCAGATAACTTAAGAGAGTACCAAGAAGATACTAATCCGTGCGATTCAGATAGTGACGACGATGGAGACCCAGATGGCGAAGATCCTCCGCCAGTAGATCCTGGAGATGATGACGAAAGCAATCCAGACACAGGAGCTACGGATGGAAATGTAACAATTTATGAAATATTTGATCCGGTTTTAGGTACCGTAAAAAGATGGACTTCCTTGGACGGCCTTCTCTACGATGATCAAGCTTCAAATCCTACTGACATGTACACTATGTACAATTATGATTCAGATAAGTATGAAATTTTCCCTACAAATTATGAAGGATACTCTAACATATTTGAGGGATGGATATGGATGGGAATTACAATTAGCACGACTGAATATACGAGAATTCCTTCAGTATCGCCTGACGCAGAGATAATAGATTATGATCCAAATTCAACCGGAGTTAATATCCGGTTTTTTAAGGATGGAGCCGATAATTACTATGTTCAAGGAAATGAAAATGTAGTTATAGATTTGAAATATAGAATGGGAACAAATGGTTCATATTTTAACAGACCTATTTCCGAAGATTTAACAACTGATGATATTCCCGAGCAAATTATACGGCCAATAAATGGTGCGGATCAGGTTAAAGAAAATGTTAGAGAATTTCTCCAGTATAGACACGATAATGGAACAATAGCTAATGAACCCTTGTATTGGTTGTGGCCAGACAATGGAACTCCTGAAACCAATTTAGCACTAATAATTAACAATTTGACCTGGTATTTCTCTTCATTTATCGAGGGCGATGGAGATGTCCCTGATACAGAGGAACCATGGGATGCTTATCAGACTATTTGTATTAACGGAATAGGGGCATGTAGGCACAGGTCTTTTGGCTTCTTTGTTACAGCTTTAGCATTGGGTGCGCCAACAAGGTATGTTTCCAATGAGGCTCATGCATTTGTAGAAGTATACATTCCAGTTGACAACGAAACGGTTTCTGCAAGTCACTGGAAACGAATTAATTTAGGTGGAACAGGTAGCAGTACAACACTGGATAGGCCTGATGAGGATGATGAGGAAGGAGACACATTTGATTTCGATGAAATGGATCCTGACGATATAGATAATATGACTGGTGTAGAAGTTACCATAGTTATTGAATCATATTCACCAGAAGAAGTAGCCAAAGGTGAGATAATTCGTATTACGGGTTATGCAGAGGACGAAAATGGGACTAAATTGTCTAACTTCCCTATAGGTTTTGGAATGTGGGATAAAGATCATGTAAATCCAGCGTTTGAAATAGGTTCTACAGTCACAACGGCTTCAGGTACTTTCGACTACAACTCTACCGATTTTCTTCCAGCACTTCTTGGTTTGAATGAGATTTATGCAGCTTCTTACAAACAAGGTTTTTTGGGTGTAGATGGGCCCAAGGAAATTGAAATTTCTTCAGATGCAGTTCTAACTGTTTCAGCACCATCTTCTGTAGGCAAAGGACAGGATTTAATTGTTTCAGGAACTTTACTGGATATAGGCGGTGTTGCAGCATCTAATGAAGAAATTGAATTTGAGATATGGGAGCCTGGATTTGGCGGAGGAAAACCAGGAACTGTTCGTTGTAACCCCTCACAATGGTGGCAACCATATCGTTGTGATATAGGTACAACAACTACAGACTCGTTTGGAAATTTTGTATTCAATTGGACTGTACCTGAAAATGGTCAACCAGATTCAGATGACAACTATCGCTTAGAATCTCATTTTGACGGTTCAACCTATCTTAATGAAGAAACTGTTACAACCAATTTGATTATTATGGATGAGACTGTAAATTTAACGGCCATCCTTTCTTCAGATAGTGAGTATATTTCTAATAACATTTATGTTAATGGTAGTGTCTTAGAAAAAGCTGTAGATAATGGAGATATAAGCATTGAATTATCAGGATCTACTCTTGCATCTTTTGCTGTTGAAGATTCAAATTGGTCAAACGAGGTTTCAGTTCCATCCAGCCTATCTGCTGGCAATTATACGATAATTGTTTCATTTATTAGTTCGAGCGATACATTACCTGATGAAAAGGTAGAATTGCCTTTTACAATCTTAGGTACTAGTAATATTATTTTAGACGCAGATTCTTTAAAAATTACTAGAGGTGAAACAGTTACATTGGAAGGAGAGCTTGTTGATCACCTTGGTGAACCAATTTCAAACGAGGAGATAGAAGTTATTTGGAATGATGAAATTTTAGGAACTGCAACAACAGAATCCGATGGTGATTTCTCTTATGATTACTTAGTTACACTTGATACTCCACTTGCAAACGTAACATGGTCTGCAGATTTCGCAGGTAATTTTCTCCATGATAGTTCTGAAGCGTCACAAGTAACTGAAATTTATCAACAAACAGTAATCAACTTCCAAATAGATAAAAAACATTTTTACTCTGGAGACCAATTCATCGTCTCAGGTAATCTTTCAATGGATAATGGGACTCTTTTCGAGGGAAATCTAGTGTTTTATTTTGATGACGTTTTTGTTGAATCATTCACCACAGATGGTACATTTAGCTTTCAATATATCCCAGAGTCTTCATACTTAGACGTAGGTTCACATTCATTCAAACTCAGTTATTCTGAAATAGAATATAACTTAGGAGCTACGTCACAAGAAGAAGTATTCTTCCACAAGAAAGTCATAATTGAGGTAAATGAGGAACAAGTTTTACGCGATCAGGAAATAGAGATAACTGGTTTCGCGAGAGATGAAAACTCTCTTGCTATTTCTGGTATCGATTTATCCTTCAAATGGGGGGATAATGAAATTGATGGAGTTTCAACTACAATATTTGGAGGTTCGTTCTCTAAAGATTATTTGGTACCTAATGCTCAATTATTAGGGAAAATCACAGTTGAAGTTAATTTTGATAATTCCACCCAACCTTTCTACGATAATGCATCAAAGACCGTAGAGTTCACGGTAGTTTCTGAAACATTAATATTTATCCCCGATACTGAATTAGTTAGAGGATCAGATGTCTGGTTCAACGGTTCCATTTTAGATGATAGAGGCCAGCCTGTCGAGGACATTGAAGTAAATATTTTTTGGAATGGAGATTATTTGAGATACGTTACAGGGGACTCGAATGGTAGCTTCAGCTTCATTTGCGAGTCGGATTGGGAATGTTCAGACACAGATCATCCAGTTGGTGTAATTCCAGTAGAACTTGATTTTGGTGGATTTGGTTACTATCTTCCATCTAACTACATCTCAAATTATACCATATGGGGCAGCACTTCAATTGAGATAATCGATTTCAGTGATTCAGTTATCGCTGGCAATAATGTTTCTTTCAATGGGTTTATTGAGAATGATTTGGAAGTTCCTTTAGACCGAGAAATTAAGATTTTGTGGAACGGAATTACAAGGACTACGGTTCAATCTGTTAATGGCGAGTTTGAAGGAAATTTCAAGTTGCCTTATGACACTATGGTGGGCAATCATTCTTTAACTGCTAAAGTTGAAGATCAAAACTATCTTCGTGAATCGTCAGATGTAGTTGAAGTCTTTGTTCAACGAGAAACTGAGATAATCATACAGTGGTTAGGTGGTTACAGAAATCAATCAACTACAGTTTCAGGATATCTTAGGGATGCGGCCGGAATGGGGCTTCAGAATTTAGAGTTGGAAGTTTATTTTGATGGAATTTACGTAGGAAACGTAACTACTCAAAATTTAGGACTCTATAGTTTCGAATATTTAATCCCCTTTGACACTACATTGGGAACGCATAATATCGAAGTAGTTTTTACAGGTTCATATTTTTATGTTGAATCTACTAATAATGTAAATTCCGAAGTTTTATCAACTACAATCTTTGAATTTAATGAGATCGAAGTCTTCCGTAATCAAGAGTTTTTCTTGAGTTCTTATTTGTTTGACGATTTATCTAACCCTATGGCAAATCAACACGTTAATTTGACATTTAATGGTAAAAGATACCACCTAGTAACTGACGATGCAGGTATGGTTGAGCAAAATATTACCTTAGCACCTAATCACAAGCTAGGTAATTATGCAGCTAAGTGGGATTACTTGGGATTCGAATATTATCTTCCAGCTTCATCTGAGCAAGAAGTTCGGGTGGTGGCTTCAACTAATATTGTATTGTCCTCAGATTCAGAAGTAATAGTTGGAGAAACGTTTAGTTTTAATGGAACTTTGAAGGACGACATGGGTAATCCACTTAAAGCAACATTAAGTTTTTCATTTGATGGTAATATAATTGAGACAATTGAATCAAATTCAAATGGTTATTTTGAAAATATTTATTTAGTTCCAGATGAAAGTATTGCAGGTCCAAACACAATTATGGTAACTTATATTCCGGATGAATTTTATCTATCTTCAACTTCTAGTTGGGTTTTACAAGTCTCTCACAATATTAGAATCGAATTGCCAGATTATTCTTCTATGACAAATACAACCGAATCAATTTCAGGTTTTGTGTTCGATAAAGCAAATCGTCCAGTTTCTAGTCTTGAAGTTAGATTAACCTTGGACTCTGGATTTCCTTTAATCACAAATACAAATTCTGATGGTGAATTTAGTGTAGACTTAGAAATACCCTATGGCACATCTTTAGGATATCATAATTTAACTGCAGAATCGCTTGGTAACAATTACTATATTGGGAACAGTACAACATCAAAATTATTTGTTCAGGGTCAAACGTTTTTGACTTTAGACGTTCCAGCTTCTTTAGAATTTAAGCAGGAGTTCATAGGAACGATTACTCTTCAAATGTATGACGGGACTTATGTCTCCGGTGCTCCACTGCTAATATCTTTTGAACCTCTTGGAATGACTACAATGGTTGTTACAGATTTCAATGGCACTGCAACGTTTTCATCTTATTATTCAGGTAATACAACCATTCCAATGCAAGTAACTGTAAATTATACAGGGAATGAAGAATACGTAGCTAGTAGTATTGAATCTACAATTATATACAGAGCACCTTCTCAACAATCCAACTACGCAATATGGGCAATCATTGGAGCTACATTAGTCGCATCTTCAGGGGTATTACTAGGCTGGAAATGGTATCGAGAACGTCATCTCAGAGAAATCCAGAGAATTTTGGAATCCACAGCTTTAGCTTTAGAAGCAAATATGGATTACAGAGATTCAATTGTTTTCTCCTACAAAGAGATGTGTAAGGTCTTACAGGGCCATGGATATCTAAGAAAACACTTTGAAACAGTTAGGGAGTTTCAAGAAGCTCTTCGGACTGCCTTATCTCTAGATCAAGATTCAGTTGCAAGATTGACAATTCTCTATGAGGAAGCGGACTATACTAAGAAGGAATTGGATGATGACCATAGAATTAATGCAGTATCTGCACTTAGAACTGTAATTGAAAGTTTAGATTTAAACGAATCATCATTAGAAGACTAGCATGGAAATATCTAGCCGCTCTGGTATAATGATTCTTTTTGCAACAGTGGCAGTTTGTACATTAGTTCTGTTTCCTCTATTACAATACGTAGCGGAACGAGATCCTCAATTATCAGCATATGACGACGATTGGAATGACATTTCAAATTTCAGAAAAGGCTTGGAAGACAATCCAAATACAAGCTACAATGTTAGTGCAGTATTGTCAAATCCTGGTGTACTCGATGAGATTTCAGATCCTACCTCCACCTTATTTGTCATAGTGGGCACAGAATCCCCATATTCTTCTTTGGAATTGGAGATATTAGCAAGATATATGGAAAGTGGTGGAAGCATACTTGTGTTTGGAGATTTTGATTATTCCAATACCATCGCGGAATTATTTGCAATAGAATTTGTAAAGCATAAACTCTGGGATCAAAACTATAGGGATAATTTATCATTGATTCCTACTACTGCAATTGTCGAAGGTGAGTCGTACAACATACTTTTGAATGAACCTGTTGCGATTAGAGACTTAGGTTCTCAATACATAAATCTTTGGAGCCAAGGTTTTGAATGGAATAAGAAAGTCTTTATTTCCACATCTAAAAATTCTTGGATTGATTCAGACGATGACGGATTAATAACACCTGAAGATGAAGTGTCCGGTCCTCAAGGTTTTACAGTTGGAATGCGTTGTGAAATGAAATCTGCTGAGGGGGTACAATTAGGCACAGCGGTTTTTGTTTCGGATTCAAGTTTGCCAATAAACATGATGTGGAATGAAGATAGAAATTCAGATTTTTTATTGAGTCTAATAGAATCAATGATAGGTTCTGAAGGTGATATTCTATTTGATGAATCTAGACATACACAAGAATCGTTTGGAGCTAGTTTATTTCAGAGTGCATTAGGATTTTATTTTCTTCTGGCAGGAGATACCTTAATCATCCAAGTAATTAGATTAAACGTTCTTGTTTTAGTAATTATTTTGACAATGGGATTGTCAATGAGGCAGGCTGAACCCAAACGTTGGTATCATATTTTTGACATTAGAAAGCCTAGGCCTCTTAGATCATATGGGCATAGTCTTGACAAGGGAATTCTTGCACTTCAAGATGTGTTTTTGGAGAGGCTAAGGTTGAAGCATCAAATTTATGAGTTTGACGATAAATCCAGAAAAGATAGAATGGCCATGCTAGCAGACGTACTGAATCGTTATAATGTGGCCTTAGATGAAGATATTAAGATGCTTTTGGGTAATCCTCAAGAAATAAGGCCAGATATTCTCAGAAGTATAGCTAAAAAATTGAGTGCGTGGTAAATTGAGTAGCGAAAAAGATGTTGTAGAAAATTCTAGTCAATCTCTTGACTTAGTTAAGAAAACTAACAAGTCAGCAAAGCAAATTGCAGATGAAGTTTCTAATGTGGTATTAGGAAAAGAACAAACAATTGAAATGGTTATGGCAGGAATTCTAGCTAATGGTAATATTTTGTTTGAAGATTTTCCAGGATTGGCAAAGACATTGATGTCTAATACTTTGGCCGATGCTTTAGGATGCGAGTTTAAGAGAATACAATTTACACCTGATTTATTGCCAGCAGATATCACAGGTTCCTATTTTTATGACCCTGAGAAAAACAAATTCAAATTTCGTAAAGGCCCTATATTCTGTAATATTCTTCTAGCCGACGAAATTAACAGAGCACCACCTAAAACTCAAGCTGCTTTATTAGAAGCGATGCAAGAGAAACAAATTACTATTGAGGGAACAACACACAAGCTAGCATCTCCCTTCATTGTTTTGGCAACTCAGAACCCTATTGAGTACGAAGGAACATATCCTCTCCCAGAGGCTCAGATGGATCGTTTTTTAATTAAATTAAGTGTAGGTTATCCTGATGAGGATGTTGAGACTGGTATCTTAGAAGGGCGTTCACAAAGAAAGAAAGATTCGTTTACAGTTAAATCTCGAGCTACTCCAGATAAGGTAGATGAAATGCACGCCTCAATTGAGGAAGTTTTTGTTAAGAAAGAAGTAATGAGATATATTGTAGACTTAGTTCAATCAACTCGAAGAGATCCGCGTGTTGCCGTAGGTTCAAGTCCTCGTGGAAGCCTTGGTCTGTTTAAGTTGTCCAGAGCTTTAGCAGTTCTTTCTGGGAGAGATTACGTAGTTCCTGATGATGTTAAAAGAGCTGCAATTCCTGTACTTGGCCACAGAATAATTCTTAAGCCAGAAGCACGTATTCGTGGTGTAAATGTAGAAGAGGTCATAGGTGAATTGCTTATGACTGTTCAAGTTCCAGCAGTAACTGTGGAATAGTTCAATGTGGACACGTAAAGCAATTGTTTACGTTGGCTCAGGCGTTATTCTTGTATTATTTGCTCCTTTCATTAATAATCTTCAGCTTTTTTTACTTGGAACTACAATATTAGCTTTTGTGGCAGTTCATAGTCTTGTTAATACCAGACCCATTGATGTAAAGATTTCAAGAAGTTTTAATGATGATCAAGTTTTTGAAAATAGTAGTGTTAGTATTGATCTTGTTGTTCAAAATAAAGGACGTGCAGTAGGCTTTTTGGAAATTTATGATAATCTTCCTTCCGAAGTTGAAGTTCAATCTGGATTAAATCATAGTGTAATTCGCTTGAGGAAAAATGAGACAGTTGTTAACCAATATTTACTTGATTGCCGACTGAGAGGCCAATTTAGGCTGGGTAATCCAAGACTAAGAATATACAACCCTTCGTTCCTATTTTACTATGAATCTGAAATTGAATCAAAGTCTAGTCTAGTTGTTTTACCCCAAATTGAAGAAATAGAAGGCGTTGATCTGTCAACAGATTTTCCAAAGATGTACCAAGGGGCCATGCCAATTCGAAGGATAGGGACTAGCGGGGAATTTTATGGAATTCGTGAGTATTTCCCAGGGGATGATTTCAAGAATATAAATTGGAGGGTGTTTGGACGAACTAGAAAACTAATGGTCAATCAGTTTGAAAGAGAAGATATTTCAGATATAATGATTGTCTTGGATGCGCGTGAGATTACAGGTACAGGTACAATTCTGAGGAATCCTTTAAATTATTCATGTAAAGCTGCAGCGTCATTAGTAAATTTCTTTTTGAGAACTAGAAATCGTGTAGGTTTGATTACCTACGGTGAATCTGTAAATGTTATTTCTCCTGATACTGGCGAAAGACATCTTTTTAAGATTTTAACAGCTTTAGCAGAAATTAAATCTGCAGGTTCTTTAGGATTACATACTGTATTAGGCGATCTTCGAAATTTTACGCCTCGCTCTCCTGTAATGGTCATATCTACCTTAGAAAATGATAAGACTAGTGCGACTGCACTTCGGGAGATTACTGCTAGAGGTTTCAAATTGACAGTTATTGCTCCAGATACCTTAGATTATGATAGAGATTCTAGGATAATATCGCCTACTGTTTATTTTACAGCTTCAGCTTCATTGGAAAACAAGATTACAGAAGCTCGTTCATTAGGTGCTCGGGCTATGCGTTGGAATCCTGATTCTGTTCTATCGACTTCGTTAGCAGAGGTAATACGATAATGCAAACAAGCAATACTCTAGCAATAATGCAGTCCGTAGCGACTTTATCATTAATGCTTAGCTTGAGTTTTGCGTATTTAATTAATCCACTGGAAGATTCACTTTTCCTTAGTGCACTTGATGGTTTTACAAGTAGTTTGTACAATAGTAATGTAATCAATGAACTAAATACTTCTGTCATAGCAGGAATACTAGTAGGATTGTTCTTAGGAACTACAAACGTTTTGCTAAGCTCTAGCAAAAAAATATATGATTATGTTTTAATTGCAATAGTCTCATTTTTTGTATTAATTTTCTTTGGTTATGTATTTAGTGTAGAATGGATCCCATATGAGCCTCTTCAGCAAGTACTATTTTGGGTCTTTATTGGTTTGCCAGTTTCTACAGGAATGGTTGGTATTTGGCAAAATAAAGTAGGTAATCTAGCAGTATCAGCTTTTCTAATCTTATCCATGCCTCTTGGTTTGACAGGTAATACAAACGAACAAATTTATCCAATTTTAGGGTTTGTTTTTAGTTTTATTCTTTATTTGGAATTAAGTTATGGCCATGCAAGATATAGCAGATTAGCAAGAGTTATGGCATTTTCAAAAGAATATGAGGATGTTCTAGTTTGGTTCTTAACAACCTTAATGGTAACCGTCGCTTTTACTATGATTTTGACTTCACTAGCTTTCTTATTTCATGATTTATTAGGTAGTATTTTACCTTACAGCTTTTCTAATTCCATAGAATACAACACAATTTACGGTCAGGCATTATCGGTTCTTGTTTTCTTCATGTTATGGTCTGTGATTCAAATTCTTTTTTCAAGAGGATATCTCGCTCGGCAGGTCGAAGATTAAGTTGTAAGGAGAACTTAAAAACAATACTTTAATCCCAAATACATGAAGAGCCCTTCAGATTTAAAAAATGATTATCAATTTTGGGAAATTACTAAAGACTTAATTGATCAATGCATAGATGTTACACTAAATTTAAGTCAGAGTGGTCATCCCGGCGGCTCTCGTTCTAAAGTTCACGGAATGCTAATTACTTTATTATCAGGTGCAATGAGATGGGATATTCGAGATCCTACCAAACGTTTTTCAGATAGGTTTGTCTTGGTAGCTGGCCACGATAATCCTATGGTTTATGCAACTTTAGCAGTCTTAAATGAATCACTTCGAATAAAGTTTGAACAAACTCAAGATTCCAAATATTTAGTTAAGAACGGTGATGAATTTCAGTTGGTTTGGGAAGATTTACTTACTCTAAGGCAAAATAAAGGACTTCCAGGCCATGCGGAAATGGAAGGTAAGACGCTTTTCTTCAAATTTAACACGGGACCAAGCGGACATGGCTCTCCAGCGGCAGCAGGTGCAGCCTTAGCCCACAAATTGGCAGGAACTGAAGAGGTGAAAGTTTTCGCTTTTGAGGGAGAAGGTGGTTTGAGTACAGGTGTAACTCTCGAGACTTTAAATTCAGCTTGGGGGCTTGGCCTTGGAAATTTAGTTTATTACATTGATTGGAATGATTACGGTATTGATAGTCGCCCATTCAGCAGTATAGTTAATTCTACCCCTAAGGAGCTTTTTGAAACAAGCGGATGGCATGTAGAAGGCACAGATAATTGCGAAGATTGGGATTCCTTCACTAAAGCATATTATAATTTAATCGTTGGAAACTCTAATTCAGCAATCCCAAAAATGGTTTTTGCTAAGTCACGTAAAGGACGAGGCTACCACAAGTTTGATGAGAAATCGCATGGTTCTCCGCATAAGAGAAACTCAGAATTGTTTTGGAAAACCAAAGAAGATTTTGCAAATAAGTACAATGTTAGTTTTGATAATTTTGGTGAGGATGCTGCACCATCAAGAGACGAACAAGTTTTACAAGGTTCATCTTACTTAGAGACTATCTTTTCAGTTATGCGTAATAATCAAGATTTAGTGGATTATTTAGCAGACAGTTTAGTTCAGATAGGAGATTCAGTACCTAGCGATATTTCTTCTTGTAAAATCAAAGATAGTAATCCTCTTGATGATAAAGAGCTCTTTAATTTTTCAAACTATCCTTCAGAATTATTTGCTAATCCTGGCGAAAAAGTTCCAAATAGAGTTGGCTTCTCTAAAGTTGCATCTTGGTTGAATTCGTATTCGAGAGAAAATTATGATCGTCCTTTGTTTGTGGCGATGTCAGCGGATTTGGCAGACTCAACAAATATTTCAGGTTTCTCAAAAGGTTGGGGAGATATGGAGGATTTGGGTATGTATAGTAAAGAAAATAATACCTCATCACCTCTTATGCCACAAGGCATAACTGAATTTGCAAATTCAGGTATGATGGCAGGTTTGTCTACAGTTAATTTTAATTCAGATACTCTTGATTCATATAACGGATTTATTGGTTCATTCAGTACTTATGGTTCTTTCAGTTATCTAAAATACGGTCCAATCCGACTTTTTAGTCAGGTTGCCCAAGACTCACAAATCAAAGTAGGTAAGTTGTTGTGGATAGCAGGTCACTCAGGCCCAGAGACTGCAGAAGATAGTAGAACTCATTTTGGTATTTTTGCACCAGGAGTTACTCAGCTTTTCCCTAAAGGCCATATCATTAATCTTCATCCCTGGGAGCATAATGACGTAGCACCAGCTTTAGCAGCCGCTTTTTCAACAGACGTTCCAATAGTGGCACTTCACTTAACTCGGCCAGCTATAGAAGTTCCAGACAGGCAAAAAATGGGCATAGCTAGTCATTTCGATGCTTCTAAAGGAGCTTACCTCATAAGAGATTTTGACGAGCGCCCAAGAGATGGTGTAGTTATTGTCAGAGGGACTAGTTCTACCAACACAGTTGTCTCTATTCTTGAAGATATAAGTTCTAAACATAATGTTAAAATTGTTTCAGCTATATCATGGGAACTTTTTGATATGCAAGATTCAGAATATAAATCATCTATTATTGGGGACCAAGAGTGGGCCGATTCAATGGTTATCACTAACACAGGATTAAATGTTATGAAAAATTGGATATCTAATAGAGTAGTAGCAGATTATTCATTATCTCCAGATTGGGATAATAGATGGAGAACTGGTGGTAGCCTAGAACAAATTATTGATGAAGCACATCTAAGCCCTAGATGGGTAATGAAATCTATAGCTAAATTCGCGACTGACAGGTCCAAAAGATTGGAAAGATTAAAGCAGGAGATTCCTGAAAAATAGTATGTCATACGAAAATTTCCCAATAGCTGTTGTAGACAATGGTGGACAGTGGACACACAGAGAATATAGAGTTCTGAATTATCTTGGATGTAGAGCAGAAATAATATCTAATGTTACACCAATTGAAGAATTGGACAGGTTTCAAGCTCTTGTACTGTCTGGTGGAGCTCCTCGAATAGAAAGTGAGTCTGAGGCTTTAGGCTTAACTTCAGAATATTTAGATTTAGAAAAATGGCCTATTTTAGGGATTTGTGTAGGCCATCAGTACATGGCAACTCATTTTGAAGGAGAAGCAGGGCCAGCTGCAGTTCCTGAATTTGGTTCCTCATTAGTTACACTTATTGAGGAAGGATGGATTTTGAAAGGATTCCCGAAAGAATTTAATGTCTGGGAATCTCATAACGATGAAGTTCACAAGATGCCAAATGGATTCAGAATTTTAGCTTCTTCCGATGCATGCCAAGTACAAGTAATGCAGCATGAAACGCTTCCTTATGCTGGTGTTCAGTATCATCCAGAGGTTGAAAACACAGAATTTGGTGCTGAAATTTTTCAAAATTTTCTTGATAAGGCACTTGAATGGAATAAATAGTTTCAGTTTATTTTTTAGAAACTCACAGGTTATCTGTATTTAAACCACCTGTCTATGATTGTTTATGGCAGATCCAATTACTAGGCTTTTTAGCTTAGGTTCAAAGTTAAAAAATCTTCCTGAAGATAAAGAAAAAGCTATTAGCGGTTATGGATATTATGACTGGGCAAAATCGGCTTTTGAGTGTAGTGTTACTTTAGCAATTATTCCAGTATGGTATACTGCATTATTCTTTAAAGCTAATGGACTTACAGTTTCACTTTTCTCACAGTCGATGACTGCAGATGCCGTCCTGTCTCTTGTTATTGCAATTTCGACACTTTCAGTAGCAATAATAAGTCCGCCTTTGGGAGTCATAGCTGATCGTCGACTTGTAAAAATGCGTTGGTTAAAAATTCTAACAGTAGTGGGTGCTGGTGGGACTTTCCTTATTGCATTAGCTCCTTTATTCGGCAGTTCATCGTGGATTTGGATTATGGTGATGTACCTCTTTGCTAATATTGGCCTTAATGGAGCTGGAGTTTTTTACAATGCATTACTACCTCATTTAGGTAAGCCAGATGAATTGGATGATATTTCTAATCGGGCATTTGCTTATGGGTACTTAGGTGCAGGTGTTCTTTTAGTTCTTCATCTTATTATTTTGCTAGCGACCGATTTTGCTGAATGGGCCGTTCAATTTTCATTGGCTTCGTCAGGCATATGGTGGTATGGGTTTGCACTGATTACATTTGCATGGGTTCCAGAACCTCCAGTCGAAAATGAAATGGAAAAACTAAAATTCAGAGACGCTGCAAGATTTGCAGTTGGTGAAGTTACTCAAACCTTAAAAGATTACAAAGATTTTCCACATTTATTCCTTTACATGCTTGCTTATTTTTTATTTATTGATGGAATAAATACTGTAACTGCATTAGCTGGTGTATATGGAACTACGGTTTTAGGTATTGGATTTACAGGACTTATAATTGCTCTTCTCGTGGTTCAATTTGTTGCAGCTCCATCAGCTATATTATTTACTAAATTAGCAGAGAGCAAAGGTACTAAACAAGCTTTGATGATTTCGATTTGTGGCTGGGTTTTTCTATGTTTTGCGGGGCTCGGTTTTGCTCCATTAGAATTGGAAACGCATGAAGATTATGACATATTATATGAGTGGAATGAAGAAGATAGCGCATATTCAGTTTATGTTTCATGGTCTGCTAATGATTTGGCTCAAAAATTAGACTATGAGGATGATGAATTTAACGAGCAAGCTTGGGCAAAACAGTGGGCATATATTCTTCCTACAGAAGTAAATGAAGACGATAAAGATATTTTAGAATGGTCTTGGGGAGATTCAGAAGATGAGCCAAATAAGATTAAACTTTTAGGAATTCCGAATTCAAATATTACTTCTTTTTTAGATTCAATTGATAGTACTAGATTTAGTGCGAGTATAATCGGTGGAGCATTAGATGGTGAAGCTAATGTTGGTGTAGATCACCCAACTAATTTGGGTGATGGTGTTTTAGATAGTATTCCTATATGGGCTAGAGATAATATTTGGAAACCATTAGGGATGGGTGTCTTTCTTCAATTTATTGTTCTTGGTTGTTTTATGGGAACTTTGTTGGGTGGTTCACAGGGACTTGCACGTAGTTTATTTGGTCAGATTGTTCCCGAAACTCGAAGTACTGAATTTTACAGTTTTCTTGGATTCTTTAATAAAGTAGCAGCATTTTTAGGTCCAGCTCTTTACTTCTTCATGTCAGTAATGTATGATAGTCGTGCTGGAATATTCAGTATTGCATTCCTTCTTTTGTTAGGCGCCATTTTACTTTACCGAGTTGATATTGATGCAGGAATAGAAGATGCTAAAGCTGAAGATAATAGGATAAGGAAATTGTTAGCGGAGACAACAGAAGCAGATTATGATTCCATGCATAACAAAGATTAGATATGAGTAGTTCAAGAAAGATATTAGACGCACCGAAGAAGATTAGAGAGAAACTAAAGGATTTTAACGAAGAAAGGAAAAAACCAAGAGAGCCAATAACTACCAAGGCATCCATGTTCAGTATATTTTCATGGGCTTTTTACGACTTAGGAAATACTATCTTTTCAGTTCTAATAGTTTCATTTTATTTTGGGCTTTGGGTCGTAAGTGATGAAGTAGGTGGAACAGATTCAGATTACGGTTATGCTAATGCAATATCTATGGCGTTAGTGTTTCTCACAGCGCCATTGATTGGAGCACTTTCAGATCAGGCAAGGCGTAAGATGCCTTTTCTTTTCGTTACAACTCTTTTGTGTGTTGCTTTTACAGCTTTATTAGGATATGAGAAGGACGGCTGGAGCAAGAGTACAATTTTAACAGTTTCTCTTATTTTCTTTGTAATTGCAAATTATTTTTATCAAGCAGGACTTATATTTTACGATTCAACATTAGCCACAATTTCTACCCCAGGAAATAAAGGTAGGATCGGAGGAATTGGAATTGGTGTAGGTTATGTTGGAGCGTTAGTAGGAATATTATCTGCATTATACATAACTGATACTTTAGGTTTTCCTTACCCTGCAGTATTCCAGTTGACGGCAGCTTTGTTTTTGATTTTTGCAATTCCTTGTTTCATATTTGTCAGAGAAACTCCCGGAGATAACTTCTGGCCTAGTCTAATGATACTAATGGCGACTCTTTTGGGTATAAATGCTTGGTTGGTTGAAGATAATATGTTGTTAAGATATACTACTGTATTTTTTGCAATTTGGTGTGTATTTTCATCAATAAATACAAAAACAACGCCTCTCTTTAGAGATGGTTCAATAATTGATGCAACATCCGGAACATTTACACAGCTTAAAGGAACGTTGTCTATGTTAAGTAATTTTCCAGGTTTATCTAGATTTTTAGTTGGAAGAGTCTTTTACACAGATGCAGCAAATACTTCTATAACTTTTGCTGCGATTTATGTTAGAGAAGAGTTTGGAATGGAAGATTCTGAGATAGCTGTTTACACGCTTATTGGTGTTTTCTCATCAATTGTAAGTGGATTTTTGTGGGGGTATTTAGTAGACATTGTGGGTCCAAAAGTTACACTTAATGCTGTTTTGTGGTTTTGGTTTGCTTCGTTTACACTTTTAATCTCTACTGTTTGGTTAGGCCTACCAACATGGATGATATGGCTGGCTCCATTCTTGGCAGGAGTAGCATTAGGAGGGACCTGGTGTGCGGATAGGCCATACATGCTCGTTCTAACGCCACCTCGTTACATAGGTCAATTCTATGGGTTGTACAGTATGGTTGGACGCTTTGCAACTATTATCGGACCTTTATCTTGGGCAATCATAGTAGATGAGTTGGGCTTTGGAAGACCTGCAGCAATTGGTTTTCTTTTCATAGTTATGATAATTGGTTACATTATTCTTCAAGGGGTAGACGATGAACCGAGGGAATGGCCTCCAGAATTACAAGCTGATTACGAGCCTGAGCCACCCCGTGGGGCAATTGGAAGGTCACGATAACCACTTTAATGTTATTCCTAGTAGGAATATTATGGAACGTCGTATAGATCACTATTTGGAAAGGTTAGTATCTTCAGATTCAATGACTTTTTACAAGGCAGTCTGCGAGTTTGCTAAAGAAAGAATTGAACCTAACTATCTTCATTGGGAGCGTAATCACGAACTAATTCCAGAAGATGTCATTGATGAAATGGGACAGATGGGATTGTTTGGTGTGACTGTTTCTGAGAGCTATGGTGGTCAAGGAGGTAATCAATTAGATTTAATTTTGATGGGATTGGCTTTGGGATATCATTCTCAGTCATTAGCAATTACTCCTGGTGCAGCTATGTCTTTAGGCGCTAAGCCTCTACAACTTTTTGGGACAGATGCACAAAAGAAAGCTCATCTTCCAGATTTAGCAGCTGGTAAGAGAATGTTTGTTTTTGGTTTATCTGAACCAGGGAGAGGCTCAGATGCTACAAATCCAGAAGTTACAGCCAAGAAAGAAGGCGATAAATGGGTAATTAAAGGGGAAAAGTGTTGGTCAACTAACGCAAAATGGTCAAGTCACGTTGTAGTACATGCCATGACTAGTCCTGAATCTAAACCAGGTTATCGAACCACATGTTTCATAGTACCTATGAATGATCCAAATGTTTCTTATCAAGAAATGGCAGGTAAAGATTTGTGGAGTCAGTCGTCTACAGGTTCTATTTCCTTTGATGAAGTTACTGTAACAGATGACGCAATATTGGGTAAAGAGAATGAGGGATTCAAAGTAATGGCTAAGACATTGAACGGAGGCAGATTATTCATTGCTGGAATGTCTCTAGCTTCTCTTGCGTTTGGTCTTGATAAATGTAGAACATATTCTCAAGAAAGAGAGCAATTTGGAGTTCCAATCGGTAGTTTTCAAAGAGTTCAAGATGTTATTATTGATATGGATATTACCTTAGAACAAGGCTTGACATGGCTTATTGACTTAACAAATAGATATGATGACAATACATTGGATAGAGAATCTGCAGCTAAAGTTAAGATTGAATGTTCTCGTAAAGCATCAGATCACATGACAATGGCCATGGAAATATGCGGCGGAGTTTCTTCGTTAGACGAGTTTGGATTGACTAGGCATCACAGGGATTTGTTTGTTTGTCGTGTTGGTGAAGGCAGTAATTTTGCGCTGAAAGGTTTTGCCGCTCGTCCGCTGATGCCAGATATTACACTTCAATAAGGGCAAACAGTTATAGGGACTGCAATTATGTACCACAGTGGACTTTGAACAGCTAGTTTGCTACAGCCAAACAATTATTATTTTTATTCTGGTAATTGGTTATTTAATTAATTATCAAAAAAGCCAAAACCAGATTTATGTAAAGAAAGGAATAAAATGTTCAAAATGCGGAGAGCAGCTATTGGGAAGCGACCCAAATTATTGTTCAAGTTGTGGTCATATGAACTCTCATTCTAAAGGTTCTAATTTAGAAAAATAGTTAAAATTTTAAGTATGTAGTTATTTACTGCTAATTATGAAACGCAGAGTTATTAATTTGTCGAATGGTACACAGAGTAGTTGTGGTATAGCCAATTGTAACGACTCAATTAAACGCTCTGTTTCTCGTAAAAAAGTTGATTTAGTCCCTGAATTAGAAGTTAGAGGAAATGGTAAAAAAATTGGATTATGTCAGTCTTGCTACAGAATTTTTAAAAAAGCCACCAAAAAGGATAGAACTCTGGAGTCTCTAGGAAGATGAATTCTTCTTACGCAATATTTGAGGCAGAATTTCGGACATCATTTAGAAGTGCTATTCAGTCGTTCAAGAAGCGTTTTGCGTCAACCTTCTTTATATCATTTTTAGGTATTATTTTTTCATTTGCTTGCATCCGGTTGATGAATTTTGTAATTCAAAATCCTCAGCTTTTTCCAGAGGGTTCGAATGAAGGATATGGTACAATTTTACTCGTATATTTTTCATTATTTACACTAAGATCAGCAGGAATAACTTATAGAAAAATTGTCAAATCTAAAATAATGGACATGTATCTAGTTCAACCAGTAGTTCCTAGATCGATAATGTTAGGTCAATTTTTTTCAGTGCTCATTCCAAATTTATTCATTACTTCAGGTATGCTCTTAATTTTCTTTACAGGTAATGTTGTCACTAAAACTAATATATACGTTGAAGTAGAGTTTTTAATTTTATTGTATTTATTTTCATTTTTATCTGCACTAAGTGGTTTTATGTTTTCATTAATCGGTTCTTTACATCCATTCTCTCGAAAGCTTAGTTTTTTGGTAGCTTTATTTCCAATACTTTTGGCTCTTCTTTTGGTATCAAATGCAGCACACCAAGATTCTACTGTAGCTATAATAATAGTTTTAGTTTGCACATTACTTTTACTTGTTTTCTTTTATTTTATGGATAATATTTTTGTTGAAGCCTTGGAATCCTACAAGATAAATTCTTCTTCCCATAAGAATCCAGTACGGTTACTTCAGTTTAATTGGTTGAGCCCAATTGTTGGACGCCGTGCGTCGGCAATTTGTTCTAAAGAAGTGACATCTTCAATCAGAGAAAGGGATGTTTTAAGTTCTGCATTTTCGACATTTTCAATTTCTTTATTGATGGTATTTTGGTGGTTTAAGGTGGGGATTCCAACTGAACCTGTCGGAGATTTACCTCCAAAATTATATTATCCAGGAATGCTTGCTATCAGTCTTTACCTTGGAGCATTATTGCAATGTACAATGCTAGGTTCAACTATACTTGGTGTTGAAGGTAAAAGATTATGGATTATGAAATCTAATCCTGTAGAGTCATTATTAATTATGAAGGGTAAGGCATTTGCGCTTTTGTTTATGGCTTTTCCAGGTCTTTTATCAATTTGGCTTCCTATTTGTTTTTTAGCTAAGTTTCCTTTTGAAGTAACTTTATTTTTTGGGCAATGCGTCTTAATTTTATTGTTTGTTAATACCGGATTAGGTATATGGGCAGGAAGCGCCTTTGCTAATTTTGATGAGAGTGATCGTGGCAATCCGGATATCTTAGTACAGTTTATGTTGATGGGGACGTCGGCATTTTTTTCTTCAATATTACTTATTTTACCAGCTTCAGTAATGCTTTACAATCATAATATTGGTCTTTTAGCTGGTGGAATATTTGTTCTTTTATCATTTGCAATAATGTTTGCAGGTATTAGGGCTAGTTCTTCGGCTTATCGTACAATCTACATTGATAGTTACGGCGTTTAAAATTTCTAGCAAATAGAATAATAATAGGTGTTCTATGTGTATATGTGGTATTGATAGCATCTAATGAGATGGAAGCTTATTTTGAAGATTTGGAGAAAAAAGCTGATTCTTGTTATACTCTAGTTGAAAAGGTTCGAAAAGCAGGTTTTGATCCTTCAGATTCACCGGAGATACCACGGGCTAAAGATTTAGCTGAAAGAGTAGAAGCACAAGTCGGTCCAGAAGGCATAGCACCTCGAATAAGAGAGGTAGCCGAAGAAAATGATAGAGAATCTACAGCTTTAATCATTGCTAAAGAGCTTGCTGGAAAATTGAAATCTGAGTTAGGATTAGAAAAAGCACTAGAGCAGGCAGTTAGAACATCGTTGTCAATACTTACTGAGGGTGTATTAGTTGCTCCCACGGAAGGAGTTGTAAAGGTAAGTACTCTTGAAAATAGTAACAAGACTAAATGCGCTTCAATATATTACGCAGGGCCCATCCGAGCTGCAGGTGGTACAGCTCAAGCATTATCAGTTTTGATTGCGGACGTTGTTAGGAGAGAATTAGATTTAGATCCGTATATTCCAACTCCAGCTGAAATTGAGAGGTACAAAGAGGAAATTCCTCTTTACAAAAGGGCAGTTAATCTGCAATACGTTCCAAGTCCAGAGGAAATACATACGATTGTCACATCATGTCCAATTTGTGTTACAGGTGAAAGAACTGATAAGCTAGAAGTAGCAGGAAATCGAGATCTTCCTCGAGTTGAGACGAATTCTTTGAGAGGTGGAGCATGTCTAGTTTTGGCAGAAGGTCTTTGTCTTAAAGCTGCTAAAGTTTTGAAACATGTTGATAAGTTGGGAATAAGCGGTTGGGATTTTCTAAGGACTTACACTGAGAAAAAACGAAAATCAGCTTCTGGCGATGTTAAAGAGCACAAATATTTGAAAGATGTCTTGGCAGGCCGGCCAATCTTTGCTTTTCCTGATAAGCCAGGTAGCTTTAGACTTAGGTACGGACGTTCAAGAACTGCTGGCTTAGCTTCAATGTCTTTACATCCCTCTACTATGTTAATTGTAGATTCCTTTGCTGCAATAGGTACTCAATTGAAACTTCAATTGCCTGGTAAAGCGACAGCTTCTACGCCTTGTGATTCAATAGAAGGCCCTTCAGTCATACTAAAAAACGGTACTTTTACCAGACTTGATGATTATAATTTAGCTCTGAAAGTTGTTAATCAAGTCAAAGAGATTGTTGATCTTGGTGAGCTATTGATTCCTGTAGGCGAATTTTTGGAAAATAATCACCCATTGCAGCCGTCTGGCTGGTGTGACGAATGGTGGGATTCATTAGTTACTTCAAAAGGAATTGCAAAATATAAGGGAGATTATTCTTTTTCTTCCCTATATAATTTCTGTAAAGAAAACGATTTGCCCTTGCATCCTAAGTATACTTACAACTGGGGAGATTTAGATCATAATGAAATCTTAGATCTTCGCAATCAGCTTGTGAGAAATGGTTCAGAGGTTGTTAAGAATCGTTTTTCAAAAATTTACAAAGAGATATTCGTTAAATTGGGTATGTTCTTTAGAATTGAGGACAATGTTATAGTATTAGATGAAGGATATGACCCCTTGATCACATTATTGGGAATCAAAGAAACAGGTGGTAAGCTATTAGCAAGCGAGTTAGATAATTATTCGGATGATTCCTTAACCCTATTATCAGATTTATCAGAGGTTTTGATAAAGTGCAAATCTCCAACACGAATCGGCGCCAGTATGGGTCGCCCTGAGAAGGCCAATGAGCGCAGACTTAAGCCACCTCCACACGTGTTATTTCCTCTAGGTGATTCTGGAGGAAATCAAAGATTGATAAATACCGCACTTAAAGAACGTCCTTATCGAAGGGGATTTACACAAGGTAAACTAGGATCGATAGAAATGGTAACACAATTAAGATATTGTAAGAATTGTAACAAAGAGACTATTTCGCTCAGATGTTGTAAATCTTTAACTATGGTTAAAGAAGACGCAAAGAAGAGAATAGTCGATGTGTCTGAAATAGTAACAAAAGCGATGAATAATACGAAAGTGGGTATATTGCCGAAAGTAAAAGGAATCAAAGAATTGAAATCAGGTCCTAAGATCCCGGAATCGTTAGAAAAGGGGATACTTCGTTCAAAATATGATTTAAGAGTTTACAAGGATGGAACACTTAGGTATGATATGATAGATTTACCAATTACACATTTTTATCCGAAAGAGATTGGATTATCGGTTGATAAAGCTCTGGAGCTAGGTTACAGTAAGGATATTGATGGTAAGAAATTGGAATCTGAAGACCAATTATTAGAATTAAAAGTCCAAGACTTAATCGTTTCAAAAAATGCAGGTCCTTGGTTAGTTAAGGTAGCAAACTTTGTCAATGACGAGTTAGTTAAACTTTACGACTCAGAGCCTTTCTACAACGTAACCGCTAATTCAGTCATGCATGAGCTAATTGGAAGTCTTCTTATCTGTTTGAGCCCTCACACTTCAGCAGGAGTACTAGGCCGGTTGATTGGTTTTACCTCAGCTAAAGCCCAATATGGGCATCCTTTCTTCCATGCAGCTAAGAGGAGAAATTGTGATGGAGATGAAGATTCCATCATGCTCTTACTTGATGGGCTTCTTAATTTTTCAGATAGTTTTGTACCGACAACCAGGGGCGGAACTATGGATATTCCCAGAGTTTTATCAACAAGAATTGATCCTATGGAGATAGATAGTGAAGCCCATAATGTTGAATTAAATTCAGAATATCCGTTAGAATTCTACGAGCATTCCGAAAAATCTTCTAATCCTACAGAAGTTCTAGAATATCTTGATATAGTTTCAAAGAGATTAGAGAGTCCTGAACAGTATGAAGGTTATTCTTTTAGTCATTCGTCTTCAAGTATTAATCTGGGTCCGAATGAATCCCGTTATGTCACTTTAGATTCAATGAAAAGTAAAGCAATAGCTTCATTGGAATTGGCCAAAAAAACTAGAGCTTCTGATGCAAGTTATGTTGCAGAACAAACAATTGAGAAGCACTTCATTCGTGATATTATAGGAAATTTGCGTTCATTTTCAACACAGGGTGTGAGATGCAAGAAGTGTAATACGAAGTATCGTAGGCCTCCTTTGAAGGATACTTGCCATTGTGGAGGTTTATTGCAATTAAATATTTCTCCAGCTTCTGTTGCGAAATATAGACAAATTGCAGGTGAGATTGCTGAGACATATGGTTCGAGAAAATTCATTCGCCAAAGATTAGAGTTAGCTTTCAGTGCCATAGAAGAGACGTTGGAAAACGAACAAATTAAGCAAATGGATTTGGGAGCTTTCCTTTGATAAATGTAATAGATAACATAAATTCGACGAATACTTGGCTGACTGAATTTAATTTAGACTTTTTTGATTCAATTATATCTTTAAAACAATCCGAAGGGCGTGGTAGGCAAGGAAGGTTTTGGGAATCATATAAAGGTGGTTTTTACTATTCTGTAGTTTTGCCTAAAAAGAATTTATTGCCGATTATTGTTGGCATTTCCGTAGCTGAAATTCTTTATGAAAATAAGATAATTGCTAAGGTCAAATGGCCGAACGATATATTAGTTGAAGGGAAGAAATTAGGTGGTGTGCTTTGCCAAGTTCAAGGTGAAAAAGTAATTGCAGGATTGGGAATTAACATGACTAATAGCTCTAGTTTAGAGAAATCTATTAGCCTATCAGACTTAGGTTTTAGTATTGATAAATTAGATTTTATTAACAAATTTAATGAAAAAATTAAGATTACAATGGAACATAGTGATGAGCATATAATCCAACAGTTTCTAATGTATGACTGCTTAATCGGCAAGTATGTTTCCTGGAAAGATGGTAATGGTCAGGTAGTTAAAATTTCAGAAGATGGTCGACTCATCGTCAGGGATGCCTTGGATGATTTAATTTTTTTGACGGAGGAGATTCATATACAATGATTGATTGGAATTCAGAATCATATCATCCCGTAGTTAATCTACCTGAGAAGTATAAAGTTTTAGATTTAACTAAAGGTTCGTGGGATTCAGGTAAAAGTGAATACTCAATTGGCAGATATAATGAATTTAGGCCTAATGTTTATACTACGGAGTTATTTGCTGGAGTTCGTAATTTACACGTTGGAATAGATATAGGAGGACCTGTTGGAACTCCTTGTATGGCTTTTATGAATGGAAAAATACATAATTTTGGATACAACCCCAAAGCTGGAGATTATGGTAACGTAGTAATCACAGAGCATGAAATTTCAGGTTCAAAGATTTGGGCTCTTTACGGACATTTAGATTCTAAGTCAGTAATTGGCAAATCAAAGGGCCAATCAGTCATTAAAGGTCAAACAATAGGACATTTTGGAAATGAAAGTGAAAACGGTGGTTGGGAGCCTCATTTACACTTTCAATTATCTACAGTAGAGCCTGAAACACATGATTTACCAGGTGTAGTTTCCATTGAAGATAGTGCTATTGCTCTCAAATTATATCCAGATCCTAGATTTGTCCTTGGCCCGATTTACTGAGTTAATAACTTTTTAATTGGGTTTGTTTTATACATTATTATGCGAAGTACAATTTTCCTTATGTTATCAATGATTTTGGTTTCATCAGGCTGTCTTGACAGCCTTAAAGATGAATTAATATCATGTGAAAATAGCGTTGGGGAATGTAGATATGAAATTCTTCAGGATGGCAAATACTCTAAATTACACATCGAAATTGACTACGTTTCGGGTTATGAGCCAAGTTCCGAAGCTATTGACCTTCTTAGGCAGAGAATCAATGAAGTCACTGATAAAAATTCTGTAACCATAAGTCAAGACAGTTTTGGAAGTACAGATAATAGTTATTCACTTCAAGAAATATTGGATATTGAATCTTCTCAACGTACAAAATTTAAGGATGGCGACGAATTTGTAATTCATATCTTGTATCTTAATGGTGAGTTTGAGGACAATGAGAATACCTTAGGTTTAGCTTACAAAGGTTCTTCATTTGCTATGTTCCAAGAGAAAATTGAAGACGCAGCCTTCTTATTTATATCGGCTCAAGACATAGAAAAAGCGGTTTTAGTGCATGAATATGGCCATCTTTTGGGATTAGTCAACATGGGATATACATCCCCTCACGATCATGAAGACCCTGAACATCCACACCATTCCAACAATGAAGAGTCTGTTATGTATTGGGCAGTTGAAAGTCAGGACTTCTACAATCAATTGGACGGAGAGCCTCCAAATAATTTTGATTCTTATGATTTAGATGATTTAAATCTGATGAGACAAGGTAAGTTGTAGTGTATAAACCAAAATATGTCCACTTAACAATTATCTATATTTTGATTATTAGTTTACTTAGTCACACGCCTAATGACAATCTTCCAGAATCAGATATTGGATTTTCAAATATAGATAAAATATTTCATTTTGTAGAATTTTTCATTTTAGGCTTACTTATTAAATTTTCTTTATATGAAAGAGAAATTTCCAGTCAAAAAGTAATTGTTTTTACGACCATTATATTTGGTTTTTCACTTGCTTGTATTGATGAATTACATCAGAGTTTCATTAGGGGACGTGTCTGTTCAGTGGAAGATTTGTTGTTTGATTTTTTGGGAATATCTTTGAGTTTTTTTAACTATAAAAACTTTTTTTAATCTTTCTAATTTTTCTTTTTACCTTTACTACTCTTCTAGTTTTAGGTTTAGTATCGAAGGAAATCCATCCTGTACCTTTTTGCGTGCAACTTGGTTCGTCAGTGTAATCTGCTGCCATGATATCTCGCGGCCTGCGAATTCGTTATTTAAAACTAGTGTACGTTTTATGTCAGGTGATGGGAGTAAGCCCCTTTCTGTTAACCTAAAAGGTTGGCGACATTTAGCTTCGCATCCTACCTACCGCTCCCGAGCAGGTCTAAGCGGTTACTTGGAATTGCTCCGGCAGGGGTACTCGTTTCATCAAATCCTCCACTGACGTCACGTCCTTGACGATCATTCCTATAGTGGGGCTGTGTCGTTTCTGTTGCATTGCCAATCCTCTCGGATTCCTTACGGCTGCCTTGCTCATGGAGAGGGGACTTTCCTCAGCCTAAGGCCGTCGGTCGCCCTCCATCTCCTGACAATCATTTAATGATGCTCAGAATATATAGTTCACTGTTACGGTAAACCCTTATTTACTGGATATAATCGCAATTAATGCCAAATGATGAAGAGGCTTCTACAAATCTAAACGAAAATGAATCAGATTACAAAAAAGCTCACGATAAATGGGTCAAAGACGTATTAGAACCTGCTTTAGCTAAGCATCCCGAAAGAAATAAAAATTTTATGACTACTTCTAGTCAAAAAGTAGATAGATTATACACACCATTAGATAATTTGGGTATTGATTTTGAAAAAGACATTTCTTTTCCTGGTCAATTTCCATACACACGAGGTATTCACTCAACAATGTACCGCGGTCGTTTATGGACTATGCGAATGTTTGCAGGATTTGGATCTGCTGAAGAGACAAACGAGAGATTCAAGTACCTACTAGAGCAAGGTAACGCAGGTTTGAGTACGGCTTTTGATTTACCTACTCTTTATGGATATGATAGTGATTCTCCTATGGCTGCAGGAGAATTTGGTGAGTGTGGTGTAGGAGTTAGTAGCATTGAAGACATGTCTATTTTGTTCAAGGATATTCCGCTTGACAAGGTTACTACCTCAATGACGATTAATTCGCCAGCAGCGATGACATGGGCTATGTACATTGCTAATGCCGAAAATAGAGGTATTCCTAAGTCTAATCTTGGAGGTACAATTCAAAATGACATTCTCAAGGAATATATCGCACAGAAGGAATATATTTTTCCACCTAATCCCTCTATGAGATTAGTTACAGATACTGTTGAATATGGAACTAAAAACATGCCTAAGTGGAATACCATATCAATTTCTGGATATCATATTAGAGAAGCAGGTTCGACTGCAGTTCAAGAGCTTGCTTTTACTTTAGCAGACGGTTATGCTTATGCTGATTGGGCAATTGAAAGGGGCTTGAACATTGACGATTTTGCACCTAGATTTAGTTTTTTTTTCAATGCTCATAATGACTTTTTTGAAGAAATAGCAAAATATAGGGCAGCTAGAAGGATTTGGGCTCGGGATATGAAATACAAATACGGAGCTAAAGATCCGCGAAGTTTAACACTCAGATTTCATACACAAACTGCAGGCTGTAGTTTGACTGCACAGCAGCCTGAAATTAACATAGTTCGTGTAGCCATTCAAGCAATGGCTGGAGTATTGGGAGGTACTCAATCATTACATACTGATTCAATGGATGAAGCTCTTGCTTTACCCTCAGAAAAAGCAGTTCAAATAGCCTTAAGAACTCAGCAAATTATAGCACATGAGTCCGGTGTTGCTAATGTAGCAGATCCTTTAGGAGGAAGTTACTACTTAGAATGGTTAACAGATGATATGGAGAGGCAGGCTAGAGAATACTTTGACCGAATAGATTCTCTAGGTGGCGTAGTTTCAGCAATAGAGAAAGGCTTTTTCCAAAAGGAAATTGCAGCAGCAGCATACAAATATCAACAAGAAATAGATAATGATGAAAGAGTAGTTGTTGGAGTTAATGAATTTACCTCAGACGAGCCCGTAGAGATACCAATTTTGGAAATGGATCCTGAGGGTTTCGAACGTCAATGTAAAAGGTTGAAAGCTCTTCGTTCTAATAGAGACAAGAGTAGGCATTCAGCTAGTCTTAGAGCAATTGAGAAAGCTGCAGAAGGCGATGAGAACCTTATGCCTCATTTTATTGAAGCTGCAAAAGCCAAAGCGACTCTTGGTGAAATGTGTGATGTTCTGAGAGGCGTTTTCGGTGAATATAGAGAGGGATCAGATTTCTGAGGATATTTTGAAATCAATAGTTTTTGGTCTAACTGGTAAGAATGCCTCAGGTAAAGGAACTGTGGCTGAAATATTGAAGAAAAAGAATTTTACATATCACTCTTTATCAGACTCCCTTAGAGATGAGCTCAAGTCATTAAAAAAAGAAGAGACACGTGAAAACTTAATTGACATTGGAAATGAGCTTAGAGAAAAAGGAGGTCCTGGTGTTTTAGCTGATAAATTAATGCCTAAGTTAAACTCTGAAAATAATCATATTGTAGACTCTATTAGAAATCCACTTGAAGTAATTTCCCTGAGGAAAGAGACTCTTTTACGTAGGTTTTTCTTGATTTCAGTTGATGCAAATTCAAAACTAAGATATGATAGGCTTTGCTCTCGAGGCAGAATAGGAGACACTGATTCTTGGGAAAAATTTGTAGAGCAAGAGAAGAAAGAAGAAAATAATGATGATCCAAATAAACAGCAATTATCTAGAACAATGGAAATGGCAGATTATAGTATAGATAATAGTGGAACTCTTGAGGAGTTAGAAGCACAAGTCAACAGAATCATTTCTAGTTTATAGGTTCCATTCGTATGTTGTTGTTAAGAAAAACATGAATGCAATTGGCATTAAATGGAATGCCATTCCAAATGCAACATTTACAACCATCCATCTTCCAGCATAATTGTTTGGCATTTCCATGACTTTGTCTACTACCGTATTTGTGGTATCGACAACTTTACCAGCAAAAAACCCAACAAACTTGGCTACTCTTTCGTGAGGCAATGCCTCATTACCTTTGTCTCTAGAATTCTTTAACCAATCTCCCATTTGAAGCATTCTATCAACCATAGGTCTATACTTTTGAACGTCTACGCTTATCAGTTTAACAGCTAAATTTCTTGTATCCCATACTCTCCTCCAGTCAAGATATGTGTGTCCTACAAAAAATAAAATCATTAACCATATTTGCCATGGAGGTGTTTGTTCCCAATTTGGGGGAGTTAACGTCAAATCAAAAAATTCTACAACTCCGTCCTCGGGTTCAAAAATAATAAATCTCAATATTGCAATTGTTGCTGGAACTAACAATCCCACAGTAAATTTTGCAGCTATAGAATAACCTCTTGGAATTTCTCTTAATCTTTCAAAAATCCACCTCAGGTGGTGCCCATGAATCTGAATTGCTTTTAATGCAGGTTCTCCCAGGAAGATTAGCCTTTGTATAATTGGAATGAATATTAGTGCGTGAAAGTAGAGTTCCCATGGCGTATCCCAGCTTAAGTAATCATCTAACATTTTCTATTTTAGTTAAAGGAGGGTGTTAAAAAAAGGACCTAATAGGTGTTTTATGCCTCGAAAGCGTAGCAGGCGCCCAAAATTCCAAGAAAAGCTTGCTAGAGATAGAATTAACAAATTATTTCTATTATTTGATTCAAAAAACTTTAGCGCACAGATTAATCCTAAAAAATGCATTAACTTTGTCAAACTTATAGGAAAAAGGTATAATCAACGATTGCCAAGTTCTTATAAAATTAAATTTTGCCGCAGATGTAATACTAAATTTAAATCTGATAATAGTCGCTTCCGAATTTCTAAAAAAGGCTGGCGTTCAATCAGTTGCCTAGAATGTAGCGCGATATATCGCTTTAAAATTTAATTTGAATCTATTGTTTTTTGTTCTAATTCCTTGCGATAACTTATTAACATTTTATCGACATCATTGTTAGAAATACCTAGTATTCTAGCTGCGAGTAAGGCTGCATTTTCACCGCGACCGATTCCAACTCCAGCTACCGGAACCCCTGGAGGCATCTGAACAACAGATAGTAATGAATCCAAATTTGCAGGTGAGCTCGATGATGCACAAGGCACACCTATGACTGGTTTTAGCGTATGTGCAGCTACTACTCCAGGAAGCGCGGCAGAAAGTCCAGCTAGAGCAATGAAAACGTCGGCTTCCGACTCTTCAATGACATCAACAACTCTTGCCGGTGTTCGATGTGCAGAGGCTACAAAAGTTTCAAATGTGATATTGAATTTGTCTAATATTTTTTCAGCTTTTTTAGCTGTAGGCTTGTCACTTGCAGATCCCATAATTATAGTCACTTGACTCATAATTTTTCAAAAGAGGTATGGATATAAGATGTATGTTGATATGATGTCTTTAAGAAAGGCTGTTTTTACCAATCTGCGCCCGGATAGTGTAGCTTGGAATCACGGAAGCTTGCGGAGCTTCAAACCTGGGTTCGAATCCCAGCCTGGGCGCCATACTTTCACACAGAAATATGAATGAAACAATAAAATCAAAAGAAAATTATGAGCTTGTTCAGCTTAAAATAGAATCATTACTAGAAGATGAAAGTGATTGGGTTTCTGCGATGGCAACAGTAGTCAGCGAATTGCACAACAATTTCTCTCATTTTAATTGGACCGGATTTTATCGTGTTACTTCACCCAGCCTATTGAAAATAGGGCCTTACCAAGGCACTCATGGGTGTCTAACTATCCCATTTTCAAAGGGCATATGTGGCGCTGCAGCTAGGGAAAAACAGACACAACTTGTGCCGGATGTCCACGAAAGAGAAGACCATATTGCCTGCAGTTCTTCGACTTTAAGTGAAATTGTTATCCCTGTTTTGGATAGTAATCAAAATGTCTTGGCAGTACTCGATATCGATTCAGACACAGAAAATGCTTTTTCTAGTTTCGACAAAGATTTCCTTGAGAAACTCTGTAAATATTTGGGAAAAAAATATAGTTAAGTGCTAGATTATTCTATACATTTTCCTAATTGTCAAATTTATTTACTGCATCCATGTTATTTTAATACTTGTCCGATAGGGTAATGTGTCTAATCTACAAGTATATTTGATTTCAGCGTTTTTTTTTGTAATGGTTTTTAGCCCTTTAGTCCAAACATCCGAAGAGTCTTATGGAATTCCTTCTGAAAACATTCATTTGGTAGATAAAAGGCTTCAACTAGTATATTCAGATCCTTCTAGAGCAGTCGAATTAGGTTTATCTCCTGCTCCAGAGGGTAAAATTAATTTAGTTGCACAGGTGGTAAATTTATTGCCAAGCCACGAACTTTTCATCGAAGAGTTAGGAGGTGAAGTGACATCCAGTTTTGAAAGGTTCAATGCAATATGCTTTACAATTGATATTAGTAAAGTCCCAGCAATTACTTATTTGCCGGATTTGACTTGGTTGGAGGCCGGCGTTCTCTTTTATCCTACACTTGATAATAGCGTAGACTCAATAGGGACTAGCGAAATTTGGGATGATTTTGGTTTTAGAGGAGAGGATACAACAATAGCCATTCTGGATACAGGAGTTGATTTTGACCATGAATCCTTAGATGATTTAGATGATATTTCATCGACTTATGATCCTAAGATAGCTATTGATTCTAACGGTATGCTCGGTTTTTATAATGCAAATACTGATCAAGAATATCCTGATGAACAACCTCATGATTCCGGAAGTCATGGAACTCACTGTGCTGGAATTGCCGCAGGAACCGGTGGTTCTAGTGGGCAGTATGCAGGGGTTGCACCTCAAGCTAAACTTGTGGGAGTTATAGCTTTAGACGGAGGATCTGGAGATGAAGGCGATTTGCTTCGTTCAGTGGATTGGACAATTCAAAATAAAGATAGGTTTTCAATTGATGTAATGTCTCTTTCGTTAGGCGGTCCAGTTGTAATTCCGGGAGCAACCAACACTGGCAGTTCATCTATATCTCAAGCATTAGATGTTGCCGTAGAGGCAGGTATTGTCACTGTGGTTGCTATAGGAAATGGAAATTTAGGTTTGGCTGCACATCCAGCCTCAGTTTCTTATCCTGGAGATAGTGTCAAAGCAATTACAGTAGGTTCCGTTAATGATGATCATTCAAGAGAGATTTATTCCAGTAGAGGACCTACTGGCGATGGCCGATTAAAACCAGATGTTATGGCACCAGGTGGAGCTATTATGTCTGCACAAGCAGGTTCGGGCGACGGATACGTATCATATTCAGGCACTTCGATGGCTACCCCTCACGTTGCAGGTGTGGCAGCCCTTATGCTTCAAGCCAACCCAAATGTTAGTCCTACTTCAAGTACAGATTATGTAAAGCAGATTCTAAGAGAAACCAGCGATCATAAGGTCCCATTAGACGTGGACTGTGGAGAATTATTCACACCTAATAATTGCTATGGATGGGGTACTGTAGATTTGATTGGTGCGGTTTCTCGATCTATGAATCTTAAAGATGTAGATCTTACCGGAAATACAGGCATTCAATCTGAGACGAGTGAAACATTTGAAGCATCCATGACCTATACTAAAACAGAATATACAAATCGTGGTAAAGACGGAGGTACTATCAACAATTTTATTCAAGGAAGCGATTTACCAGATAATGTCAAAATAGTAGCTACATATTCTAGTGATTGGCCCAAACCGAATACTTTCTTACTTAATTCAGGCGAGGGTTCGGGCATTAATGCTGAAAGTAGTATGAGCTCAGTTTACGAACAAAATGGTAAGTGGATTTTGGAAGCTAATTTCAACTTTACTGGTTCTGTATCGGCAGGGTCTTCTGTCGATAGCTTTCCAAGTTTTCAGTTTGATATAACTGCCCCGGATTTCAACGAGGCTATCCCTTTGACAGTTTTCTATTCAATAAATGATATGTTTGGTGAAACAAAGAACTTTACTATAGCCTCATTTACAGATCTTCCTGATCTCTTTATTGAAGAGGTAGTAATCTCAGAAAGCATCCTAGAGGATCAAACTATTCCTTTCACCGCTCGAGTTGTTAATCAGGGGCCAGGTCCAGCTCGTGAATATCAGCTTAATTTTTACAATGATGGTGAATTATTCGAATCCTTAATGATTGAAGATAGATTGAATTCGAATGAGGCATTTAACGTTCAGGCCGAGTGGATTGCTGTTAAAGGTAACCATGAGTTATCAATAGAGATAATTTCAGTGGTTCCTCAGGATCAGGATGAATCAAACAATTATTTTACATTTGACGTTTCAGTTTCAGAATTTGTTGATATGCAACCGCCTCTAGTTTTCATAACTGAACCCGATCAAAATGAAATTGTATCTGAAGTAGTTGTAGTCAAAGGAAGCGCAAGTGATAATGTCAATTTGGAATACGTTGAAGTAAGGTTACTGCCCAATGACTGGGAGAGAGCCAATGGTTTTGAAAACTGGTTTTGGTCATGGAATTCAAGTAATGATTTGAATGGTAGATATACAGTGCAGGCTCGATCCTATGACGGATACAATTATTCATCAATATTTTCTATAGATGTTGAGGTAACAAATGAGGGTTCGAACCGTAGACCTACGGCCTCCTTAAGTTCAAATTTGAACGAGGTTTATGTTGGTGAAAACATTATTTTTTCAGGTAATGGTTCTACAGATGATTCACAAGTTACCAAATACCAATTTAACTTTGGAGATGGGAGGCAAACTGATTGGAAGGAAACTTCTTGGGTAGAATACTATTTTGAAGAGCCTGGTCAATATGAAGTAATCTTAAATGTTGAAGATGATGAAGGTGCTCGTTCTTCTGCAGGTGATTCAATCATAGTTGAAGTTAAAGAGGAGCCAGTGAATAATCCACCAGTAGCACAAATATTTTCACCAAAGTCCGGAGATGAATTTAGAAATGATGAATTAATTCAATTTTCAGCTCAAGGGTCAAGTGATTCCGATGGTGACTCAATTAATTTTATTTGGTATAGTAGTTTAGACGGAGAGATATTGCGAACTTCGGCCATTGCGGGAGAAGCTATTCTTTCCCAAGGCACTCACATCATAACTTTAAGAGTTACAGATTCTCAAGCAGAATATTCAGAGCAGTCAATACAAATCTCAGTTTCTTTGTCTGTCGAATCATTTGATTCAGATGACAGTACCCTGAGTTCTCTTAGTTTCTTAGTTACAACTTTACTTGTTGTAACAATTTCACAAATTAAACGGAAGTATTAGTTTCCTTTAAATTCTACTCTTGAAACTTCGTTTTCCCATAAAACTAATTTCACTAAGTTGCAAATTTTATTTTGATTTTTGTCAAAATTCCATTCATTGTTAAAATGTCTATACAAATTATTCCAAATCCATTCAACAAGAACTTCACTGGTAGGATTCTCAAGTCCTTTGATATCATTCAAGTAATTGTGATCAATCAAGTCGTAAGTTGGTTTTATTGCAGATTCAATATGACCAAAATCAATTACGAAACCAGTTTCAGGGTCAACTTTACCCTCGACATGCACTTCCAGTTTAAATGCTAAACCGTAAACGTTTCCACAAGGGTGACCTTCTGGAACTTTCGGCAATTTCCTTGCAGATTCGAATCTTACAATTTGGACTAATTTATGCATTACAATTCGATAACTTCGCCAGCATCAGGCATAATCCATCTTCTTTGCCTGTATTTCTTTAGAATATCTTTCTTTTCTTCTCTAAGTTTTCGGTTTAAGTGTATTAGGGCCATCTTTTTTGGACGAGCCATGTCATCGAGCCTTTCTAGTTGCTGAAGAGAGCAATGAGTCTTTGTTCCTATAGTTACAGTTTCTCCTCTCGGATTCTTTACAGTCCCATCACTAGTGTATGCTTCGTGCACCAATAGGTCAGCATTTGTGTAAAGTTTTGAAGCAGTAGGTGTGAACATTCCGTCTCCAGAGTAGCAGAAAACTTTGGTTGGGCTTCCAGCCTCTAATCTTAATCCTAAATTCTGAACAGTGTGTCTTGTATTAACAACTCTTAGATTCCAGTCATCCCACCTGTGAGATCTTTGTAATTCCCTGAATCTTAGTGTAAATGGCAGGTTAGCAACCATTCCATGATATGCAACTTCCATTAATCTTTCGACATTTCTCTGAGTTCCAACAGGTCCAAATAGGTAAAATGGCCTTGTTCTTCCATCTTCCCACATTCTCATCATAAGGGCAGGAAGTCCAAATACATGATCGGCATGGAAATGTGAAATAAATATACCGTCTAGATAATCAGGTCTTTTTGACTGGTGCCATACCGAAGGAGGTGCAGTCGCTCCACAATCTACTAGCATTCTTCTTCCTGCGGCTTCTACTAAAATACATGTGTGAGTATTATTCTCGTCGAAAGCTTCTCCAACGCCTAAAAAAGTTACTTTCATTGTTTTCCTCCGTTTAGGCTGTAGATATCGCTATAGCTTGCATATTGATTTTCTTTCGTATACATTTCTGTTTTCATTATTTCACATCGCGTCATTATTACAGTTTATCTGCAAAAATTATATTTCGCGCACAAAGGGCAAATATATAAAATTAAGTCGTAACCTTTATCAAATACCTAAAAAATCTAATGTAATCTTCTTCTAAAACTTTCTAAATATTTGTATACTGAACCGTGCTCAGAACCTGATAATACCATTGATATCGCTACTTTAGCTGCCTCCAAACCTTCCAAGTCCGAAATAATGCAAACAGTATGTCCTTGAATTGCAAGATTGCAACCAGTCATATCCTCTATAATATGTCTAGTTTTTCCTCCCCTTCCAATTAGTCTTCCTCTTACAGTACCAAGTCTCTTTTTTGATCTTCCTACATAGTCCCTAATATCAACAATTTCGAAGTAATATTCCATTTCAAGTAGTTGATATGCAATTTCAGGACTAAATCCTCTTCCAATTGCTTTAGCCGTATTTATCACTTGTAAATTCTTCAGTGCATCTTTTTCATTTCCCTTTATTATCTCAAAAAGCCCTTCATCAGAATCTATAGAAATATCACATCCACTTAATTCTTCTAATTTTCTTTTAGTCTTTCCGCCAGGACCAATCAACGCTCCAACCCTTGATGCAGGAATTCGGACATATTTCATATTTTGAATTCCTCTTCTTTTAAATCAGGTATATATTTTTTCCAAAAACGATGCAGATTTTTCATATCTCTTTGGTGTAATTTAGAGTAAAGGGGATGGCTGTCTGGGACAGCTTGTCCTACATCTATAATGAAAGGTTCCTCTCTTCTATTCAATATGTTATATTCGCTTAAATCTCCATGTGAAAGCTTTTGTTTTCGATAAGCTTTGACAGATTCTTTCAATTTATTTAAAAATAGTATAGGTTCTTCAGGAGGCAATTCTCTTACTGTAGGATATGGTCTAAATCTCCAACCAAGATATTGCATTACCACTATATTTTTATGGACGTGATAAGGCTTTGGTACCCTTGTTCCTGCAGCTTTCATTGAGTGTAAATTTTTATATTCTTTCTGTGCCCATGTAAAAATTCTTTCTCTCGGGCTGTTTCCACTGTTCTTAAATCTACTATCTCCCTCAATATATTTTTCTAATTTTCTAAAGGTAGCTGTATTAATTCGGTATATTTTAACAGCCCTATTCTCACCGTTAATTGTCTTAGCTCTAAAAACATTCCCCTCTTTACCCGTTGCGATGACATTCTCTATCGTGCTAATCACTCCTTGACTGATCAATTGTTGTAAATTTCTTAATGTAACTTCATCGAATACATCATCAATTGTCTTTTTCCAATCCTGTCCAAAGTTTGCATTTATGTTTCCTAAGGCTCTGTCAAGTTTTTCGGTTCGACCCTGCATCTATTAGTATATATCTAAAATTTCAGGTATTTTACCTTTTCTTTTGAGATTTGATGTCTGAGTAGGAGTATATCTAAATTTAACATCAGCTTTACTATCTTGAAATGACCAAGGGACAACTATTAGTAAATCATTTTCTCGAACCCACATTCTTCTTCTTAACTTTCCAGGTATCCTCCCCATTCTTCTTTTTCCATCTTCGCAAATCAATTGAAGCCTTGATCCTCCTTGAAAAGTTTCAGCAACTGCAAACATTTCGCCTTTGGGTTTGTACGGTAGAGTAACTCTAATATTTTCAGTTGGTTCAGGGGTATTTTTTTTATTCTTCTTATTTTTCTTATTTTTATTTGTATCCGGTTTTTTCTCTTCCTCTGCAGTAGATTCTTCAACTGCTTCAGTCTCTTCACTATCGTTCGTCACGTTTCTGTCGACAAGAGTTCCTATAATAAGATTGCCGCCCCAGCTCTTATTCAGTCCACTCTATTGAATCTCTATGTCTTTATCTCAAACTTGTCTGCATGACAATCACGTTAGACTCGGTGCAAAGATGGTAGATTTTGCAGGTTGGCATATGCCAATTCAGTATACTAGTATAGTTTCTGAGCACAATGCGGTAAGAGAAAGAGTAGGCATTTTTGATGTTTCGCACATGGGTCAAATTTTTATTTCGGGAAAAGATGCTTCCTCCTTTTTATCTTATGTCACTACCTGGGACGTAAACAAATTATCTGAGGGAGATTGTCGCTATTGTCATATCCTTAATAATGATGGCCAGATAATTGATGACACGATAGTTTACACATTCAGCAATCAAGATTACATGTTGGTACCTAATGCCTCTATGATTTCAAAAGTTTTTGATTGGTTAAATCTTAATTCTTCCAATTTTGAAGTAAATATATACAACAAATCTGAGGAGTTTTTTTGTCTTGCAGTCCAAGGTCCAGAATCGCTTAGACTTTTACGCCAATATTTTAATTTGTCAATTACACCATTTAAATTGATTAAGTCGGATAATTTGATAATTAGTGGAACTGGTTACACTGGTGAAAAAGGCTATGAGATAATGGGGCCAATATCCGAAAGTCAAAACATTTGGGAATCATTTCTAGAAATGGGAGCTATTCCTATAGGTCTTGGCGCCAGAGATACTCTTAGACTTGAGAAGGGATATCTTTTGTCAGGAACCGATTTTAATGGTTCGCAAACAACTCTTGAATCCGGTTACTCATGGGTAATTGATTGGAATCATGATTTTATTGGAAAGGAAAGACTTCTAGTACAAAAAGATGGGGAGTATAAATCTCTGAGTGGGATTTTACTTGAGGAACGTGGAGTTTTGCGGCCGGGATTGGAAGTTTATTTTGAAGGGGAAAAAATATCAGCACTTACTAGCGGTTCATTGTCTCCAATACTAAAGAGAGGAATTGGACTCTCGTATTTAGACTTACCAATTGGTACTACAGTTAACGTATCAATACGTAATAAACAATTAAAAGGGCGCGTCATTCAGACTCCATTCTTATGAGCGAAATACCTGACAATTTAGGCTACACAGAAGATCACGAATGGGTTGGTCCAGACGAAGGCAATGGGGTGAAAGTAGGAATAACTGACTATGCTCAGGATTCACTTTCCGATGTTGTTTTTGTAGAATTACCTAACGTTGGAGATGAATACCAAAGAGGCGAAGTTATGGCTGTAGCTGAATCAGTCAAGGCAGCTAGCGACATTTATGCACCTATCTCAGGTAAGATTTTAGCTATAAATGAAAAATTAGAAGAATCTCCAGAATTAGTTAACGAATCTCCTTACGGCTCAGGCTGGATGGTTTTAATGAAACCTTCAGAAGATAGGTCTGCATTGCTAGACTCTGATTCATACAAAAATTCTCTTGATTAGTCACTTAAAAGTTGCTAATAATAAGGCAGAAGAAGCTAAAGCTTTTTTAAAAGATAAGGGTTATTTGAACAAGAGCTATTTGCCAATCAAGAAAGATAATTCAGTACTTTGGCCATTAAACCGAGATTCAGTTCAATTCGAGGGTAAGATTGTAATCTGTAAGGGTTTAGTTCATAATAAGAAATCAAGAGATTATAGACTTAATCTTGATAAGGAAATTAGAGATATTGCTCCAAGATCATTTGATATATTTGGAGATATCGCAATACTAAGGCTTACAAGTGACTCAGAAGTTTATGAGCAGCAGATTGCTGAAGCTCTGCTTTTATCTCATAAAAATATTAAAACAATTTGTGTTGATTTAGGAGTTCACGGAGAATTTAGAATCAGAGATTTAAGAGTAATTTCAGGATATAATAACTTTATTTCAGTCCACAAAGAAAATGGTATGAAATTTGAGGCAGATATCTCTAAAGTATATTTCTCACCTAGATTGGCCACTGAAAGAGAAAGATTATCTTCACTTGTAAATAAACATGAAAATGTGCTTGATGCATTTGCAGGAGTGGCTCCTTTTTCCATTTCGGTGGCAATGAAGGGGTGTAAAGTAACTTCTCTAGATTCTAATCCTGAAGCACGGATGTGGGCCTTAAAAAATTTCAATCGTAATGGAATAGATGAAAAATATTTTAATTTTTTTAGTTCGAAATTTGAAGATTATGACTTCGGAGTACAAAAGTTTGACAGAATAATTTTGAACAATCCTACTAATTCCTTACCTTTTCTGGATAAAGCTATGAATTTAGTTGTTCAAAAGGGGATGATTCATTTTTACAGTATTTGTCCAAAAGACGGTTCTTTTCAATTATCAGAACATTTAGCAGAAGAGTTCGAATGCATAGCTAAAAGGGAAGTCCACGCATACTCTCCTTCATCATCACTTTTTGTGTTTGACATACGGAGAAATTTAATTTAATGTCCAAAATACAAACCAGTAAGTTTTTATATTAGTTATTGAAAAACTGGGTATTCTTTTATTAAGGCCTTGTCAATGGTATGTAACCGTTTACTGTAATGGTAATACGGTAATAGGACAAAACGCGAAGGTGTGCAAAAAATGAATACAAACGTATCAAAATCAAGTTCCTTTTATGGGAAGATGATGGCAATTCTCGTCGTAGCTTTGTTTTCGCTTAGCAGTTTCACTGCTATGGTGTCAGCAAGTGACGATGTAGATGAAGAAGTAGAACTAACCTCGGGAATTACCCTTGGTGAAGCATTGGTTTCCGAATCAGAAGGAGAAATAGGCATTGTAAGTGAATTCAATCCAGCTCCAATGGACGGAGAGGAAATGCCAATTGCCATAACTATGGCAGATGGTAAGTTTTCACCTGCAAGACAAGCACCAGGTGATGCTAAAGTTTTCTTAATGGATGACGATGCAGAAAATTGGATGTCAGGTCCATGGATCGAAGCCTCACATGTTGAAACAGCTTTGAACGATGGTGGTTACTCATTCGATGTTTACCGTGGAGGTAAATGGGGAGGAGTTAACAAAGAACTTCCATCTGGAGATGCAGGGTTGTCAATGATTGATGATTATGAAGTCGTAATTTGGTATTCTGGTTGGAATACAAATGTCTTCAGTTCATCTGAAACCTCAGTTCTAGGAGATTACCTAGATGGAGACTGCGGAGGATCAGATAATTTTTGTACGGACAACAGAAACATTATTCTTTTAACACAAATGACTGATTGGGTAGATGCCTACTCAGGAACATTTGAAAATACATACTTACACTCAGACACTCAATCATCTTCTTACTTGATTGTTGGTGGTACCTCTAACCCTATGAAAGGAGTTTCAGGTTCTATCTTTGAAGGTAAAGAGTATGCAACAGATACAGCAGGAGTTCACTACTTAGACAGACCTTGTGGAATTAAGCCAACAGGAACTGAGGCAGTAGGTGCGTTCTGGTACGATCAAAGAAAAGGAGCAGCAGATGGACATGAATACCATGCAGTTCAGTATCCTTCAGATATTGGAGCTTCAACTGCAACTCACAAAGCTTTCCACTTTGCAGATGAAATTGGAGTTTTCAATAAAAGATCTGACAGAGCAGATTTCTTTGCATCTATCCTTTCATGGATGGAAGTTACCCAAGAATCAACTAAGAATGTAGATATGGGTATTGGCGGAGTAGATATTCCAAATCATGTACAATATTGGAGATCCGTTGAGTCTATGGTTCCTGTAGACATTGGAATTACAGTAACAAACTATGGAATGTTACCACAAAGTAGTACAGCAGTACACTTGAAATTGAAGAATCAGTTTGGTCAGATTTTGTTCGACAGCACATTTGATACACGTGCTTTCCCTGAAGGCCACCCTATGCACATTGAGGATTCAATTCAAAATGGTGACAGTATAGTATTCACATTTAATAAAACAAATGATAGATATCAAAGAATCTATGATGGCCTCGATCCAAACAAGGCACGTCATGTTCTTTTCACTAGTGCAGGTATGGACGTTTTGACTGCAGAAGTTGTTCACACAGGTGACCAAGGTGCACCAAACAACTTTGTTCAAGCAGAAATTGGAGTAGGTAAATGGATTGAAACAATGGAAGCGCCTGAAGATGAAATCGGTATTGCTGGAACTATATCTGATACAACAGATAATGGTGCTAGCAGTTATGATGGGGTTAACATGCACAGAACTGGTAGTTACGACTGGGATGCTGATGGATGTGGATACTTCGACAATGATGAAGATACATGTACCGCTGCAGGAAACACAGTTAACAAAACAGTAAATTCAGTTTATCATGAAGGTAAATCTGCTTTAGCAATGTTCAACACAAATGGTTGGTACAAAGCTAACGCAAATCCAGCAATTTGTGATTGGGGAGATGATTCAATGAGTGATTCAAACTGTCCAAAATTCACAATGCAACCTAATCAGGACGATGTTTTCGTATCTCCAGCACTTGACTTGAGTGCTATGGAGGAGGTAGTAATCGGTATGCTATTCACAGGTTGTATGGAATCTGGAGATTACTTCAGAATGCAAATATCTAAAGATGGAACTACTTGGACAAACTTAATCAGTTATTCTGGTTTCTGCCCTGGTGAAGGATCATGGTATCTATGGGGTGGTTCAAATCAAAAGTATCAAGGATATGTTCTAAGTGATACCTACTACGGTAGTGATGACACAGATTCAGTTTATTTCAGAATTCAAGCTGATGCAGACAGTGATCAAAACACAGAAGGTAGTAGACCATACGCAGGTTGGTTCATTGACGAGATAGTGTTCAGAGGAACAGAGAAAATTACTCGTGATGTGGCAGTCGGCGACATTACGGTAGATAAAGACTTTGAAGTAAAAGATGGCGGAGATTCACTCTGGAGAGAGATTAATGCTACAATCATTAACGCTGGAGAGTCTTCATGGCCAAACTTACCAGTCAAATTCACAGTTGAAAATTTACAAGGTGAAGATAAATCCGATTTCTTGGATGTTACAGAGCCAGTTATTCAACAATTAGCAGGTAACTCGATTTACGGAGATATAACTCAGAACTCTGATCAGAAAGAACTTTTCTCTGAATTCCAGTGTCCTGGAGCTAATACTTACTACATAACAGTAGAAGTTCTTGTTCCGGCAGGTAAAGATTTCTTCCCATGGAACAATTCTAAAACAGTATCATTCCGTGTGTTTGATAACTTCTTCTCCGATGATTTTGATACTGGTGATAGAGATGAATACAGTTACACTGAAGTTGAAAGATTGAATACAGGAAGTAACATCAATAGGTGGTTAATAGATTCGATAGGTAATGAGGCTTACAGTGGCCAGTATGTATTACAATATGCCAAGGAAGGAACTCACAATGATGAGCAGCCAGATACAGTAGGCGGTAGAGATGATAGTTACATCACGCAAGATCAATATGATAGAGATGGTGAAGGCAGCAAATGGCAACCAGATGTGAATGTTGACTTAAGAGCAGCTTTCAAACCATTAATTATGTACGCAATTAAGTGGGACTTAGGCTCAGGCGACAGGCTTGAAGTCAGAGCCTCTACAGACTTTGACAGTGCACAAAAAATAGGTGGTAGTGAAACTTGGACTGTAATTAAGACTTATGAAAATGATTGCAGTTGTCCAATGTTCAGCGAAGATAAAACAACATGGCAAATGGAAGAACTAAGTCTTGAAGCTTTCGAAGGTTACCAGACTTGGATTGATTTCAGAGTTGTAACTGCCAATGGCGGTGGACAAGGTGTCTTGATTGATGACTTAGCAGTTATTGGTAACGAGTACAGAAACAATGTCGATATCGTTAATGTAGATACAGTTAGATACTCAGCCTCTGGCGAGGAACACGAATTATCTGTAACTGTTAGAGGAATAGGTCTTGAAGAGCAGAGTGGAGTCACTGTAGCAGCTAGAATCACAGATTCTAATGGTCTACGAGTTTGGCCTACCGATAGAACCTTTAATTTCTTCACAATACCAGGCGCTTTAGCTAAGGGTGAAGAATTCACAGTTGATCCAAGTACAGCAGGAGCTGACTGGAAGTGGGGTTCAGATCTTGGTCCAGGTATCTACAGAATGCATATTCAAGCACTAAGAGATGACGATGTGCAAGTTCCGGACGAGAGCCGAGCAAAGAATTTCAGAACTATTACTTTAGTTTTGGGAGCAGCATTGTTAACTGGTGACCAATGGTCAATGGGTGACGGATGGAGCTCAGGTTCATACATTTGGGATGGTTCTGAAGACGGTTCTTTAACTTCAGAATTCTTTACAGTTTGGAACAGCAAGCCATTCTTGGTTGTTGAAGCTGAATATGAGTTGATTGATGCTAGTGTTAAGGCACAAGTTAGATCTGGTAACAGCGGACCTTGGTATGACATAAAATGGAGATCAACTGACCAGTTGTCTACATTATACTCTATACCTTCTGCAAATTACACTCAATTACCTATGTATTGGGAAGGAAGTAGTGCATTCGATAATTCAACTGCACAAACATTCTTTGCTGACTTAGGTGCAGTAGAGCAACTAGGTGACGGCTCAGGAAGTCTTCAAGATGCATACATTGGAAGTGAGATGCAAATACGTTTGACTGGTTCCTCATCAGGTCCAGGTTCTTCAGGAATGTTCAAAGCTTATTATCCATCAGTTTTCGGTTTGGATGATTACTCAGTTGACTTGAAAGATATATCTCCAAAGACACAGAATGGTGAACCTTCTTCACTTACAGGTGATACAGTAAGTCGAACCTACACCGTGAAGGTCAATAACTTTGGAGCTTCATCAGATTCAGGAGTAGTAGACTTTGTTCTCACAGCTCCAGATAATTCATTCGTTGAATTGTTTGATGGAACTATGGCAATCATGGATTCTGTTCTTCAAACAGGAAGAGAAACCTACGTTGCAGTTAAGCCTATCAGCGGTTCATGGGGTAATGGCAGAGATGCTTTATCCGGCGGTGATCAAACAGCTTACATCAATTCAGATGGACAAATTGGATGGCCAAGTGGTACCGTCGAAGTAGGTCAACCAACTGGTTGGGATATCAACAATCCAACTAAGACTTCATGGAATACCGTAGAAGGTAAGCCAAGTGAACCTAGTGCAACTAATTTCGTAAGTCCAGGTCAAGTTATGACTGTGAACATTGATGTCACAATTGGATATGCGCAATGGGCACCACCAGGAACCTACAGTATCCAAGCTGATGCACGATCATGGTCTGACTATGATAACACGTTTACCAGTGGAGATTCTGACGGACAAGCTACAATGATTATTGCAAAACCAGACCTTTCAATAGGCAGTGATGTAAGATACATATCTCACGCAACTGGCTACGGAGAATCTGGTGCAGGTTGGGTCAAAAAGACAGGTTGTGTTAACAATCCAGCAGGCAATAACCCTTGTGAAAAAGATGAATACTTCAGATTCATGTTCCAAGTTGAGAATACAGGAACTGAAACAGTAGGTACCTTCAGAGTAGGTCTTCTTGATTTCGAAAGTAATCCTTTGGGAGTTCAAGTAGGTCTTTACTGGACCAGCTCAGGTTGGGCTATAGATGAAACAAAGACTACAGCTCACGGAGCCGAAATAGTTTCAGTAGGTAACAAGAAGTATATCGCATTTGCAGCTAAAGCAAGCGAGTTAGGAATGTCAGCAGGTCCAGGAGATCAAAACACTGGATCATACGACTTCTATCTTGCAGTTGATACAGAAGATACAGTTTCCGAATCTAACGAAAACAATAATAGATATCCTGTAACAATAACAGCTGTCAAAGAAGTAAACACAGTTCCATCTTTTGGATTGTCCTTACTAAGTATGTCCATTAGCGGTCTTTTGGCAGCTATTGGAATAGCTCTAAGGCAAAAAGAAGAATAAGGAATTATAAGACAAAGTGTAGTAAGAGGAGCCTTATACTCCTCTTATCTACAAATTAGAATTTGTTAGCGTAAGCTCTATAGTTTATTATCTAGCAATTAGGCAGTAAATGTGGCGAACTCTCTGCAGAATACACATGGTTCATGGCTACCTGAAGGCTCGCCACATGATGGGCATGGAATCAAGTCTTCCGGCTTTTGCATATTTTCTCGTATCTTTTCCATTCCATTAAGTAAAGAATGCCTTGTCCCTGGTTGTTCTTTTTCTAATTTCATTAAAATTTCTCTGAACGTATTCCTTTGTGCTCCACCAGAATGTGGGCAATCTCCATCATGAAAGTCCATTTCTTTTAGTATTGAATATAGATATACTTCTTGTTCGGGAAGTCTTCTCAATGGTAGTAATCGAGGGACAAAGCCCTTTTGGACAAATTTATGAGGTGCCATTCGCGATAATCTAGCAATATCTCCTCTCGCATGGTTCATTAAAACAGTCTGTGCAAAATCGTCAAGATTATGGCCAAGAATTAGACAATCTACATCTACTCGGTTTGCCATCTGGTTGAGAGATCTTCTCCTCAATATCCCACAAGGTGAGCATGGAGAGCCTTGAGGGGGTTTTTCAATAAGTAATTCACCTAAAGTCATTCCTATTAATTCTTTATATGAGAATATTTCTAACTGAATCCCTAGCCTATTACATTCCGAGGCTGCGCATTCCAACGATTTAGAACGATAATTAGCAATTCCTTCGTCTACGGACAGTCCTACAATTTCAATATTTCTATCTCCAACATAAGATTTCAGAATATGGAGTGCTACAGTAGAGTCCTTACCACCAGATAGTCCAATTCCAATTTTTCTAATATCTATATCTGAATTCTTTACTAATAGGTTGATTTGTTTCCTTAATTCTTTTTGTGCATTCTTTTCAAAAGATTTAAAAAAACAAGATTTGCATAGGATTTCACCAGAATATCTTCTACTTATGACTGGATTTTCCTTGCAACGCTTGCAACCCATAAACAATTATAAGCAATACTTTATAATGGTTAAATAGTACCGAAAGTATGACACATATTTGTCACTGTTTATCTTAAATTAAGGATATAATGACACAATAATTGCGTCAAAAAGCATTAAGTTTATATACTAGCTTGATTAATGTGAGGCAACATGGCCCCACTAGGACCTCTAACTACTAATCGTTTGACAGTACGTTTAGATCCCGAAAGGGCTGCAAGAATTGAGTATTGGGCTTCTGAAAATCCGCTAAGGATTAAATCGTATAATCAATTGGTTCAAGAAGCTCTTGATGAATATATAGATCGTAATACACCTTCTCCTAATGAAAAAATTCTCAACGTTAAGATACCTGAAAATACTAGTACAAGATTACAAGCATTACAAGACCATGGCTTTGGTTCAACAGATCACATAGTTACAGAGGCCATCTCAAGTTATGCAATTACTAAATTGAAAGAGCAAAAAGACTTTGAATTTTTAGATAGTGAAGCTAAAATGATGACCAACCGTCGGAAGATGGTTTTCTCAGATTACGGACGTGAATAAAAATGATGGAAAGATTAGAAAGTTTTGATAGCAGTGACTTGATGGAGTTTATTACTGCACCTCAGGTAAAATTGGTTGGAACAGGTGGAGCAGGTAATAATATCCTTGATAGACTATACAGTAGAAGAGTAAAAGGAGTTGAAACCATAGCTCTCAATACAGATGCAAATCATTTGCATAAAAGTAAAGCTCATGTAAGGAAAGTAATTGGTGCCAAGATAACTCAAGGCAGAGGAGCTGGTGGAGATCCGTATACGGGTAAGAGATGCGCTGAGGATGACGAAGAGTCAATCAGAAGTAAGTTGAATGACGGAGATATAATATTTGTAATTGCTGGAATGGGTGGAGGTACAGGTACAGGGAGTGCTCCAGTTATTGCTAAGTATGCTAAAGAAACCGACGCAGTTGTAGTTGGTGTAGCTATACTTCCATTTAAAGAAGAAGGATTACCAAGGCGTAAGGTAGCTCTGGAAGGATTGGCTGAATTGAAGAAAAATTGTGATTGTGTAATTGAGTTAGATAATGAAAAGTTAAATGAATTAACAGGTGGTGACTACCCAATTCAGAAGGCATTTAGTGTGATGTCAGATTTAGTTTCAGGTATTGTTCAATCTTTATCTGAGGTAGTAACAGAACCATCTATGATTAATGTAGATTTTGCAGACTTGAAAAAAATCATTGAGGCTGGAGGTACAGCTAAAGTGCTATACGGTGAATCCGATGGTTCCGATCCGGGTAGCGTTTTAGATTCAGTCTTAGGAAATCCTTTGTTAGGCAATAATTACAAGGGTGCAGAAGCAGTTCTTCTTCATATTGCCGCAGGCAGTGAATTTGCAATGAGTGATTGTCATGAAGTTCTATCTGCTCTTAAGTATGATTTAGCTGAAGATGCCAACTTGATATGGGGACTTCGAACTGATGACTCAATGTCTACAAAGGTGAAAGTAGTAATGCTTGTTTCTGCAATACCTGAATCTGAGCATGATTTGAGTACTGAAGCTGAAGATGAACTTAATTCATTAGGTTCTTCACTTCCAATGATTAACTAGTTTTTTCTATTTCATAAAGTCTAAAAGCGGAAAGCACTAAACTGTGCCTTATAGTTCCTTCATCTATGTATTTTTGAATTGATTTCTCGCTTGCAACTTCGACTTCTATATCTTCACCGGGATCTAAATCTTGTTCATCCAATTTCTCACAATTTTGAATAAGAACGGTGTGACATTTATTGGTCTGAAATGCAGGATTAGGGTCAACGTAGCCTAAATACTTAGGATCACTTCCTATGTATCCAGTTTCCTCTCTTAGCTCCCTTATTCCGGCTTCAATAGGCTCCTCATTGTTTTCAATGATTCCTCCAGGTATTTCTAACTCAAAATTGGAAGTTCCAAATCTGTATTGCTTGACCATTACAATTTTTTTATCCACAGTAATGGCAATAATATTAATCCAGTCCGAACCATCTAAAAGAACAAATTTATGATTTTTACCAGTTCTAGGAGATTTAGCAACTAGTTCACGCATAGTAAATATTCTAAAGTCTCCTGCAGGCTCCTCAGAAATAGTTTCCCACTTATTATTCTTCAATTAATATTTACCATTTCAATTATGAAAATTAAATCTTCACCAGCTAAGTCACTACTGCTTGATCCAGCTTCACCGTATGCTTGACTAGCAGGAATTCTAACTGCTAATGTTTGCCCTTCGTACATTCCAATCATTTTAGAATCAAATCCATCAATCATACCTTTACTTCCATCGCAATTTTCAGAGGGATTGCCTGCTTCAACACAGCCTATATGCCTTGCTTCCAAAGTATCAGTGTGTTTGTTACCGTCAGTGACCCCTGCCCTTCTGTACTGGTAATTATCCCAGATGTACTCCATACTACTGTCGAATAATTTAGCATTGCTAGCTAATATTCCGGCATAGTGAACGTCTACAGTATCTCCTGTTTTGGTCAAATTACCAAAATCATAGTCAGTGTTAACATCCATTCGAACTTCAGCTGTTTTCGTAGAATCTCCACCAGAAGTAACTTCAATGTATGCGTATAACAATCCTTCAGCAGAAGATGACGTCTTGACATTGATTAATAGTGGTTTAAGAGAATCTTTTGAAAGCATAATAGTCTCAAATCCATTCTCTACATCTATCGTAAAGCCTCCATCATTGGATTTAATAGATATAGTAAATGTATCTGTAACTGAACCCGTATTTCTTACCAAAAGTACAAAATCAGTTTCTCCTCCAGGTTCCGCGTTATGATTGTTCGTTACAAACTCAGCTTCAACACCATATGTTGGATTAGCTACAGTTTCTTCTGTATCAACCATTGATGTCAGGTATAACCCACTACCAATCAAAATAACAACTAGCAGAAGAGCAATAAGTGCAGGTTTTGAATCTGGCCTTGAATTATCAATTTTTCCGTCGCGGTAATTTGCGGGAGGTTTGGCTTTTTTATTTCGTCTTGCCCTTTTTGCCATGATTTAACTACGAAAATGCCTTAAAAAAGCTGATGTCTATTTTCTATGCTTAGATCTAAAGAAAAAAGCCTTCATTGTGTCCTTCCAAATATCAGGGTTTTCTCTAATTCTTCGTATTGAATAAGGGTACCAATCTGGTCCATATGGTATGTAATACCTGACAGTGTAACCTTTTGAAACTAATTCATCTAAAGTTTTGTCAATTGGTACTCCAGACAGTGCTTGGAATTCGCAATTATTCTTTGGAAAATTATTTTTCTCAATAAGTTTCTCGATACGTTCTATAATCCAAGTATCGTGAGTTGCAAAGCAAGAATATACATTATTTTTAATCATCTTTTCAGCACACTCCACATAATTTTCCCGTATTTTGTTATAATCTTGGATAGCTATATCCTTACTTTCCTTATACGCACCTTTGCACAATCTAATATTGGTATTAGGGCCCTTGAGTAAGTCTATGTCATCGCTTGTACGATACATATATGCTTGTAAAACAGTTCCGCAATTAGGATAATAATTTACGGCCTTCTTACACATTTTTATAGTAGATTCTGTAACTTCAGAATCTTCCATGTCCATTCTAACAAACGTGTTATACATTTTAGCTTTATCTAGTATTACACTAAGATTATCCCAGCAAAGGCTTTCATCAACTTTGAGTCCAATTGCAGTTAACTTCAATGAAATATTACAATTAACTCCAGAGTTTGCAATGCCATCTATTAAGTCACAATAGGAATTAGTTGTTTTCGTAATTCCTCTTCTATTTTTTACTTCTTCTCCAAGTAAATCTAGAGTACCAACAAATCCTTTCTTGTTTAGTTTTCTAACTAAATCAATCCCATCTTCTAATTTATCTCCTGCAACATATACTGAAGCAATTCGACCGATAACTATTTTGGGCATCCACGGAGCTGTGCTTTGAACAATTCGATTTAGAATACCCATTATTGCTAATGTAAAAGTGTGTTTATTATTATAGTGTCCGAGACCGATTTATACAGCTCTGCTTAGCACAGATTATGTCACCTTCGTCAGTTACATGTGTTAACGGAAAATTAGAAGTCCCAAACAACCCAATTATTCCAGTAATAATCGGGGATGGAATCGGTTTAGATGTTACTCCTGTAGCCACCAAAGTTTTGGATGCAGCAGTCTCAAAAGCCTATTCTGGTGAAAAGTCTATTTCTTGGGAAGAAGTTCATGCTGGTGAAGCAGCTTTTGAGGAAACTGGTGAATGGCTTCCTGAATCTACCCTTGATTCGATTAGAAAACATTTGGTCGCTCTTAAAGGACCATTGACCACTCCTGTAGGAGGCGGCTTTAGGAGCCTTAATGTAACATTAAGACAAAAGTTAGATCTTTTCGCATGTGTTAGGCCAGTAGTTTGGTTTGAAGGTGTTCCTAGTCCTGTAAGGAATCCTGAAAAAGTGGATATGGTCATTTTTAGGGAAAATACTGAAGATATCTATGCAGGAATTGAGTGGCAAGCAGGAACAAAAGAAGTGGCTAAAGTTCTGAAATTTCTCGAAGAAGATATGGGAGTATCGCAAATTAGGTTTCCCGCAACAAGCTCTTTGGGCGTTAAGCCAGTTTCCAGTGAAGGAACCAAGAGACTTGTTAGAGCTTCGTTAAATTATGCAATTGATAATGATAAATCATCAGTTACTCTAGTTCATAAAGGAAATATTATGAAATTTACTGAAGGTGGATTCAGAGATTGGGGATATGAAATTTCACGAGAAGAATTTGGAGCTAATCCACTTGATGGAGGACCTTGGCACGTCTTTAAAAATCCAAAGACAGGTAAAGATATAATCGTTAAGGACGTAATTGCAGATGCAATGCTCCAGCAAATATTGACTCGGCCTTCTGAGTATGATGTTATAACAACATTAAACCTAAACGGAGATTACATTTCCGATGCCTTAGCTGCTCAAGTTGGAGGAATTGGTATAGCTCCAGGCGCAAACATAAATTACGATTCAGGCCATGCCTTGTTTGAGGCTACTCACGGCACAGCTCCAAAATATGCCGGGCAGGATAAAGTAAATCCAGGTTCAGTTATTCTATCTGGTGAAATGCTTCTAAGATATCTTGGTTGGAAAGAGGCTGCAGATCTAATTATCGAAGGTATGCAGAAGACTATCGGGGCTAAAACAGTCACATATGACTTTGAGAGGCTAATGGATGGTGCTAAATTGTTAAAATGTAGTGAATTTGGTAATGCCATTATTGAAAATTTGTGAATCTCCAAGAAATCAAGAATATTGCGACTTCTGAAGAATTGATTGATAGAGCATTACGTAGAGCATCAAAAGTTGAGGAAAAGGTTAGAAATCCAGATTATAGGGCAAGGCTTACTGCAGTTAGAAAAATTCACTCAGTAGCAGATAATTTGGCTAATCCTATGATTAGTTATGTTAAAGCATTTCCATCTTTTGACAGTATTCACCCTTTTGACAGAGAGATTATTGATCTTACAGTAGGTGTTGATATGCTCAAAAAATCTTTGGGGGCAATTGATTGGGCTAGAAAAGAGGTATTGATGATTTCAACTAAGTATGTGCCTCGAGCCAGGGCGAGGAAGAGTGCAGAGAATACTATGAAAATTATGAGTGAGGCCTATACCAAGATGACTAATGTTGTTAGACAAATATCTAAAAGTTTTGATTTTTTAATTTCGGCAAGATCAATTTTTCGTAATCTTCCCAATGTAGACACGGAGTCACCAATTGCAGTTTTTGCTGGAGCGCCTAACGTAGGTAAATCTAGCTTGATAGGTGCAGTTTCTTCTGGTAAGCCAGAAGTGAAAAGTTATCCTTTTACAACAAAGGCAGTATCTCTAGGCCACATTAAGAAAAAATATACAGTGTTGCAAGTTATGGACACCCCAGGCTTGTTAGATCGTCCAGATTTAGAGAGAAATGACATGGAAAAGCAAGGTATAGCTGCCTTTGATTATTTAGAGCCTGTAATCGTATTTTTGACAGACTTAACAGGTACTTCCGGATATTCAATTGAAATGCAAACTAATTTACGCGATGAATTAAAACTAAGATATCCTAATTGTCAATGGATTGATGTATTCAGCAAGAAAGATTTAGATTTTGAAAATGAAGCCAATTTTGAAGATGCAATTGAAGTATCTGCCTATAAGGAAGAAGGTATTGATTTTTTCAAAGACAAATTGCTAGAAACTATTCCTTAACCTTCATGTCATGAGTATCGCCTACTATGCTTTGAGTGTAAGGCGACATGAGTTCAATAGTTGCTTTCTCATGATAATCTTTTAAGTTCATACATCCCGTATTGCTTAACGCAGCTTTAATTTTACGAATGTCTTGTTTTAGCTTTGGTTTTAATCTTCCCCAATTTTCTACAGTACCTTCTTCACCTTCAGCGAAAAAGGTTTTTCGAGCTACATGTCCATATCTATCTAAGTTCCTTGCACGGGCAGATCCTTCACCCCAGGTTGCTACATATTTTATGTCAGGCTCGTGTGTTGTTTGTTGCATATTCGCATCATATTTTTCGCCTTCAGCCTCAAAAAAGTGATTAAAATATCCTCCCATCATAACGGCATCGGCAATACTTAGTGCAATAATCATACTCCCTGCATCAGATACACCCCCGTCAATTACAATTGAAACATATTTTCCAGATTCTTTTAGATAATCAGCTCTGGCCCTTTCAACCTCCATTAAAGCAGTCATAGGAGCTCGTCCAGTAGCTTTTTCTCTCTGCGTTGTACAGATTGAACCAGATGACATACCTACTTTGATAACATCAGCTCCACTATTCATGAGAAATTTAGCACCCTCGTAAGTAATCACATTGCCTGCACAAATGGGTTTACCGAGTTTCATTTTTGCGTAATCTTTTAGAACTTTTGAGGTAAATTCATTGTAAGCATCTGAAGTATCTATAACAAATATATCAGCACCAGCTTCATCGCAAGCTTTTACGCGTTTCTTCCAACCTTTATGCGTTGATATTGCAGCACCTACTACTATATTTTCCACATCCTTTTTGAAAGCAATTTTCACTAAGCGGCCTAAGTCATCTAATACAATCAAATAATTATTTTCTTCTAATTCCTTTTTTGCCTGTTTAACCGTTATTTCTGAGTTCTTTGTATGAGGCAATTCCTCAACACTTGTCATAATTGATAGAATATTTTCAGCAGGAGTTTCATTGCTTTCTAAATATTTATCAAAATTAAATAACCCTAAAAATACATTATTTCTATCAGTTACGGGTATTTTTGAGTGTCCATGCTTCTCAACTAGCCTTACAGCTTCATCAATAGTGGCATTGTCTCTTACAGATACAGGATCTTCGACAAACCCCATTTCATATCCTTTAATTTTGTTGATAATATCAACTTGCTCTTTCACAGATAGTCTAGCAGGCAAAACACCTAGCCCACCTTCTTTACCTAACGCAAGAGCCATTTCATATCCAGTTACAGATGTCATAGCGGCACTCAAAAAAGGAATGCCTAGGCTTAATTGGCCCAAATTAGATTTCAAGTTAATATTGTTTAAATTACAATCTTTTGAAGTGAAGTCAGTTAAAAGACTAAATTCACTAAAAGTTCGTCCAGCTTCTAATATTACTTTCTTAGCCATATACTCCCTTTGTAAGGAGATTTATTAAACTATCTAACTTACTTCATGAGAAGTATATATTTCGTTTGTAGTTATAGTAACTCTCACGAAAGTAGTACATTTTGGTAGATCCTTGATTCTTCTAGCTCCAACATATGAACATGCAGATCTTACACCGCCAAGAATGGACTGAATTGTATTTTCTACTTTACCTTTGTATGGGACTCTTACTTCTTTGCCCTCTGGAGCCCTATGCTTTGCTACCTCACCAAAATAGGTAGTCATAGCTTTTTCAGAGCTCATTCCATAGAATATTTTACTTTTTGTTCCATCTTCGTTTTCAATGAGTTCTCCTCCAGACTCAGCATGGCCAGCAAACATACCTCCTAACATGACAAAATCCGCACCAGCTGCAAATGCCTTTGCAATATCTCCAGGCGATGTACATCCTCCATCCGACATCACATGTCCCCCTAGACCATGTGCAGCATCTGCACATTCAGATATTGCAGATAACTGAGGGTATCCTACTCCAGCTACTTTTCGAGTTGTACAAACGGAACCAGGACCTATTCCTACCTTAACAATATCAGCTCCGGCCAAAATAAGAGCTTCAGTCATTTCTCTTGTTGCAACATTACCAGCGATAATTATTTTATCATCAAATTCTTTTCTTACTTTTCTAACAAATTGAAGAAAATCTTCCCTGTAACCATTAGCAACATCAAGGCAAATGTATTGTAACTTCTCATGAATAGCCATTTTCCTCCTTAACAATTCCATACTTTCTTCAGTAGATCCTGAAGTTATAGCAATGTGATAAGGATCCATTCCATCTTGAATTGCTTTTTTTATATCTTTAACAGAATAAAACTTCTGTAAACAGGTAAGTAATCTATCCTTTTGCAGTTCATTAGCTATTTCGAAAGTTCCTGTGGTATCCATATTGGCAGCAACAACAGGTATTCCTTTCCATTCACGTTTGGTGTGTCTAAACTTAAAAATTCTTGACAATGAAACTTCAGAACGTGATTTTAGTGTACTTCGCTTTGGCCGAATCAGAACGTCTCTGAAGGTTAGCTTTAGGTCGTCATCTATTCTCATCTTTCCCCTATTGTGTTTGATTAAGGCCTATAAATCGTTTGCTCTTAATCTATATCTTCGGGCTCCAGGACCATTACGTCTTTTAGTTGCCTGTACTTTTCATCGTAGTCTAAGCCATATCCAACAACAAATTCGGGTGGTATCTCAAATCCTACATAATCAACTTCAAAATCTAGTTTTGCGACTTCTTTTTTGAATAGTGCAGTAGCCACAGATACAGACTTAGGTCCAGAATTTCTTAATCGATTTACTAAAAAGTTAATTGTGAATCCAGAATCAATAATGTCTTCTACAATAATTATATCTCTTCCATCAATGTTTGCAGAGATGTCTTTTCGAAATTTAATAGTTCCAGTTGAGGAGTCACCTTCATAAGATCTTATTTTAACAAAATCAACTTCAACATCTAAATTAATTTCTCGAAGGAGATCGGCCATGAAAACATAGCATCCGTTTAGAATACCTACGAAAATTGGTTTTTTACCTTTATAATCTTCATTAATTTGTTTACCTAGAGATTTAACCCGTTTTTTAATATCATTTTCCGAGATTAACAGTTTCATAGTTAGTACTTCACTATTGAATGAACATTATATGGATTTAGCTTTTCTCGACCATTTAAAAATTCAAGTTCTACCAAAACGGTCAATCCTTTAATAGTTCCTTTAATTTTAGAAACTAGTTTGCAAGCAGCTTCAGCAGTACCGCCTGTAGCTAGTAAATCATCTACAATTAAGATATTTTGTCCCTCATTTATAGCATCTGTATGTATTTCCAAAGCATCAGTTCCATATTCAAGTTCATATTCGATTTTTTCGGTACTCCATGGCAATTTACCTGGCTTTCTTATTGGTACAAATGCTGCATTAAGTTTATCTGCTACGGCTGTTATTAATTTGA
>MIZA01000020.1 GCA_001875345.1 Marine Group III euryarchaeote CG-Epi1
TGCCTCAGAATGACTAAAGATTACAAGAGAATTACAACAAACGTTCTTCAGGAAATGAAAGACAATAAAGAAAAAATTTCGATGTTGACTTCATATGACTTCACTTTAGCTAAAATAGTTGATAACGCAGGAATTGACGTCATTTTAGTTGGAGACTCTGCATCAAATGTAATGGCAGGTCACGAGACAACTTTGCCGATAACACTAGATCACATGATTTATCATGCAAGTTCAGTAGTTAAGGCAGCTAGTAGGGCATTAGTAGTTGTTGACTTACCTTTCGGTTCATATCAAGGTGATTCGAAAAAAGCACTACGATCATCAATCAGAATAATGAAAGAGTCTGGCGCACATGCAGTAAAGCTTGAGGGAGGAGATGAAATAATTGATTCAGTACAAAGAATACTGACGGCAGGAATTCCAGTAATGGGTCATTTGGGACTTACACCCCAGTCGATATACAAATTTGGAACTTACACTGTGAGAGCTAAGCAAGATACTGAAGCTGAAAAACTAATTGAAGACGCTAAATTATTGCAAGAGGCTGGATGCTTTGCAATTGTTTTAGAAAAAATACCTGCAGATCTAGCCAAAAAAGTCTCAAATGAACTAGAAATACCAATAATAGGAATTGGGGCTGGAAACGGAGTCGACGGACAAGTTCTTGTTCTACATGACATGTTGGGAATGACACATGAATTCAATCCTAGATTCCTGAGAAGATATCTTAATTTATACGAGGACATAAATCAAGCTGTTAAAAATTACGTTGATGACGTGAAGAATCAAGACTTCCCGAACGAAAACGAAGAATATTAATTACTCATAAACGAGTACTTACTCATTTTATTTAATGCATGCCCTAATGGAAAAGTGTGGATACAAAAATTGTCATAAACTGTGCAATGTCTGCAGACGGAAAAATAGCACTTCCTGACAGGAGCCAAATTAGACTTTCTAACAAGGAAGACATGGAAAGAGTTAACAAATTAAGAAAAGAATCAGATGCTATTCTAGTAGGAATAGGGACTGTAATTGAAGATAATCCAAGACTAATAATTAAGAATAATAAAAATTTATCCACAAATCCAGTCAGAGTCGTCCTCGACACTAATGGTAGAACGCCAATAAATTCAAACGTACTTGATGATAAATCTAGAACAATCATTGCAGTAGGAAATCATTTTGCTGGAGAAATCCCAGGGAATTCGGAAGTTATTAAATGTGGAGACGAACAAATCGACATTGAATTGTTAATGGAAAAATTGTACGAAAGAGGATTAAAAAATATTTTGGTTGAAGGTGGCGAAAACGTGCTTTGGTCATTCTTAAATCAAAACTTATTCGATGAGATAAATATTTTTGTTGCAAGTCTGATTGTTGGTGGAGCAAAAACGCCGACCGTAGCGGGAGGATCCGGTTTTACAAACAAGATTGATACTTTACAGCTCAAATTGAAAGAAGCTGAAAAAATCGGAAATGGAATTCTACTAAAATATTGCAAAAAATAATCATAAAAAGGGTGACTAAATCACTGTGACAATGAGAGTAGCTGTTTTAGCTTCCGGAAGAGGTAGTAATTTTCAATCTATAATAGATGCGTCTAAAGAAAATAAATTACCCAATTGCAAGTTAGAATTACTCATTGTTAACAAAAAAGAAGCATATGCTGTGGAAAGAGCGAAAAAACACAATATAGCTTATAAGATAATAGAATCAAAAAATAAAAAAAGGGAAGACTTTGATCATGAAATGCTAGAGGTTCTAGCTAAAAATAAAATTGAAATAGTTGTTCTAGCAGGATTTATGAGAATACTGTCTAAACCTTTCATCACAAAATACAAAAATCGAATCATTAACATTCACCCTTCTCTATTGCCGTTACATCCCGGAGCCCATGCACATAGAGACGTTATCAAATCTGGAGCGAAAGAAAGCGGCTGTACTGTTCACTTTGTGGATGAAGGAGTTGATACCGGACCGATTATAATGCAAGAAACTGTAGTAGTCGACAAAAATGATAATGAAGAAACTCTGGCTGCAAAAATATTGCCTCTCGAACATCAAATATTTCCAAAAGCTCTACATCTTTTAACCTCTAAAAAATTAGAAATAAAAGAAGGTAAAGTAACAATTAGGTCCGACTAATACTTTAAATACGGCACAGTCTGGCCGCCAATCTGACTTTAAGAAAGACTATGTCAAAGAAGCAAATTTCAAGGAAAAGCAACTCAGAATTAGTCAAAACTATCGACGAGTTAAAGGCAGCGTCAAGAAAAAATGATGCACCTATCTGGAAAAGTATAGCTAAAAAATTAGAAGGACCTAGTCGTAACTGGCCTATTGTAAATGTAAGTAAAATTGAATATAATGCTGCTAAAAATGGTAAAGTAGTAATTCCTGGTAAAATAATGGGAAGTGGCACTTTAAGTAAGAAAGTTACAGTTTCAGCATACAGTTTTACAAAAACTGCAATTCAAAAAATTGAAAACGCAGGTGGAAAATGTATGATTTATAATGACTTCATTAAGAAGAATCCAACTGGAAAAGATGTAGTGGTGATTGGATAATGAAAATATTAGACGCAAGTGGTTGTATAATGGGAAGATTGGCAAGTCATGCTGCAAAAAGTTTACTTAATGGGGATGAAATACACATAATTAATGCAGAAGAAGCTGTAATTTCAGGAAATAAGGATAGCGTTATGGGTGAGTACATTGAAAAAAGACAATTAAATCATCCAAGAAAAGGACCATTCTACCCTAGGATGCCACATCTTATGCTAAAAAGAGCAGTTAGAGGTATGATTCCATACCAGAAGCCTCGTGGAAGGGAAGCCTTCAAAAGATTAAGAGTTGATATCGGAAAACCAGCTTCAATTGACGAAAAAAATATTGAAACTGTACAAAAAGCCCAAATGAATGATAATACTAAATATGTATCACTTGGTGAAGTTTCGAAGATACTAGGAGCTAAATTCTAAAATGGCAAAAGTGATTCATACTAGTGGTAAGAGAAAAACAGCTATCGCACGAGCTACTTTCAAATCTGGAAAAGGACGTGTAAGGATTAATAATAAGCCTGTTGAATTCTACCAACCTGAATTAGCAAGACTAAAGATTCAAGAACCTCTAGAACTAGCTGGTAAACAAAAAAACCGTGTCGACATAAATGTTAGTGTCGCAGGAGGTGGCGTAATGGGTCAAGCCGAAGCTACCAGAACTGCTATCGCTAGAGGGATTATAGAGTGGTTCGGAGACGAAGATTTACAAAACTTATTCCAAAGTTATGATCGTGCCCTTTTGGTAAATGACACCAGGCGTAAAGAGCCTAAACATCCGCTTGGACGCGGAGCAAGAAAGAAGAGGCAGAAGTCTTACAGGTGATCCAAAAATGTTAGTACCAGTCCGATGTTTCAGTTGTAATAAAATAGTTGGCGGAGCTTACGAAGAATTTGTCGAAAGACAAGAGAGTGGCGAAGATCCGGCTAAAGTTATGGACGATTTAGGAATAAAGAGATACTGCTGCCGTAAAATCTATGTATCTCACTTAGATTTGATTGACGAATTACTACCATACGATTAATTTTTTTAATATCTTGCAGAATTTATTCTCAAGGTCCCGTGGGGTAGCTTGGCATCCTTGTACCTTGGGGTGGTATAGACTCCAGTTCAAATCTGGGCGGGACCACCATAAATCAACATACCAGAGATAATGAGCCAATTATTCCTGAATCCTTTCCCAAAACTGGCTTAGTAATTAAATTGGAAAGATTAACTAAAGGAGTGAAGTTGTTCCAAATTTTAGCTATATTGTTCCTTATCATTGGAAGCAAATGCTCTTGGGACATTACTCCTCCGCCCAAAATAATCTTATCTGGAGAATGATTACTTATTATATTAATCAGACCCAACGACAATAATTCCGCTTCAATTTCCCAAGCCTCATGATCTTTTGGCAGTTCTACAGGATCAATACCCCACCTAGCCCTCATCGATGGGCCACTTGCCAATCCTTCCCAACAGTCTCCATGTAACTTACACACACCAGGATAATTGTTAGTATTTGGAATCCTCATGTGTCCAGCTTCCAAGTGAAAATTTCCTCTGTAAGGCCTTCCATCTAAAAGAATACCAACACCTATGCCAGTTCCTACAGTAACATAAGCTAGAGTTTGATATTTGTCTTCTAATCCATAATTGTATTCACCAATTGCTGCTGCATTCACATCAGTGTCAATTGAAACATCCGAGCAAATATCCGCCAAATAATTTACTACATTAACATCTTTCCAACCATCCTTACTTTCAGCAACAATTATACCGTAGTTTTCTGATTCTGAATTTAAAACAATTGGGCCAAAAGAACCCACACCTAGCTTCTTTACGGGATAATTGCTGAAAAAAGAATAAATTTCAGAAAAAGTTTTTTCTGGAGTGCTAGTACCAATAATTTTTTTTGAAATAATGTCTAAAGGATCATTAGCAACTGCAAGAACACACTTAGTTCCGCCTAATTCTATGCCGCCAATCATAACTCAATCCTCTTTTTGTTAGGACCTGCAGAATCTCTTTCCATAATGGTCTAGAATAAGAAGAATATAAATGGTGCGGGGGGAGGGATTTGAACCCTCGTACCACTAAGGACTGGGACCTAAACCCAGCGCAATTGGCCTGGCTATGCGACCCCCGCTTGAAATACCTCTGGAAAGATGAATTAATAATAGAATTGGTCTACAAAGTTTATAAATAAGAACGCCATAGTTCAAATAAAATATTAACTGATAAATTAAGGACAAAAAGATAATATGGAAGCGGAAAAACACTTTTCAGAATTAGAAATTGAAAATCTAGAAGACATCTACAGAGATTTTGTTGCAAAAAGTTCTCTATTCGCCTTACTCGCTATTATAATTCTTTTCCTAATAAACCCTAATTTCTTTGACAGATTACAATATGAAGATGGGTACATTGAGAACTTAACTGTTTTCTTCCTTTTTATTGCAGTTATAGGTATCGGAAAGTACATACTAAACGAATTAAAGCACAAGCGTATTACAAATTTAAAACGTTTATTTGTAACCATACAACTACTTGCCTTTTTCTCAGTTGCTCTATATGCGTCACTCCAAGAATTAGAATTTGGCCAAAGAGCTATAGGCTATGAATTGTCAGATTCCTCTAAAGATGTCACTAAAGGAGATGCAATGAATCTTCACCACCGAGAGAATATGGAAATTTTTCTTGCATTTGGAGCAATAGTATTTTCTATTTATACTTCTATAATTCCACATGCATTTCGAAAGCCTTTGAGTGAAATATTAATACCTACCAAATTTTCACATTCAAGTACTTGGATATTGAAAATTCCAAGATCAATTGTTCCTGCTTTTATTGTTGGAATAATATTTAGTCTTATAGAAGTACTATCACCAATTGTAACTGACGAATTAGAAGAATTCAACGAATATTCTGAAGTATGTTTTGCCTATGCTTTAGCCTTACTTGGGACATATCTTTGGAGAGCTGTCGAGCAGGGCAGATTTAATTAACATAAATAGAATAGTATAATATGCTTGAAGATATAAAGAATAAAATTAATCAAAATGCAAAGGGAATAAGTAATGAAATTAACAATTCCGCATCTGCAGCATCAAAAATGGCAAAAAATAAAGCTGATTCCGTAGTCTTAGGATTAGCAACAAAGATTATTATTTCATCTATGAATGGAATAGCCACTAAAGGTTTTTCATATATTAATAATGACAAAAAATATCAAAATATAATTGATAAAACCTGGGAAATGCTACCCTTGCCTATGAGGCTAGTAGGAAAAGATACACTTAATTATGAAGATAACATGTTTTTTCTAAGAAAAAGTATTTTTGGAAAGGACAAAGAAAGACCTGAAGTGGATTCGAAGGACGAGAGTATTATCTCTAAAACTATTAGAAAAATGTTTTCTTAAGATGTCAGTAATAAAATGTAGTAATCTTTCAAAAAACTATGATGAAGTTGAAGCCCTAAAGAAAATAAACTTAGAAGTAAATGAGGGGGAATTTTTTGGATTATTGGGCCCAAACGGTGCAGGTAAAACTACTCTTCTGAAAATTCTTACATGTCAACTAAAATCATCAAAAGGTAAAGCTGATGTTTTTGGAATGGATACATTTAGTAATTTTAGTAGTATAAAGCCTAAAATTTCAATAGTCCCGGAACAGGAATCTCCCCCTAGCTTTTTAACGCCTCGTGAAGTATTGGAATTAGTAGTAAATATAAGGCAGATTACAGATTCAAATATAGATTATTGGCTGGAATTTTTTGAGCTGGAAACAATGGAAGGAAGAGTTTGTCGAAATTTATCAAGGGGTCAAAAACAAAAAGTAATGTTGGCCTCAGCATTCATATCTGAGACCAAGCTAATGTTCCTAGATGAACCCTTCATAAATCTTGATCCCTTAGTTCAAGCTAAAGTTAGAGAATGGCTTAAAGAATACGTAAAAAAAGGAGGGACTGTTTTTATCAACACTCATTTGCTCGAAAATGCTGAAAGATTGTGTGATAGAGCTGCTATTATTCACCAAGGTCAGATACAATCACTCATTAACCTTAGTGATTTAAGAAAACAGAATCTTACTCTTGAAGAATTATTTCATGAGATTGTTAAATGAATAGACTAATTTTAATTCGAATGCTTCAAGAAGAAGTCCGATTAAATACTAGTTTTGCAAGTGGAAGAGGATTTTTTTCGTTCCCTATATTAGTGCTCATTTCTGGTTTAATTTCGATAGTATTCTCAGACGTTATGATAGAGGATATGGGCTATAATGACTACTTACAAATACTCCACATTTCTGCAATATTTTACGGTCTTTTTGCAGGGTCACTAGCCTTTTTTGGAAATGAATTTCTAGAAAGAATATTTGGGTACTTTGGATTAATACTTGGACTTTCTACAACACAACCAATAACCCAAAGGAAGATTACACTTTTATATTTTTGTAAAGAAATTATATTTTATACTTTGTTCACAATGTTACCTGCTTTATTAGGCGCAATTCTCGGAACTTTTTACACGGACATCAGTCTAGTAAATTTATTAATTTTTAGCATTACACTTTACATCTCATTTTGCACTGGAATCTCATTTTCATATTATATTTCAAGTTTTTACAGAGTTTCCTTAGGTCAAACAATTTTCTCAGCCATGTTCTTCATAATTTGCTACTCTGCCATTTTCTACAAATATGAAATAACTGGAAGTCTTGATTGGTATTTACACGGAGATATGCGTCTGCTTGTTGTAGGAATGATAGTTCCAATTGCATTGTCTTCTATTGCAACTTGGAATATTAGAGAGCACAACAACACGAGCAGCATAAATATTATCGGATACAAAAACAGGTTCAAAGAATATAACCAAAAGTATTACTGGGCAAATAAAATGAGTATGCCTGGAATTATTGCAAAAGAGAGAATAGATTTAGAAAGAAGTAAAACAGGAACGAAAATGTTCTTTTCATTCCTATTTCCCCTTGGCTTCCTAACATTTATGAATTGGTTTCTCGACCGAGGACTACCAATTCAGATTGATTTTAACACAATATTTTATGGAGTAATGATCGGATTTTTTGGAACCATGCTGTATTCTTGGTTAAATTCTATAGATACTCCCCATTTTTATTCAACATTACCCATACAAGTATCGGACATAATAAGAGCAAGATTGTTTCTATTTGGTACTATAACTTGGTGGATTCCACTTGTTTTTATGGCCATTATTTCTTACATGAGCAACGAATTAAATTTGCTTCCTATTGGATTAATAGTAATGATAACCGTTGGAATTTACATAGTTAATTACACTGCAATGTCAACAGGATTAAAAACAAATTCAGCCCTATTCGATGCATTTGTTTTCATTAAATTCTTTTTGATATCTGTGCCTCCTATGATTGCTATGACTATACTAAGTTTAGCAATAAATCACAGACCCTCTACAATTCTAGTTGCATTATCTATTATATGCGGAGTTTTATCATTATTCAGTCTAATATTTTATAGGCGAATAGATTCTAAATGGACTGGCGAAAGTTTTGATTAGCAATATATAGCTACATCAATTATTAATATATGGCTGAAAAGAAAGGTAATGAAAAGAAAGAAAATACCAAAAAAAAGAATAAAACTTCAAGGCCAAAGAGAAGATTTAGAATCAATAAAAAAATTGAAGGTAAGACTGGTACAATATTCATTGGTCACGAAGACCCCTTCCTTTATTTTCCAGACATGATGTCTTACTTTAGTCGAGATGAAATTGAAAAAGTACATTTGAAGGCAAGAGGAAAATCAATCTCAAATGCAGTTAATGTAGCTGAACAATTTAAAAATAGATTTAGTAAAGAAGTAAAGGTTGAAGTGAAAAATGTTGACATTGGGACTGAAGAAGTTCCACGTAAAGATCGAAAAGGTAAGATTAAAATGTCTTTTATCGATATAATGATGACAAAATTACAAGACAGTGAATCTAACTAGAGTCTTTCATCTCTCTATGAGTAGCTGAAGGTATTACTGATAACTTTCCGTCGAACTCAGTATTGTAGCTGTTTGGATATAATTTGTTCATAGCAATCGCAAGAGCAGCCACTTCCGAATGTGGTTGATTACCAATTGCAATGTTATAATCAGACAGCTCAAAGACCCAAGCTGGTACTTTCTCAGCTCCAACTATGAAGAGTATATCTCTTCCTTCAGTTATTATATCTTCTACTTTAGTATCGATAGGTAAACCGAACATAGTCAAGTGAACAATTAGTAAATTCGAAGAAGATGCTACTTTTTTAGGATTGGGGGTCGACTCTATCGAAAAGTCTCCGCCGAACTTATCAACAACTTCCTCGACGGATTTTATCACACGACTATCAGGATTGGAAAGGTAAATCCTCGAAGCACCGAATGCTCTAGCTGTTAGTGCGACATGAGTAGTAATACGCTTATCTCTTTCTGGCCTATGACCTATCCGTAATACTTCACAAATAGACATTAATTATTCTTCGGATGCAACAGATACATCATCCACTCTTCCACGGATACTGTCGTGAACCAATAAACCAATAAATTGCAAAATTAGCCCACTAAGAATGTAAGTGACATTCTCTGAGTTGAAATTGTCTTTAACGAATATGTCATCGACAATTTCCACGATTCCTGCGAAAATAAGGCCCATACTTGCAACTGTAAAAATGAATCTAACTATATTGATATTGAAAACTCCGTCGCGCAAATAAGTATCAATTGTGCGTGCAACTTCAATAATAACTAATGCAAATAGAAATAGTAAAAGAACACCATCTAAAGACAGAAATGCAAGAACCATTCCTAAAATTCCTCCACCAACATTAGCAGCTTCTTGCATTTGGTCAAGACCTCTAGTAAGGCCAACTATCATCATCAAAGCTGCAATTAGCCAAGCATAGGAATAGAGAGGAACTCTTTCACTTGTAACTGTTAGTAAATCTGTGTAGAACTTTTTAATTGCCTCTTCCCAACCTGCAACTTTAACTAACAAATACCCTCCTAATATTACCCAAATAGCCCCTGAAGCTATCTCAGAAGATCCTAGTAAACTGGCTAAACCCCAAGCTAAAGCTATCAGTGCCATGGGAAGTATGAACTGCCTTTGAATTTTAGGATCTTCCATCTTGTGGACTATAGTGTACAGAGTATCTTCAATCGGCCTTGATTGCTGAACGACAACCATTCTAGTAGAGTCAATACGAAGACGTGAACGTATGATAGGTTCTAGCTCCCTATCTTCAGCACCATCGCTAACAAGAATTGCTCTTTTAGCTCCAGTTTTAGAAATCACTTGGTCAAGCGTGTTAGCTATCTTCATGTCAGATTTCGTACCGACTCTGACATCTCCACAAATTGTAACTACTTCAACCTTTTTACCTTTTTCAAGCAACTGATCATATGTTTTTATAGCTGCGAGCATTGTGTTAGTATCACTTTCTTCAGGGTCAGAGAGTCCCAATTCGAGACTGGCTCTAATATTAGCTTCTCGACCTAAAACAGGACTTCGAATCCCTGTCTTCCTACCCAAATCATTGTCCCGATCAATGGCAATAACGAGTAGACTCATACCAGTTATGTAATTACTCAGTATATTAATGTTACTTTGAGACGATTCTTTAAATATTAGCGTTTGTGCGCTAATACAACTGAGGAGTTAAATGGCAGAATTCAAAACAGTTATAGCTGACCCGAAAGAAAAGAAAGCTTACCAAAAAGTTCTTGCAGAAGATAAATCTAACGCTCTTGTTGGAAAATCTGTAGGTGAAGAAATTGACGGAATTTTCTTGGACTTACCTGGATATCGCTTAAAAATAACCGGAGGATCAGATAATTCTGGTGTCCCGCTTAGAGGAGATATCGATGGAAATCAGAGACGAAAGATTTTAATGAGAAAATCGGTAGGTTTTCATCCTGTTAGAGACGGTCAAAGACGCAGGAAGTTGATACGAGGAAGAAATTTGAACAGTGAAGTTTCACAAATTAATCTAAAGGTTATTGAATATGGTCCAAAATCCATAGAGGAGTTACTACAGCCAGAGGAGGCTTAATTTGAGCACTGCCCCCCAAGCCGAAATAAATATCGGAATGGTAGGGCATGTAGATCACGGAAAAACCACCCTTACACAAGCACTTACCGGGAAATGGACCGATCAACATAGTGAAGAATTAAAGAGAGGAATCTCTATTAAGTTAGGATATGCCGATGCTGAGTTTTATAAAGTTACTGAAAAAAAGAATGTAACTTATACTTCCGAACCAAATTTAAAGAATTATGAAAATGCAAAAAGTGAGCACCTAAGAACAGTTAGCTTTGTAGATGCTCCCGGTCACGAAACACTGATGGCTGTAATGCTAAGTGGAGCTGCAATAATGGATGCTGCAATTTTGATTATCGCGGCAAACGAGAAATGCCCACAACCACAAACTAGAGAGCATCTTTCAGCTCTCGAAATAATGGGCTTCGATAAATTCATAGTTGTTCAAAGTAAGATTGACATATGTACTAAAGAAAGAGCTCTCGAATCTTACAAGGAAATTAAAGAATTTTTGAAAGGTTCACTTCTAGAAGATGCGCCTATTGTTCCTGTATCTGCTCACCATAACAAGAACATTGACCTATTAATTGAAGTTATCGAAACTCTTTTTCCAACTCCAGACAAAAATACAGACGATGACTTTCAAATGGATATAGCACGCTCATTTGATATTAATAAACCCGGAACACTCCCTAAAAATATAAAAGGTGGAATTTTGGGAGGCACCATCAAAAAAGGTAAAATTAATATTGGTGATAGTATAGAAATAAGGCCAGGAAGAAATACAAAGAAAGGATTAGAGCCAATAAAAACGAAAGTAACTACACTTCATAGCGGTACTTCAAGAAAAGAAATCAAGCCAGGCGGACTTGTAGCCATTGGAACTAGTCTAGATCCTTCTATTACTAAATCCGATTCATTACTAGGCAATGTTATTGGTAAGCCAGAAACTTTACCTCCTGTTTGGGAACGATTTAACGTAAATGCCACATTGTTAGAGAGAGTTGTCGGAACTAAGAACGTTAAAGACATGGACGAAATAAAAACAAAAGAACCATTAATGATTACAGTAGGTACGCGTACTACTGTTGGAGTTCCCGTCACTGTAAAGGATAACATAGTCGACATCAAATTAACAATACCTGTTTGTGCACCTGTAGGCCAAAGAATAGCTCTGAGCAGAAGAGCGGATGGTAAATGGCATCTGATAGGTTACGGTATTATTGAAGAATGAAAATTGTATTGCCAGACACAAACATAATTCTTTGGACATTTAACGGAGGCATAGACTTTAGAGAGGCTATAGCACGCGTTGCACCGGACTATGAAATAAAAATACCAACGTGTGTTATTAATGAATTAAAGAAACTGAAAACTAAACAAAGTATTGCAGCTCTAGCATTCTGCTCCAAAATTAAATCAATAGACATAGGAGTAGGGTATGCTGATGATTTACTGATAGAATCTGCAAAAAAAGGTTATTTAATTGCTACAAATGATAAAGAAATTTTACTGAGCTTAAAAAAAAATGGCATTAAAGCACTTAGAATTAGAGAAAAAAATAAATTAATAATGATGGAGAATTAATATGAAAAAAAATCTTTTCCCTGAAAAGCCAACCTCACAATTCACGATTGAACAAATATCACAAAGAAATGAAATACTAAGCGAAGAAGTTAAGCATATTACATTTGATGATATAAAAAATTCTTCTCAATTAATAGAAGCCTTTAGCAAAAGTAGTTTTCAAGCTCGTCAAATCGGAACTGGTGCAAAACTTTACAAAAAGGAACTTGAAGGGAAAACAACAATAATATGGTCTTTAGCTGGAAGCATATTTAGTGCTGGATTACGCCAACTAGTTATAGACTCAGTACGAAAAAATTTAGTAGACTGCTTGGTTTGCACAGGTGCTTTGTTTGAGCAAGATATGCTTGAAGCGCTGGGTTACAAGCATTATGTACTAAATGAACAAGTTGAGGATAGAAAACTTCAAAATTTAATGATTGACAGAATATACGACCATGTTTTAGATGAACTAGAGTTACAGCATGTAGATTTAACATATAAAAAAATTGCAAAAGAAATGAAACCCGGAAATTACTCAAGTAGAGAATTTATGTACATTTGTGGTCGATGGTTGTCCAGGGCTGAAGATTCACAAGATAGCGTAATGCAATCTGCATATGAGATGAATGTACCCATTTTTATTCCTGCTATTAACGATTGCTCAATAGGAATTGGCCTTGCCATGAATCAAGTTGAAGAAGAAAATAGTGTAAGTATCGATTCAATCAAGGATTTGAGAGAAATTGCTATGATGAAAAACATTTCTGGAGATTCAGGATTAGTGATAGTAGGCGGTGGAGTACCGAAAAATTATTCGCAGGACTCTGTTGTTATGGCTGAAATGCTTGGGTACAGCGTTAAGAAGCATAATTTTGGAATTCAAATTAGTACTGCAGATCCAAGAGACGGAGGTTTATCTGGATCTACACTAAAAGAGGCCATATCTTGGGGTAAAAATGACAGTCATATGGATGAGGTAATGATCTGGGGAGAAGCTTCTGTTTACTTTCCATTATTGCTATCCTATATTCAAAATATAAATAGAAAAGGTAAAAAAGAGTTAAATAAACACATCAATACAAACATGTTGCAGGACCAATAATAATGGAAAAAGGATATCGACAACAGTTACCGGATAGAGACCCACAAGAAACTGAAGAGTGGATTGAGTCAATAGCCGCTATAATAGACCTCAAGGGTGAAGAAAGAGCAAGATATCTTTTACAAACATTAATTAGAGAAGCTAGAACTAGAAATATCTCAATACCGTTGTTAACAAATAGTCCATATGTCAATACTATTCCTCCTGAATCCGAATCTGAATACCCTGGTGATGAAGCTATAGAAAAGAAGATAAGAAGAATTATTAGGTGGAATGCAGCGATGATGGTTTCAAAGGCAAATAAAAATTTTGCCGGACTTGGAGGTCATATCTCTACATATGCATCTGCTGCAAGCTTGTATGAGGTTGGATTTAACCATTTTTTTAAGGGAAAGGAAAATGGAATTGGAGATTTCATTTACTATCAAGGTCATTCCTCCCCAGGAATATATTCAAGAGCTTTTTTGGAAGGAAGACTTACAAAAGAACAGCTTAATCACTTTAGAAGAGAAGCATTTACTGATGGGTTATCTAGTTATCCACATCCAAGATTAATGCCAGACTTTTGGGAATTTCCCACAGTCTCAATGGGACTAGGACCTACAAATGCTATATACCATGCAAGATTCCTACGTTACTTACACGAGAGGGGGATTGCCGACACATCCAAAAGCAGAGTATGGGCCTTCTTAGGCGACGGTGAATGTGATGAACCTGAAACTCTACATGCCTTACACTTAGCTCACAGAGAAAAATTAGATAATTTAACATTTGTAATCAATTGTAACTTACAAAGATTAGATGGTCCCGTAAGAGGAAATGGGAAAATAGTTCAAGAGCTTGAGGCAATCTTTAGAGGTTCTGGTTGGAATGTACTTAAAGTTCTTTGGGGGAGAGACTGGGACGAACTATTGCAGAAAGATGAAATGGGACATCTACTGCGTAAAATGGAAAATACTGTGGATGGAGATTTTCAAAATTTAGCAGCCTCAACTGGAGATTACATAAGAGAAAACTTTTTTGGACCAGAAGATGAGCTAAAAAAATTAGTTAAGCATTTAGATGACAAAGCATTAACTAAATTGAGAAGAGGAGGCCACGATTCAGTGAAGCTATTCTCTGCTTACAATGAAGCTACAAAACACATTGGACAGCCCTCAGTAATTCTAGCTAAAACCGTGAAAGGGTGGGCTCTGGGGAAGGGATTTGAAGCACGTAATATGACTCACCAAAAGAAATCACTGGAAAAATCTGACTGGGCATATTTTAGAGATTTGCTAGAAATTCCATTTACAGATTCTGAACTTGAAGAAATGCCTTACTACAAACCATCTTCTGACAGTGAAGAAATAAAATACCTCAGAGATAGACGTAACGCGTTAGGCGGCTATTTACCAACAAGAAAAAGTACATACAGCGGATTTCATATGCCTAAAGATAGTGCTTTTACTGAATTCGACAAAGGAACACCGAAGGAACAAGAGGTTTCGACCACGATGGCATTTGTAAGACTACTTAGAAACCTTATGAAAGATGACAAGATTGGTAACCTGATAGTTCCTATAGTACCCGACGAAGCCAGAACTTTTGGAATGGAAGCTTTGTTTACAGAATTCAAAATATACAATGCACAAGGCCAAATTTACACTCCAGTTGATTCTCAATTATTATTAAGTTATAAAGAATCTGAAAGCGGCCAAATTTTAGAAGAAGGAATATCTGAAGCTGGCGCAATGAGTAGCTTTACTGCTGCAGGTATGGCTTATTCAACAGTTGGTAAGCCTACTATACCATTCTACATTTACTATTCAATGTTTGGATTTCAAAGAGTTGGTGATCAAATATGGTGCGCAGCAGATTCTAGAACTAAAGGTTTTTTATTGGGAGCTACGGCAGGAAGGACGACGTTAAACGGAGAGGGACTTCAGCACCAAGATGGACACAGTCTTCTAACATCCACCACAGTACCAAATTGTCTATCATATGATGCAGCTTTCGCATACGAGATTGGAATAATCGTTAAAGAAGGTTTAAGAAGAATGTATGATAATAATGAAGATATTTTTTACTACTTAACTCTCTATAATGAAAATTACCAAATGCCAGCTATTCCAAAGAATTGTGAAGAGGGTGTTTTGAAAGGAATATACAAATTTAAGGGTTCGTCAGAGGCACAAGTTAGGCTGATAGGTAGTGGACCGATAATGCGACAAGTTTTGAAAGCTGAGAAAATTTTGAACGATTTAGGAATTAATTGTGATATATGGAGTGCCACAAGCTTTGGTGGTCTCCGAAGAGAAGCGATTGAATGTGAAAGATGGAATAATTTAAATCCAATGAAAAAAGCCAAAATACCTTACATAACTAAGGTTATGAAAAATAAGGAAATGACCACTGTTGCAGCTACTGACCATATGAAAGCTGTACCTGATATGATAAGAAGTTGGATCCCTGGAAAATATACAACACTTGGAACTGATGGTTTTGGAAGAAGCGATACTAGAGAAAATTTGAGAAAATATTTTGAAATAGATGATCAATACATTGCCGCCGCTGCAATTAGTTCTCTTCTTCGTGAAGGGAAAATAAGTAAAAGTAAGGCTGAAAAAGCTATGGAAAATCTGAATGTCAATCCAGATGCTCCGGAACCCTCACGTAACTAATTTTACATCATTCCTGGGCCCATTCCGCCCATGCCATCGCTACCGTCAGGCTCAGGACCTTCTGGTTGCTTTGACGCAATAACATCATCAATTCTCAAAATCATTGTAGCTACATCTGTAGCGCTGCTCACAGCTTGTGTCTTAACTCTCAAAGGTTCGACTACGTTTCTTGATTGCATGTTAACAACTTTTCCTGAAAATGCATCTAGACCGGCATGTTGATTGCGCCCCTTTTTTGTATGTGATTTTCTTAATCCCATTAATGTATCAATTACATCTAATCCTGCATTTTCAGCCAAGGTACTTGGAACAACTTCAATCGCATTGGCAAAAGCCTCGATTGCCATTTGCTCTCGACCGCCGACTCTAGGAGCAAACTTTCTCAATTTCAAAGCTAACTCAATTTCTGCAGCCCCTCCTCCAGTAACAATTTTGCCGTCCTTAAATACTAAAGAAACAACACCAATTGCATCGTCAAGATTTCGCTCAATTTCATCAGCCACATGTTCGCTTCCGGCCCTAACCAAAATACTGACAGCTTTAGGATTTTTACAATCGGTTACAAAGGTCATATCGTCATCTCCTATTTTCCTAACTTCGACCAAACCTGCAAAACCAAGATCTTTCTTGCTCATTGAATCAATATTAGATATAACTCTACCACCCGTTGCCTTAGACAATGCGTCAATATCCGATTTCTTAGCACGTCTAATGGCCATAATGTTATTTTTAGCAAGGAAATGTTGAGCCAGATCATCAATACCCTTTTGACAAATCAAAACATTAGCTCCTGATTTTGAAATCGTGTCAACCATCTTCTTGATAGTAGATTCTTCTTGGTCCAAAAACGCCTGAATCTGGGAAGGGTCGTTAATTTGAATTTTAGATTCAATTTCAGTCTTTTTAATTTCTAGAGGTGCGTCAATCAGAGCCACCTTGGCTTTCTTAACATTTCTAGGCATGTCTGTATGAACTGGTTCTTTATCCATTATTATCCCTGAAACTTGCTCAGTATCTGCAATAGAACCTCCTTGCTTTTTCTGAATTTTAATGTTAGACCTATCAACCTCAACACGATTTTTATCTTTATTCTCTGCAACAGCCTTAATCGAATTTACAGTTAAATCTGCCAAAAAATCTGCGTTAGCTTCAGAGGATTTACCAGTCATTGAAGTTATAGCAATTGATTTCAATGTCTTAACATCGGAGCGACTAACTTTTCTAGAGATTTTGTCTAGAAGCTCCAGGGATTCATTAGAGGCTCTTCGATAACCATTCGATATAGCCGTTGGATGAACTCCCTTATCCATTAATTCTTCAGCGTTTTTCAAAAGTTCACCTGCAAGAATAACTGCAGTAGTAGTTCCATCACCACATTCAGAGTCTTGTGTTTTAGCAATCTCAACAATCATTTTAGCTGCAGGATGTTGAACTTCCACTTCTTTCAAGATAGTAACTCCGTCATTAGTTATTATCACATCACCCATAGAATCAACTAGCATTTTGTCCATACCCTTAGGACCTAGTGTGGATCTAACTGCTTCTGCAATAGCTTTAGCTGCTGCAATATTATTCTGTGTGGCTTTTTTTCCGCTATCTCTTTGAGTTCCTTCTTTCAGAATGACTACTGGTGAATTTCCTGGTAACATTTATATCTTCACACGAGTCAAGAGACGAATATATAAAAATACGTTCAAAAAAACTAAAGAACTTCGAAAAAAGCTAGTGAAAGCAGAACTGAAATTGAAATTGAAGCTAAATTAACTCCATTATTTGTTAAAATTCCTCTATTCTGTAACGTTGCACCAAGAAAAGAATCAATTACACTACCAAAAAAACCAAAAAATACAGAAATAAAAAGATAATTTAATTCAATTGATGCAGAAAAGGCGTGATTTTCTTCAATTAACACAAGAAAACCAGCATAAGCTAGCATGGAAATTGACACTGATGACAGAAAAGATGCTGTCAAACCTTCGAAAGAAATGCCTCCATCGACTCCGGGTTCAACCACTTTACCAGGATTGGTAATCAAAACAGGAGATGGAGAAAGAACACCTATTTCACTAGCCATGGTATCTGCGCTTGCAGCAGCCATGGAAGTCGTGAAAGCCACCAAAGCCTGTTCAGGGGAAAGAAGTCCAAAACTATATGCTAAGGCAATAAGAGGCGGCAATATTCCATTTGAAATCACATTTGAACCGCCACGGGTACCTTCATCACTTTCCTCTACACCTAGAGCTTTTTTGTAAACTATAGCGAATCTAGTAGCTAAAAAGGAACTTCCAACAAATAGAAGGAGAATTAAGAGCCAACTCCAATGTCCAAAAACACCAGAAATAAAGCAAATCAAAAATGCAAGGACAGAACCTCCTTTATCTAAAACTTTAGAGAAATTAGCATAAAAGGCCAAAGAAAAACTTACAATTACTATAAACAAAATAGTAAAAGTGCTTGGAAGAACTAAGTCTTCAATCAATAAACTTTTCTACAGATTTATCAAAATAGTTTTTAAATTCACTCTTTATTTCCATTAATCTATTACTATCCGTAGCCTCTACAAACATACGTATTACTGGTTGAGTATTTGATGGTCTCAACAAGACCCAACCACCTTCGAGCCAAATTTTGACTCCATCAATTGTTTCAACTTTATATCCCATATCGGTAAATGTTTTCTCAAGATCTTCGTTTACATTAAATTTTATAGAATCGGGACACTTGAATTTTAATTCTTCATATGGATATGATGGAATTTCATTAGAAAAATCTCCAAGAGTTTTAGATGAATTGTTTATAAATTCTGCCAATTTCAAGCTGAATATAATTGGATCATCAAATATGAATTCTGTCAAACCTGGTGCAAAAAAGTGAGCGGAAATCTCCATAGCGATTGCTGCATTATGCTTTTTCAATTCCTCACAAACGAAAACATCCCCTACTCGTATCCAAATTAGCTCTCCTCCAATCTTAGGAATTTCCTTCTCTAAAATCATAGAACAAGGTACACCAGCAAGTACCTTGTTTGAATCTGGAGTTATCAGGCTTTTCGAAACTATAATACCTATTTTTTCAGCTGAAACTGGATTTGATTTTTCATCAATAAACACACACCGATCTGCATCTCCATCAAAGGCAACTGCAAAATCAAATTTACCATTGTTCATAACTTCAATTAAATCCCCTAGATTCTTTGGAGCAGGCTCAGATGGCCTGTTAGGAAAAGTACCATCAGGAGTATTGTTAATGCTGAAAGTTTCAGCACCCAACCTCTCAAAAATCTTATCGACTACGACACAGCCAACTCCATTACCTGGATCTAAAGCAACCTTAATGCCTGTCAAATTTCCAACCTTAGTTGAAACGAATCTCATGTAATCCTCTAAAACTTCTTCAGATGATAAATCACTAATTGTTCCGTTATCATATTCAATTAATTTTTCTTCGAAAAATATTCTTTTAATTTCTACGTTTCCTTCAGTGAAGCCAGTTCCATCAGGATGTCGAAACCTTATCCCATTATATTCTGCAGGGTTGTGGCTTGCAGTTATGTAAACTCCGGCAACATATTCCTCTGAATTAAGATTAGATTTCCATGTGAAATAGTTTGCAACGGGAATTGGAACCATGCCAATAATATCTACATCAAAACCAGCCCTAGAAACTCCTTTTGAGACTGCCATCTGCAGTTCCGGAGAACTTACTCTCGCGTCACAGCCAATAGAGATTTTTCCACCATTGTACTGTTTTCTCAAAAAATTACCGAAAGCTAAGCCTACTCTCTCACCAATTTCTGCGTCCAATTCTTCACCATAAACGCCTCGGATGTCGTATGCACGAAATATGTCTTCAGTAGCTTTCATATTACATGCGGTATTTAGCATGGTTTAAAAGAAATACTCTTAATACCTCTCTTAATGCAATATTATGGCATTAACTGAATCAACTATGGTTAACTTGGGCTCAAAAGCCCCTTATTTTAACTTACCAAATATAGATGGAAAGGACTTATCCATTGAAGATTTTACTAATGAAGTTCTAGTAGTCATATTTACTTGCAATCACTGCCCATATGCAATGGCTGTAGAAGATCGAATAATCGAACTGGCTAATAATTACTCTTCGAATGTAGATTTTGTTCTAATTAGTTCAAACGACGCTGATAACTACCCTGCAGATTCACCTGAAAAAATGGCTGAACAGGCTAAGAACAAAAATTATCCCTTTCCATATCTATTTGATGAAACGCAAGATATTGCAAAATCATACAGCGCAGTTTGCACTCCTGATATTTTCCTTTATGACGCAGATAGAAAATTAAAATATCGAGGAAGACTCGATGATAACTGGAAAGAGCCAGAAGGCGTTACTCGTGAGGAATTAAAGATGGCTATAGAAGCTACATTGAGAGGTAACGAAATAGAATTTATGCAAATACCTTCCATGGGCTGTAACATCAAGTGGAAGAACTAATCCTTATCAAACATTTTTTTAGTCTGTTTAATAGTTTCACCTGCAGAAATCAAGGCATCCCCGGTTGAATCTACAATGTCCCCAACTTTGTCAGTAACTCCTTCCGCATTATCTACTGCTTTTTTTGCTAAATCTTTAGACATGTCGGAAACTTTCTGAGCTAAGGATTTTAAATCTGCGAGTGCTTCGTCCAAACCTAGAGACTGAATTCCTTCTTTTTTCTTTTCTGACATATCAATGCTAAATGATGCTTATACTTAAAGCATTAGTAATTGTAGAAACCTGCACCAGATTTCTTGCCCAATTTACCATTTTTAACCATCTCTTCAAGAAGCGGACATGGTCTATATTTATCGTCATTTAAGTCTTTATGAAGTACTTTCATTATTGCTAAACAAGTATCTAAACCAATAAAATCAGCTAATGTCAAAGGACCCATTGGGTGACTCATTCCTAACCTCATTACAGTATCTATTGCCTCAGGTTCCGCTACGCCTTCCATTACACAAAACATTGCTTCGTTAAGCATTGGCAAAAGTATTCGATTACTTACAAAACCAGGAAAATCATTAACCAGAACCGGTACCTTGTGCAACTCTTCTGCTAATTTAAATGTTGCATCAAAGGTATCATCACTTGTAGATTTTGCTCTGATAACTTCTACTAGTTTCATGACAGGAACCGGATTCATGAAATGCATTCCTACTACTTTACCAGGTCTGCCACTGGCTTCGGCTAAAATTCCGATCGGAATACTCGAAGTGTTAGATGCTAAAATTGTTCTTTTTTCACATATTTCACCTAAATTTGAAAAAAGACTTTTCTTGATATCTACATCCTCAATTATTGCCTCGATTACAATGTCGCAATTACTTAAATTTTCATTTTCTAAACTTGTCCTTACATTGCCAAGAGTGTCGTCCATCTGATTTTGACTTATACGATCTTTGGAAACATTTCTCTGGAGATTCTTTCTTATCGAAGCTATTCCACTATCTACAAATTCTTGCTTTATGTCACACAAAGTAACTACTTTGCCTATTGATGCACAAACCTGGGCAATTCCAGCACCCATTTGGCCCGCACCAATAACACCTACTCTTTTTATTTCCATTTCTCACTCAACATAATCATTATCGCATTCTGAACATGCATTCTGTTTTCAGCTTGATCAAAAACAATTGAATTGTCTGATTCCATAACTCCGTCAGTAACTTCACGATTACGTTCAGCTGGAAGACAATGCATAAACAAGGTATCTTTACCGGTTATACTCATTAAATTTTCATTAACTTGAAAATTTTTGAAAGCTTTTTCACGTTCTTCAGCCTCTTCCTTTTGACCCATGGAAGCCCAGACATCAGTGTAAATCACATCTGCACCCTTCACAGCAGAGACTGGATCGTGACTGATAGTAATTTTGGAAACTCCTGAATTCGAGGCCTGATTCACCAAATCTTTATCTGGCTCATAGCCTTCAGGGCAACAACAAACGAAATCTAGTGGAAACCTCATTGATAAATGAAGCCATGAATGCACTATATTATTTCCATCTCCCATGTAAACTATTTTAGCATTATCAATATCAGTTAGATGCTCCCAAACTGTGAATATATCTGCCATTATTTGGCAAGGGTGATTGTAGTCAGTCAATCCATTTACAATGGGAACTGAAGAATGTTGAGCTAACTCCAAAATATGGTCATGGTCAAAAAGACGAGCCATTACAATATCATTGTATCTACTAAAAACTCTAGAGATATCTTTGATAGCCTCACGCTTACCAATTCCTATGTCATTTGGACCTAAGAACAAAGCATGTCCACCCATCCACTCAAAACCGGTTTCAAAAGAAACTCGAGTGCGTGCAGAAGGCTTAGCAAATATCATTGCCAAAGATCTATTATGAAAAACTTTATGATCTTCACGATTGTGGAATTTTGCTTTAACTTTTTTTGATAAATTAAGAATATCCCACAATTCCTCCTTACTGTAGTCAGAGATATGAAGAAAATGTTTGTTTGACATTTAATCTCTATCTATTCTAGGAGCAAGTAAAAACTTAACATTACCTTGGGCGCCTGTAACATCATCAACAGCCAAATCGGCATCAATCTTAACTGGGAGATCAGAACCTAACATTATATGAAGTATGCGATCCGCTGGAAGCGAATTAACCATCAAGGAAAAATATTCCAGTGAAAATAATGAAGTACAATCTTCTGAGGAACTTAACTTTTCGAGCTGGTCTACTCCAAGTGATAAATCTACCCTGTTCTGATTATCGCCTTCACATACTAACCTAAAATTATCTTTTGAAGTTGAGAGTGCAATGTGATCAGAAACTGCCTTTGAAGCCTTGATTCCCTGTCCTATTTCGCCGGAAGCAACACTTACCTTGGCAGGCAAATCAAGCGAAGGAACCTTTGGATCAGGCATGCCTGAAGTGTCAAGTAAAGGCATAGCTCTCGTTAAATTTCCGATATTGACTACTAACCTATTTAGCTCATCATCCTTCTCAAGAATAACCATTTCATCTTTACCAGCCATGGTTAACACACTCTTAAACTTATCAATATCTAAGCCCATTTGAATATCTGAAACTTCAAAGCTATCAAATGCAGTTTTCATAAGGTTAGCTTCAATCATCGCTACATGTGAAGGATCTACGGCTTTCACTTGAAGACCGTCTTCACTAACATTTATTTTTGCTTCATCGACTAATGATCCTACTGTTCCGATAAATTCTTTCAGGCTATCTGCTTTAATTCTGGCTTTAAACACTACTTACCTCTGGTGTCGATTGGTGACCGATATTTAACTATTGTTTATGATTTTACTACTAGCATTAATCTAATATACTTGGTTCCGATGAATCATTAGTTTTACTCGTGGAGGAGTTTTTTGTCAGAAAAAGATTTGAAAAAAGGTACAACAACCATAGGATTAGTTTGTAAGGACGGTATAGTGATGGCTACAGAGATGAGAGCTACAATGGGAAACCTCATCGGTCATAAAACAACGAAGAAGCTTTTCAGAATATCAGATAACATGGGATTAACCGTTGCTGGTTTAGTAGGGGATGCGCAAATGCTTGCAAGATGGCTTTCCGCTGAAGTCAAACTCTATGAACTAAAGAATGGTACACACATGTCTCTAAAAGCTGCATCAACTTTGATGGCTAATATAATGAACGGAAGAAGATACATGCCATTTTGGGTTCAATTATTACTCGGAGGAATAGATTCTGAAGGTGGTCACGTTTACTCACTTGATGCTGCAGGAGGATCAATACCTGATAAGTTCCAGACAACAGGATCCGGATCACCCTTTGTATATGGTGTTTTAGAAGACAGATTTAAAGAAAATATGTCTGTCAAAGAAGGAAAAGAATTGGGAGTAAGAGCATTAACTGCAGCCATGAAAAGAGATTCAGCTTCAGGAGATGGCATCTCAATGTGTGTTATTGATTCAAAAGGATACCACAGTGTTTCATTTGAAGAAATAGAAAAAATTCAAGCTAACTTGTAGACGAAAGTCAACAATTAAGGAAGGTCAAATGGCCGTAGAGGACGTAATTAAATTAGTAAAGAAAGTCGCAACCGAAGTTATTCCAGACACTATCACATTCACTGATGTGAAAGTAGAAGCTTCTAACGTAGTACTGTATACACCTAATCTGGAAATATTTTCCGACAATAATGATTTAATCCGGAAATTAGCCCAAAATGTAAGGAAAAGAATAGTGATTAAGGCTGATTCTAGTGTTAGAAAGCCAATTATAGCTGCTAAACAGAAACTTAAGGAAATATTGCCAGACGAAGCTGGCATTGTTGATACTAGGTTTGACGAAATAAATGGTGATGTAATTTTAGAAGCAACTAATCCTGGAAGAGCTATCGGAAAACACGGCGTTGTTTTGAATCAGATTAGAAGGGAAATAGGCTGGAATCCCGTTATAATAAGATCATCACCAATGGAGTCTCGAACCTTAAAAGATATAAGAAATTATATGTTAGAAGATAAAGTGGCTGAAGGGCGAAAGAAATTCTTAACAAGGGTTGGCAAAAAAATATTCAGGGATACGATTCCAGGAGAGCAACACGTAAGAGTAACGGCTCTGGGAGGATATCGAGAAGTTGGAAGGTCGTGTCATCTTTTGATGACAAAAGATAGTAAAGTTTTGGTAGACTGTGGATTTAACCCCGGTAACGAAAAAGAACCGAGTCCATTTTTAAGTGCTCCTGAAGTAACACCTCTAGAAGGAATTGATGCTGTTGTACTTACACATGCACATTTAGATCATTCAGCACTTTTACCTATGCTTTTCGTTTATGGCTTCGATGGGCCGATTTACTGCACCCCACCAACAAGAGAATTATCTTCATTACTGCAAAATGATTTTATTAAGATTCAAAATTCTGAAGGTAAAAAAGTTCCCTACAATACCGAACAAATACGACAAGCAATAAGAAACACCATACCCCTAAACTATGGAGACACTACTGATGTTTCACCGGATTTAAAGCTAACTTTTCACAATTCAGGACATATATTAGGTTCTGCTGCAGCCCATTTTCACGTAGGTGACGGACAGTACAACCTTGTATTTTCAGGAGATATTAAATTTGAAAATACTTGGCTTTTCGACAGAGCAGTAAATCATTTTCCAAGACTAGAAGGATTAATTATGGAATCCACCTACGGAGGTTACAACGATTTTCAACCCGCTAGAGAGGAAGGTTCCCGTACGCTATATGAAATAATTAATAGAACCGTGGAGAAAAAAGGTAAAATTTTGATTCCTGTATTTGCTGTGGGAAGGTCACAAGAAGTTATGCTTGTTTTAGAGAAGCTTCATTCGGAAGGGAAATTGAAAGATATGCCAGTTTATCTTGACGGAATGATATGGGAAGCTACTGCCTTACATTCAGCCTATCCAGAATACTTGAATAATAATTTAAGAAATAAGGTTTACCAAAATCAAGACAACCCTTTTAGATCTGAAATTTTTAATAAGGTAGAAAGCACCGAAATGAGACAAGAAATATGTGGTAGAGAAGAACCTGCTATTGTCTTGGCAACATCTGGCATGGTTAATGGTGGACCTGTAATGGAATATCTAAGGCACTGGGCACCAGATTTCAACAGTACTATGGTGTTTGTTGGATACCAAGCTGCCGGAACAATGGGTCAAAGAGTGCAGCAGGGTGCAAAAGAGATACACTTACATGATCGTGAGAAGGGAGGCACTATTCCAGTGAAAGTGAATATGAACATAGAAACTTGTGAAGGTTTCTCCGGACACAGTGATAAAAGGCAATTAATGAGATATTTAAGAACAATTCGACCAAGACCTAAGATTGTTCTGTTAAACCATGGAGACCCTCAAAAATGTGAGCAGTTTGCCAATGATATTAGAAGAAAGGTGAGGCTTGATGCTAGGGTCCCTAGTAATCTAGAAACTATAAGGTTCATGTAATATGAAAAGTGTTGAGGATAAGATTATTGAAGTTCTAAATGAATTAGAGAAATGGGAAAATCGAAGAGAAAAAGTAAAAGAACGTTATGATAGGGGAGATGCCGATAAAACTGAGATCGAAAGAATAAATGAACAAATCTCACACTACAAGAATCTATTAAGCGACATGAAAAAGAAAATGAATAGTACTGACATCTCAAGAACTATAGCTAGAAGTGGTAACTAATAATTAATATCCTACCTTTACTGGATAAATACTAGGTGAGGTGGCAGAGCCCGGCTATGCACGCGACTGCAGATCGCGACCACGGGAGTTCGAATCTCTCCCTCACCACCACTACATTCTGTCTGGAGCTTCAACTCCCAGAATGTCTAATGCATCAAATAAAATTCTTTTGGAACTGCTTACTAAATTAATTCTAAGAGCTTCATTAGTATCTCCAATTACCTTACAATCACGATAAAAATTATTAAATTTTGAAGATAATTGATGGACATAATTTGGGATAATATGAATTGCAAACTTATCTACTGCAGATTCAACCGTTTTTGGCCATTTAGCCATTGTTCTAATAAGTTCTATTTCAGACTCAACTAAATCGCTGTCAAGCTTGGAATTAGGAATACTAGCTTCATATCTGCGTAAAATTGAAGACATCCTAGCATGAGAATACATTGCAAAAGGTGCTGAATCGCCCTGTATGCTTAATGCATCATCTATGCTAAATGTGAACCCTTTCTCAGGTTGAACTTTAAGTACATTATATCTCAGTGAACCTATTCCTATTTTCTCTGAAAGCAACCGTTTTTGGTTATCAGACATGTCCACCTCTCTTAGTCTTTCAAGGGATGCGTCGACAATTTGATCCATCATATCATCTAAGTATACAACACGACCTGCTCTAGTCGACATCTTTCCTCCAGGAAGATTAACAAATGAATAAAATAGATTGTCAGGCTTATTAGAATCCAATTCTTCAAGTGCTATATTCAGTAAATTACTTTGGAGTTTGTGATCTTCTCCCAAAATGTTGAGTGCTTTATTGAATCTAGTAAATTTATTAAGATGATAGGCTATGTCTCTAGTAGTGTACAAGCTTAAACCATTATTTCGAGTAAAGAAAAACTTTTGATTCCTACCTGCTATATTCTTCCCTTCTAAATCTAAGTAAAAAGCACCTTTTTCTTCAGAACATATGTTACTCTTCTTTAGAGATTTGATCACGACATTAACGCTACCATCAAGAATTAAATCTGATTCATGGAAATATGAATCTGCCTCAGCATTCAATCGCTTAAGTGAGGACTTCATACCAGAAAGCATCATTTCTGCAGCCTCTTTGACTTCCATTAAAGATTCTTTATCTCCGCTTTCAATGAGTTCCATTTTCTTATAAATTTCAGATTTAATGTCATCGTCGCTCTTTAAAGCGTCAGAAGCCTGTCTATAACATTCGACCAATTTATGATCTTGCTTCTTCGAATCTCCGCCCTTAAAATTTTTAATTCCGTAAGCCACAGTAGCTGCTTGCCTACCTGTATCATTTACATAATATTCTGTTGAAACTTCATACCCATAATACTTAAGAAGTCTGGAAACACTGTCCCCAATAATTGGATTTCGTGCCCTACCCATATGAAAAGGGCCTGTTGCATTAGCTGAAGTGTGTTCTAATAAGATGGAATCGGGCTTTGAAACTCCTCTTCCGTATTCACTATTATTAATCTCACCAAATATGTCTTCAAATAAAAAATCCCAATCTAGCACTATATTACAAAAAGCCTTAACCACAAAAGTTTCTTTGATTAATTTGATATGAGATATCATCTCAGAAACATTTTTTGCAACTTCTTCAGGACTTTTCTTTAGAGATTGTGCCCCAGGAAAGCAGATTATAGATATATCACCTTGAATTGGATTCTCATCTATGGGGAGTATCGGGTATTTATTCTCCTTAAATATTTTATTAATATCTGAAATTACTGAAAGTTTAGCTTCCTCTAAATTTCTGCTCACAATTATATGTAAATATATGTTGTTTTAAACTTATCCAATATATCTTGGAACTGAATTATTAGTATCTGATGGAACTTGTTCAGTCACTTTCTGTAATTCTTTTTCAAGAGAGGCCGCTTCCTCTAGAAGTGGCTTAGGATCTAAGTCAATCTCTAATAATAATTTATCTATTGCCTCAATAATCTTAGAAGCAGCAAGTGCATCTGGAATATCCTCTTCAACTTCAGCAAGAAGACCTAAAACGTTTACCGAGCGCAATCTTCCCTGATTCAACATAACTCCAGTGAAACCTCCAATAGTTCCAAATTCAAAAGGAGTTACTTTAGCATTACTTATCCAATCTTTTGAGGCCTCCGTGGAACTTACTCCGTAAACAATACTATCCTTATCCTCGTTTTTCTGGGGAATCGAAAATCCTTCGCCAATTATAAAACTCGTACATCCTTTTTCTTTAGCCCAATCAAAAATACAGTCAACCAAGTCTTTCGTTACAGAAACTGGTGGAACAAAATCACTTACGCATATGACTATTTGGTTACATTTCCCATCGTTACAAATCTGCTCGCCGGCGTAAAGCCTCATAGGATGATTAGGAATACCATCCTTAACTACAGATATTGAAGGGAATGCTGGACCATCGATAATTCCTACTTGCTTAAGCTTAAGATTATTAACCAAAAAGTTTGCTACTATATTACCAACTAGGCCAACCCCAGGTAGACCACAAATAAATGTCGAACCCTTAAAATTTTTACCAGAGGTTTGGTGTATTATTATATTGCTACTCATAGAAGTTCATCTAAATCTGCATCTTCCTCAAGATCAGGTAAATCAGAATCATCATCTAACAAGTCGCCCAGGTCATCGTCTATTTCCTCTTCATCATCAGAATCATTAAAATCTTCTTTAAGTGAACCTCCACCAACAACTTTCAACCTTGTCCAAAGTGAAAATTCAGTAATATCGCTGCGACTTGCAAACCTTTTCGCATCGCTTACTGTTCTAAATTTTCCAAGAACAGGGTCACCTTCACCTGGCTCTGCAGGTAACATTACGTATCTCTCTTTATTTACGATATCGCCAACAAGAAGACGGACAGCTTTGAGTACTTCGGGATTCGATTCAGACATATTAACTCTAGCATACCTAGCTAACCACGTTTAAATACTTTTTTGGTAACTCCAATAAAACCAAAGCAGTTAATTAATGGCTCGTTTCGGTACAAATATGTCTGATCGTAAATCACTAGTAATGAGAGGAGTTTCAGAATGTGTTACTGAGGATGAATTAGATAATTTGCTAACAAATAAAGAAACACCAAGAGCTTACGTCGGATTTGAGCCCTCAGGATTATTGCATGCTGGATCTCTGGTTCCCATGCTAAAATGTAAGGAACTTGTTGATGCAGGGTTTGAAGTGACAATTCTTTTGGCTGATTGGCACGGATACATTAATGATAAACTTGGAGGTAGTTGGGATAACTTGAATGCAGGTGTAGAGTATCAAAGGCAAATGTTTTCCGTTTTTTGTCCAGGCGTTAAGTTCAAAACTGCAAGTGAAATCGTTAGTGAAGACGGTTACTGGGAAATGGTTCTACGTATTTCTAAAGCAAGTAGCTTGAAGAGAATGCGAAGAGCATTATCAATAATGGGAAGAGATGAAAAAGATGGCGATAAAGACATGTCTAAATTTTTCTATCCTGCGATGCAAGCTGCAGACATCTACGCTTTAGAGGCTGATTTGGCTCTCGGTGGGATGGATCAAAGGCACGCGCACATGTTGGCGAGAGACGCTGCAGATAAATTGAAATTGCGTAAACCTGTTGCACTTCATACGCCACTCCTTGGATCGTTATCTGGACCTGGTAGAATGGATACTGATGTTAAAATGTCTAAATCAGACCCAAGAGGAACCTTGTTAATTCATGATGATAAGAAAAAGCTGACTAAGAAATTGTCAAAAGCATACTGTCCCCCAGAAAGAGAAGGAAATCCAGTTCTTGACCTCTGGCAACATTTGCTTGAACCAGCACTTGGTAAAATAGTAATTGAAAGGCCTGAAAAGTTTGGAGGAAATTTAGAATTTAAATCGTACGAAAAATTAGAGTTGGCGTATACATCTGGCTCATTACACCCTCTCGATTTAAAAAATGGAACCGCAGCAGCCCTATTCGAAATAGTAAAACCATTACAGGATTCTTGTGCGGCAGAACCTGCAAACTACGAAAAATTACTATCTGCAATTCAATAGTTTAGGAGGCACTTTACTTGATATTCCAGAAATATCTGGTGTATTTGGAATTGTCAAAATCATTTCAGCAATCCACTCTCTAAATTCTATTAAATTAATTTTCCTGTAATCTTCTGGAAATGTATGCAATAATTCAGGTAACTGCCTCATTAGTCTCTGAGCGGCTCCCAAATTTCCTGTTTCAATATGTACTGCGAGAGCATCTGCTTGAGCTAATGTTTGAACTGTATCTTTCTCATCACGATTATCTAATTCAAGCCAAATATCTTCAAAAATTTCATGAGCTTCGTGATAATCTCCCCTGTTATGCTCCTTTATTGCCCTTTCCCAAAGTTCGTTTATAAATTCAGACATTAATCAATGCCAGCGATGATATGCGGGGTGGCCTTCTTTTACAGCAACAAATAAGCCCCGACCCGTCGCACATGTCTTGCCATCTGCTTTTAACTCGATTATAACTTCAGCCCGGTCTTCCTGCAAAGCTAAAACTCTACTGTTTAATTTTAACTTTATTCCTAGAGGAGTTGGTCGCTTTAACTTAATTTCATACTGGGCAGTTACCGTACACTGTGGCTTTTCCCAATCGTTCTTATCCATTATTGCCATTGCTGCCGTCCAATTACCGTGACAGTCAATCAGCGAACCTATAATGCCACCATTAATCACTCCAGGAAAAGCTTGATGTTTTTCTTCACATTTAAACTCTGCTATTAGACCGCCGTTGGAACGATAAGACTTAAGCTGTAGACCGTCTTTGTTGGAGGGGCCACAGCCGAAACATATAGAATTGGGGGCAAATTCATCTTGTACAGGAAGGCCACTCAAAACCAGATTTTTATTATCAGTCTTAATTTGTATGTCTACCTTATCTGATGGACTGCAATTAGAGCAGCTGTGATCTGAAGAAAAGGAATCTTCAACCGAATTATCGCTCATGATAATTCCTTAATTTGTTCCTCTATTAAGCTTGCTGCGTACTCTAGAGTCTCATCATCGAAGCTAAACTTAGCTCCTGCTGCCTCATATAACTCAGGTAATGTAGCATTACCGCCAAGGCCCAACGCAGCTTTGTAATCCTTAATAGCTTTTTTTTCATCATCCAACGAATTACCCCATATTTGTATTGCACCTAGCTGAGCCATTCCATACTCAACATAATAGAATGGTACATGATAAATATGCAATTTATTGTGCCAACCTGTAGCTATTATATCATCACATCCGCTGTAATCTATATGTTCAGACATTTGGAACCTTTCCCAAAGATTAGTCCACTCTTCATCACAGTTGCTTGGATCTAACGCTTTTTCGGGATTTGTATAGGCCCAGTGCTGAAATGCATCCACGACTGCCATATATGGCCAAAACATAATTACTTTTTCTAAATGCTCAATTCTTGCCCTTGCAGAATCTTCTTCAGAGTAAAAGCCTCCATCTTTCTTAGTCAAAAAGGGAGAAGCTAGAAGCTCCATAGCCATTGAAGCAACCTCAGCAAATTCCATTCCGACATCTCTCTGACTCGTATAGGGCAAATCAGAAGATTCAAACACATGGAACGCATGTCCACCCTCATGAATCATCGTCTGAACATCGCTATGTGTTCCAACGGCATTCATAAAGATAAAAGGTAGGCGTTGATAGGGATATTCAGTACAATAACCACCGGGAGCCTTGCCCTTACGATTCCCTAAATCCAATAAGCCCTTCTCTCTCATTATCTCAAAATGATTGCCTAAGTCAGAATCTACTGAGCTAAATATATTATGACATTTTTCTTCTAATTCACTAGCATCTTCAAAAGGAACAAGAGCATCTCTTCCAAATATATCTACACTTAAGTCCCATGGTTTTAGTTTGTCGAGACCAAGTGCTTCCTTACGCTTTTGAAGTAATTTACTTGCTAAGGGTACAATAATCTTCTCGATAGAATCATGAAATGTTAAGCAATCATCAGGAGTGTAATCAAATCTTTTCAAATATTCCCATCTCCAAGCTCTGTAGTCGTCATAACCTGAATTCTTAGCAATGGACATACGAATCTTGAGAATCTTCTTCCAAATTTGGTTTATTTCATCTCTATCCTTAAGTCTTCTGGCTGAAGCTAGTTTCCAAGCTTTTTCACGTTTATTTCTATCTGTTTCTAGCATGACAGGAGATAATCGAGTTAACGTAACCTCTTCATCATCCCAATTAACTGTTTGGGAACCAATAATCGCATCATATTCTTTTGATAGTTTCGCGTCGGAAGTGTGAAGAGGAAGATTATCTTTTGAAAATAACTCCACTTCACTTTTCATTCCTCTCAAGGGAATTTCAAAATTGTCGGGTGATAATTCGGACTCTAAAAATTTTATTTTAAGTGTTTGGTTTCTAGAACTTACATTTTCACTTATGTCTTCAAGAAATCTGTGATATCTGGACTTAGCTTCTTCATCTGCAGTGTCCACAGTAGTAGAAACATATACTGAGGTTCCAACTTCCCCTATTAGTTCAGATAAATCAGACCAATACTTCATCCAGTCTGAAATGTTTTCTGAAGTTAGACCTGAATTCTCTAAATAATCGAAAAAAGGAATATATTTATCCCAAGACCAATCCATCATTTGGCTGCTATCTTTTGGTAAGACATGATTCATACCATGTCAAAAAGAATGCTCTATTTTAGGACCACTTTAATTGACTTTAAGAACTTTAAAAGTTGTTGGACCTACTTTTACTTCATCGCCTTCCTTTGAACCCTCGAGTGATTTACCTATAGGGTTTGATAAAGGAATTTTTCCTTGCGGAATATTTGCATCTTCTTGGTTAACTAATTCAAATGTGTGCTCTGTTTCCTTTGTCAAATTCTTGACTGTAAGGCTAGTTCCTATGGAAGCTCCTGTTGATGAAGACGATTCTGTTGCTACAGGTTTATTCAAACTTTCAATACGAGCATCCTTAATTTTTTCTTCCAACTCTTTATTGCTGTCTGAAAGACTTTGAGCTTCTGCATTCATTTCATCGGCCATTTCTTTTTCTTTAGGTATTTCAATTTCCATTGCTTTGATCTTTCGCTCGGTATCCTCTTCGCTACCTATAGTTGTTCCCTGAAGAAATTCTAGATCTTCTTTCAACTTTTCATGCTCTGTCTTCTCAGCTTCAAGTAACCTTTCAGCCTTGTTTCTATCATCAATACTGATATTTAGTTCTGCTTTAGCATCCTCGAATTGCTTCTTGAGTGTTTGCATAACTTTACTAACTTGCTGTGAAGCATTTTCTAAGGCTGCTAAATCTTTCTGAGTTTTTTCCTTACTCTTAACTTCGATCTTTAATTCGTCGTCAATTTTCTTGTTGGATTCCTTTTGATTATCAACCTGCTCTTGCAATTCCTTGAGTGAATCAGTCATACCAAGTATTTCATTTTCTTTTTGCCTAAATTGTTCACTACTTTGCTCGAGTTCAATTATTGTTTGCCTTTCAATATCTAATTCATTCATAGTTAATGATGCCTTTTCTCTTGCGTCATTAAGCTCTTTTTTCGCCTTTTCCAAATTTGTAGTCAATGTCGTAAATTTATCATTTATTCTTTTCTTATTCTTTTCCATTAGTTTGACCTCTCTATCCAATTCTTTTCTTCTGTTAATAGCCTCGTTTCTTTCCGCAAGGGCAGATTTTTCCCTTTCATTAGCTTCTAAGGTATGCTGTTCCAATTCCATAATCTCTTTTTCTAAATTATTCTTTTCCTGAACAGTTTTATCGTATGAAGCTTTAACAGAATCATAAGACTCTAAAGCATTAACTGTATCTGGCTTCTCTAACTTCAGTTTCCTCTCAGCGTCAACTGCTTTAGTTTCGGCATCGTCACTCATCGTCCTTAGAGAACCTATTTCTCTTGTCATTCTATCACTAAGACGCATATCGTTTTCGTGTTTAGCTCTCAAATCTTCAATTTCTTTTTCAAGATTATTCTTTGCGGAAAGATCGTCTAACAACTCCTTTTCAGCCATTCTAGCTCTCTTCTCAACTTCTGATGTTGCGACTCTTGCAGTTTTCAATTTGGATTCTAGGGAACTATTTAGTGTATTGACACTCTGATTAAGGGCCGTAATACGATCTAATTCGTTTTCTAAGTCATCAATTCCGTCATAATCTATGTCGTTAGTTGAAGCTCGAACGTCTTCGATTCTTTTCTCAGCCTCTTTCAACCTTTCTTCGGTATCTTCAAATTCTTGCATTAGTTCCTTGCTTTTTTCTAACTCTCCGTCATGGATCTTTTGCTGCCTTTCAATTAATTCCTGCTTTTTCAAAATCGCTTGCCATTCTTCATCGATATTCCCTAATATGTAGAGTGTTCCTCCTCCAGTAAGAGCAGTACCTATCAAAACAATAAAAAAACCTATTCCTGGACTCCATGAAACAGGCCCTAATCTTCCAGTGATTCTATCTGCTTCACCTGCTTGTAACTGAACATATTCCTCACAATTTCCCTCACCGTAAAAAGTCAACAAATTTTTGATACACCCCAGTTCTTTATTCGAATCAGAACCTTCTGTATTTGTTGATGAAAGTGCAACTTCATCTTGTATTAATGCATCTGACCAAGTAGTGTAAAACAAGAATGTAGACAAAAACCCTACTATGAGGACAATAATTGCAAAATATTTCAAATTTTTAAGCGCACTTCGCAAAGTATTCTGATGAAGACTACTCACTGCATTATTTGCCATGTAGGCAACAACCAAAGCCAGAAGACCAGCTGCGTACGCTGTCATTTTTGCATTATTGGCTGAATCAACTTTATTTAGACAATAAACGCAATCTTGACTCTCATAGGTAACTGAGTTACTATTTCCTGTGGTATCGGTCAACAAATATGAATCTAAATAATAATGATATTGGAATGTATTATATTGAGTGACATTTCCAGTTTCTGGGTCTACTGTTTCTCTTGCTCCGTCAACTACAAACCATTTCCCGTAATCTCCAGTACTATTAACGGAAATTAGAATACAAAGAAATGTAACAACTGCTACCGCTTGTATTTGTTGTAATTGCTCTTTCATAGAGTTGATTTTACCAGACCTTCTATTTAAAGTTTTTGATTTTTACTGAGTACGATTATGAACAAAACTATGAGATAACATTTTAATGGAGTAGTCTGTGAACGGCTATGAAGGTCTGCCCAGTATGTGAAATGGAAGAGGAGGATAGTGCTCTTACATGTAGCATGTGTGGATCTGATTTTGAACCCTCTGTTAAAGAGGCTCCACCACAAGACTCTCCAGCTGATGTTCCTAACGATCTTTCTTCAGATATAGCTGAGATGAATCTAGACGAGGTAGAAAATACTGAACCTGACTCAGAAGAGATAAGTGAATTAAGTGAAGAAGAAAAATTATTGGAAGAGACTCTAAGTGCTACTGAAACTGAAGCTTCAGAGGAAAAATCTGAAAGCAGTTTCACCAAATTTACTGAACAGTTCTCAGACATGGGAAAAATATTTGGCGACTTAAACAAAAGACTTGATGGAATATTCCTATCAAAAGGAGAATTGAATTACATTGCACCTTTAACTATAGTTGTAATTTCTATTTTATTACTTTCAGGAGTAATTGGATTAGCTGTATCTAGTGTACCTGGAACGGATCAAGAATCTTCAGATGGATACAAACCTACTACACCCTACAATAAGGAAATAAATGGAATTACTGTACTAATTGGAAGAGGAGTTGCAGAACCTTTCTCAGGAGAACCATTCAACTGTGAAATTTGGGATAGTCAAGTATATGAAGAATTTCAAGAAGTTAATGATGAAGGGTATTATATTCAATTAACTGACCGTAACGAAAATGGTACTGTCGATGATGAAGAAAGATACGGTTGTCCAGTCAACATGAAATTTATTAGTACTTTTTCGTTTATTATTCTTAATCTTCTTCTTTTAACTACTGCATTTTATATCTACAATAAAGTTTCAAACACTGCAATAATCATACCAGTTATAGGTTTCGCGGTTGTTGAAACTATCTTATTTGCAATATACGGTGGATTGTTGAATAAAGTTATTTTTGCATTGCCTCTAACTATTGGCCTTGTTTGTACTGTAGGATTAATTGTAGCTTCTGGTGTTTTACTAATAAGAACTTCTCTAGGGCGTTCACTGAATGATCCACCTAGTCTTACATTCTACATATTCATCATAGCTGCTGCATTATTGTTTTCCTCTGTATTCTATAATTACTCACTTGGCCCTTATGCAATTTGTGACGGAGAATATACTCCATCAGAGCTTCTAGATTTAAAAAATAATGTCCCAGAAGATTTAAGGACAGAATGTCAAAATAAAGGTTATAAGAATTTACAAGCCGTACCTTTTGACTTAGGAAATGGAAGTAACATGATACTACTGTTATCTGCGACGTTCCTCTTCATAGGAGTTGCTAATTCGCTGATTTCCAATACTAAGATTAACGACATTGATGAAGCAAAATACTTCTCTATGATTCTCTCCGGTCTTGGTTTACAATTTCTCATACTAGTTTTCAATGTAGTAACTAGTGAAGATGGAGGCCTAGGATTTGACGAGAATGATACTGCACTAACTATCATGGCTCTTGGAGTAGCAACCATTGGAATGGTTTCATTTTATCGTAAAAGAAGAGGTGAAGCTGGATCTATGGGTGTCGCCTATTTCGTAATTTTTGCATCCGGAATTTTCGCTCTTTTCGGAACATTTATTGCCCCAGTAGTTCTTGGTGGTAATGATATTGAATGGCCAGAGGACGGGGATGAGCAATTTAATCTCGTCTTATCTGCTTTAGTAACTGCCGTAGGTTTCTGGCTAAGCTATAGATTTGGATCTCAAAAACTACGTGAACTTTCAATCGCTAGTGATGCAGCAATGCCTAATCGTCAGGATGCTTTTGCGCCATCAGTTCCGGGTGAACAAAAGGCAATGCCCGAATGGACCGTTGACTCGGCTATGGAATTTTTGATGAACGAGTATGGTGATGAATTCCAAGTTGAACTCAAACACACTACAGAACATACACCCGATCTAGAATTAGTTGAAAAAACAATGATGGATACTGTAGATCAATCTGTTGAAATCAGACAAGCAATCGAAGTTGACTACGATGTGGATTTCCATGAAATAGCTGAAGCATACTCTACTACGCAAGAAACTGTTGATGAAGTAATAACTCATTTAACTTCTGGTAAGAACATTATGCTTTTCGGAGAACCTGGAACTGGTAAAACTGCATTATCAAACATATTATTAACAAAATTATGTGGTGAAATTGAACAACCAAATGGTAGCATGGCTCCAAACTATACTATTGTTACAGCAAATGCAGAATGGTCAAATTTCGATGTTATTGGTGGTATCTCTCCTGATGATTCTGGAGGGTACTACTTCAAGGATGGATATGTAGCTGAGGCTGCAAAATTATGTGAAAAATCGATTCGTGAAAGAGGTAAACCTCACTATCTTGTTATTGATGAGTTTAACCGAGCTAATATTGATGAAGCGTTTGGTAAATTGTTTACAGTTTTTGAGTATCGAGATAAGCAACCTTTACTAACGCACAAAGAAACTGGAGGCGCTCCATTCATGATGCCGCCAGAATTCCGTATTATAGGAACTATGAATACTCAGGATAAAAATACATTATTCAACGTTGGTTTTGCTCTAATGCGACGTTTTGCTTTTGTTGAAATTGGATTACCACTTCCTGAGGATGAATACCACCGTATGCCTGTTTTTGTTTATTTTAAGCTCAAAAAACTTGGACTAGTTCCGGACAGGCCTGATGGCGATGGCTTGTGGAAATTTGGAGAAAAATGCCGCCATTTTCCACAAAAGAAATTTGACTTCTACGACGAAGATGGAAATATGTACGCTTGTCACGAAAAACTGGTTAAATTCTTAACTCCTGGCGAAACCCCTAAGCGTGGTGACGAAACGCCTCTTGGAGTACGCACATTTAGGAAAATTGGACCTGCATTACTTATCGATTCAATGGTAACTATATTTAATTCGATTAAGAAGTATGGGCCAGAATTAGCCTTGGACAGAGTCATTAGATCCAACATAATGCCTTCACTTGAAGGTTTAGAAAGAAATGAAATAAGATGCATGTTCCTACATGCGAAGGAAGTGCTTGGCCCTACCTCAATAGTTACTGAAACTCTAGATAGAATGGCTAATTCAGACAGTCTAAGTTTATTCTAGAATTAAGATTTATAGATTAACTAAGTGATTGTGCAAAAGAAACTATCTCATCATAATCGGGTTCTACGCCAGGATTCTCAGCTACCCACCTGTGCCTAACTATGCCTTCTTTATCAATAACAACAACTACTCTATTAGCACTTTCGTAACCTTCGATACCGCCAAGACCGACAAATTTAGCATCATATGCCTCAACAACTTCTCTGTCTATATCAGACAATAATTCAAATTTAAGGTTATACTTAGATGCAAATTCAGCGTTAGCCCATGGAGAATCAACGCTTATGCCAATTACATCTGAATTAGATTCATTTAACTTTGACAAATTGTCTTGAAATGAACACATTTCAGTATCGCAAACCCCTGTAAATGCACCTGGATAAAATGCTAAAATAACAGTTTTTCCTGCATAATCTGCCAATGATACATCTTCCTTAGACGTATTTTTCAATGTAAAATTAGGTGCAGACTCGCCAATCATAGGACATCACTTCTTTTGATATTAATGTGTTGTAACATAAATTATTATCAAGATAGTTACTTATAAAATATTCACAAAAAACTTCTTACTCACTAATTAAGCTTTCAATATATCTTTTTTTAAACTTAAAACCATTCACCTTTGCAAGTCTTAATATTGCTTTATCGAATCCACTTCCATATTGAGCACCCTTCTTCTTGCGATTAGAAAATTCCTTTGGTATCCCCAAGTCCAAAGCAATATTTCGAAGAATCTTTTTATTGCTTAATGAATCAATCTTCTGATAATTTCCCATATTCATAGCCTGAATAATTACGTCATCCGCTAAGTAAGGAGCTAATAATGATTTTGAAATGTGAGAAGAAATTAACTTATCTCTCTCAAAAACAAGATTGTACATTCTCTTAAGTCCACTTATGCTTTCATCTTTCAGATCTCCAATTCTTATGCCTCTCCAAGTTCCTCCTCCTTTGACAGCTTTCGAATGTCTTTCGTATCCTGCAAAGAGTTCTTCAGCTCCAATTCCAGACAAGAACAGCCCTTCACTACCAAGCCTCATAGAACCTAAGTTGACTGCAGAAACAGTAAGCTTGACGATGTATTCAATGTAATTATCTTCCTCTATAGCAGGTATCGGCAGAACATCAATCACTTCTTTTAGCAATAACTCTACCTCACCTAAAGAATACTCTTTAACAACTAAATCTAGACTAAAGTAATCTGAAACTTTTCGGGCGTGAAAAATATCTTTTGAACCACTGATACCAACACAAAAACATCGAAACTCTCTACCCAAGTCTTTGCATATCTTAGCAATAATAGAAGAATCAACCCCTCCTGATAAAAGAACTCCAAAATTAACACCTTCTGTCTTTTCAGAAATTTCCCTTTTTAATGATAAATATAGGTTCTTTTTTGTTGGAATTATTTTGTGATTATTAATCAAATAATCTATGTGTTCATCCCAATCAACTTTAGAGATATCCTGGCTGAAACTAGATAGGGTCATAAATTAAGGCAAGTCTTTAACCATGTAATAATCTTGCAATTCATACCCTAATTTTTCATAATATAGTCTCGTACCTGGCCCATGTGTTACTCGAATTTTTGAATAAGCTGCAGCTTTTTCTTCAGCTATCTTCATTAACTTACTACCTAGCCCCATATGTTGGACGCCAGTCCCTGTTTTACCTATATTTGCCGCCTGCCCGGTAACTTTTAACTCACGAACTGTAGCATTTTCATCTAATCTCAAACGCAGATATCCCAATAGTTTGGTACCTGATTCGAAAGACAAGAAATATTCGTCACCTCCACTAGATCTGTACTTAATCTCTTTTAATTCAGCAGTTGAAGGATCTATCTGGGCTCTCCATAACTCTCTACAATTAATACAATTACATTTCTTGCCTCTTGCTTTCAACTCTCTTCTTGCATATTGCCGTAAATTCGAATTCATAACTCCTGCAATAATCTGAGGCTTAGGAATATCTCTTTGAATTCTTTGTATTCTAACATACGGAGGAACTATCTCTTTAAGGTCTGCAATTAAGCTGGCAGCTGTTTCAGTATCGTAAGGAACGAAATCACCGGGGTCACGGGCCAAAGCTGAACCCTTGACCAAAAGAGTAGGATACAATTTCAGCATATCCGGTTGAAACTCTTCTTCTTCAAATAATCTTTTAAAATCTCTTAAATCTTTTTCAGGATTCATACCTGGTAATCCTGGCATTAAATGATAGACAACTTTCAAACCGGCTTCTTTTAGCAATTTAGTAGCCTTAACTACATCTTCAACAAGCTGTTTTCGATTTAATTTACCGTGTACTTCATCATCCAGACACTGGACACCAATCTCAACTCGTGTGGCTCCTTGCTTTCGCATTTGAAAAACTGACCATGGTGTACATTCTGTTGGCCTAGTTTCAATTGTCAAGGCTACACATTTATGTTTAGCATCGCCATTCACTTGAAGTGCCTCTTCAAGAGGCAATTCTTTACCATTAAGTGTCGAAAAAGCTCCCTTTAAAAATTCGTCTTGATAGTCAGGGGCTCTTGATGTAAATGTACCTCCCATTACTATTATTTCTATTTTATCTGTAGGGTGCCCGTTTCTAGTGTATTGCTCTAATCTTGATTCAACCTGTGACTTTGAATTATAGTTGTGCCTTTTACCTCTCCTCGCTGCAGGTTCGTGTCCTGTATATGATTGAGGACTGTCATTCTTTGGCCCTCCGGGACAAAAAGTACACGTACCATGTGGGCAAGGGGCTGGCGAAGTCATAATTGCGACGGGAGTAACTCCTGCACTTGTGCGCATTGGTTTTACTCTTAACAGTTTAGCTAACTCAGGCTCTTCTTTAGCATCTATTTCAGCTAGAAGTTGATTATTTGGAGGTATTGCATCGAATTTTTCTTCTCTTGCAACTTCCAACTTAATTAGTTGTATATCTTGTCTAGTCTTTGGCTTCTTTTCAAGAAGTCTTTTAACAACCAAACTTGCGGCTGACACTAATATATCTCCTTTTTAGCCTTAGTTAACACTATAGGATCGGAACCGTGTGGCAAAACATCGTCTTCTATACGAATACCGCCTTTTCCTGGAATGTAAATTCCGGGCTCAATAGTAACTGCCATTGAATTTTCAATTTTAACTCTTGATTTGTAAGTTATCGAAGGATATTCGTGAATCTCTAATCCGAAGCCATGTCCCGTACCATGTACAAAATTAGCTCCATATCCTTTCTTTCTAATGAAATCACGTCCTGCTTTATCAACTTTATGACCTGTGCTACCTTCAATCAAAGCTTCAGTAGATCTCGTATTAGCTTCCATAACAATATTATATATTTTTTTCCACTCTTCCGATGGAGAACCTCCAACAAAGTAAGTCCTAGTTATATCTGAACAGTATCCGTCCCAGAAAACACCAAAATCACAGATAACGGGATCTCCCAATTCTAATTTTCGATCTGTATTTGAATGATGAGAATGTGCTGAGTTAGGGCCCGAAGCTACGATGGTACCAAATGAATTCTCTTGTATTCCCTTTCTTGCCATAAAATAATCTATTTCAGATCTAACTTCTTTCTCTGTGAGACCCTCACCTGACTCGACCAAATTATGTGCAAATGATTGCCCGGAATCTGAATGCTTAATAGCTTTCTTAATTCTATCAAGCTCTTCATTAGATTTGATTGATCTCAATTCATTTATCTTTGAACTAACTGAAATACCAATAGATCTACCTAGTCTTATCTTGGTATCTGCAAATATTTTTTTAGCCTTGATATCAGAAAGTGTTGATTTAAGAACATCTAAAGAACTTTTACCGTCGGATTCAATATCTGGGTAAGTCGTCCAACACCTTACGTCTTTCACAGAAGACTCATGCCGACATCTATGTTCTTCAAGAGATGAAGTTATAGCTATGGGCTCTCCTCTCTTCGGAATAACAACATAATTCATTGTTGAACTAGGTGGACTGCCTGGAGGGGAATCAGAATTAGCGAGATATCTTGTATTTCCTGGCAGTGCAGATACAAATGCATCCATTTCGCCAAGATTACTTTGAATATTATCCCATCGGTTTTTGTAATTAATTTTCATGCTTCACCATCAATGATAACGCTAATTTATAGCCTGGCAACATGTTGCCAAGAATCAATAAGGAAGCTATGATATAATAATTATTTAAGTAAAATATGATTGAGCAAATAATCAGTACTGTGTACAAAATTCCAATATAAAATTTAGTGAATTCCATTTAATCACTCCCTAAAGAAACTTGTAAATCTGGACCTAATCCAGAAACATAAAAAATTGTCATAATTAGTATAGGGAAAATTTGCATTAACAAATCATCGTCTAACCATTTGAACTTAGGTCTTTCGACTAAAACTGCCACTAGCCCCCCTATTAGCGAATAAAATAAAGAACCAATAATTAGCTGATAAATCAACACACTAGCAATAAATCCTGCGAAAAAACCCTGCAAGTCTCCATACTTTTTGTTACATTCTCCAATTAGAGGGTCAACAAGTGAGGCCATTATGATAGTTGAAACTGCAAATATTTCGGGGAAAACGCCGATTTCATAAAAAAATAAGATCGCACAAGTTCCGGTTGCAAACCAAACGAAACCGGCAATTCTACTACTTTCATAGTCTCTCATTCCATCTAATGCGAAGACTCCAGACAGTCTAAAATATTCAATTAATACGATACTAAGCCAAAAAACAACAACAAGGTACAATCTATCAACACCAAGTATATATTCTGGAAAAAGAAAATATATTACAAAACAAGAAGCTACAGTGTGATTGAAACGTCTGTATATAGCTTGATCAATCATTAAATTAGATATGTATATCTATATTCAAAAATTGTGCCATTTCCTTATATCTACTTCTAATTGTAACTTCAGTTAAATCTGCCGCTCTTGCAACATCTTTTTGCTTTCTTCTCTCATTATTTACAATAGAAGCTATGTAAACTGCTGCAGCTGCAAGGGAAATTGGAACTGAATTAGTAAGTGGAACATCTTGTGCAGCTCTTAACAAATCTCTAGCAGCCCCTTCAACCTTAGGAGACAATTCTAATTTAGAACAAATACGTGGTAAGTAATCTTCTGGTAAAGGCGGCATCGAATGCATCTTCAAAGCTTTAACCATTACCTGATATGTTCTGGAAATTTCTTTTCTTGAATAACGGCTGTGCCTACTAATTTCGGTAAGAGTTCTAGGAACTCCTTCTTGCCTACATGCTGCATATAGAGCCGCACAGGCGACCATTTCAATTGCCCTACCACTCAAAGATTGTTCTTGTATGGCCCTTCTGTAAATGAAAGCAGCTGTTTCTTGTATTCTTCTTGGTAGCTTCAAATTCGTGGCTACGGCCTGCATTTCACGCATAGCTACAGCCATGTTTCTCTCTGCAGACTTGGACGCACGAGCTCTTCTTTGCCATTTTCTCATTCTGAAAAGCATTGACTGATTCTTGTTTGAAATTGATCTTCCATAATAATCTCTGTTAGTTGGGGAAATCTCAGTTGACAATCCTTTATCAGGAAGTGTAGTCGACATTGGAGGTCCAGCCCTTGCAAGTGCATTTTCTTGTTGCATATCAAATGCTCTCCATTCAGGACCTGTATCAACAATATTATCCTCTAAAACCAAACCACAATCTGCACAGACAATTTCTGCATGATCATAATCACGTTTCAAATGTGTTCCCTTACAATCTGGACAAGCTGTTATTTCATCAACACTACCGTCTTCGTTTTTGTCTGCCATGGTTAATTCCCTCAGTGGGAGTCTCGTTGATTTAGGGGTGTATAAAAAGACTTGCTTACTCTTGCGTGTAGCTAAATTTGCTTCTCCATCACTATTCCGTCACAGCCATCTTGATAATAACATGGTAATACATCTACGCTAGAAAAATTTAATTTACGGTAAAAATATATTGCTGACGAATCTTTTCTTACTTCTAGTGTTACCTTCTTTACACCATAACTAAGACTTCTTTCAATCATCATATTTAAAAGGTTACGACCGTAACCCTTCCTCCTAAAATCTTTTGCTAGAGCTATAATTAGAATCCTTAGCTTAGAATTAGGCTGGATAGCACCACAAGCCACGCCAACAATATTATCATCAGATCTCACAACCAAAAAACCCTCTGGCCATCGTTTCATGATTGTGAGAAATACTCCCTTTTCATAATTTTCAGTAATATTATCATCTAAAAATAACATTAAATTGTCCAAATCCTCCTCTAAAAATCTATTTACTATCATAAATCCAAATCTAGTTCTGTTAGCTTAATCTCTCCTTTGACTTGACACTCAGAAACATATGAATTCTCCAAATAGGTTGCCTGTGAATTGATTCCTTTACTGCTAAAAAGATAATAGTATGAATCTAAGTCATCTCCATTACCGTTATCCACCCAATCAGATATTCGATATGGAGGTAGCCACATGAAATACGAATTAGCAAGATCAATGTTTACAACAGTAAAGGTCCCATCATTGAGAGGTACAACTGCATTAACCCAAGCGTGCCCACCCCAATCTCGTAAATCACAACCAGAACTTGCATCAATAAATGCTGGAATTATCCCTAGTTCAAGCCAAGCGGGGATGCCTGCAGCTCTAGCTATAGAGCTGAAGAGAATCGAAAAATCATCGCAATCTCCTACTTTTCCTACAATTGTATCTGGACAACTTTTAGGAACGGATGATTTTTGGTACTTGTAATTATTTTCAATATAATCAAAAATATTTTTTAATATCATTATCACATTTCCATCGGTTCCGTTAGATAATTGCAATGCCAATTGTTGAACCTGCTCGTTACTAGGTTCAATCAACCACTCATCTTCTAAATAGTTGTCAAACTGAGCAGGAATATCGCTCACTTTACCCGAATTAGAAATCTTAATATCTGGACGTATAAGATTTATTGTTGCTGTATATTCCAAGCTAATGTAATCTCGTTCTGAACCTGTTAAATTATTCCTCCATTCCATTCTTCCTTCTGGAGTAAGATTATACATTGGACTAACTTGTAAATTTTCTATAATCTGCCAATCTGTTATATCTGACTGAGGACCTGAAGGACGACTTTCTGGAACGCTGAGCGTTAGTGTATACTCAGCTTCATCACCTTCATCTAAGAAAACTTCAAAATTTCTGATATAAGTCAATGTTATCTGCTCAGGTATTGTGTAATATGGAGTATTTATTTCATCCCAATAATCCATTCCATCGCTTATCAAAACTTGTGTTTGAGGCGAAGCAAAAAGGCCGACAACAAGTAAAAGAGCTATTAGCTTCTTTGGAATATAACTCGAAATACCTCGATGTGGTAATGGTGATTTAGACTCCAACTTCGTCGTTTCAACTTTAGGAGGAGTAAACATAGCCTCTCTTCCTGGGACCATCATTCTACAATTAGAACACTTCGCGTCTTGTTCTTTGATTACAAAACCACAAAAATCACAAAGCTTCATAATTCCTGATTTAGAAAAACGTTAATAAAATTATACAGAACCTGAGCGGCTATTTCGTATCTCGTTTAAAATCAAAACAACCACACCTACAGCAAGAACGTATGCACTTGTTTCTCGACCTACAGCTTCTGCCAACTCAACAACAATTATAGCAAGCAAACAGGCCAGCATAACTCCCCAACGAGAAATCTGAATGGCATTACTATCTTCTGCATCAAAGTAACGAATTAAACCTGCTGCAGACTGAAAACCTTGTGTCTTCTTTTCTTTTGCCATAATTTTTCGACTCGCTAGTCTTATTTAAAATTAATCAGCATAACTATAATACCACATTTCCAGTAAATCATATGGTATAACATGTATTGTAGAATGTGTGTCGATGTTCACGGATTAACTCCGACTAAATTAAATCAGCCTTCCGAAGCTGAGTTCTTAGTATCACACTGCTATGAAGGAGATTTAAGACATAAACATGATGAAAACCAGGGTTTTATACAACCAATGTGTGGCTCATGTGTCGAAAGAATAAAGAAAAATCCTGATTTATTTATATTTTCAGTATACGACATAAGTCTTAAGGAAAAGAATGTTATTGAGGAAAAAGATGAGTGATTTTAAAGAAAATGTTGAAAAATTAAATGTTAGAGGTATAGTTTTGTCCTCGGTAATGACTGCTTTTGGTCTTGTGGTCGCTTTGGTCTGGAAAGACACAATAATTGCTACAGTAGAATACATATTGCCAAATACCGATGACGGAACTCTACAAGGAATGTATATCAGCGCTATTGCTGTTACGGTACTAGTAATGGTACTTGCTAAATTTGCAATTAATTTAAATCATAGGGTTGAAAAAGAAATTGAAAGAGTTCAATCCTATTTTGATGATGACGATGATGAGAACGAAAATTAACCTATAGTTAAAGAATAATTGTTTCGTCTCTACCTGGACCAAGAGAAACAATACTTATTGGAATACTTAATTTTTCTGAAACAAAGCTCAAAAAAGTTTTCATTTCATCAGGAATGATACCTTTTGGAATATCTATGTCGGATGAAGACCATCCTGAAAAAGTCTTGTAAACTGGTTTGCACTTAGCGAGATATGATAATGAGGATGGGAAGTGGTTAATTTGAGATCCTGTATGATCTTCGTAAGCTACGCAGACCTTTATCTCTTCCATATCAGATAGAATGTCTAATTTCATTATTGCTAATGAAGTAAAACCACAAATTCTATTGGATAACTCCAACATAACTAGATCTAGCCAACCGCATCTCCTTGGTCTTCCAGTAGTTGTACCAAATTCTTGACCTTTCTCTCTTATCATTTCACCTACTGTATCTTCCAATTCGGTAGGGAAAGGTCCCGAACCAACTCTTGTCAGGTATGCTTTTGTGACACCCACGACATCGGTAATTTTTGAAGGTGCAATGCCTGAACCCAAAGCTGCTCCTGCAGTAGTTGGGCTGGAAGATGTAACGAAAGGATATGTTCCGTATTCAATATCGATGTGAACACCTTGAGCGCCTTCAAGAAGAATATTATCTCCACTAGCTATATGCTTACTAATTAGTAAAGAAGTATCTGTTATATATTCACCCAATTTATCTCTCCACTTTCTGCATAGCACCAATAAATTATCAATTGTGAAATCATTCGGAGCACCATAATGATCTAAAAGAGCTTGATTACGAGGAAGCGCTTTTTCTAAACGCTCAATTATAGTATCGTCATCTAGAAGATCTCCCATTCGAATTCCAATCCTCGAAGCTTTATCTGAGTAGCAAGGGCCTATTCCATTTCCTGTAGTACCTATCATCGATTTACCCTTGGAACTTTCTTCTCCGCCATCAAGTAACTTATGATATGGCATTATTACATGGGCTCTATCCGAAATCAAAAGTTGACCTCTTTCACTTTCAAGATTATCTAGCTCTTTAAGCAAAACATCAGGATTAACAACAACTCCGTTTCCAATTACGCTAACAACATCTTTTCTAAGAATACCTGATGGTAAAAGATGCAACTTATGTTTTTTACCATCAACAACAATTGTGTGGCCTGCATTATTGCCTCCTTGTGACCTAGCCACAACCTTGGAATCATCAGCTAGATAATCTGTAACTTTACCTTTGCCTTCATCACCCCATTGCGCACCTATAATTGTTGTTACTTTCAAGACAAAGTTCCGCCTGATTTAATTATTAAGGAATAAAGAGCCGGTAACAAGAACATAGCAGAAATCATAGAAGCAATCAATAATACGACAATAATAAAAACGAACCACCATAACGCACTGATTTTTATAGCGAAAGCTGCAGTTAATCCCACTAAAGTTACCAACGTAGCTTCAGCTAGAGTTTGAGCTGTTTTAGCTATAGCATTGTAAACACTAGGCATGTTCATTCCGCCTTCAATGACCCTTTGGGTAATATGTATCGAAAAGTCAATTCCAACTCCTATTACAATAGACCCTATCATAACTGTAACTAAACTCAATGGTTGGCCCAATGCTACAAATGTCAGAGGTTCAAGAGAAATGACCCAAACAACAGGGAAAGTGGTAAGGAGACCTAATTTCCAATTCCTTCCAAATGTTAACGTTAAAACAAAGAAAACAAGAACGATACAAATTACCAAAGTAGTAATTTGAGAGCTAATTAATTGTGCATTTACGCTTGTACCTATTGCTGCGACACCTGTGAGAGCTGAAATCTTAACCGGAGCATACTCATGGTCATCTCGAATTTCATTAACTCCAATTACTGCAACTTCCATTCCTTTAATATCCTTTAAAGGCATATCAACATAAATTAAGGTTTTAGAAAATTTACAGGCTACCTGACCTGAATCATCTGGGGAACAATCCATAATCATACTTATTGCCTCCGGAGTTATACTGTCGTAAAATACATTAAGTAAGAATTTTTGTAAATCTCTTCCTACAAATTGATTGTTAGCCACTTGCTCATTGTGCAACAATTCCCAGAATGAACGTTCAACACCATCTTCAACACCAACAACATTCAAAACTGTATCTAATGTGGATGACTGGTTTGTTGAAAACTTAACTGCTTTCATTACTTCTGTAAGAGATATTGCAGTCACATCTTGAACATCATTAAGACCGTCACGATTACTATTTTCAGAACCCGCCACAAGCAAATCCACTTGGTCAAGGTGATCTACAGCATCATTAGTTAACTCGTCGTAATCATTTTGGAAATCCCCTCTAGCAATCATCATTCCAAAGGCTCCAGCATTGAACTCTGTCGAATATTTAACAATACCAATTAATGTAGGTTCATCATCAGGAACCATATCGAGATAATCAATGTTTGTTTGGAGTAAAGGCAATACACCAACTGACAAAAGTGTTGCAGTGGCCAATATTGCCAAAACTGGCTTATTTCTTTCGGTGACAACCTTAGCTAATTTGTGCCATTCTCCTTCAACTTTTTTGTGATCGTAGTTTGTCAATACTGCAATGGCTGGCGACATTACAAAAGTACAAAGTAGGCAGACCATTATTCCTAAAGTTAAACTCAACCCGACTGTGAAAACGGGACCTAAATTAGTATACATCAAACTACCAAAACCAATCATAGTAGTCATTGCTGACAAAGCTATAGCTCTTCCCGTGGTAGACATCGCTTTCATCATTCGAATTTGAGCAGTGGCACCTTCTTCTTCCGTAAATCTATTAGACAAATGCAACCCGTAAGCTACTCCAAGAGCCATAAGAATTGGACCTAAAGCAATAATCGTAGGAGTGGCTTCAAGACCTCCCCAGCCTATTATACCATAAGTAATAAAAATAGAATAAAGCGTTGGTATACCTGCAATCATTACAGCTCTTATCTTCTTTTGAATTAAGAACATTGCAACACCGCACATTACAACACCAATAGGAAATACTCTCCAAAATTCAGAAAAAGATCTCTCAGTAATCGCTTGAGTGACAGGAACTGGGCCAGTCAGCATCATTCGACTGTAAGTCTCTCCATTAGGCCTATTTCCATTCTCTTCGTGAAGACCTTCGCCTCTAGTTTTCATTGCAATATCCACTTCATCAATGATTATAGGAGGAGGAACATCACTAGTAATACCAAATAAAATTACTGCTGTATCCCAAATTCCGTCCTCATTTGTGTCTCGTAAAACTTTTTCAACTACTGCTGGAGGTAAATCGCCTACAATGTCGTCGATATCTGATTGGCTAGGAATTTCATAGTGATTTAATGTGTTCGACTCTACTGCACTATCCTTTGCAATTTGAGCGGCTTGACCCAGCAATTCAGCGACGCCTTGACTCGCGCCATCTGAGTTAGCTGCAGACCATTCCGCAGAATTTTCAATAAGTGCATCGTAAACTCTGCTGTTAGTACTGTGTAATTCCTTAATCAAAGTAGAAATACTAAACGACCAAACAACATTATCTGTAACACCACCATCAGAAGGAACTACTCCAGCTCCACCTTTCTCGGTCTGCCCGTTTTCATCAACTGTTCTCTCAATGTAATCTAGCTCAAGTAATACCTGACGATTTGTGATATTTGCCTTATTAGAAACATCATATGCGTTATCTGTTTCCACATAAATCACAATAATGTCAGTAGAATAATCCTCTCGAACTTCTAAAAGTAACTCTTCTTCAACAGACCCTTTAGGGAGATAAACTTCCATCGCTCCGTTAATATTCATTTTTCCGATTCCAATTAACATGAACAATGTAATAACTGTCATAATTCCAATAGTAATTGGAGGATAATCTGTAGTAACTCTGATGAAACTTCTTGCTAAGGGACTTATCTCTACTTCCTTGGCCTTGGACTTAGTTATGGAGGCTTTGGATTCTTTAACTTTATGAGCCTTAGGTTTAACACCTGATGGTTTCTTGCCACTTACTTTAGTTTTAACTTCATCCCAGGAATCTTTAATAGATGTACCACCTACTTTACCTTGAAGTAAATTTTGTTGCTCTTTCGCTTGCTTATCAAAGAAACGGTCTATGCGACCTCTAAACCCTGAATCTTTTTTGTCATCGGACACAGTAACTATTATGCATTAAAGAGGTGATAATAAATAGTTCTTCTCATGTAAATATCAAACCTTTATTATAGATATGTACATGATTCGAGACGTGAAATGGAAAAAAAACTTTGTTGTTTTGGCGATTTTAGCCTTAGCAATTACATTTTACATGCCAACTTCTGAGGCTCAGGAAGACCCTTATATTGAAAATGTCATATACTCTAAAGGGTCAGAGGAGAGCTCCACAATAGTTCTAAGTGGGAGAGATAATGCTACATTTTACAAATATTTGATTTTAGATGACTATTCACAAGCACCCACAAACTGGTTTGAATCTGACTTTAATGATTCTTCATGGAGTTTTGGTGCAGCTCCTTTCGGCGATAGATCAGTCAGTGGGGTTGAACCAAATTTAATTTGGAATACTCAGGGAAATTCTCCTTATGAAGATGATGTCATATTAGTCCGTCATAAATTCCAATTGAGTGGAATCGTAACATCTGCACAAATTGATGTGGCTTTTGCAAACTACTGTACACCATATCTAAACGGAAACATAATCTATGAAGAAAGAGGAGACAATAACCATGCACAAGAATACTGGAATGACGATGGAACTGAAGAAATAAGTGCGTCATCCTTTGAAATGGGCCAAAACGTATTAGCTGTTTATGCCAGAGACACCGGGCAAGGTACTTGGGGAAATAACAATAGACAATGGGTTGATCTTCAAATAACTGCCAGTGTCTTCCAACCTACTAATGATTCAATTATCTTTGGCGATACTGTTACTGTTGCCGTGAAAGGAGGAAATAAAGGCAATGTAAGCGCAGAAGAAGTAATCATTGAATCTTTCACTAATGAAAGCACTGTCAGTTCCACAATATTGTCTACAACGGAGCCTAATTTTGAAGATTTAATTTTCTTCACGTGGACTCCAAGTTATATTGGTGAAAATAGTCTCAATTTATATATTTCGTGCAACTGCAGTGACGGAAATTCATCAAATAATAATTTAACTCTGAATATTACAACAAAAATTTACCGGCTAAAAACTGAGATTGAAAATAATTTACAATATGTAAATCAAAGTCGAAATTTAGTGAAAATAATTAGTATCACAAACAATGGTGGATTAACAGACAATGTTACTCTAATTCCATCTAATGGAGAAATTAATTCTCAACTAACATTTAGCCCTAACAATTTCATTCTTAATCCTGGAGAATCGAAGAACGTTACCATAAGTGCACAATTGCCGTTATCAATTGAAGATGGTTTTCATAATATTTCATTTCAAGTAAAGACTCAGCACGATTATACAATAAGCGAATACCTAGTTAATAACGGAATAAATACTGAAGTTGCCTGGAAATGGATAGAATCCGATGGCTATGAAGAATTGTATGGTAATGCCAACTGGACTACTCTTGGATTTAATGATACCAATTGGTCAAATGCTAGTACACCTTTTGGAGATAGTTCTGTTGACGGAGTGAATTACAGAACTTTATGGGATGAAGATAATTACGCCTACTTTAGGTATATTTTGAACATAAGTGATATTGGAATTTATAAAAATGGCATAATGAACATTAATGTTGCCAGCAACAATTTCGGCGACCACTACATCAATGGAATATTTGTTTTCGGGGACATGGATGAAGGTAATGGGCATGGTGCAGAGTACTGGAATGATGAAGTACAAGTTTTCACTAATTATCTTTCGGAGGGGGATAATGTAATTGCAAGTGTAATTGGAAATCCGCAAAATTCACAGTGGTTTGACCAAGAAATAATAGTTACATTTCCGCAAGCTAACCTATGGAATTACGAAGATGCTACATACAACGTACCAATATTCGTAGATACAACTGCACCTACAACTAAAGTAAATGAAAATGGATTCTACAAAAATTCAACAAGTATACCTTTAACGTGGAAAGAAATATCTGATGATGGTGATCTCGAAGGATTTTACTTGTACTATCAAATGAAAGATGGAAGTGCATTAGGAGATTGGATGCTTTACGGTTATTACGATACAATATTCGCTACGAATTTTTCAGCAGAAAATGGAAAGATTTATCGATTTAGAACCATAGGTATCGACGTTTACGGAAATAAAGAAATAAAGGGAACGTATGATACAGAAGTTAAAATTGATATGGATCTACCTAGATCAGAACTTTGGCTAAGCGAAGGAGACATTCAATACACAAACCTAGATGGAGTAACGATTAATTGGAAAGAAAATGAAACTTCAGACATTCAAGGATATCTAATAGAATATAAAAAAATAGATGAGACTTCTTGGGAAAACTATGGGCTATTTACAGGAATAGGTGAATATTGGTTCGAGCCTGAATCTGATGGAACATACCAAATCAGGTCTAGGAGTATTGACTATTCGGGTAATAAAGAGGTCAAAGCAGTTCCAGACATAACTATAACGTTTGATAGAATGAAGCCTTTAGTAAGCTTAAATCAGATTAATATTTTAAGAGATACAGGAGATTTAACACTATCAATAAAAGAAAGGTCCGAAAATTTATCTTCACTGGATATTGAGTTTGCCAGACTAGACGAGAATAACGAAGATATCTTAGAATGGAAGTCGTTCGACGAGGAATGGTTGAATGAGGAGTTCATAATCAGAAATCTTGTTGACGGTTATACTTATTATTTTAGAATAAACCCTGAAGATTACGCCGGAAACAATTACCCTAGAGAGGAATTTGAGTTTATATTCAATTATGAAGATAATAGTACGAAAGAAATTTTACTTCCAACTATACCCCTCAAACCTGTAATGACTGGTAAGATAAAAAATGTTGAAATTACTGTAGACGAAAATTCAAACGGAATCTACGATAAGATTCTCCAAGAATACAATGGTAATGATTTATCTGGAATGAAAGCAAATCAATATTGGATTGATTATGAAGAAGGTAAACTAGTATTTGGAAATGGGGATGTTGGCTACCTACCACCTGTAAACTCATCTATATCTATAACTTACTCAGGTTATGACTTGGTGACTACGATCGATAACAATCCTCCAATGGCTGTTCAAAACGTAGAATACCAAATCGACAACGAAAATAATCTGACTATTGAGTGGAATGAACCAGATGATGCAGTTTCTTACATAATTGAGAGTAGAGACAATTTCTCGAGACCATGGGAAATATTAGAGAATATTAACTACACAAAAAATAAGATGGTTTATGAGATTTCCAATCTCAGTGGAGGATTTCATTATTACAGAATTATTTCTGTCGATCGAATGGGGTATCAGAATGCTGACATGGAAGGCGAATTACTTGAAATATTTATCGAATTTGAAAACATTAACAGTGCTACAAGTGATGGCAGTAGTTCTACAGTAATTAACAATTACATAATTGCTACAAGTCTTCTAGTTTTAACTGCTATTGCCTCAGCTGCTTATGCTTTCAGAAATAAAAAAGAAGAAGTTGCAATTGATGTAAATAATTCAAATATTCTTGTTCCTGTTGAATTACTAAATGAAGAACAAATTAATTCTGCTGAAGAGGATAAACCTACCTTTAGTGTTGTTCAAGGAAGCCAGTTTTCGCGTACGACTGTTTTTGTGTGCGTTGGGGGATGTCAAAGTGAATTTGAAAATGTGAACGACGGCGAAGATGGAAATGAAATTATGTGCCCGCATTGTGGATTAATCGGAGATTCACCACTTTAGAACCAGTTATCTTTAATTTGTACTCCTTTAACCGTACATGACAAAAAGCTCAGAAGCTCCAGGTTTTTACAAAAAAGACCCATCTGAAAGATTAGATTTTGTTAAGAATTTTGCAAACTTAACTGAAGACGAAATGAAAACAATTAGCGGATACGGAGCTCTTGGAAAGGAAACTGCAAATCGAATGATTGAAAACGTAGTCGGTACATTTCCACTTCCTCTAGGTTTTGCTCCAAATTTTCAAATTAATGATAAAGACTACATCGTTCCGATGGCAGTTGAAGAACCATCCGTTGTAGCTGCTGCTACACATATGGCAAAAGGTGCACGTAAAATGGGAGGAATATCTGCAAGTTCTGATGAACCTGTGATGATAGGCCAAATTCAACTTGTAAATCTAAAAGATCCTTTCAAGGCAAAAGAAGATATATTAAATAAAAAAGATGAAATCGTTAAACTTGCAAACGAACAAGACCCTATCTTAGTAAAATTCGGTGGAGGATGCAAGGGAATTGAAGTAAGAGTTTTAGATTCACAAACCGGACCTATGGTGATAACACATTTGTTAGTTGATTGTAGAGATGCAATGGGTGCTAATGCGGTGAATACAATGGCTGAAGCTGTTGCTCCAAGGTTAGAAACCATAACTGGTGGAAGAGTTTACTTGCGAATTATTTCAAACCTAGCAATATACCGCAAGACTAAGGCTACTGCAATTTGGCCAGCTGAATTTTTAGGCGGAGAAGAAATTGTTGATGGAATTATAGAAGCTTTTGCGTTTGCTTGCGCTGATCCATTCCGTGTAGCTACTCACAATAAAGGTATAATGAATGGAATAGATCCTGTTGTAATTGCTACCGGAAATGATTGGAGAGCCATCGAGGCTGGTGCACATACATATTCTAATTGGAAAGAAGGGCATTCCTCTTTTACTGATTGGGAAAAAACAGATGATGGAGACTTAAAAGGAACAATCGAAATTCCTATGGCTATTGGGCTAGTTGGAGGAGCTACAGCTACACATCCAACGGCCAAAACTTGCGTTAAAATATTAGATGTTAAGATTCCTGGAGGTGCAGCAGAGCTATCTCAGGTAATCTGTGCAGTAGGATTATGTCAAAACTTAGGTGCACTTAGGGCTCTTGCGTCAGAAGGAATTCAGAGAGGACACATGGGATTACACGCAAGAAACTTAGCAGTACAGGCTGGTGCTGAAGGAAATGAAATTGATATCCTAGCTGAAAAACTAAAGCAATCTGGAAAAGTAAGGGCTGACATAGCTGAAAAACTATTAGCTGAAATAAGAAAATAAATGACTGTACTATCCGATAAAAGTATTATCAAATTAATTGCAAATAAAGAAATTATTATTGAACCATTTAAGGAGACAAATCTCACTCCAAACGGATATGATTTAACAGTCAGTGAGATTGAAATACCTAATGGAGAAAAAACATCCAAAGGGAAACTCAGAATTCCTCCTAACCATAGATTTGCAATTTCAACAAAAGAAATTATATCTTGTGGACAGAATCACTGTGCGCAATTATGGCTAAGGACAAGTTGGGCTAGGAAAGGACTCATTTGCAGCTTTGGAAAGATAGATTCTGGTTTCAAAGGTAACTTAACTCTTCTAGGACTAAATTCTAGTGAAGATGAAGTAAATATTGAGATTGGCAATACATTTGCACAAATTGTTTTTGAAAAACTTTCTACTCCTGCTGATGAATTGTACTCAGATAGAAGCGGAAATTATCAAAATCAAAAGGGAATTACTTGGTCGAAAGAATAGAATCTACTAAATCTTCAAAGCCTTGATTGCCATCTCTCTCAGTCACATATGAGGGGTAATCTTTCATAAAATCCGAATAATCTAAAACTGATTTGACACCAACTGAAATTGGAAATTTTTTAAACATTGGTGAATCATTTGGTGAATCACCTACATACACACATTCATCAATCTTTACATTCCAATTATCCAGAATTTTTAAGGCCATATCGCACTTTGTGTATTCACCATACCAAACATTCAGATGTATATTGGAGATAGCTGCATTAGCACCTCTACTTATGCAAAAATCATAGATTTCTCGGACTTTATTCGGAGGCAGACTATTCTCTTCAGATATATCTAAAGCTAAATCCCACTGCCTGAAGGGTTGATCGGCAGCTAAGTAAATCTCTCCAAACTTTGCCTTAATCTCATTCAGAAGAGAATCTAAAAGTTCTTTAGATTTCTCTAAACTGACTGCATCATCATAAAATTGTCTATTCATCTTTCCATTTAGCATTGAGTAAGACAGAGCGCCATTTTCGCCAATTACTGAATTAACTGGCCACCATCTGGCGATTAGGTCGCACCAACCTGCAGGTCTACCTGTTACAACCACTGTTTTGATCTTATTATCTCTCAACTTTTCTAAATATCTATACGTTGAAGATTTAAGGCTATCATTACTTATAAATGTCCCATCTAAATCGAACAATAAAATTTTAATTTTTCTCAAATATTTTTCTTTCAGTTCCGACAGTGGTTTCATTAAACTTCCAAAAAACCTAATTTTAAATACGCTTCGGCAAGTTACGAAGTCCCAAAAAGGTAAACATGCCATCACTATACGGAGCAGTCAAAAGCAAAACTGGAGAGCTTTTACAAGATAGTATGGAATACTGTAAAGGGGCATTACAGTCTGTCTCTAGATCATTTGCTTTAACAATCCCGTTAGTTGAAGAAAACATTCTTGGTCCAATAATGGTAGGCTACCTAGAAGCTAGAATTTTGGACACCTTTGAAGATGATATCGGAAGAAGAGAAATAACATTAGAAGAAAGAATCGAAGCTATGAATATGTTAATGGAAATTTTAGAAAATCCTAACTCTGAAAGCACAAAAGAAAAGATTGACATTTTAACCGGTTCTGCTGATGAAATGGTCCAAAATCCAAAATATAGAGATTTGGTCAAAAATATGAAAAGTGTCTTGGCAGTCCACAGTAGTTTTGATGAAGCCACAAAAGAATGTATGGTTAGATGGCTTAAAGAAATGAATTTTGGAATGCAAAAATTTCTGAAACAAGAAGTTTATTCCTTCGATGATTTAGATGAATATTGTTACTATGTTGCAGGTACTCCATCAGGATTTTTAACTGAACTCATAAGGAAAAGATCAAAAGATTTATCCGAAGAAAATTCATCAATACTTAAAGAGAATGAAAGAGATTTTGGACTATTCCTTCAAAAAGTCAATATTATTAGAGATTTCAGGGAGGATATTCTGGACAATGAAAAAATATTCTGGCCAGGTTTCCTATTTGAAAAATACCAAGTTATGCCTGAGAAATTGCTTGATGAAGCTAACAAAGAAAAATCAATGGAAATACTAGATTACATGCTAGACAATGCATGTAAACATATTGAGCCTGTCAAGGCATATCTCAACTCAATACCTGATGAATATGCCGGTTTCCGTGCTGGAGCTGCAGTTAACTTTGCAATGGGAGTAGCTACTCTTGATACGATGAGAAATAATAGTGAAGTATTTTTTGGAGACAAACCTGTTAAGATTTCGCATGAGTCAAGAGATAACATTATCTCAGACCCTCTAGGCTTTGTGTCAAACTGAAGTTTAATATCTAAGCTATTAATTACCTAAATGTGAGTGCAAGATATTTATCGGTAATCGGATTATTATTTTTAGCCATACTGGCAGTTAACTCAGCAAGTGCAGCTCCTACAAGCGGAAACATAAGCGTAGCTTTCATAATGGCTGGATTTGAAGATCAAGATTTTCAGGAAGAATATGATCAGGATTATTTTGAAGACACCGCATTTGCAAACACTAATTCAATGTGGGATTATTTTGATGAAGTTTCTAAAGGTGCTCTAAATATTGAAGGTAATGTTTATGGCCCATATACTCTGGACGGAGACGCTGCTGATTATTCTAGCGGTTCTAGCTTTGTTAGAGATAGTGTGGAGATTGCTGATGATGATATTTATTATCCTGATTATGATGCAGTAGTAGCAATACACTCTGGCCCAGGAGGAGAATCATCTGGAAACAGTAATGACATTTGGTCAGCGCATTGGCCGACTTTAACAATTAGTACTGATGACGAAGATGAAAACGGTAATGATCACTTTGTAGACGGAATAAGTCAAGTTCCAGAATATCAGTTATCAAATGGAGAAAAAAATCCCCTAGGAGTTTGGTGCCATGAATTTGGTCATGAACTAGGCCTGCCAGATTACTATGACACTGACGGAAGTTCAGAGGGCGTGGGTAATTGGGCTGTGATGGCAGCTGGATCTTGGGGAAACAATGGTGAAACACCTGTGTACTTTAGTGCCTATTCACGATATTGGTTGGGTTGGGATGAGCCTATACTTGTTCAAGGCGATATTGCTAATCTTGTCATCGAACCGGTTTCAGAAGGCGGTAAAATTTACAAACTGCCAATACCAGGTAACTGGACAGACTCAGAACAATATTTCTTACTAGAAAATAGGCAGCAAACAAAATATGATACATATTTACCAGGTGAGGGACTTTTAATCTGGCACATTGACGAAGAAGTAATGTTTTCCAAATGGAGCTCAAATACTGTTAACAACGATGAAGATCATAAGGGAATGGATCTAGAGGAAGCAGATGGTGATGATGATTTGGACTCGGGAGCAAATAGAGGAGACAGCGGTGACCCTTACAGGTCCGGATCATTTACTAAAGATACATATCCTAATTCTCTAGCATACAATGGATCTGAATCCGGTTGGAAAATAGATAATATAGAAGTAGATGGTGATAATATTGTTGTAGATATTAGTTTTCTATCAAAACCACATGCCATTGCAGACGCTGATGAGGCTGTAGTAGCCGAGGGGGAGGCCTTACAATTCTATGGAAATGAGTCATGGGATGAAGACGGTCAGATAGTAAATTATACTTGGAATTTTGGAGATGGTAAATACAACTATACTGACAACCCAGTTCACATATTTACTGAAAACGGTGAATACAATGTAACACTAACTGTTAGAGATAATAATGGACTTGAGGATACATACATACTCAACATATTTGTTAACAAACCACCTGTTGCTAGTATCAGCATTTCAAAAACAGTAATTATGCTTGGTGAAAGTATAACATTTGATGCCTCTAATTCATATGATTTAGATGGTGAAATTGATTTTTATTATTGGAATTTTGACGACGGAAGAACCTCCAACCAAATCATGAAAGAACATACTTACAGTGATTCAGGCATATTCAATGTATCTTTGAAATTAATAGATAATCTGAATGATATTAGCACTACATATTACACAATTGAAGTTATTAATTCATTGCCCGAAATATCCTTTGATGTAAATCCGAATGATGGTAACACACTAACATTGTTTGAATTCATTGATTCATCTACTGACGCTGATGGAGAAATCGAAGAATGGCTTTGGTTATTTGGCGATGGAAATACATCAAATGAAGTCAGTCCTAGCCATTATTATTCATTTCCTGGATACTACAATGTAACACTAACCTTGACTGATGACCAAAATGGAGTAAACTCATCAACTATCATAATTTTTGTTAATAATTCACCACCAAATCCAGATATAGTTATTGAGGAAGGAATTATATCAGGAGAAAATCAATGGATAATTCCTACAAATAGAGAAGTACGTATTGATGGTGGTGTATCATTAGATAACGACAATACAGTACTTACATATCAGTGGCAGTATGACTCAGCAACTTACTATGGACAACATTTAGATCTTTTGTTTGTAGAAGGTGAACATAACATAGAATTAACTGTAAGTGATCCAAGGGGAGCAAACACAACTGAAACGTTTATTTTGACTGGAACAAATTTACCTATCCTTAACTTAAATTATGAAGAAATCAATCTTGTTGTTAACCAAGATGCTGAAATAATCACATCTACTTTCGGGGAAGTAAATCTTTACGAATGGAAAATATACCAAGTCAGTTCATCTAATCTGATCTTACTTTCTGACGAAGTAAATGTGAACTTATCCAAAACTATCAAATTTAATGAACGCGGAGATTACAAGCTAATTGCTAGTGCCAGAGATTCAGAAAGTAATTTGTGGACAAATGATATTGAACTAGATGTAACTGTGTACGACAAACCAACTTCTTACTTTGAGTTTGACAGTGACATTAACGAAGATACGTGGATTGGCTTCAATGGCAGTAAGTCTACTGGATTAGGCTTGAATTATGTATGGAAACTGGATGGAAATATTTTAGATAGCAATAATGCTATAATTTCAACATTTATCGACTCTGGAGGGTATCATGTTATGAACCTAACAGTTGAACAAGAGCCAGTGGGCATTGCATATTATGAATCTGAAATCTATCTTAACTCAAAACCAACCGGAGTTTTGCAAACCAGTCCTACAACTCCTCGAGTTGGAGAAGACTTTGAAATTTATTTAAATGCATTCGACGTCGAAACTGATGCCAATATTGAATATCTTAAAATTAAAATAATAGATAATAAAGATAATGAAAGAGCTGAATTTGAATACATTAATCAAGGTGCTAACTTCAATTTAATATTTGAAGTTGAATACGCTGGAGAGATTATCTTAGAATATTCTTTAATTGATGAAAGTGGGAATAAAAATGAAAGTATAAATTCTGTTAACGTCATAGGCTGGGCTGATATATTCATTAGCGACATCAAGATAAGTGGCTCAAAAGAGAAGGGAGCGAAACATCAAATTGAAACTATTTTAACTAATTACAATGAGACGTACAATAGTACAAACTACAACGGATATACTGCTACAGGTTACTACGAACTTTTCATAGACTCTGAACTAGTACACACCTCCTCATTCAGTATAGAGCCTGAGAGTAGCGAGAGTTTCAAGTTCGAGTGGACAGCTACAGGCAATTACCATGAGTTTAATGTCAAAGCTTATGTTAATGACGGTGAAATTAATAAAGAAAACAATGAGTATACTAAGGAGCAAGTTTTCGAATCTGAAAGAAAGAGTGGATTCTTACCAAGCTTATCATTATTATCCTGTATTGTTGTCATGTGCATTATTGTTTCATTCAACCGTAGCAAACCTAATTAACATACATTGAATGAGAATACATGAGTGCAGCACCACCACAAATGAGACGGATTCCTGATGAACAGTTTTTTGATTTAAGAAGTTGGAGTGCTGATAAAGCCGAAGATTACGGTGAAAAAGCATCAATGATAGTTCATACCATTTTGCTTAGTAAAAGAGACCAAGTTAATCGAATAACTTCAGAACTACATGATGGCAACATAGTTCTAATTGATTTTACGCCATTAACCTCAGACCAAGAGACTTTACACAAGGTTTTAGCCGAATTAGAGAGAGCTATTGCAGATATTGATGGAGATTTAGTTGGTGTGAGTCAAAAATGGATACTAGCGACACCTAATGGTGTAAGAGTCTCTAGAGAAAAATTAAAAGTTTAATGAACATTGCAGTAATAGGAACTGGAATGGTAGGAAGATTGATTGCAGTTGAATTATCTAGGGATCATCAAGTTTATGCCATTGATAATAATTCAGACAATTTGATTTTATTAAATAAATACGATCCTAAAATAATTACAAACAGAATTGACATCGTTAAAGAAGATTTTCTGGCAGATTTAAATGCCGATCTAATTGTTAATTGCGTTCCAGGTTTTATGGGGTTTGATACTTCCAAAAAAATACTAAAAGAAAAAACATGTGTAGACATTTCATTTATGCCTGAAGACTGTTACGATTTGGAAGATTATGCTAATAAGGCTAATACAGCGCTATATCCTGATGCTGGAGTTGCCCCTGGATTAAGCAACATAATTGTAGGAAATCTAATTTCTAATTACGATATAGATGAAATAAAAATAATGGTTGGTGGATTGCCAAAAGAAAAAAACCCCCCTTGGAATTATAAAGCTCCTTTTTCACCAATTGATGTAATTGAGGAATATACAAGGCCCGCAAGAATTAAAGAAAATGGTCAAATTAAAACTGTAAAAGCTCTCACTGGAAAAATTAACTTTGAAGTAGAGGAAATTGGGAAATTAGAAGCATTTTTAACTGATGGCCTAAGAACTTTACTAAATTCCAAACTAACGAATGACATACCAACTCTACTGGAATATACAATTAGATATCCTGGACATTCTAATATGGTTTCAGAGCTGATTAATAGCGGTAAACTAGATAATATTACAATATCTCACAACGGAAAGACGGTTAATCAAAAGGAATTTACCACTAAGAAATTGTTCAAGGAATGGGAATTAGCCGAAACAGACAAAGAATTCACACTTTTAATAATTACAGCTAAAACTATGGACTCTAGAGAAATTTCTTGCGTTGTTTATGATGAATGGAGAAATGGATGGAGTAGCATGTCAAGAACAACCGGATTAACTGCTTGTGCTATCGCCAATCTTGTTTTAGAAAAAGGACTGAAAAATACAGGAGTTATTCCTCCTGAACAATTGGGGTCAAATCAAGATTACTTTGATTATATCATTAATTATCTTAAAGAAAAGAAAATAAGCATTAGTTTTTCAAATGAGAAAAATCCTTTAGTGATAAAATAAAAGCAATTGAAGCAATTAAAGCTCCAAAAAGAAATACTTGCTGCTCATCATAATTAAGCAATAGTTCCCCTACAATTAAACTTCCAAGCCCGCTGCCAAGTAGGCTAAAAGAGCTAAGTAAACCCATCATTCTTGCTCTTAAATCATAAGGTACCGTATCGGCAACAATAGTCCTAGCTCCGAGAAAGAAAGTCATGTAAATGGGAATTGTGAATACTAAGGTTATAGCATAGAGATTTACTGTGAAAGAATAAGCTAACATTGAGAAAATTACAAATGCTGATGCTATACGAATAGCTGTCTCCCTTGGATATTTATCAATTAAATTTCCTGCGTAAGGGGCAGTTATTGCATGTATAAGACCACTACACAAAACAATCCATCCCATTCTGTTGCTAGACCCTGCAATGTCTGTCAAATAAACTGGTGATATGGTTAGGAAAAATATATAACCCATAAATAAAATAAACGTAATAATAAACAATCGAGATAATCTTTTAAAATAAAAGAAAAAATCATCTTTGGCCTTCAAAATTTCTCTTTTCTTTTCAGTGGAAGACATGTAACCAATTACCGAGATTAATCCCAAAAAAGCTGTGAAGAAAAAGGAAAATACTACAGGACCACTGCCGAGACCATAGTCGTCTTCACTTACGAGATATGCACCTGCAAATGCACCTACACCCCATCCCAATCCCAGTACAGCTTCTAGCCGCCCCATAAACGAACCTCTAGCTGATGAATCTAATTCTGAAAACATTGTAGCAATTTGAACCATACCACCGAGAAAAAATGATTGAATTGTACGTACTAATACTAATTCTAATGGACCTAACCAGGGTAAAGGAAGATACAACAAAGCTGTCACAATAGAACAAAGAACAACTACATTTTTTCTACTTCTCCATTTATCAGCAACATATCCCCAGAAAGCTGAACCTGCAACCAAGGCAAAATTAGGTAAACCTACGACTAATCCCAACGTACGGAAATCGCCCAAAAAATTTGCTTGAAGACGAATTAAAGTAAAAGAAAGGCCTTGAGTCAAATTATAGCAAAATGCACCTAGTAGAGCAAGTTTGATTTTGTTATCCACAACTGCTACAAAATTCCCTATATAATTACGCACTGTACCTTTTTGTGTGCCAAGCTATAGAATGTCATGGCAGATGATCTGATATTGATGAAATTGGGAGGTTCAGTTATTACTAATAAGAAAAGTCAGACTCCTAAATGCCGTAGAGAAAATATTACTAGAATAGCTGAAATTATTTCAAAATCTAACAAAAAAATTATTATCGTACATGGCGCTGGATCCTATGCCCATCCCCTTGCTAAAAAATATAAAATTAGCAACGGTTTAGATGGAACGGATGAACAATTAGAAGCCATCATAAAAGCTAAAAAACAAATGAGAGAATTAAATCAACTATTATGCAAATCAATAGCTGAAGCAGGGCTTGATTGTGAAAGTATTATACCTTCAATATCCATGAAGATAAATCGTGAAAATGAACCTGTAGATTTTCCTAAAGGAAAATTCGATGAAATAATTTCCATCGGAAAGATAGCTGTAACATTTGGTGATATTGTCGATACAAAAGAAAACAACGTAGGAATACTGAGTGGAGATACTTTATTACTGAGATTAGCTGAATTATACAAACCTAAAAGGACTTTTTTTGTAATGGACTATCCAGGCGTAGTTAAGGGAAGTTTGGATGCAGATGTAATTGAAATACATAACAAAATCAACTCAAAGTTTGTAAATAATGTATCTATACACAATGAAGGAGACAGGCCTGACGTGACAGGGGGTCTGCTTAACAAAATTAAATGTGCCCTTGAAATTTCAAATTACAGTGAATGTTGGATAAGTGGTCTAGATAATCTCGATGATTGTGTGAACGGGATACCTAAAGGAACAAGAGTGATTAATGATTAATGATGATGAAAAAAGTGTAGGAATTCTATTCCTATCAATATTGGATTCTAAGTCAACTATCGAGGAGTGCATTAAGAAAAGTGGTTTGACTGCAGATAAAATTTCTACCCTTATTTCCATTCCCAAATTTAATAAATATTTTGAAAAAGAAACTAATAAAGAACTTCATATTACTTGTAAAATTGATTGGATATGTGAGGAGATAGGTAATCAGATTAAAATAAGTGATTCTGAATCTCAAATTTTGAAAGAAACTATAGATGATAAATTCCTCAAGCATGTAACTAAATATTGGGAAGAAAACGGAAGGATTAAGCGTGATTTTGAAATTAAAAACTTATCAGAATGGATTATTAGTGAATATGTTTTTCTATCGGGTTTTGCTATGTGGTTTAGAGAAAAGGAAAAGGATAATGGAACTGATCTTTCTAGTCTTTTATCAAGCGCAACAGGTGAAAGCGTTGAGGCTTCAGCAAGTATTGAGTTTGACCAAGACAGACTTAGGTTAGTTAGTGAAATTCCTACTCAAATTCTTGAAAAAATAATGAATATTAATCCTGCTGGGAAAATAGCATATCGTAGTTTAGATATGGCAGTAATGAAAGCAATGTCAGAAGGGAATCCTGAGCTTGCTAAGAAGATGAAAAATGAAACTGTGAGAAATAAAAGATCATGGTGGAAATTCTGGTAACTTATTTTACGGTTTGTGTTCCTGGTTTAAATAATTCTTTAGTTTCAACGTCTCTTTCTTGAGGATTAACCCTTCTTGCTAAATCTCCGTTAACATCAATAAAATAAAGATAGCCCTTCTCTCTCTCATTTGAACCCTCGGAAATCAATTCCTTATGTCCACCCTTATGCTTCCAAACTGAACAATCATCCTCTACAAAATAAAGAAAGCCATCTGGCTTGGGTAATTTTAATTTCTTGACTAATTCAGCCATTATTTTTGATTTACCACGATATTACATGGTGTTGGAAGCTTGTGAGAAGATTTACGTAATGCTTCTTTAGCTTCTGACACAAACGCATCTGAGGTCCTGAGTGTAATCAGTTTTTGACCGGATTTAACTCGAGCTGCAGTACCTACAGTTCTACCAAATGATTTGCGCATACCCATAGAAACACGATCTGCACCTGCACCCTGAGCAATTTTATTATGCCTCAATACGTGATGAGGATAAGTTCGTACCTTCAAGTGATAACCATCTCTACCTGCATGTGTTTGAATGTAACGGTTAGCCGTAACCCTTGCAGACTCTAACGCATTATGCCTTACGAGACATTCCTCTTTAGCTGAAAGCGTAACTTCGACTGAAAAATCTGCTATTTTATCTCCAACGTCAAATTGAGTAATACGACTAGCGGGAACTCCTCCAATGTATTCCTTCCGTGTGTATGCTCTCTTCTTTCCACGAAACATATGTGCTGGATTTTTCTTTGCCATAATTAACCTACTATTGGCGCCAGATTGAGTTCTATTTAAATGTTTACATAGCAAATATTGTGGCTTAGAGTATTAAACCCCAATCTGTGTGTAATAAATATGAACATTCATGAGTATCAAGCAAAACAGCTTTTTAAAAATTACAATGTAAAAACTTTGGAAGGTGTCGTTGCAACAAATGCTAGTGAAGCAGCAAATGCGTGTAAAACTCTCGGAGGAAATATTTGGGTTGTAAAAGCCCAAGTGCATGCAGGAGGTAGGGGCAAGGGTGGCGGAATAATTCTTTGTAAAACTACTGATGAAGTTTATGAAGCTGCTGATAAATTGATAGGTTCAAACTTGGTAACTCCGCAAACCACCTCAGACGGAGTAATGGTTAGGAAAGTTTACGTTGAAGAAGGATGTGACATCGCAAAAGAGCTTTACCTAGGAATCGTACTTGATAGAGAACGAGATCTGCCTGTTGTGATGGCATCTATTGAAGGTGGAGTAGAGATCGAAGAAATTGCAATCAAAGAACCTGAGAAAATTTTGAAGGTTTACGCGGACCCAATAACAGGAATCGGAAATTGGCAAGCAAGAAAAATTGCATTCGGATTGGGTCTTGAAGGTAAACAGGTTAGCTCCTGTTGTAAGTTTATTATTAGCTTATACGAATTATTTATGAAACTTGATTGCTCAATTGTTGAAATCAATCCTTTAGTAGTAACTTCTGATGACGATATAATTGCGCTCGATGCTAAGATAAATTTCGACAGTTCAGCTCTGTTTAGACATGCCGATATTGAGAAATTAAGAGACTTGGATGAAGAAGAACCACTAGAATCTCAAGCAACGAAAGCGGGATTAAACTACATTAAATTAGATGGAGACATCGGCTGTATGGTAAATGGAGCTGGTTTAGCTATGTCGACCATGGATATAATCAAATTACACGGGGGTGAGCCTGCAAATTTCTTAGACGTCGGAGGTGGAGCCACAGCTGACCAAGTTTCTGAAGGATTCAGAATTATTCTATCTGATCCTGAGGTAAAAGCTATTTTCGTAAATATTTTTGGAGGAATTATGAGATGTGATTTTATAGCTGAAGGTATCATTACTGCCGCAAAAGAAATTGAATTAGATGTCCCCTTAATAGTTAGATTAGCGGGAACCAATGTTGATTTAGGGAAGAAGATGTTGTCTGAATCTGGTCTGGACTTAATTACTGCAGATGACATGGATAGTGGGGCAAGAAAATCTGTGAATGCCATAGGAGGTAAATCATGAGTATCTGGTTGAATTCAAAAAGTAAGGTCATAGTTCAGGGAATTACGGGGAAAAATGGACAATTCCACACAGAACAAATGTTAGATTACGGAACTAAAGTAATAGGTGGAGTAACTCCCGGTAAAGGCGGTCAAGAGACGCTTGGAGTCCCTATCTGGAATACTGTAAACGAGGCCGTAGATAATGGAGCAAATGTATCGTGTATTTTTGTGCCACCACCATTTGCGGCTGATGCAATTATGGAATCTGCAGACGCAGGAGTTGAACTAATTGTAGCAATAACTGAGGGAATTCCCGCATTAGACATGGTTAAAGTAAAAAAATATTTAGAACCTATTGAAACCCGATTAATTGGTCCGAACTGTCCCGGACTTATAACTCCTGGTGAAAGTAAGGTAGGAATAATGCCTGGCCACATTCATAGGAAAGGTGATGTTGGTATAATCTCCAGATCTGGTACTTTAACATATGAAGCTGTAAATCAGGTAACAGAGAAGGGATTAGGTCAGTCAACTTGTGTTGGCATAGGTGGCGACCCTGTTAATGGAACCGACTTTATTGATTGTTTAGAAGCTTTTGAAAATGATTCACAAACAAAATCCATGATAATGATTGGAGAAATAGGCGGAACTGCAGAGGAACTAGCGTCTGAATATGTTAAAGAGTATGTTACAAAGCCAATTGTTGGCTTTATAGCAGGCAGAACTGCACCACCAGGAAAAAGAATGGGACATGCAGGAGCTATAATCTCTGGAGGTAAGGGTACTGCAAGAGAAAAAATGAGAGCAATGGAGAGAGCAGGCATACATGTTACTGATAATCCTGCTAAACTTGGAGATACTCTAGAAGAAATTATCTAGTTGATGAGTAAATTTGCTAATTTATTTAGAATAGCATATCACGGAGGAGACTTTCACGGATCTCAAGTCCAGCCAGACGTAGTAACTGTGGAAGGTGTTGTAAAGAATATTCTAAAAAACCTAGGAGCTTCAAGCCCTTTATTTGCAAGCAGAACTGATAAAGGAGTGAATGCTACGTGTAATATCATAACTACAACTTCAAATAAAAAATGTAAAGAATATGTTGGAGACTTTATTGAAAGGCTTGAAGAATATCCTATATGGATAACTGGATTTTCTGATGTTGAAATAGACTTTAATCCTAGAATTGCTATAGAAAGAGAATACAGATATTACGTATTTAACGAAAAAAATAAAGTGCTATTTAATGAAGCAATGCAACTATTTGTAGGGAAACATGATTTCAAAAATTTTGCGCGAATATTAGATACTGATATTGTAGATACAAGAAGAACTGTAAAACGTATAGATGTTACCTCTAAAGGAGAAGTAATTATGTGTGAAATCAGAGGGCTCTCATTTCTTTGGCATCAAGTTAGAAAAATGATTGGAGCAGCTTCAGATGTAACAAACGGAAGGAAAAATCTGACCGACATCAAAAAAGGACTAAACGGCCATAAAGTGGACTTTACTATGGCAAAAGCTGAGTTTCTAACTTTAAGCAACATAAAATACGATAATATAGAAATTGAGAAAGTCAGAAATGAGAGAAATATGAGGATAAAATATGAATTATCTAAAAATGATAACTTCTTCTGGAAAGAATTCTTATAATTCCAAAAACATAAACTTTAAATACTAGTTTAAAAAAGCAATATAATGAAGTGTGTTGGACGAGTATCACATTTGAACTCAAGAAATCTGGCGATTGTAAACACAGATAAGAAGGTTCCAAAGAACACTAAAATTTATGATTCTGAAAAAAGAATTATTGGAAGAGTTGTTAATATTTTTGGGCCTGTGAGTGATCCGTATCTAGCTATAGCACCGAATAAAGGTATGCGAATAACTAAAATTATTGGCAGAGAGGTTTACAAAAAATGAAATGTCCTGAATGTGAAAATGAGAAAATAGTTTCTGAGGGCGATGGCATTATGTCTTGTAACTCTTGTAATCTTATTTTTGACTCTGGTCCACAATGGATGAAATATAAACCTGGAAAGTCAACTAAGACAAAAGTCAAAGAAGTCGATATAGCTAGTAATTCTAGAACTGTATTAAAATGGCAAAGTGAAGTAAGAACAAGTGTTTCGCTTGGTAAAAATATTCTTTTAGCTTCAGAAGAAATCAACCGAATTTCTGAATTACTCAAACTTGACAATAAAATTATGGAATCAGGATTAGAAATCTTTTCAAGTTCATCGAAAAAAGGTATAGTAAGGGGAAGAAGTACTCAAAAAGTAGCTGCAGCTTCAGTTTTTACAGCGTGTAGGGTAAATAATCTGCCAATAACTTTAGATGAAATTGCAAATCTTTGTAGTTTGAACAGAAACGAATTAAGTAAACTACACCGCTTAATAAAGAGAAAGTTAAAACTTAAAATTAACATTTCAAGTAGTATAACCTTTCTACCAAAGTTTACAAAAAAATTAGCATTACCAAAAAATGTAGAAACAGAAGCAAAAGAAATAATTAGATTTGTAGAAGACAGTGAATATAGACAAGGTATTTCACCAATTGCTCTCCTTGGTGCTTCAATATATCTTGCATGTAAAAAAACTAAAGTAAGAAGAAGTCAACTTGAAATTGCTAAAACTCTTGGTACTTCTGAAGTAACGCTACGGAATCGAGCAAAGGAAATAAATTCCCTAATTAAATTGCTATAGAATAAAAATATTCTTCTGGCAATTCTAATTCTATTGCAAACATAGGGTCTTGATTAGGATCAGTACTGTCATGATAGGCAACTACGATACCTCCATCGGGTAAGATTGCCATTGAAGCAAAATCAAACCTAATATCATTACCAGCTCCTGAAGTTGAGTCTAAATCGCCTAAACCAATAATAGTTACAGAATCTGCTTCCATACTTTGGCTGTAATCTCTAACATGGAAAACTAAATCTACATCACTAGGACTGCCATCTCCTGTAAAATTCGAACTTTGAACTCTCATAGATATCACTGCCAAATCTAAGTTCCCATCTGCTTGGAAATCCCACTCAAAAGTATTGTCGGATACTGCTGCAGACCCCGGCCAACCGTGAGTATACTCGGTCCAACTGTAACCTCCATCAAAACTTACACTGTGTGTCAAGTTGAAAGTTCCATCACAACCTTTAGCCCCAGGGTCAACTATGTTACATGATACGCTGTGTAATGCTCCGGAGCTATCTATTACAAGATTTCTTGAAGGTAAAAGTGAACCATTTGGTAAATTATGCTTATGCCATGTTAGTTCAGTATCTAAGAATAAATTACTTCCATCGCTAAACCACCTTGGAAACAATAGTCCTCCTGTTGGAATAGGTGAAGCTCTCATTTCTCTATGAGGTTGCATAAAATCCCATTCAGGCCCCAAATCCTCGAATAGTAAATCAAATTCGAGATCTTGACCACACCTAGCATATTCTGCATTACATTCATTTGAAGCACTATCAGGAATATCTAAAGGGCGATAATTCAGACCATCAACACTTATCTGATAACCTTGCTCATTATAACTCCAAAAATTGGAAACAACCATACTGGCCCAAGGACAGTTTGATGAGCATAAATTTGTTGAATGTTCAGGAGGAGGATTTATTGGCCCAACAACTGGGACCTGCCAAGATCTATCATAAAATGGTTCTTTATCGAAAGTATTCCAGCACCATTGCCAGTCTATTTGATCTGGTGAAGTCTTTTTTCCGAGAATTGCGTAAAATTGGTCAGCTCCATCAAAGCTGGGATACGGAAACCAAGTCATTGCAATTATATCTCCGTTAGGAGCCTGAATTATCGAACCTTCACCAAGTCCTGGATCAAATGTTGGATCTAACTGACCTTCCTCACAGCCCAAATCAGTATTGAATGCAGGAGGTACGTATTCATCCCAAGTTAATCCTCTATCTGTACTCCACCAAGGCCATTCACCCCCTAAATTATAGATTACTCCATCTTGATCTGTGGTAATATAGTGCTCACAGCAATTTCCCCCATAATTATGGTCTTCCGCTAACTCAGTTCCATAAACGGCCCATAGTCGCTCAGTCGAACCACTTGGCGTAATAACTGTAAAATTACGAATAGGATTATCTGAAAAAGGAAATTGGCTCAGTTCCTCATCTGAAACAATTAGTCTAGTTACTTCTATGTCTTCTTCTTCAATTACCGTTCTTTTGTCTTCAGGCCCAAGGCAACCCATAAATGACAAAGTCACAAACATCATTGACATAATGAAAGGTAATTTCATGGAAACATACTACATCTTATGGATAAAATAGTTATTGGCACTTGATGAGTATATTAAAAATACCCATTTGCAGCTGTATAATTATTGAGTACTGACGCACTGGACATACCGCCCTGTTTTGTTCCCGTGGAAAAAAAAGGGTTTTTCGCAACTTTCCGCACAGATAAATGGTGGATTCAACCATTAGTAATGGGTACCATATTAATCTTGTTTGGAGTTTATACTATAGCAGTTCTTTTGATAGAGCATGGAGCTATAGGTGATTATGAGAATGACTTTATTTATTACAATGAAAACGGCGCTCACTATGTAAGTCCAATTTCTTCCCCAGGTCCTAACGCCATTCCATCAGATATACTCAGCTTTTGGCCACTTCCTGCCACACTTTTATTCATTTGGGCACCTTTAGGATTCCGTGGAACATGTTACTATGGTAGAAGAGTTTTTTACAGATCTCTATTAGCAAACCCTGCAGGCTGCGCAGTCGATAAACCAATTAAATCCTATAATGGTGAAAATGCACTTCCTTTCATAATTATGAACTCCCACAGATATTTCCTTTATTTAGCAATAATACTTGCCGTACTGCATTGGTATCATGCATTTGAATCTTATTTTTTTGGAAGCAGCGTAGGAGTCGGCTTTGGAAGTCTTATCCTAACTATTGATGCCTTATTCTTAACATTGTATGTTTCTTCATGTCACTCACTGAGAAACTTAGTTGGAGGTAATGTTGATTGTATTTCATGTACTAATTATGTTAAGAAGACAGGTAATTCGTGGATAAACTCTCTTAACCGTCATCATGGATTATACTTCTGGATATCATTAGTTACAATAATGATTGCTGATTTCTACATTAGAATTTACTTAGGACTATTGGGAAATGATGAAATATTTCAGTGGGTGCTCTAATGGAAGATATTCAAGAAAAAAAATATGATGTTCTTGTCATAGGGGCAGGTGCTGCAGGGATGAGAGCTGCAATTGCTGCATCTGATGAAGGCGCAAGTGTTTGCCTTGTATCAAAGTCTTTGCTTGGAAAGGCCCACACAGTTATGGCTGAAGGCGGAGCTGCTGCCGCTTTGGGAAATGCAGACGAACGGGATAATTGGAAAGTTCATTTTAGAGATACAATTAAAGGTGGAAAACATCTAAATAATTGGAAAATGGCAAAAATACACGCCGAACAAGCTCCAGAGAGAATCTTGGAACTAGAGAGATGGGGGGCTGTTTTTGATCGTACAAAAGATGGAAAGATTAACCAAAGAAATTTTGGAGGTCATAGGTATCCTAGATTGGCTCACGTTGGTGATCGAACAGGATTAGAAATTATAAGAACAGTACAAGACAAAGTAATTCATCAAGATAATATCGATATTTTTATGGAATGTACTGTTGCAACAATAATTACTGAGGATAATCAAGCCGTAGGGGCTCTCGCATACTACCGTAATAATGGTGAAATAGTTGCAATTCATGCCAAAGCCATAGTTGTAGCAACTGGAGGCATTGGAAAGGCTTACCGAGTCACCTCAAACTCATGGGAATATACTGGAGATGGACACTCTTTGGCCTATTTGGCAGGAGCTGATTTACAAGATATGGAATTTATACAATTTCACCCTACTGGTATGGTATGGCCACCAAGTGTCAAAGGTACGCTAGTAACCGAAGGTGTGAGAGGGGAAGGTGGAGTCTTATTGAATAATAAAGGCGAACGATTTATGTTTAATTATATTCCTGAAGCATTTGCTGCTGAAACTGCTAAAGATGAAAAAGAAGCTAATGACTGGTTAAAAGGAATAGAGGGAGCAATGAGACCTCCTGAACTTCTAACCAGAGATGTAGTTGCCAAAGCCATTATGAAGGAAGTTAAAGAAGGAAGAGGCAGTCCTCACGGAGGAGCATTTTTGGACATAGCAAATAGGCAAGATGCTGATTACATAAAGAAAAAATTACCTTCTATGTATCATCAATTTAAAGAACTTGGTGATTTAGACATTACTGAGGAACCAATGGAAGTTGGACCAACTACACACTACATGATGGGGGGAATAACTGTTGATGCTGAAACTGGCGCATCAAGCCTCAAAGGAATGTATGCTGCAGGCGAAGCTGCTGCTGGACTTCATGGTGCAAATCGTTTAGGAGGAAATTCATTATCTGACTTACTTGTCTTTGGAAATATCTCAGGTAGAGCTGCTGCAAATTTCGCACTTAACACCGAAGAAATATCGTTTAGTAAAAGTAAGCTTAAGAAAGCTGCAAATGAAATTATAGATTGTTTTTCAGATACAAAAACTGAAAATCCTTATCATTTACACCGAGAACTACAAGACATTATGGAAATGCATGCCGGAATTGTGAGAGAAGAAGAATCACTAAACGAAGGTATTGAAAAATTAAAAGACTTGAGCAAAAGGGTGGAAAACGCAAAAGCAACCGGAGATCGATCTTACAACCCAAGCTGGCACCTATGTCTAGACATGAAAAATATGATAATAACTTCTCTAGCCGTAGCTGAGGCTGCCAAAGAAAGACGTGAAAGCCGTGGAGGACACACGAGGTTAGACTATCCTGAGTATGACAAAGAATTAGGAACTTTGAACATAATCATTAGAAAAGGGCCAGATGGCTTAAATATTGTTAAATCAGATAAGAAGATTATGCCAGATGAATTGCAAGACTTTGTTATGAAGGAGGCCGTATGAAAAGAAAAATAATCATTCAAAGAGGGGAAAAAGAAGATTATTTCATGCATGAATTTGAAATGGAGAGTGGACCCGGAATGGTAGTTCTTGACGCTATTCACGAGATTCAGGCAAATGACGCTCCTGATTTAGCTGTGAGATGGAACTGTAAAGCTGGAAAATGTGGTTCATGCTCAGCTGAAGTTAATGGAGTTCCAAGTCTTATGTGCATGACACGGATGTCAGACTATGACCCTTCCGAACCCTTAGTAATTAAACCAATGAAGGCATTTCCTGTAGTTAAAGACTTAGTAACTGATGTGTCTTGGAACTATGAAGTTAACAAGAAAATTTTACCTTACCAACACCCGGATACAGACGATCCAAGAATGTTGCAGGAAGACGTCGATCGAGTTCAAGAGTTCAGAAAATGTATCGAATGTTTCCTTTGCCAAGATGTTTGTCACGTTTTAAGAGATAGTGATATGAAATCAGAATATGCTGGACCGCGCTTTTTGATGAGGAATGCAATGCTAGAAATGCATCCATTAGACCAAGGTGATCGCTTAGAAACTATAAAAAATGATAATGGAATAGGATTGTGTAATATAACCAAATGTTGTACTGAAGTCTGTCCAGAAAATATTGCTATAACAGATAATGCAATAATACCCATGAAAGAAAGAGTTGCAGACGAATACTACGACCCTCTAAAATGGATTTGGCGAAAATTAACTGGAAAAACTAATTAATTACAATTATTTCCTTCACAGCAGGCCTCAACTACTGAATGGCATTGAGGACATTCTCTATGTTGTCTAGCCTCAATTGATTCACCTATAAACCCACAAGAGCAACGTATGTAATTTGTATACGTTCTGTGATTTATCATATGTTCCAATTAAAATTGAATTTAAAAATGTTGCCGCTCAACCGACAGGTTGGGAGGTGGGAGGGGGCCCGCCGGGAGCAGCTAGCACTAAACTAACCGGGTTTTTTTAAAATATTCGTAGAAATATATTTAATTTAGAGGGTGTTACAATATATGTTATGGTAAAAGCTCCACACGGGACTGAAATGAGTTGCAAAGGTTGGCTGCAAGAGGCTGCTCTTAGAATGTTAATGAATAATTTAGATCCTGAAGTTGCTGAAAGACCCGAAGATTTGATAGTTTATGGAGGTAGGGGGAAAGCTGCACGAAATATTGAGTCTTATAATGCAATTGTTAAATCCCTTCAAGACTTGGAAAATGATGAAACTCTGCTTGTGCAGAGTGGAAAACCAGTCGGTATTTTTAAAACACATTCTGACGCCCCTCGAGTTTTAATCGCTAATTCGAACTTGGTAGGGAATTGGGCGAATTGGGAGCATTTTGACAAATTAGAAAAAGAAGGGTTGATGATGTATGGCCAAATGACTGCGGGATCTTGGATTTACATTGGATCACAGGGTATTCTACAAGGAACTTTTGAAACCTTTGCCGAAGCTGCTAGACAACACTTCAGTGGAACATTAGAAGGGAAACTTGTTGTTACAGGAGGTCTAGGTGGCATGGGTGGTGCACAACCATTAGCTGCAACCATGAACGGAGGCACTTTTCTAGCTGCTGAAATGGATGAGGAAAGAATTCAAAAACGCTTGGATACAAAATATTGTGATGAAATGACCGACAATATTGACTATGCAATAGACACCGCGTTGGAATGGAAAGAAAATAATATCGCTAAGTCAATCGCAGTTAAAGCCAATATAATTGATTTGTTAGCAAAACTTATAGAAAGAAATGTGACTCCTGATTTGTTAACTGATCAGACATCTGCACATGACCCACTGATAGGATATATTCCACATGAACTAACGAATTCAGAGGCTGATAAGTTACGAAATGAGGATCCTGAAAAATACATTTCACTAAGCTATGAAAGTATGGGAACGCATGTTAAGCATATGCTGACATTGAAAGATAGAGGTTCACATACTTTTGACTATGGAAATAATTTAAGAGAAAGAGCAAAAGAAGCTGGAGTTGAAAATGCCTTTGACTTCCCTGGATTTGTCCCTGCATATATTAGGCCTTTATTTTGTGAAGGAAAAGGGCCATTCAGGTGGGCAGCTTTGTCCGGAGACCCAAATGACATCTTGGAAACTGATAAGATTATGCTAGAATTATTCCCTGAGGATAAAGCGCTTGCCAAATGGATAAATATGGCTCAAAAGAGAATTAGTTTTCAGGGACTACCTGCAAGAATTTGCTGGCTTGGCTACGGAGAGAGAAAAAAGGCTGGTCTTGCCTTTAATGAATTAGTAAAAACTGGAAGAGTTAAAGCTCCATTGGTCATTGGTAGAGATCACCTAGATTCTGGATCTGTAGCCTCACCTAACAGAGAAACTGAAGACATGAAGGACGGAAGTGACGCTGTCGCTGATTGGCCAATACTCAATGCCCTGCTGAATACAGCATCAGGAGCTTCATGGGTTAGCTTTCATCACGGTGGTGGCGTTGGAATGGGATACTCACTTCACTCAGGAATGGTGGTCGTTGCCGATGGAACCAAGGAAGCCGATGAAAGACTTAGCAGAGTTTTAACAACGGATCCTGGTACTGGTGTTATGAGGCATGTTGATGCAGGATATTCGAGAGCAAAACAAGTAGCCAAAGAAAGAAATGTAAAGGTTGGACTTGTTGAAGGTTTATGAATCTAATTATTGCATCAAAAGCTGATTCAGCATCAATCAATTTAAGAGATAGATTATTGGAAATGTCACCATGGGAAAAATGCGGGACATTTGATGGAAATGATATGTGGAAAATTACTAAAACGCATGGTCCCTTTTGTGTTGAAGGAACTCATTTAATTAGTATAAATAAGATACATATTCACGCAGAAAAAATTGATGAAGTATTTGAAAGAGAAAATAGTTTGAAACTAAGTAATATAATTTTTTTATCAAGGCATAAAGCTGCAAGTGGAAAACCTAGCTTAACAGTTCATCCTATTGGAAATTGGGGGGATGCAGATTATGGTGGAATTAAGGGAGAAGTTACGCCAGCTTCCTCTGATATTATGACCTCTCTCTTAAGAGAAATAAAGAAGAATCAGCTTAATGGATATGATGTATGCTTTGAGGCCACTCATCACGGACCTTTGCTAGAAACTCCTACTATATTTCTAGAAATTGGATCTACAGAAAAGCAATGGGAGGATGAAGAACCTGCAAGAGCACTAATTAAATCCCTTCTGGAATTTAAAATCAAAGAAGGTATAAATGTTCTAGGTTTTGGTGGTGGACACTATACGCCAAGGTTTACTGAAGCTGCACTATCTCACAAGGTATCTTTTGGCCACATGGTAGCGAATTATGGAATACCTCATTTAACTGAAAATATGCTTATAAGAGCACTTAAAGCCGGAAAATCTAACGGTATTTACTTTCATAAAAAAGGTATGAAAAAAAGTGAATATCGAAAATGGAAACTTTGGGCCGAAAATAACAAAGTTTCAGTCTTCAAACAGTCAGATTATGAGAATCTTTAAATCAATGTAAAAGGCTGAGTTTTACTTTCTGAAACATCCGGTACATTTAAAAAGAAATCCTCACTTAATGTTGTTTAGGTGTAAACCTATGAGTGACGACGACACAGAAAATAGTGGTACCGAAAACAACGTATCAGAAGCTCCAGCATCTACTCCAAGTGAGGGAATTATGGGGCAAATTGATAACTATTTTGGTATCAGTAAAGCCGGTAGTTCCGTAGAGGGTGAGATTCGTGCAGGAGTAAGATCTGCATGCTCGTACGTCGGTGCCCGAAGAATAAAAGATCTACCAAAGTGTACTACTTTCGTGAGAGTTAATATAACTACAAACGAAATTTATACTTCTCTTGAAGTGAGTTAGATAGTTTAATAAATCTCCTTACAAAGGGAGTATATGGCTAAGAAAGTAATATTAGAAGCTGGACGAACTTT
>MIZA01000021.1 GCA_001875345.1 Marine Group III euryarchaeote CG-Epi1
CTTTCATATGCTGAATTAAAGTACCTCCTGAGCTATGAATGATTGACTTAGGAGGTCCTGTAGTTCCTGAAGAATACATTATGTAAAGTGGATGGTCGAAAGGTAATTGCTCGAAACTTGGATTGGAGGGCTCATTGCCTAATAAATTATCAAATGAAACTACTGAAACATGATTAAAGTTGGAACTAATATCAACATATTCGATTTCTACGACATGTTGTATACTGTCAATTACATTCAGAACTCCGTTAACTTTGTCTTCCAAGTTGAAGAATTTACCGTTATAGCTATAACCATTTGAAGTAATTAAGATGTGTGGATTAACTTGCCCAAATCTGTCAACTACTCCTCTAGAACCAAAATCTGGTGAGCATGACGTCCATATTCCTCCAAGTGAGGATACTGCAAGCATGGCGATTACTGTTTCAACACAATTAGGAACAAAACCAGCCACAATTGTGCCTTTTTTAACACCTAAATTAGCCAATCCTTTCTGCACGGAAGATACTTTAAGATTAAGTTCTCTAAAAGTCATAGATTTAGCTGAACCACTTTCGCCAAGCGAGATAACAGCTACCTGATTCGGATCTCCTTTGAGTAAATTTTCAGCATAATTAAGCTCAGAACCTGAAAACCATTCGGCACCAGGCATGATTGGATTTTTTAATACTGAATCATATGACTTTGAATATTTAATATTAGAAAAATCCCAAAACTGAGACCAAAAACTCTCCATATCTCTAATTGACCATTCATGCAAATCGAAATAAGAGTCAAATTTTTCTGGACATCCCTGCATAAATTCATACATCAAAGAATCCCTTATTCTTTCCTTTGAAGGCACCCAGAGTGGATCTTTCATTTTAGTCAAACCCAAAAGGTAGTTAAAAAATTTAGATTAAAATTAAAGCATTCCCGCTTTTTGGATAATCATTAACTGTTCAGTTGATAACTTTTCACCAGCCAAAAATTTAGCAAATAAATCTTCAGCACTAGCGGCACTAGCTTTCTGATCTGCTACGGAACCTGATTTGCCCTGTGATGCAGTCATCCTGTCAATCTCTTGCATTCCTCTCAAATATTCAATATATTCATTGTGAACAATGTCTGCTTTTTCTTTAGCCTTAACAAATGCGCGTTGTGCAGCATCTGCTTTTCTTCGAGTTGAGCGATTAAGTCTTAGTGAATCTTTCATCGAATGGTGTGCAGTTTGAGCTTCTTGTCTACTCTTTTGCATAGACTTGCTTAATTCACGGCGTTTGTTTTCAGCTTCCCTAAATGTATCTCTAGCATCTAAAACCTCTGTATCAGTTTCAATCAATTCATCGTGCTGTTTTATTTTATTCTGTAATGATGATATTTCCTCAACCAAAGCGCGCTCCTTATCTGTTGTAAGAGGAGTCGTCATTTGCTTAATTTCTAATTCTTGTATTTGTTTCCTAAGTCTTGCTATCGGAGGTAAATTTTGACCCGAAAACCTTTTACGTTTCAAAGATAAGAAATTATCCTTCAATGAATTAACTTTTTCAGTTACTTCATTTCTTTCATCACGAATTTGGCCGACTTCTACATTCAAACCGTTTCGCCTATCTCGATACATGTGAACTTCATCCATGTATTCTTTTGCTTTAACATTCAAATCGTTCCTTTCAGAAGCATGAGTTTGGGATGTGAGATTTAATTCATCTCGCCCTACTCGCAGTTCTTCAGCCTTCTGGTGATACTCTTTACGAATCTTTCTCAACTCAGATCTAGATAGTTGCTCCAATTCCTCTGGCGATAGTACTGGATTAACAACAGGTTTATCGGAATCTTCATCTGAATCGGTTTCATCACTTGACTCTTCAGATTTATCATCTGACGATTCGGATAATGATGATTCTAAGCGCTCAATCAGGTCAGCTTTCTTACCTGATACTGGTAAACCAGCATCTTTGAGTTTAGATTTTAATTCATCAACTGAGAATTTGCTGAAATCTTGTTGCGTATCTACAGAGCTTTCGCTAGAGTTTGAAGAAGGATTATCTTCAGATGCTGTAGTGGCTTGGTTTTCCTGATCGGAATCCATTGAATTTATAGGGCTTTATGCCCATTCAACCTTAACCGAAAAGTGCACCTAGTCCAGCTGCTGTATCTTCTTCGCTTACTTCTTCTTCTTCTTCTTCAGCTTCTTCTGCTGGAGCTTCTTCAGAAGCTGCTGCTGCTGGTGCTGCACCGCTAGCTGCTGGTGCTGCCACTGCTGCTGTAGCCATTGCTTCTTCGATATCTACTCCTTCAAGAGATGCGACAAGAGCTTCTGCTCTTGATTTGTCTGCCTTGACGCCTGCGGCTTTCAAGACTTTTTCTACGCTTTTTGCGCTTACTTCTGTTCCTGCTGAATGCAACAACATTGCTGTATAGACGTATTCCATTTTTTTTGCCTCCTTTTTCTATCCGAATAATGCTCCGAGTCCAGCGGCCGTATCCTCTTCGGATGCTTCCTCTTCCTCTTCGTCATCTTCTTCATCATCAGATGATTTGCTTTCTTCCACAGGTGCTGGAGCTGCCGCTGCTGCTGTAGCTGCGTTGCCTAGCATTTCCTTCAATTCATCATCAGCACCATCGCCTGACTTTGAAGCGACACCCAACATTGCTGAGTGAGCTTTAGCAAGCAACGATTTGATCGTTGAATCGGTTGGATAAGATGTTGACATCGCAACTGCCAAAGCGTCATTATGAGCTTTGGAAAGCAATGATGGCATCACAGATCCTGTGAAGTACTTCGTATTAAATGCTAAATTGAAAGCTTGTGCAGTAGCGCTTTGTACGTTACCACGGAAAGCTTCCAGATCAATGTTAAGGACATCAGAAAGATAGAAAGTCTCTCCATCAAATGCTCCTAACAATTGCATTCCTACGGTTATCGGATAAATTTCAAGTTTTGCAAGAGCTGATGCGACTTCTTCACTGATAACGTCGCCTTTAGCTACTGCTGTATGTTTTTTACGAATTACAATTTTTCCTTTTTCAATTGCAGCAGGGAAACCTGCATTTTGGAAATCTCCTACAATAGGTCCTGCTGGAAAAGCTGTTGGTCCTTTTTCAATAATGATATCATAAGATGCTATCTCTCCACCTTTAGCTGGAGCTTGAGTTTGTGACTCTAGAAGCATCTGAAATACTTTGAAAGGATTTGCAGTTGAAGAAAATAATGCTAATTGCTTTGGCTCCAAAGCTTCAATAACTTGTTCTACACCTTTTTTGTCTTTAGATGAAGTTTCTAACGCACGCTTCAAAAGACGATTTCTGGACATTCTTAGCTTTACACCTAAGTCTCTAAGTGAAGCTCTCATATCCAACATTTGCTTAGCGCCAATACCACTAACGTCAACTAGACCAACAACATCGGCTGACTTTACAAAATCTTGAAGTTGAGAAACTTCATCTTTTTTCCAGTCTGCAACGTATGCTTTCACCATTATTGCAACCTCACTGATTTACCCATTGTAGTTTTAACCCAAACAGAAGCAATGTTATCGTAACCTCTGTCTAAACTGGATTCTACACGTTTCAATATAGTTTCTAAGTTATCAGCTAACTGTTCCTGGGACATGCTAACATTTCCAATTGGGACATGGAAAGTAGGACGATCTTTTGTGCGAACTGGAACTAAATTAGTTAATCCTTTGATAATTCGCTCAATATCTGCTTGAGGAGGAATAGGTCGAGGCATTTTTCCTCTTGGACCTAAAACTACACCAAGACTTTTACCAATACTAGCCATCAAACCAGTTTCAGCTACAAAGAAATCAAATTTACCAGCTAGCTTTCTAGCTTCACGTTTATTTTCAGAAAGTTCATCTATTTGCTCAGGAGAAATTACTGTGTCAACTACTTTTTTGGAAATAACTGCCATTTCACCCTGGGCAAAAACTGCAACTCGGGCAGGTCTTCCACGTCCGTGTGGAAGAGCTACTTCAGCGCTAATTCTTTTTTGAGGGTTTTGTAAATCTACATCTTTAAGATTGATTGCAACCTCGACAGTCTCTACAAATTTGCGCTCTCCATTTGAACTGAGAGCATCGGCGATAGCTTGATTTATCTTGTTTGACGCGATGGTTTCACCTCCGTAGTAAAACGAGATTACATCTCTTCTACGGTATTCCTTCGCACTCATGACAGTATATAAAATTAATTTAAATCACTTTTTTCAAAATAATTTAAATAAGAGGGGCAGGTTAGTATATTAGATTTTGATGATTGAAGCAAAAAATGTCATAAAGAAATATGGTCAGGTGACTGCCTTAGATGACTTTACTGTAGATATTCCAAAAGGTAAGATTGGAATTCTAGGACCTAACGGAGCGGGAAAAAGTACATTTGTCAAAATCGCACTAGGATTAATTGAATCTACTAGTGGAGAAATTACAGTTCTAGGTGAAAATTTAGATAAGAATTCAATTGAAATCAGAAAAAAAATTGGTTACATGCCTGAACACGATTGTATTCCAAACAAAATGACTGGTGTCGAATTTTTAATTGAAATGGGACAAGTTTCTGGTTTAGACTACCAAACTGCTACACAGAGAACGCATGAAATATTAGGGCATCTAAGAATGGGCGAAGAGAAATATCGCTTAATTGAAGAATATTCTGGCGGTATGAGGCAGAAAATAAAGTTGGCACAAGGGTTGGTCCACGGTCCGGAACTAATGTTTCTTGATGAGCCCACATCGGGATTGGATCCTAATGCGAGACAGGAAATGCTCGAGACTATCAATGGACTAGCTGAAATTAGTAATACAAACGTTTTACTGAGCACACACATACTTCAAGATGTTGAAACTGTCTGTGATTATGTTATTATAATTAATAATGGCAAGCTACAGATAAAAGAAAATGTAAAAGAGCTAGTTAAGAGACAAACTGATACTATACAAATAAGAGTCGGAGAAAACTCAGATGAGTTCATTTCTATCTTAAAACAAAATAATAACAAGAGAAATATTGAAATCACTGATAGATGGATAAGGATTCCTTACAAGAATGAAGAAAGTTTCAAAGAAATAATTTCCGCTGCAGCCAGTGCTAAATGTCAATTATACGAGATGGAGAGAATTGCAATGACAATGGACAATATTTATCTGGAGGTAGTAAATTGAAGAATGATGCTAAGATAGCCGATAAATTTAAAGATTTCAAGCCTAATTTAAGTGATAGAAGAAATATTATTTTGGGGATGGGTCTTAGAGGATTCGAAAAACTATTTAGTCTTAAAAATAAGAGCATACTTTTTCTGATTGGCATTGTGTACCTTTGGACATTTGCATTTTATCTATTATTAGGACAAGACTCGTATCCTTGCAATACAGTTTCTGAAGAACTAAAAACATGTACGCACCTAAATTTTTATGGAGATTTACAATATGGCGGAACTAGAATATTTTTGGTATTAATTGCTGCTGTCGCAAGCAGCGGCCTTATTGCTAATGATTTAACTGATAAATCAATACATCTTTACCTTTCTAGACCAATAAGCAGAATTGATTATCTGATTGCAAGAATAATACCTATTTTCCTACTAATGCTTACAATTACTTTAATTCCAAATTTAGTCGTCTTTATTTCACAATTTTCAAAATCTGGGCTAGATGTAGACTTTCTTAGCAGTAATATGTGGACATTAAGCAATCTAATTCTACAGGCTATTTTTTATTCAATTTCTTACTCAATAATAGGAATTACCTTTTCGGCTGCAATTAACCGGGAGTCTCTAGCTTCTGCAGGTTTTTTTGGCACAGTATATGGAGTATCTCTAATAGTGGAAATTTTTTATGGATTGATGTCTGAAATGGATATTGAAAATTCGGAATATATCCTACTTTTATCAATCATTCATTTCCTAGACATAATAAGTTATAAAATTTTCAACGTAGATTACTTTGTTACGATATTTGGTAGTCCTGAAGTCATCGAATTTCCTCTAAGCATAATTATTGGTCTATACGTTTTACTATTCTCTTCCTTTATACTTCTTGTAAATTACATCATATCTAAAATGGAGGTTACTAAATGAGCACGATTATTTTTGAAGAAGTTACCAAGAATTACGGTAGAGTGCAAGGAATTTCAAATGTATCTCTAAATATTGGGCCTGGAGTTACGGGAATATTAGGTCCGAATGGTGCTGGAAAGTCAACTACAATGAAAGTGTTACTTGGATTGGCGAGGCCATCAATAGGTTCAGTATATGTGGATGGAGTAAATCCTTTTGATAATTTTGATCTAAGAAATAAAATTGGGTTTGTTCCAGAATATGATTGCTTTTATGAACATATGAGTGCAGTTGATTACGTTTCGTATTTCTTAATGATCCACGATTTTAGTAAAGAGGAAGCTGTGGAAAAGGCTGAAAATTCATTAATAGAATTGGGATTACAAGACTCAATGTATCGAAAAATTCGTACATATTCAAGAGGTATGAGGCAAAAAACGAAAGTTGCTAGGGCAACTGCATTCAATCCACAAATTTTAGTTTTAGATGAACCGTTCCAAGGAGCAGATCCAACAACTAGACACTTACTAATGGAAAAAATTAATTCATGGTCTGAGGAAGGGAAGACTATTTTGATATCCAGTCATATTTTACATGATGTTGAGTATTTAACAGACAATATCATATTGATTAATAATGGAAGAGTATTAGCTTCAGGTAACAGACATGAAATACGAAAGTTAATGTCGAATATACCAATTCAAATCAAAATATCCCCTATCGATAAAAATCAATTAAGACCGCTAGTCAAACGTATGCTAGATGAAAAATGGATAACTGCAGGCAGATTATTAGAAAGCGAAGGTGAAATAATATTAGAAACTAACGAGTCTGAAAAATTTTATACTGAATTCCCACAAATCCTTGAGGATGAAAAAATTATTGTCGAAAAAATAGTCTCTGACGACGACACACTAGACTCGCTATATTCTAAATTAGTGGAGGGAAAACAATGGAAATAAGCAAAATGTTCAAACGATTTCCAACGCTATTTCCTCCAATATTCAAAGATTGCTCATACAGATTAATTACAAACAAATTAACTTGGGTTTTAGTGGCAATCTTGATGTTGCCGTGCGCTCTGGGATTACTTGTTTATTATGAATTTTCAGGAGATCGTATTTCAGAAGAAGTGAATGGCGAAAAAATATATTACACCAGTAGTGGAGAATTATTACATGAAGATTTAAGAGTCTTATTTTTGGAAATATCAGAATACTTTGGAATTGGATTTATCGCATTACTTTTAGGTATTATGTTTAGCTCTGAACTAATTAGTGAGGAATACAATTTGAAAACCATGCAGATATTAAGGACATCACCAATTCACCCTATAGAAATTTTTACTTACAGGTACATTAGTGGAATTATAACTGGAGTTATCTTACTTGGACTATATTCTACAATATTTTACATAATAGTGATGATGGGAGCAGGAATTCATGGAATACTTGAGGAAATCGGGCTTTTAGCTTTAGTGATAAAGATAGTAATACTTAACTGGATTGGATTTTTATCCATATTCTGCGCAATAAATGTATACTTTGAAAGACCTTACTTGATATGCTTCATCTACTGGCTGTTTTGGGAACAAATTATGTCTGGTCAAAATTATCAACAAATTACATTAACACACTATATTAATTCAATAATTTATGACTCACTAACTGAAATGGGATGGAGTGTAACTGCTTCTGACTATGGCCTGGTAAATAGTAACAATGATACTATTGCTACAGATCCACTAATCTCTACATTTATCATATTGATTGTTGGAATATCTTTCATATTCATTGGATCTAGAGGCATATCTTCGAAACAATTCTAAAGTTTTATTAAAAGGCCAAAATAGAGCCATCAAATGGCAAAGAGGGATTACTACGAAGTTCTGGGAATTGAAAAAGGGGCAGATGAAAGAAGTATCAAAAAAGCATACAGGAAATTAGCAAGAAAACATCATCCTGATGCAAGTGATGAAAGCCCCGAAGTAGCCGAAAAGAAATTCAAAGAAATCTCTGAAGCTTATGAAGTATTAGCTGACAGTGAAAAAAGAGGCAGGTACGATCAGTTCGGACATGATGGTGTAGATTTCGGCGGAGGAGGATTCTCATGGGATCAGTTCAGTCACCAAGGTGATATATCGGATTTATTTGGTCAACTCTTTGGTGGAAGGCAAGGGGGAGGTGGTGGAATGGGAAGTATCTTTTCACAGCTTTTTGGTGGAGGACAAAGCCAACCAAATAATAGAGGAAATGATCTAAGATATGACATTACATTAGATCTTAAAGAAGCATTCACAGGCATAGAAAAAGAAATTACCATACCTAGAGAAGATTCATGTAAAACATGTAACGGTTCTGGAGCTGCTAAAGGAGGAACTGCAAAAACATGTGTTACTTGTGCCGGCCAAGGGATTGTAAGGAAAGTAATGCAAAGAGGATTTATGCAAACAGTTTCTACAGATACATGTTCTGATTGTAGGGGAACTGGAAGTGTTATAGACAAACCTTGCAAAGATTGCAAAGGATCAGGTATTGTATCCGTTGACAAAAAGATAAAGCTGAAAATTCCTGCCGGAGCTGATGATGGCTACAGATTAAGAATGCGAGGGCAAGGAAGCGCGGGCCCAAATAATGGACCAAAAGGTGACTTGTACATAGTTGTAAATGTAAAAAGACATGAAATATTTCAAAGACAAGACAATGAAATTATCTTAGATTTAGATATAAGTCCCTCACAAGCTGTACTTGGTGACAGCATAAGAGTACCTACTTTAGCAGGAAATGTGAAGCTAAGTATTCCATCGGGAACACAATCAGGGGATGTTCTTAGACTAAAAGGAAAAGGAATGCCAGATATTACAAGGCCTTCAATTAAAGGAAGCCAACATGTCAGGATAAATATAAAAGTACCAAAACCTAATGGTAAAACAAGAAAACTTTGGGAAGAGTTAAAGAAACTAGACTCAACAAAACCATCTTTCTTAGATAGAATGAGGGATACATTTGGCTGAAGACGAAGATTACGAACAAGATAGTGAAGCATATCGCAAATGGAGGAGTGGTGAAGATAATGACAGATATGCATCATCGAAAACTCCTTCAGAAACAGGAGCAAGGAGTGGAAGCTATACTACCCCTAAGTCTGAAAACGATGAATATACTCCTCCGGATGAGGATGATAATTCTGAGAAACTACCCTGGTATGTTTGGGCGTTTCTTATTATTACAACTATTCCTTTTCTTATTGTTGCAATTGGTTCTGCTGACTTCCAATTTGGTGACGGAGGATCAGATGGGAAAAATCCTAGTGAATGGCCTTCTGTTGAAGGAACTATAGAATATACACGCGTTGAAGATAAATTCATAACCGAAGAATATTGTGAAGACAGAAATGATGATGGATATTTTGACGACGATGAATGCTGGAAAGACTTTGTTTACGTCGCTGAAGTATCTTACATCTACACTGTCGAAAATACGAGTGATTTAAATGGCCAAGAAGGTTGTGAAGATTGTTCCTTTGGAGAAATAGTGGAATTATGGGAAAGTCACTGGGTAGACGTTCTAAAGAGAGAGGGAGAAGATAAATTATTCCAAGAATTTATCAATGCAACGGATGAGCGCTTGGCAGTTAACTCTACAGTGAAAATATTTTACAATCCCGAGAACGCCGGCGAGGCATATAGTGAATTTGGAGAATATTATGAAGACACTGAGAGTGCATTTTTCCTCATGGGCATTGGTGCAATCTGTTGTTTTTCAATAGTTTTCATTGGTATTTTTATAGGAACTGCTCAGCGAATTAGCAGTATGCGTGAAGATTACGAACTAAATCGTAGGGGTTCTTTTGGAGTATTTGGATCCGATAACAACCGTAATGGAGGAAGAAATAGTCGAGCCGTCAGAAGAAGTGGAGGAAGTAGCCGCAGCGGCGGTGGAGGAAGAAGTGGTAGCAGAAGCCGAGGCGGTGGCGGCCGAAGTAGCGGTGGAAGCCGAAGCGGTGGCGGTGGCCGAAGGCGTTGAAACTTGACATTGACGATGATATCCGCAAGGCAAAAACAATACCCTCAAAATTTTATCATAGCCCTAAAGTTTATAGAAAACTTAAAAAAATATTCAACCGAAGTTGGCAATTTGTAGGAGATACTGATCTCTTAGAAAAAAATAACGTACATCCTGATATTTTGTTAGAAGGAATGGTTGATGAACCGTATGTATTAACAAAAGATGGAAAAAATATCAGATGTTTATCTAATGTTTGTACACACAGAGGTACAATTGTTTGCGAAAAAGCTACAAAAACTAAGAATTTAGTCTGTGGTTATCACGGTAGACAATTCCACATTGATGGAAAAATGAAATTTATGCCTGAATTCGAAGATGTAGAAAATTTCCCATCTAAATCTGATAATTTGCCTCGCATTGAAATGGATTTGTGGAAAAAAATGATATTCATAATTAATGATAAAAAATGTGATATTAGCGAATTAATAGGGCCAATGATTGAAAGGCTGTCTTGGCTACCAATAGAGGAATTCAAATACAAACCAGAAATGTCAAGAATATACAATGTAAAGGCTAATTGGGCACTCTACTGTGACAATTATCTCGAAGGCTTCCACATTCCATTTGTTCATAAAGACTTGAACCAAACATTAGAGTACGATGAATATTTTACAGAAGGTATTGATAACACTGTTTTACAAATAGGAATAGGCAAAGACAATGAAAACACATTTGAACTACCTAAAAATCATCAAGATTATGGTAAAAATGTGGCTGCCTACTATTTCTTTCTTTTCCCCAATATGATGTTTAATTTTTATCCATGGGGGCTTTCTGTAAATGTAGTCAAACCAAAATCCCCGGAAGAAACCCAAATCGAGTACTTTACTTATGTTTGGAAAGAAGAATTGATGGAAAAAGGGGCTGGAAGTGGATTAGATAAAGTCGAATTAGAAGACGAAGAGATAGTTGAATCTGTTCAAAAAGGAATTAAGTCAAAAGCTTACGACAGAGGAAGGTACTCACCGAGAAGAGAAATTGGCGTTCATTATTTTCATAAATTAATACAAAAGTATTATTGATTCTAACGACGTTTAAACATCCTAAATTCCATAAGTCTATCTACTAAATAAATTGAACCAGGATATTTTTTAGGAATTCTAAGACTTAAAAATGGAATAGTTCCTATGCTTCTGCCTATTCCAGAAATGATAAATATTGTGAAAATAGCTTTCCAAGTATCGTTGTAAAAATCTTCAAGGTAGCCGGCCATATATCCTCCAATAAGTGCTCCAACGAAGGTAGTTATTCCAACACGAGTATTGTAATAACTAAAGTATGCTGCCCTTTCTTTGTTAGGTGCAAGATCTAGAACCATTGCGTTAGAAGTTATCAAGAATGCACTGAAACATGGACCTAGAATAACTATTTGAAGAAGAATCATAACTTCGATAATAGGGAAAAAAGCATAAATGAAAGGCAAGATAGCAAACCCTATCCTACTCATAATTAGAACAGGTAGCGGCCCAACTCTGTCAACTAATCGGCCCATAATTGGCTGAAAAGCCATTTCGGATACTGCGCCAACTAGACTGAAAGCAACTAATACAATATTGTCGACTTCAAGAACCTCAATCAAAATCATAGCAAATAGGGGCCAAATCAGAGACATATTCAAAGCGTAAAAGGCCTGTGCACGAACGTAACTTTGAAAAGTGTTAGAATATTCTTTCTTTGCAGTTTCTGATAGCACTAAATCTTTTGTTTTTTCAGGATCTCTGTAAGGAACTCTGATTAATATTAGACCTCCAACGAATGTAGCTACTGCCGCGAAAGTAAATAATGGCCTAAACGGTTCCGCTGAATTTGAACCGTCAGTATAAACTGAATAAACTGCAATTAGTGAACCTACTAAACCAAGCAAACCACCTATAACATGGAATTTGCTTAGTGTACTTCCTCTCTTGGAGGGATTCATCCAATCTCCCTGTAAAGCAGCCCAAGTCGGATTGATAATTGATAACGAAACTGAATAGATTACTACAAGGAATAACATTTCGTTTGGATCATTAACCGTTGAGAGTAAATACAAGGAAATAGCTCCAAATATTGAACCTCCTATAATCCAATAAGTCCTTATAGATTTAGTATCTGAAACCCAACCCCAGAAATATTGTAGAGCGTTTGGTAAAAGATTCATCAATGATTGAATCCAAGCAATTTGCTCAAATGAAGCTCCCAATCGTACAGCATAATAACTCAAATATGGCATAGAGATATCATTAGCAAATGAACTTGTGGCATGGTATGCATATAATTCAGTTGGAGGCTCTATTTCCTCGCTATTATTGTCTGTACTCAATAATTTCAACTGCAGTTATGCAATATAACATTACGCACTGCATTTATGCACTAGAGAAAAATCATTTAAATACAATTGAAAAGGGGCGTTAGTGCCGGGCATAACCAAACTAATCGGAATTTACGACGCAGATGGGGGAATTTTTGGTGAAATTAAATATTTTGCTGGAAAAATTTTCTCAAACAAGCATTGCTCTCTTTGCGACATCACACATGGTAAATCGAAGAAGGAATGGGCTGCTTGTGAGAAAAGATTACCCATAACCATTGATTTTATCCATCTCAACGAAAGAAATTCTGCAATTGAAAAGTATACCAAAGGAGTCACTCCTTGCGTTATTGGAAAAACTGCCACAGGGTATGTTACTGTAGTTACTAAAAATGAAATGATTGAATGTGAAGGCAATGCAGAAAAATTTGAAGCTTTGATAAAACAAAAGTTACAAAATCAATAGTATGACTATTATAGCCCATTGAGAAAGGCATATTGTGGCTGAACAAAAAGAATCTCGCCTGAACGAATTCTTAGAAAATCCTGAACGTTCACTTTGGTCTATTGCAATTCCAGTTATTGCTGGTATGGCTATACAGACTTTCTATTCAATAGTTGATATGCTGTTCATTGGCCAGTTAGGTGGAAGTTCGATTGCAGCAGTTGCATTCAACATGCCCCTTTACTTCTTCGTTATGGGAATTACATTTGGAATTGGTACAGGAATTACAGCTACAATAGCTAGGGCTATTGGAGAAGAAGATAAAGAAAAAGCTGATAATGCTGCAAAGCACGGTTTATTGATTGCGCTTTTTATGGGAGTTACTTTAACATTCTTTGGCTTATTAACTGGTAAAAAAGTTCTTTCAATGTTGGGGTCGCCCGAAGAGCTGATTGACGAATCATGGAGCTATCTCAGAGTTACTTGCTATGGGATGATGTTTATTGTGTTTTCAATTGTATTCCGATCTATACTAGCTGGTGAAGGTGATATGAAATTCCCAGTAATGGTAGCTGCTACAGGAACAATCTTGAATATTATTTTAGATCCTATTTTTATTTTTGACTTAGACGAATACGGAGGATTTGGATTAGGCATGGGTGTGAAAGGAGCTGCAGCTGCAAGCGTAGTTTCCCAAATGATAGTATTTTTTATTTTCATATTTATGCTATTCTTCAAAGATCATGCGTATATCTCATTTGATATGCAAAATTTTACCTTTTCAAAGGAGGTTATGAAAGAAATTTTAGTTGTTGGTATTCCTTCCTCAATATCAATGATTATTATGTCATTTGGACAAGGTGTCTTTAATTATATTTTAATAATTGGATATGGCCCTGACGCTGTAGCTGCATACACTATATCTGGAAGGTTGGATATGCTAATGTTTCTTCCAATAATGGGAATTGCTACAGGCCTAGTTACTACTGTGGGAATGTTTGCTGGGGCAAAAAGATTTGACAAAGTAAAAAGTATTATTATTTACGCAATTTCAAGAGCATTCGTTATAGTTGCAATTGCTTCAACCATTGTATACTTGCTTGCACCAAGCATCATTAGTCTATTCACAGATGATGAAAATATCAAGAATATTGGAGTAAGTGCATTGAGAACATTGTGCTTTACATATCCATTTGTTGGAATTGCAATGCCTTGCGGTAGAATTATGCAGGGATTAGGTCAGGGAATACCAGTTCTAGTAATTACAGCATTGAGAGTTTTACTTGTTTCGGCACCTCTAGCTTATTATTTTGCAATTATTGATTCTAGAGACATTGTGTGGGTGTGGTATTCCATTGCCATTTCTGTTAGTGTGTCTGCTATAGTTGGCCCCCTATGGGTTAGAAAAACCATTAATGAAATGGAAAGCTCAAATGAAAGTCTTACCAACTAGAGCTAATGCCAAAAAGAAAAGAACTAAACCTATTACACGATCTATAATTACTGAATTGGAGCGTAACGTATCAATCAGCGGAGTGCCTGCAAGAACGGCTGCAACTAAAACATACCAGATAGTATCTATAAGTCCTGCTAAAATTGCCATGATTATTCTTTCCATTTGATTCATTTCGGGATCAATGAATTGACTAAAGACAGCTACCAGAAATACTAAAATCTTAGGATTTAAAAAAGATATCAAGAAACCCTCGATGAAACCTTTACGTCCGCTAATTTCATGACTTTCATTAGCGTTTGAAGGAATATAAGTGAGCATATTGTAAGATAACCAAAGCAAGACTAGAGCTCCGCTCCACTGCAAGAATAAAAATGTTGAATCATGAGCTAGTAGAAGAGCTGAAAGTCCTGTGACAGCAACTAAAGCATAAAGTCCAAAACCAATCCCGTGACCAATGCCGGTCATAATGCCTTGTAACCTTCCACCGGAAATTGTATTTCTCAAAACCACGGCAAGGCTAGGTCCCGGCGACATTGCTCCCATTGCGCAAACAATTGATAAAGCCAGAAGAGAAGTCAAATCCATTACTATCTATTTTCTCCTAAATTTTATCAATGTTGAACCTAACCCCTTATCGGATAATTTAAGTTTACAAATTTCAGGATATATCCGTTTTATATCTCTCTGCAAGCCATTTTCACGTTGGACGTAATCTTTGATGACAGTCCCTAAATTATGACCATGAACTAGTTCAATAGAAGGTTGCGAAGATTCCCAAGCTTCAGCAACCGCAATCTGTGATTTTAACTTAGCATCTGATAGAGGTAGACCGTGAAGATCAACCCGCATTTAGCTTATATTCCTAAAATTTCTTTAGTCTTCTCTGGATTGTCTGTTGTTAGTGCTACATCAGCAGCATCCATTTCCATTTTCATAATGTAAAATGAGATGATGTTAATGCCTGCATCACTCAACTTAGTTGCCATTTTTGCAAGTGCCCCTGGTTCATTTGAAAGTGTTGTCAATAGCAATTCGTTAGCTTCGAAGTCTCTACCCATATCTTTCAAAACTTTAGCAGTAGCTTCCTCATCATCGGTGACCATTGTTACTGAAGCACTCGAACGACCCATGCCTACACAACCAAGAATATTGATTCCATTTTCTCCAACAGCTGATGCGACTTCAGCCAACTCTCCTGGCTTATCAGCCAATGACACATTGAATTCTTGCATAATATTTCCCTATCAAGGGGATATATATGTATTATGCTCTTCTAGATCTGGAAATTGTGACTAATAGAAGCGAGAACACAACAAACGCAAATGAAAAGCCTGGAGTATCTTCACTTTTAGAAGGGAGTGCTTCTCCTATATTCAAAGCAATTGTTAACGGTGCACTTATTCCCTCGGAACTAATTGCCCTAACCCAAATAGTATGATTTCCTTTTCCAAGTTGAGTTTGCATAACATCTATCTTATCTATAGAATCAACAGTATGCCAAATATCTTCAATGAGAACATCTCTCCATTCAATATTGGAAATGTTACCCTCTGTAACAAATTCTAAATTTTGATTTTCATAAACGAAAAATCTAGACGCAGTGTCGTTACCACCATCTGTTTCATTACCTTCGTAGTAAATAACAGAAGTATCTGCACTCAAATTAATCGAAAGACTAGCATCATATTGAATTGCTTCTTCCAATGCTGCATCCATTAAAACAAATCCCCAACCGTAATCATTGTTTGGCCTTACAGGATGACTCAACCATCTGTATTCAGCAGTTGATTCCAAAATACTTCGAACCATCAAAGGCTGTAGGTCTGGATTTGCTTGAAGAAGTAGAGCTGCCATTCCTGCAACCATGGGTGTAGCCATACTTGTTCCGGAATAGGATGCATAGCCGTTTCCACTGTTTGCTTCAACCGACATTACTGCAGAACCGATTGCAGCTACATTAGGCTTAATTTGGCCTTCATGAGTTGGACCCTTACTTGAATAAACTGCTAATTCTTTGCTATCTTCTGTAGAACCTACAGTTATGACATCCTTAGCTGCACCAGGTGTACCTATTGTTCCGTAACCACCGCTGTTACCTGCTGCTATCATTAACGAAATCCCCGCTGCTACCATCTCATTTGCTAAATGGGTAATACGCTCTTCTTGTTCTTGAGTTAATTCAACTAACCAAACACCACCTAAAGACATAGAGGCTGCACGAATATTGTATTTGATTTGATTATCAATAGTCCACTCCATACCCTTCATCACTTCTGCAAAGCTTCCTGAACCTCCACCGTCTAATACCTTGACACCGACTAAAGAGGCACCAGGGGCAACTCCTCTGTACGGTGTTGAACCATCACTTAATGGACCTTCACCAACTGCACCAGTTCCTGCTGAAATACCTGCACAATGTGAACCATGGCCTTGATCATCATATGGCTCTGTTTCACCGCTTCCATCGTCCCCGCTGCCATCTAGCGCATCATAGAATGCAACAACCTTAGGATCTGCAGTTGAAGGATCATCATCGAAATCATTCAAACCTACATGTAATGGATCAATACCTGTATCAATAATTGCAATGCTAATTCCTTCTCCGGTATATCCAAAGTCCCAAACTGTATCAACATGATGAATGCCTATTGCATTATCCAAAGCAATTTGTAACTCACCATTAAGAGTTAGGAAAACTACTCCTTCAACTTCAAGTAATTCATCTAAAAGTTCAGTTTTGACCTCACCAGAAATTATTGGAATATGGTGAAAACGCCAAGAAGGCTCAAACCCTACTTCATCAATTAACAATTGTTCGTCTTCTTTAGTAGGCATGTGATCAAAATCTACTAAAACTGAAATTTTACCATCATAAACATACTTTCCTTGCTCGAGTGCTATATCTAACATATCATGCATGCGATTTTTATTCATATCCATTCTAGTATCCTCCCACCATCTATCCTCGTTATTTTCTACTAAGGAAGAGTATGAGACTATCTGAAAATTGTCATCAGATTCGCCTCCAAATGACAAAGATGGTTGAAAGCTAACCATAATCGCAAGCATAACTGCTACTAGTGCACGCATAAGTTAGTCAAAGGGTCTGGGATAAAAAATATTCGCAGAAATAATGGTGGACCCGTCGGGATTTGAACCCGAGGCCTCCTGCTTGCAAAGCAGGCGATCTTCCAGGCTGATCTACGGGCCCGATATAGTTTAATGGGGGAAGGGGGACATAAAAACGACTATCACTATTCCCTTACACCGGTTTGAACATTCCAGAGACGATAATAACTTGATTTATTATCTATTAATTGTTCATGCTTACCTGACTCTATTACTTTTCCACCATCTAAGACTATTATAGAATCACTATGTCTTATTGTAGATAGCCTGTGAGCAATAACTATAGTCGTTCTATCTTTCGATATAAAATCTAAAGATTTTTGTAAGGCTTCTTCTGTCTCGTTATCAACCGACGAGGTCGCCTCATCGAGTACTAAAATTGGAGCATCTTTCAGAACTGCCCTTGCAATCGAAATTCTTTGTCGTTGACCACCAGATAGCTTGTGTCCCCCTTCACCAATCTGAGTCTCGTACCCGTCTGGTAGACTTTCAATGAAGTCATGTATTTCAGCAACTTTAGCTGCCTCAATGATATCAGACTCAGAAGGTTCTTTACTACCGTACGCTATATTTTGTAAGACAGAGCCTGGAAACAATGTAATTGTTTGAGTGACCAAAGAAATTGAAGACCTTAAATCCTTCAAACTTAATTTTGATATATCATTTCCATCCAAGAAAATATTTCCTAATTTTGGCACATGAAATCTCAACAAAAGACGGATGAGTGTCGTCTTACCGCTCCCTGTGGGCCCAACTATGGCTTGAGTAGTGCCTGGTGCAATTTTAAAATCAAAATTATCTACTACAAGCTCTCTTCCGGGGTAAGAGAAACTAACATTTTCAAAACTAATTTCTCCTTTGACATTAGAAGAATCTAAAGGCAAAGCCCCCTCTTCAATTCTAATTTCAGTCTCTAATAAATTAAGAACTCTTGTTGTGGAAACCATGGCTCTTTGGTACAAGTCAAAAGTTTCTCCCAACCTAGTTAAAGGCCAAAGAAGTCTTTGCATCATAAAAATCATAACGCTGTAAGATGCGATAGCCATTTCCCCTTCTAAAGTTATCAAACCACCATGAAGTAACGTGCCTGTAAATCCAACAAGAATGGCCATTCGAATTAGTGGAACAAAGGCAGCACTGAGTCTTATTGCGTCTTGATTAGCCTCACGGTAGGCTTGAGATGCTTTTCTAACTCTTTCGACTTCAAGCTCTTCAGTTGTGAAACTCTTAATTGTACTAATTCCACTCAAATTATTGGACAACAATGCATTAAGTAAGCCAACTTCTTTCCTCACTTTAGAATATCTGGGCGCTATTCGAGATTGAAACATAAAGGACCCAATAACAATAACTGGAATTGCTCCAATCGAGTATAGAGCTATTGTAGGTGAAATATAGAAAAAAATTGCTCCTATTATCACAACAGTAGTACTAACTTGTAGTATTTCATTTGCACCTTTATCCAAAAATCTCTCTAATTGATTAATATCATCATTCAAAATTGACATTAATTCCCCTTTAGATTGATCTCCAAACCACTCCATTTCTAAATTCTGAATATGTGAATAAGCATCTAGTCTTAATTCGTGCTGAACTGTCTGTGCCAAATTACGCCATAATACTCCATAAATATATTCAAATAATGATTCAAAAACCCAGATTATAACTGTTAAAATAGACAACACAATTAATTGTTCCTTAGGGTCTGAATAACCGAAATCTGACAAAACTGATTCTTCTTGCTTAACTACAACATCTACTGCGGCACCTATCAACAAAGGCGGTGCTAAATCGAATATCTTATTCAAAATAGAAAATAAGGTAGCTAACCACATTGTAGACCTATGATTTTTTGTGTGGGCTAATAATCTACGAATCGGTACTTGCTCAGTCATTGTTGTCTTACTCTTGCATAGTGTCCATCTGAAATTTGAACAAGTGGAATTACTTCGTTCAAACTTGAACGAACAATATAGTCAATTCCCTTTCCTTCAATTGCACTAATTTCCAATTTCTCTTGCTCTGTTATTTCTGTAGCCAATTTAGCTTTTGATTCATCTAAATAATTAATTGGACTTGGAACATCTCCAAGAATCATAATTTTATCCTTATTTTTATCAAAACTTGGAGTTGCAGACAAAAGGGCTTTGGTATATGGATGCTGAGGATTAGAAAATAATTCGTCAGTGTCTGCTTCTTCAACAACCCTACCCAAATACATGACTGCTAAGCGATCACACATGTACTCAATTACTGATAAGTCATGTGAAATGAAAATATAAGTTAAATCATATTTCTTTTGTAAGTCATTGAGAAGATTAAGAATTTGAGCTTGGACTGACACATCTAAAGCAGAAGTAGGTTCATCTAAAACTAATATTTTTGGATCAAGGGCAAGAGCTCTAGCAATAACTATCCTCTGTCGCTGACCTCCTGAAAATTCATGTGGATATCTATACAAGTGCTCCTCTCCAAGACCTACATTTTCCAACAACTCAATTACTCGCGAACGTACATTATCTGTTTTACCATGTATAACAAGTGGTTCACTCACAATATCTTTAATCAACATTCTCGGGTTCAAAGCCCCCATTGGATCTTGAAAAACAACTCCAATTTGTTTACGGAAATTACGTAATTCTTCACTAGTTAACTCCTCTAAATTCTTACTACTAAAATTATTCCCTGTAATTTCCTCAGATAAGATAACAGAACCTGATGTAGGTTCTACTAGTCTAAGTAAAGTTCGCATCAAGGTAGTTTTTCCACAGCCACTCTCACCAACTATACCAAATGTTTTTCCAGATTCAATTTTCAAATCCACACCATCTAAAGCCTTCACCAAGGCCACATCAGTTCCCCAGGAATTTTTAACAGGAAAATGCTTCTTCAAATTTTTAAGTTTTAATATTTCCTTCATAAGACACTAGTCTCCTCTAGATTAGGAACTTTCAATCTTTCCTTACCACCTTTTGGTATAGCTTCCAACAGGCCTTTAGTATAGTCATTCTTTGGATTTGAAAATATTTCTTCTACTGTAGCTTGTTCGACAATTTTACCCTTGTACATGACAGCTACCTTTTCACATGTTTCAGCTACTACTCCTAAATCGTGTGTTATCAAAAGAACAGACATATTCTCCTCTTTCTGAATGTCTTTAATTAATTGTAATATTTGGGCTTGAATTGTTACGTCCAATGCAGTTGTTGGCTCATCTGCAATCAGCATTTTAGCTTTACCTGCTAAAGCCATTGCAATCATTACTCTTTGTTGCATACCTCCACTCAATTCATGAGGATAGGAATTGGCTATTTGTTCGGGATTAGGCAATTTAACTCTAGACAATGCATCAATTACCATCAAATCTAGTGCAGACGCAGGATTATCTCTCTGCAAGTAATCTCTTAGGAACATCAACATAATCACAAATAAGAAAGGTAAAGAAAATCTCCATTGGCCCAACATAACAAACAATGAAATAAAGGATATACAGAATGCCATTATTGTGAATTCTACGCCAGGGGAAGCTTTCCATTTTTCACTCTTAAAAGTTGGAATTTCTTTTTCTAATGCTAACTTTTGAAGCTCTGCATTTTGATGAAGGACTAGAATTTCTCCAATTTGCTCATTAACTGTCATGACTGGATTAAGTGCAGATAAAGGGTCCTGGAAAATGATACCAATCTCACCACCTCTTATTTCTCTTAGTCTTTCATCAGAAGCATTTGTTATATCTTCTCCATTTAGCTTAATGCTGCCATCAACGACTTCACCAGCCTTTGGAAGTAATTTCAGAGCTGAATAACAGGTGACAGATTTTCCACTACCTGTTTCTCCTACTAAACCAAATATTTCTCCATCTTCAATTTTAAGATTAACTCCATCTAATGCTTTAACGACACCGTCATAAGTATTGAAATTTGTTTTTAAATTTTCGATTTCTAACATTAGTTCCTCTGCTTAGGGTCCAAAATATCCCTAATTCCATCTCCTAAAAGGTAAAAGCCTAGAGCCCACAAGGCTATGACTAGTCCAGGGAAAAAGAAAGACCACCATTGACCCAGTAAGATATTGTCTTGTCCAAATGAAACAAGTTTACCCCATTCTGCTAAATCAGGCCCTCCTCCGAATCCTAAAAAGCCTAACGCAGCCAAAGACAATACAATACCTCCCATATCCATAGTAGCAATAACAATTACAGAGGTAATACAGTTAGGAATGACGTGTTTAAATATTATTCTAAAATCTGAAGCACCTGATGCCTTCGCAGCTTCAATATAGGGCAATTTACGTATTCTGAGAGCTTCAGCTCTGATAATTCTCGTAAACCCAGGCCACCCCACTATTATGAGAGCGTACATCAACATTTCAATAGAAGTATCCTCAGTAACTGCAATAATTGCTAAAGCCAAAACTAAACCAGGGATAGCAATAAAGACATCTGTTATCCTCATTACTATATCATCTACTCTACCTCCATAATATCCAGAAACTGCCCCGATTACTACTGCAATAAATGTACCCGTAAATACAACCTTAACTGCAACATCCAGTGAGGTACGGCTTCCCCAAACTATTCCATAATAAATATCGTAACCTCTGTCAGTACTTCCCAAAATATAACCATCTACTTCACCTGAATCGGCTGTACAAGAAAAATAGCAAGGTGGTTGAAAATTCCTGGGTTGATTGAAAGAAAAATGTTCTTCCATTCTCATCGGATCTCTCTGATTTTCTGAAGGCGGTGCAAGCCAAGGTGCAAAAAAGGCAACCGAAATCAAAGATATAACCAAAAAGAGGCCTAGCATAGTGAGTGGATTCTTTCTGATTTGGTACAGTGTTCTTTTAAATTCATCAAATTTTGGTGTGAGACTGTCTTTCAAATCGTTCCAATTGTATGCTAGATAACCCAAATAAAAAATAGCTAAAATCATTAAAATAGTCATGAAGAAACCCGATAGTATTGACCAAACTACAAACAAAGTTCCTAATGATAACAAAAGGAGCCAAAGGTCTTCGGGATTTTTCCAAAATCGTACCCCCATAAAATATAACGAAAACGAAATCAGGGAAACTAGAATAATAACACCAAGTACAACTGCATAATCTACGCTAAAGTAAGTTGTGACTAAAAGTAATATTGATAGAGAAACTATCACTATCTCTGCTGTACTTGAATGTCCGCTTAATTCAACTCTTGGATCTAAGAAAGCATACAAAATATCAACAATTAAATTTGCGATTATGTAAAGAAAAGCTGAAAATAAAGTATATGCAAGTATTGCAGATACATCTAAACTTCGCATTGCTGTAATTGCCCATGCACCCAATCCCGGCCAAGTGAAAATAGTCTCAGTCAATACTGAACCATTAATTAATCCTGCAAATCCCATTCCTAGAAGCGTTACTGTAGGAATCATTGCATTTGGAGCTCCGTGCTTGTAGGTAATTTGACTTTCAGAAAGGCCCTTAGATTTAGCTGTTCGAATGTAATCTTGACCTAAAACATCTAGCATATTTCCTCTCATCAACCGAATAATTGTTGCCATTGAACTATATGCTAAAACGGTAGCTGGAAGTATCATGTGCTTTAAAGCATCCTTGAAATGAATCCAAGAACCTGCAGCTATAGCATCAAAAAGTAAAAAATTAGTATTCATATCAATAGGATCTTTAATTTCCCAAAGAACTTCATCAAAACGCGAAGTAATTGGCCAATTTAATTCAGGAAAATAAACATCAAGAGTTACTGCGAAGAAATATTGAAGAACTAAAGCGAACCAGAAGATTGGTATTGCTGAACCGGCTAATGCAAATAAACGAATACTATGATCTTCCCATCGATTCTGCCTAATTGACGAAAAAATTCCAAGAGGAATTGCTGTTGCTACAGCAAATATAAAAGCTAAAATCGAAAGCTCAAGTGTTGCCGCAAATCTATACCTCAAAGCATCTGATACATCTTCATTTAGAACTTCTGAATAACCCCAATCAAAAGTGATTACACTTTTAAGATAAGTAAAATACTGAACATAAATTGGCTCATTAATACCGTGTTTCTCAGCCAACATTTCGTACTGTTCATCAGTAGTTCTTTCGGTTACGTAAGCAGCTAATGGATCTCCCATGCCATATGACAAGTAAAATGTGATGATAGTAACACCTAGCAAGACCGGAATAGTCAATGCTAATCTTCGGGCTACATATATCCAAAGTTTCACGTCCTGCTAAAGAACGTTTTACTTAAGAATACAGTGTCTAACTCTTACTCAAAGTGTAATACAATGTACCGTGCATCATATTATGATACCAACCATTTACCCAGTCTTTGACAATTCTATAACTCGTTGGTTGATAACACCAAATATGTAATGCTTTTTCATGCTCTAAATCTGCAATGTCGTAATACATCTGCTGTCTTTGGAAGGTATCTTGTTCGGCCGCCGCTTCCATTATTAAATTATCAAGATCATCGTATTGAAATCCTAAGTAGTTGGAAGGGTAATATCCCTCTGCACCATGCAAGAAAGGATGAGCGAAGTTGTGCGGATCGGAATAATCTGCACCCCAACCAAGCATGAAAATTGGAATTTCTCTGGTTTTAAGTTTATCTAAAAACAATGGCCATTCAAGCCCTTGAATTTCAATATTGAAATTAGGATTTAAACTCTCAATCGAATTTTCAAGTAATAATAATCCTTCAAGCCTTACATCATTACCTAAATTGTAGTAAGCATCAACACTGAATCCGGTATCCCAAACGCCGGCTTCTCTAAAGTGCATTTCTGCCATAGACAAATCATAGCTATATTGCGGACCATTTGGATTATATCCTAACATACCGTCTGGAATTGGACCTCTTGGTTGCTGACCTCTATTATCTATTACATCATTGATAAATGTATCATAATCAAAAGAATAACAGAATCCTTTCCTGATATCCTCATTAGCAAAAAAATCACTAGATGGCGCAGAACCCTCGTGGTTAGCTATGTCATGATTAAAAGATATCTGAATCATAGTCATGGATGGAAGATTAGATTTGTAATCAATATTATCATAAGTTAAAGCTTCATCAACAAATGTTGGTTGAACGTAGACTGAATCTGCATTACCTGATCTTAGTTCTAGTAATCTTGCAGATTGATCATTATTTTTTTTGATAACTACAGTTTCTATGAATCCTTTTGCTGTAACCCCGAAGGACTGTCTCTCACTATCAGACCAACCCCTCCAATAATCTGGATAGTACTGCATTAAAACATACTGCTCTGGAACCCATTTTCCGCCATAATCTTCATTCATCATGTATGGACCAGTACCCATTACTTCCTTTTCAATTGAGGTACATTGCACTCCAGCTGCAGGGAATCCGCAACCTTTGCTAGAAACCCAATCCTTAGAAACAATTGAGCCTGCTGTGTAAGCCATTATTGGCAAAAATCGTGGCGCAGCTTCCTTTAATTGAAATTGTACTGTATATTGATCAATCTTGGTGATGCTATCTACTATTCCATCACCGTCTTCATCTGTATCATCAAGTAATTCTGCGTACATCCAAGAAGGACCAAGCCCCATTATCAACAACCTATTAATTGAGAAAACTACGTCATCTGCGTCCATTTCTGAACCGTCATGGAATGTGACTCCTTGTCTTATCTTAAAAGTGTAAGTCAAACCATCTTGTGATATTCCGCCATTAGATGTGGAAGGCACTTCTGTAGCCAAAACAGGAATCAATTTATCTTCCTGATCTCTATCATAAAACACTAAGGTTTCATAAGTATTTGATAGAACTCCTCCGCTAGCTGAATCGTAAGCTTCTGCTGGATCCAATGTTCGTGGATCTCCTATACTAACTGTTGTGTATACTTTAGGATCTGGAGACTTAGATTCGGATGATTGCTCAGCAATTACTCTAATAGTCCTGTAAACTGTATCAGGGATATTCTCTTCGCTAGTAACTGTGAGCTTGACTGGATAACTACCAAGTACTGAAAAACTACTGAAACCACCTGCAGAACCAAATGTATGAGACACCTCTGAACCTGTACCGGTTTCGCCGTCACCAAAATCCCAAGACCACGAAGTTATTGCTGAATTCGATACGGACCAATCTCCATCATCATCTTGAGACCAAGCCCAAGAACCAGCTCCACTAAAATCGATAGAAGCACCGGGGGAAACAACAGAAGCTTTAACTGAAAGAATTCCGTGTGGCACTCCTGAACCTTCGTTGACTTCTCCATGTAAGACTGTAATGTACGTTAGTCCCTGATCGTTGTTACCAACAGCCCCGTCATCATCTGTAACTGATAAGGAAACAATGTAGTCACCAGGGCTTTGGTATCTGTGCATTGCCATTTTGGTAGTTGCTGTATTACCATCTCCAAAGTCCCATAAATAGGAAGAAATTGAACCATCTATATCTTCTGATTGTGATGCATCAAATTGTATTTGGTCGTTGAGATTTACAACACGCAGACCGGTTACTACATCGACAACAGCAGTAGGATTGATATTTGTACCTATAGCTTCTTCTGTGTCAATACAACCTGAAAACATTAGCAGGCCAACGATGGCCATCGAGCATATTTTTTGTATTTGATTTTTCATTTAGTTCACCGTTATTGTGAATTGAGAACCTGCATTACATCCTGCAGGAACTTGAACATTAACTGATCTACCATCAGGTAGACCTACTGTCAAAACTTGACCCGGAACGACGCCCGGAGGGACAGTGATTGTCATACTAGTAGGCTCATTAGAAGGAACTGGAGGTACTGCTGCCTGAGGGGCAGAGGCTGGTGGAGCCACTGGATTCAGTGACTGTTGGGCAGGAGGTGCAATCATAGGTGAAGCTGCTGCCGGAGGTTGAGCCGGTGTTTGAGCAGGAAAGCCCCAGTCATCTTGTGGTTCTTCGTCTTTTCCTATGAAGGAGGTATATCCTCCATAAGCTATTGAACCAATTCCTCCCAATATAAGAAACATGAATATGTATTCATTAACTGTAGAGTACCGTGATGTGATTGTATCAGAAGCTAATCCTGAGCCTCCGTTTTCATATCCTTTTAGAGTATAATCGCCAGTGCCATCCTGAACTACTTCAAATTTAATTATTATACTATTTCCAACACCGAAATCTCCCATTATATCTGAGCCAAAGCGGAAAGGCGGATCATTCTCAGACTTTCCGATTGTTTCTAACCAAACAAGTGTTTGGCCATTATCAAGCTCCATTCTTGCAATACTATCTGAAATAGTGATTGTATCTCCAATAGAATAGTCAGTATACTTTTCTTGTCCTGATGAAGTATCAATTTGGTCTACAAAATCTTGCCCTGAGATACACATCATCTTCGGAAAAATATAAGTTAACCCAAGAAGTCCAATAACTGCAAATACGACACCTACTGCAATAAATGTATTGACGCGCACACTACAACACTTTACCTGTTAGATTTAAGGCTTACCTGTAATCTAATTGTTGAATAATTTATTCCTGTAGGCTGTTACAACCGCCACACCCACAACTAATATGCCGAGTACTACAGATATAGCCATGAAATTATCTGAAGAGCTTTCTGATTCGCCATAAGCATAGAAATTCGAATGTGTGGACAATGAATAAGAACCTGAATCTCCTACAGATCTTACTAATAACGTGTGATCTCCAGTAAATGATATATCTTTAGCATCAAGAGTAATTTTCCAATTAACGTATATTGATTCGTTACTACTAACTTCATATGATGCTTCTTTCCATGAACTGCCGTCAAGACTGTATTCTACCTTTGATAATTCTAACCCGCGTCCCCAAGCAATGCCTGTAAACTCATTAATGTTATTTCCAGATTGCCATCCTAGTTGACTGCCTGTAATATGTGCTTGCAAATCAACATTAATATTTTCCAAGTCTGTATTTATTAAAGAAGACTGAACTGCCTCATAAGCATCTGCCATACCCCAACCGAAATGTCGATTCCAGTATGGATCTAGTTCAGGATAAGTTGCCCAAGGACCTTCTTCAACGCCTTCTCCATCTGCTGAGGTAAGTGTCTCTTTTCTTTCGGCTGTTAAACGTAAAATTTCTCTAATTTCAAGAGGATCCAATTCAGGATTTGCTTCTATCATCAAAGCAATTACACCCGAAACTGCAGGTGTTGCGTATGAGGTTCCACTCCCTCTTCCACTGTAACCGTTATCTGCAGCATCTTGACCCGGAAGTCTGTTGTAACAACTACTACTGGCATAACATGCTTCAGCCTGAATGATATTTGTACCCGGAGCTGAAATATCAGGTTTCATTTCGTTATATGGATTACCATCATTGTTATCTCGACGAGGGCCTCTACTCGAGTATGAAGCAATGCCGTCATCTTCTCTATCTACGGTATTTTTATCATCTAAAGCTCCAACTGTTATCGAAAGACTTGAGGAGCCCATACCTGAAAGACCATCATTGTCTGAACCTGAATTACCTGCTGCAACAGAAACGACTACACCAGCTAGTGTAGCTTCATCTAAAACTTGTGAAAACATATCTGACCCGTCGGAACCTCCGCTTTCGTGTGAAGTAATTCCCCAAGACAATGATATTATATCAATTCCAAAACTTTCATTTCCAACACCTGCCCAAGCTGTATCTTTGTTGTCTATAACCCAGTTTAGACCATCCATCGCAGATTCGTAAAATTCTTGCTCCAAGATATAATTTTCAAAAGGGCCTGCTCCAACTGCAGTGCCAATTCTAACATCAACTAAATCTGCATCAGGTGCTGAACCCGTAAAATTTGAAGACTGACCGTTTGGTAATATTCCATTACTTGCTGCCATGCCTGCGCATGCAGTTCCATGTTGATTTTGATCATCAGGATCAAACGAACCATCATCTTCTTGAAGAGAGGCTACGCACAAGGCGTCGTCAGAACACACTGCGTCATATCCTGCAATATTTTTACCATCCAAACCTGGATGCTCATTGTCAATTCCTGTATCAACCACAGCTATGTTAACTCCTTTACCAGTAAATCCTAAATCCCAAGCACCAACAGGATAAACTGAAGAATTACTAGCTTTAATTGCTGGAGTTTGAACATCGCCATAGAAAACAACTTTGTTGTATGGCTCTACCATAAGAACTCCAGGAAAATTACTTATTGTTTCGAATAATTCAGAGCTAACAGTACCCAATAAAAGTCCGTTTACTAAGTCTACATTGACTTTAACTGTTATACCCAAACCCTCAAGTAAAATTAAGTCCTCCTTTGTTGGTTGATGATCATACATTACTCCGATAGCGTATTCATCATCAATAGTTTCCAACCAATCTACAATCTTATTTCGGTTTAAATCTCTTGATGTACTTTCCCACCACAGGCTTTCTTCCCAATGATCCACCTTTACATTTGGAATTTCAGATAGCTCAGCTTCAATTTCTTCTGGATTTGATATACCTGAAGCAGGTAATGAAATAAAAACCAACATTGCTGCTACCATTAGAATATTTATTCTTTCCACAATAACCTATTTAGAGTATCTGATAAAAGTTTTTAGTATAACTATACTTTTTTAGAACAGTAAGGGCACATAGACCATTTTGCATCTACTTCTTTACCACAATGAGAGCAAGTCTTCATTTCTCTTTCCTTCTTCTCAGGCGCTTCTGACCACAAATTAGTCGGTGGTGGAGGTGGTAAAGGTTCAGGCCAAATTACAGATATTCCTAAACTGAATAAAAGTAATACTCCGGAAAGAATTTGTATTACTATATCTTCTGCGTAATATAAATTTAAAGCCCCTAGAAATGAAGCTAAAAAAAATGTCTGTCTCAGCATTTTAGTTTGTATACATTGAGTTTATTTCTTTAGACCAATTTTCATTAATTTGCTTTCGGCGGATTTTCAGAGTTGGTGTCATCTCACTATTGTCTATATCAAAATCTCGAGGTAAAATAGTGAACTTTTTAACTTGTTCGGGGTTTGAAAATCTAGAATTTAGCGAATTAATTTGGGAATTTATTTCTTCAAAAATTTCATTGCTTCCTGTAAATTCGGAAATAGGTCTTCCTCTCTTTTCTAACTCCTTAATCTGCTCTTGCGGATCTTTAGGGATGTCATCTGGATTCATTCCAAGTTTATCACGAAGAATTGCACCGCCATCAAGTGTTACAAGCCCTGTACAATAGTTTCGAGAATCTCCGACTAAAAAGAACTGAGAAACTAAAGAAATAGATTTCATTGTTTCTTCAATTACAAGAGGAGCTACGTTCTTACCGTTTGAAAGAACATAGATTTCTTTTTTACGCCCAGTAATGTAAACATAACCTTGCTCATCAACTCTACCCACATCTCCTGTTTTTAGCCATTCTCCATCAAAAACTTCGGAATTCGCTTCAGGATTATTGTAGTAACCCTTCATTATGTTATCTCCTTTGAATTGTAATTCACCATCAGATGCAACTCTTACTTCAGTTCCAGGACATGTTATTCCAATTGAACCAGTTTTATTATTTACCTTATTATTGAAAGTCATTCCGGCTGTAGTTTCTGTCATTCCGTATGCTTCATAGATTGGAATTCCTACACTATGGAACAAGTCTATGATTTCTGGATTTATTGGTGCTGCCCCTGTGATTGCATGTTTACAATTTGAAAAACCTGCTTTCTTTCGTATGATCTTTTTGAAAATATTATTAATCAAAGGTATTTTCAAACCAATACGTACAGCTGCCTTAGATTCAATAGCTGCTTTTACATTAGAATAGACTTTTTCATAAATTCTTGGTACACCAACGAAGAAATCAGGCTGAATTTCTTTAGCATAGTCAATGATATGTAATGGATTATCAACAATTGTCATATTCAGAGCGCTAGTTACATGCGCATAATTATCACAGACTTGTCCAAAAACATGGGCTTGAGGAAGCCAAGACACATATTTATCATGTGGATCTAGGGGTACAATGTGATCAATTACTTGATTAGTAATGAAAGCAAAATTGTGATGAGTTAGCTCGACGCCTTTAGGATTACCTGTTGTCCCTGAGGTGTAGATTATTGAAGCTGTGGAGGCCTTATCTATTCCTGAAACTCTTTTTGTAATCTCATCATTTTTCAATTTCTCCCCTTTAGATATAAAATCATCCCAAGACATTGCTTTCGGATGGTCCATCATTTGCTCGTTTTCCATCATTATCACATGCTCTAATTCAGGAAGACTATCCATTATATTGTGAAGTCTGTTTACTGGTAATTTATCATTATTACCGCCCCATTGAGGATTATGGCCGACAAAAATAAACTTTGAACCTGAGTTAGATACAATCCATTCAACTTCTTCAGGAGAACATGTATGATAAACACTTACTGCTGTCCCGTCAACAGCATGAGATGCTGCATAGGCTGCAAACCATTCCTTTCTATTGTAACTGTAAATACAAACTCTGTCTCCAACATTATGTCCGAGAGCGAGTAAAGAAAGAGAAATTTGATCTACATAGTTGCCATATTGAGACCAATTGAGGGTTTCCATATCGCCTTTACTATTTTTCTGTGAAATAGCAGGTAAGTTTCCATGTTTATCTGTGTTATAATTTATTTTTTCAGGTAAAGTCATCCAGCTCATGATGTAGTTAGGCACTGAGATTATATTAAGCTATAGTCGCAGGAGTTTAGACTTAGCCATTATAAATTCTTCTTCAGAAAGAATTCCATTTTCACGCATCTCTGCTAATTGAACTAATTTCGACATCATTTCATCTTCAGTATTTTCTAGAGAGGTGTCAGACGTTTCTTCATATTCGTTTCTCTCAAGTCTCCTTTCACTTGGAGATTCAGTACTTTCGATCACTCTGGCCTCTCTTGCAAGGTTTCGCGCTTTCTGAATATTAGTTAGGAATTGCAAATAATTAGCATCGGAAAAATTTTTAGAAGCTAAATCATACATTTTCTTAGCTGCTGTGGTATCAAGATTATCATCTGAAGCTTTGATTATACCTTTCTTACAACCTGATAATAGTCTCTTAAGGTATGGCTCTAAGCTATAATTGAAGATGCCTCCTTTATTTCCTAGAACAACGTTACCTCCGCCGCTTGCCATAACTCCTATTCTTGAGGTCTCATTACCAAAACCCCAAACTTTCCTCCCAGATTTATTATATAAATTTACTTTATTTGGTGACTCACCTACGGACACAAAATCTGCAGTTTGGGCCATATCAATCCACAAAGGTTGCGAATCAAAAGTATTTTCCCAAAGGACTCTTGAATTCTTAACGCAAAATGAAAATTTACGGTCGCTAGTGAGATAACCTAAATAATCTCCGTTTGCACTAATGCATGTCTTAAGAACTTCGGAACCTGTCTCCTTTGACCACAAAACATTTCCCTTTACGTCATACATATACAAATGGGAATAATCAGTTCCAGCCACAATGAATTCACCATCAGAAGTTATATCTACTGAATTAACAGAAAAATCTGAATTACTAAGATGAACTTCCCACAACTTTTTTCCCTTCCCATCATATAGTATGAGTTTACCTTCATCTGTTCCTACAGCAATCAAATTACCTCTGGAATTGATACTTGTAGCTAAAACAGAACTTTCTAATTCCCTGTGCCACAAAGATTCGCCTTTCATATTAACCAAGTAAAGTACTTTTTGCGAACTACCCACTGCTATCTTTCCGCTGCGTGTAGAAACTGAAACATCATTTATTCTACGGATTTTTTTATTAAACCATAACAATCTTCCACGTGAATTTAAAAAAACAAGACCATTTCTAGTTCCTATTGCTGTATGCTTTCCATCTAGAGTCACTGACAAAGCGGACGGGGAAATATTTTCCCGAAATGACCAATTTGCAGGAGCTGGGCGCATATTCTAGAAAATACTAAGCTCTGAGAGCATTTAAATCTTTCTAAATTCTTAAAGGACCAAAACCGCCGCTGAAACTGTAGTGCACCAGTATCCTTCCTTATCAACTTTGGCAGTCTGAATTATAGATTCAGTTTTCACAATTCGATTATCTATTTTCCACAATTCTCTCTTTTCATCCCAAGAAGCGTCCGGGTCAAAATTAACTCCATATGTTGTTGCCAACATTTCTGCAGCTAAATCTTCCACGTATTCTTCCATAGAATAGTCATCCATTCCAACACAATGATGCTCTGATAAATAACCGTAATGCTCATTGTCTTTAGGAATGGCTACACCCACTCCTGAACTGACTAGATCTCCAAACGTATTACTATCTGAACGAGCTAAAACGACTGGAACTACTTGACCAGGACTAAGCATATTTGTTCCTTCATCCTGTGTAACAAAATCACATTTCGGAGGTAAAATACTTGATACTGTAATAAGATTGAGTGAAGCAATACCTGCCTCCCTTAGAGCAAGCTCAAAAGAAGTTAGACGTTCCTTGCTAAGGCCTTTGCCTTTCGTTAAAAAAATTTTTTTAGGGACCCAATTTTGAGATGACACATGCATCATTTCACTTCGTTCTATTTAATATTTAATCATAATTAACAAATTGACGAACTCAAGTACACAAAAATTATATAGTCCCCTCAAATCGAACAATGTGCAGAAGCAACTTACTAGAAGAATGGCTGGGGAAATTGTAATTTCTGAAAAACCTGGTGACACTCTCAAGAAATGGAGAACAATATTCAAACTTTCTCAGAAAAATCTAGCCTCACTTTTAAATGTAAAGCCTTCAGTTGTTTGTGATTTTGAAAAAGGAAGAAGAGCCTCTCCGGGAATAGGCACCGTACGAAAATTTGTAGAAGCCATGGTAGAATATGACAAAGCCCAGGGTGGGAAAATTGTAAGTAGTATGTTTGCAAAAGATAATAACAATGCAGTTTATGACATAAGGGAATTTAACACAGGAACTGCCATTAGTAAGTTAATCAAAGATATTGATGGTGAAATCCTTTCAGGTAACGAAGATATATTAGAAAGACCAATCTATGGTTACACAATTGTAGATTCACTAAAAGCTATAACTACATTCAATGTGTTTGGAGATTTATACGGATGGTCTAATGAAAGGGCTATCTTTTTCTCAGGAGTGCATTATGGAAGATCCCCTATGATCGCAATCAGAGCACATCCTGTTAAACCTAGAGTTGTTATTTATATTAAGCCAAAAACCATTGACAAGCTTGCTACGAAATTAGCCGAAATGGAAAGAATAGTTCTAGTAAAGACAGAACTCGATGAAGAAGAAATAGTTACAATACTAAAAAAATTTAATTAAGGAAAAAATATGAGCGGAATCGTAAGTTATGGAGCGTATATACCTAGTCACAAAATAGAGACTGGAGAAATTGCATCTGTTTGGGGTGCGGACGGTAGTGCATGGGCTAAAAATTTGAATGTATATTCAAAATCAGTTCCTGGCCCTGATGAAGACGTTATCACTATTGCAGTAGAAGCTACAAGATTAGCTATGAAAAGAGCTAAACTAGGTGGAACAAATATTGGAGCTATATACACGGGATCTGAATCTCATCCCTATGCCGTAAAGCCAACATCAACAATCGTTGCCGAAGCCATTGGCGCAACTCCAAACCTTACTGCTGCTGATTTTGAGTTTGCTTGTAAAGCAGGAACTGCAGCAATACAAACTTGTCTAGGAATTGTAGGAAATAATCAAGTCGAAAACGGTATAGCTATAGGAGTTGACACATCGCAAGGCGCTCCTGGTGACGCTCTAGAGTATAGTGCTTCAGCTGGTGGTGGAACTGTAATTATAGGTAACAAAAATGTCATTGCGACAATCAACCACACTACTTCTTACACTACAGATACGCCTGATTTCTGGAGAAGAGAAGGACAAAAATATCCAAGACACGGCGGTAGATTCACAGGTAAACCTGCTTTCTTCAAACATGTTATGATGTGTGGAAAAATGATTATGGACATGGCTGGAAGCAAACCTGAAGATTATGACTATGTTGTTACTCATCAGCCAAATGGAAAATTCCCTATTCGTGCAGCAAAAAGTTTAGGATTTAATGAAGAGCAATACAAGACTGGATTGTTAACGCCAAGAATTGGGAATACTTATTCTGGTGCAGTTTTCCTCGGTCTAGCAGCTATTTTAGATATAGCTAAGCCAGGAGATAGGATTCTTGCAGTTGCCTATGGTTCTGGAGCTGGAAGTGATGGATTTGATTTAACAGTTACGGACGAAATTGCAAAAATGGATCGCAGTGAAACCGTAGAAGATATGATTTCAAGAATGGAAATAATTAATTACGCTACATATGCCAAGTACCGTGGAAAACTAAACATGGGGGATTCAAAATGAGGGATGTAAGTATTATTGGAGTTGGAATTACTAAATTTGGAGAACTCTGGGACAAATCACTAAGAGAATTAGGTCTAGAAACTGGACTTGCTGCAATAAATGATGCTGGAATAACTAGTAATGATATTGATGCTTTGTATATTGGAAATATGGCGGCAGGATCTACACTTCAACAAGAACATGTAAGTGCATTAATTGCAGATTATTGCGGATTAGCTAATCAAAACATACCTGCTACGAGAGTCGAAGCTGCCTCTGCATCCGGAGGTCTGGCTATCAGGCAAGCTTACATGGCAATTGCAGGAGGATTTATTGATGTAGCAGTTGTTGGTGGAGCTGAAAAGATGACTGATGTGAGTGATTCTGAATCTTCATACACTGTTAGCATGGGTTCGGATGAACAATGGGAAGCTAAAGCGGGAGCAACATTCACTTCACTTCATGCAATTATAGCTCAAAATCATATGCTTGAGTATGGTACTACTAGAGAGCAGTTATCTTCTGTAGCTGCAAAAAATCATTATCACGCTTCACTGAATCCAATGGCTCAATTTCCTTTTGCACTAGATCCTGCAGCTGTAAGTAAATCAGGAATGGTATCAACTCCTTTGAGGATGTTAGATTGTGCACCTAATAGTGATGGAGCTGCTGCTGTTGTACTGTGTGCTTCTGACAAGGCAAAAAAATTCACTGATAAGCCAATAAAAATAATTGGATCTGGTCAAGCATCAGATACATTGAGCTTACATCATCGGAAATATTTACATAGACTTCCTGCGATAAATATTGCAGCCAAAAAAGCATTTGAAGATTCTAATAAGAAGCCTGAAGACTTGGATCTCATTGAAGTTCACGATAATTTTACCATTTCTGAAATCATAGCACTCGAGGAAATTGGAATATTCAAACGTGGTGAAGCTGCTCAGAAGAGTCTTGAAGGTGAAACTAAATTAGGTGGAATCATACCTACAAACACGAGCGGAGGTTTGAAAGCGAGAGGTCATGCCCCTGGTGCTACCGGAATCGCTCAAATTATAGAACTTGTTAAACAATTGCGGGGCGAAGCTGGAGATCGTCAAGTCAAGAACGCTAAGTTAGCTTTGGCCGAAAATCATGGTGGTACTGCTGCTACAGCTGTCGTTCACATTTTGGAGGCTGAATAATGTCTGTACCAAGATTTTGGAGAGAGTTAGATACTAGATATAATTTAATTGGTTCATACTGTAAGATAACTGATACCTACCATTATCCACGAAGAAGTTTTAATCCTGAGGCTGGAAGAGAATCCATCGGAAGTATGGAAGACTATCAATTCAAAGGAACTGGTACTGTAGTAACTCCTACTGTAGTTCACCAAGCACAAACAGGATATGAAATGTTTGGACCTTACTGTATGGCAATTATTGAACTTGATGAAGGTCCAAGAATAACATCACAAATAGTCGATTGCAGACCTGATACCGTAAAATCTGGAATGAGAGTAAAATCTGTATTTAGAAAATTGGGTGAAGATAGTGAAAGTGGAATACTTCACTACGGTACGAAATTCATTTTGTTTGGAAACGATTCAGACGATGAGTTAGATGAAGACAATATTGACAATGTAGAACTTTAGCTAGAAACTTATATATCTACTAGTGACGAGTAACAAATCCGAATGCCTGAGAAAAATAGTGAATTAAAAGACCCTAGAGAATGGGTAAAAGACTTGGATATAGAGTCTACGGAAGACATTGCAGTTCCTAAAATGCTTGTCGACCAAGTGATAGGCCAAGAGCAAGGTGTTGAAATCGTTAGAAAAGCTTCTGAACAGAAAAGACATGTAATGCTAATTGGAGATCCAGGAACTGGAAAGTCAATGCTTGCAAAGTCAATGTCTGAATTACTTCCGAAAGAGGAACTACAAGATGTCTTAGTGTACCATAACCACGAGGACAACAATGAACCAAGAGTAAGAGTCGTACCTTCTGGTAAGGGTAAAGAAATTGTACAGGTTCAAAAAGCTCAAGCTATGATAGAAAAAGAAAAGAAGGCTAAATCTCAAATGTTAATTGTTTTTACCGTAGTAGGGTTTGGTATTTTGTGGTTTATTACCACAGGTTTTAGTAATCCTATGATTATTTTTTACAGTTTAATTGCTGCTGCTTTCATATTCATGGCAATGCGATACACCAATCAACGTAATGATACTGCAAATGTTCCAAAGGGATTGGTATTGCACAAATATGAAGCTGAAGCTGCATTCATAGATGCTACAGGAGCTCATGCAGGAGCCTTGTTGGGAGACGTAAGACACGATCCTTTCCAATCTGGAGGGCTAGAGACTCCCGCTCATGACAGAGTAGAAGCTGGTGCAATACACAAAGCACACAGAGGTGTCTTGTACATAGATGAAATTAATTTGCTGAGAATGGAATCACAACAAGCGCTCCTAACTGCCATACAGGAAGGAGAGTTTTCAATCTCCGGACAATCTGAAAGATCTGCCGGAGCTATGACAAAAACTGAACCCGTACCTTGTGACTTCGTTTTAGTTGCTGCAGGAAATTTAGATGCTATTCAAGGAATGCACCCTGCCCTTAGAAGTAGAATCCGAGGATATGGTTACGAAGTTTACATGAATTCAACTATTCCTGATTCGCAAGAGAATAGAGAAAAATTAGTACGTTTCATAGCCCAAGAAGTAGCTAAAGATGAAAAGATTGGACATTTTTCAAAGGGAGCAATTGGAGAAGTTATACACGAAGCTCAGAGAAGAGCTGGAAGACAAAATCACTTAAGCTTGAGACTAAGGGAATTAGGAGGCCTAGTAAGAGTAGCTGGAGATGTTTCAATAGAGCTAGGAGAAGATACTGTTACAGCCGAACATGTAATGACTGCAAAAACCATTGCTAAGCCTTTAGAGCAACAAATTGCCGACAGATATGTAGAAAGAAGAAAAGACTACAAAACTTATTCAGTTAAAGGGTCAGAAATTGGAATGGTCAATGGATTAGCAGTAATGGGAGCTAATTCTGGAATGGCTGAAATGGCTGGAATTTTAATGCCAATTGTGGCTGAAGTTACTCCTGCTCAATACAAAAATCACGGTAGAGTTATTGCTACCGGAAAATTAGGTGAAATTGCAAAAGAGGCCGTGGAAAATGTTTCAGCCTTAATAAAAAAGTACACCGGAGAAGATATCTCCAAGTATGATATACACGTTCAATTTGTTGGGGCATATGAAGGGGTAGAAGGTGATTCTGCATCTGTATCTATTGCAACTGCAGTAATATCTGCTCTTGAGAACGCAGAAATTGATCAAACTGTAGCTTTAACTGGTTCATTAAGCGTTAGGGGGCAAGTATTGCCTGTTGGAGGCGTAACAGCTAAAATCGAAGCTGCGGCTGAGTCTGGAGTTACGAAAGTACTGATTCCTTCTATGAATGCCCAAGACGTTTTACTAGATTCAAAATACAAAGATATTATCGAAGTAATACCAGTTTCAACACTCAAGGAAGTCTTGGATAATATTCTAACTGCCAGTCCAAGTAAGGAAGGATTATTGGATAATTTAACTAAATTTATTCCAAGCTCACAATTCTCAAATGAAGTAAAGAAGCCATCCGTTTAGAAAATTAATATTTTACCATATTTTTCTAGGCATGCAGATAGCTCATCAACATTATCTGAAACTGCAACAATTGAGGTACCTAAATGTGCAATTGATGAAACTGCTCCCAGTGGTATTTCATCTAGAATCTCAGCAAGGTTTTCGTTAATTAACCCTGATTTTTCAGTAAAAATACGTCCTGCTTTTATAACTGAACGAATATCATATTCTGTATTATTCAAATTTGAAGATACCGCATTAATAATCTCTGACCATTCAGGATTAGATATAATATCCGAAGTATTACGACCTAGGCCTGAAACGCAAACAACCAATTTAGAATCTACTGCATATGTGTCAGTTTCTCCATTAGACCCTGGCGTCATTCTTTCAACAACTAATGGAAAATCTCCTTTATCAAGTGCAGATGAAATCGCAACTACATCGCCCAATCCTGTTTTGTATTCTATTTCAGCTTGATGAGATGCTACAGTACAATTCTTTAGATTTTTATCTAGCTCAAGGCAAGCTGCTAAAGCTGACGCTCCTGAAATTCCAAAACCCGCGCCTATTGGCAAATCTCTTCTCAAATATACAGACAATCCTTTGTTACCATATCCCAATAACTCTATAGCTCTAAGAACAACTGGATCCTCTACTATCTTATTTTCAATAATAATGGTATTTCTTTCACCTTCATTATTATCATCCACTATGGAGCAATAAACACCTTTAGGTAAAACAATTCCTAATCCCGTAGAACCCATCTTCAATGGATCTACGTGGTTATGTATTGCAAAAGTTAAACTAATATGGCCCGGCGCAAAACTCATATTACATTTTTGTACAAATCAATTGTTTCATCAATTGTATTTTCCCAAGTCCTCCTTTGAGTAGCGTAATCATAAGCCGATTTAGATATTGAGTATAATTTTTCTTCATTGTTTATTAATTTTGAAACTAATTGTGATAATTTACCTGGTTTAGCTAAAAAAGCATTACCTTGAGTAGCCTCTCTTACAGAGGGGAGATCTGTGGCAAAGACGGGGAGATTACAACCCATGTACTCATATATTTTTAATGGAGAAAAACCATAATCCAAATTAGGATAAGGTGCAAGGCCAATATCGGCTTCAACAAGTAATCGAGGAACTTCTTCCCTACTCAATCGCCCAATATGATGTAGATTGTCTAGTAACGGAAGGTTTTTCCCATATCCGCCTCCAGCTACAACAACACTTAGGGAAGGATTATCTTTTGCAATAGATATTATTTCATCGATTCCATGCCAAGGGCCCAAAGCACCCACGAATACTGCCAATTTACCCTTAATTCCAAGTTTATCTTTAATACCTAGCGGTTTGGAATTTGGGACAAATAAATCAGCTTCATATCCGTTCTGAATAACTGCAAAATCTCGCGCTTTAGAATTCCACTTTGTTATTTGCTCTCTTAAAATTGCACTAACCGTAAAGCCGCCATTTGCTTTCTCAATTTGATTGTAACAAGACTCAATAGCTTTCTTGTTGTAAAGCCAATACTTGGCAAATTTTGTTGCTGATCTTTCAGATCTAATCCAATTATCATCTACTTGTAATATAGATTTAACTCCACATTCATTGGCAGCCCTAACGCCCGAGCCTGCAAAAATATATCCTCTATCATGAACTAAATCGTAATCGTTGTTTTTCAATTCTTTTACTGCTGACTTATAGGAGTTATAAGTAAATATTAATCTTTCAAATGGAATTTTCGGATCATTAATCGATAAAAATTTTAGGTTAGAATCAAACTCTTTGTTTAATTGATTAGAATCATAACGGCAAAGTAAAGTAATCTGAATTCCTCTCTTAGCCAGACCATTGGCCAATGCTAATTGATGCAATGTTTGGCCAAGCGTATCTGGAACCCTAACTGAAGGAGCTACCATCAGAACTTTCATAAATATCCATAATAGACAGGTTTTAGAACTACCGCCATGGGCTATTGTGGCAAATGTATGTGTAATTTGTGATAGGGAATTCTTTAGCCCATTTGATCAAAGAGTCTACAAAGAAGTCAAAACCATGGTTAAAATGGGACATAATGTAGAAATTATTACTCCGCATAAAAGTACTAAACAAAAAAAGATTGATAATATTATTGTACATTGTATTGATAAAAAGGCTCCATTTGGTTTTACAGGTATAAAAATAATAAAAAAAGCCCTCCAGAAAAAATATGACTTATTTTACTGCCATGAATTTGATCCACTGATTTATGGCTGGATGCTTAAAAAAATTACAAAAAAACCTGTAGTATGGGACTGTCATGAATATTTAGTTCCTATGAAAAGGGAATTGCAAGGTAAACTATCTGCCCTATTGGCTAAGAATATTATTAAATTTGCAGCCCCAAAAATAGATCATATTATAACTGTTGACAATATCCTTGGAAGGCAACTCCAAGAATACAACTCTGTAACTGTAATTCCTAACTATCCAACGATTTCAGACTTTCCATTGCTTGAAAACAAAACTAAAAATAAAATACCAAATATAATCTACGTAGGAAGCTTAACTGAAGAGAGAGGGCTTAAAAAAATGATTAAAGCTTACAAGATTGTAAGAGAAAATTTTGAAGCCGAATTAACTATAATCGGAGGTTTTTACGATACCAGCTTAGAACAATGGGCCAAAAATTACGACTCAAAATATAAGTTAATGATAAATTGGAAAGGCTGGATTAACTATACTGAACTAGCTCCACACTTTTCTGAAGCTGATATAGGGCTATGTATATTACAAGACTCTGAAAGGTATATGAAAGCCATTGCTACAAAAGTTTACGAATACATAATAATGGGATTACCAGTAGTAACTTCCAAAGGCCATATGTCGGATAGATTAGTTAAAAAAGAAAAATACGGAATCTCCGTTGACTCATCTGATGAAAATGCAATTGCCGACGGAATTCTAACTTTGCTGAACCAAAACACAATTAAAGGAATGAATAAAGAGAATATTCAATCTTCGAGAAGTAAGTATGTGTGGGAAAGAAGGGAAGAAAAAATAAACAAAGTAATTAAAAAGTTAGTATAATATTTTATACACGGTGAGACTCATGTTAATTGAGTTATTCACTCATTAATTTGGAGAGCAAGTAAAAAAATGTCTAATTCCCCTGGAAAATATGGAAACGTAAGAGAGTTTTTGGATAATCTTGGTAATGAGAAAATAAAAATTTGTAAGAATTGTGGAACTGTATTTAGTTACCAAAATGAAACTACAATATTATGCCTGTCATGTGATTTTGAAGAGGAAGTTAGTACTTTACCTGCTGTCGTTGAAATAGAAGACGAATTTGAGATTGCACAACCTGAGCCAGCTGTTGTTGCTGCGCAGCCCACTATCTTAGCTGCTGAACCTGTGGTCGCTGAAGTCGATATTGTTGAGAGTAATACTGATTGGGATATGGATTCTTTTGATGATATGGAAGCTGAACCTGTTGTGGAAGAAGCTACCGAACTCGAAACTTTAGCTGAAGTGGATGTAGCACCTGCTATTGAGACTGAAACCGTTGTAGAAGAAGCTGTTGAGGCTGAACCTGTTGTAGAAGAAGCGGTTGAAGCTGAGACCATAAAGGATGCAATAGAGTCAGAAGAAATTGCCGCTACAATCGTAGAAGAAGCTATAGAGAAAGAAGAAGAAGCCATAATTAATGTTGAAGAAGCAACTGATAATGAAGTGGAAGCCGTCGAGGAGTATTCTGAAGCTGTAAAAGATGAAGAAGATGCAGCTGAAATTGTAGCAGAAACTGCGATCATTCAAACTGATGCTGAAGAGGCTATTGTTGAAGCATCTGAAAAAATATCGGATCTAGTAGAATCTGAAGCCCCTGAAGTTGAAATTAAAGAAGCCCTAAGCGATCTTGAGGAAACTGTTCAAAATAAGAAAGAAGCTGAAGATAAATTATCAGAAGCCATAGGGAAAGAAGAGCGAGCTGCATTGGTTTTAGAAGAAAAAGTAGATGTAAAAGATGAGGCTGAAGAAAAACTTAATAATGAAATTAAAGAACTAGAAGCTGCTAGCGAAAATTTAGATGTAGCTATTACACAAAAAGACCAATCTGAAACTGAATTAGTGCAAGCCGCTAACATAGATGAAAACGTTATTGAAGAAAGTTCAGAACCGTTTACAAAAGGAGATTACGTCTCTCATGGAGTTTATGGAAATGGTGATGTTTTAACTACAACTAAAGCTGGAAAGCACTGGTCTATTGAAGTAAATTTTGATGAAGGTAAAAGGAGAATACTAGGAACTTTTCTTACGAAATTAGATAAGCCTGATGTCAAAAATGAAGAAACTAAGTATGAACCTCCAGTTGAAAAGATTGAAGAAGAGGAAATCAAAACATACGATGAACACTCCGGAATATATCAGCCAGGTACAGAAGTTCTACACGACATATTTGGTAAAGGATTTGTTAGAGAGGCTGAACCAAAAGGGGAAAATTATAAACTAATTATTAATTTTGAAGACGGTAGTGAAAGAACTCTATTATCAACGTTTATAAAATTATCAGATGAAGCTGAACCTGTTGTAGAAGAAGCTGTTGAGGCTGAACCTGTTGTAGAAGCGGTTGAGGCCGAACCTGTTGTAGAAAATAATGATATGTTCAAAAGACCTAGTAAAAAAGTAGAAGATGTTATCGATTTATCCAAACCAGAAATTCAAGATGCTGAAATGGTTGATGATGAAGATTGATGCTTTTTGAATCTAAAAGGCTTAAATTTCGTTTATTTTCAAAAGAAGACAAAATTGATCTAATAAAAATACTAAATGACGAAGTTGTAACTAAATGGGCTCATCTCCCATTTCCATATACTGAAAAACACGCAGAATGGTGGATTAATACAGGTTCGAAGAAAAAATACCATTTTGCCCTAGAAGAAAAAAAGAAGGAACAACTTCTAGGTAGCATAAAGTTGACTAACACAGGCGAACTTGGCTGCTGGATCGGAAAGGAATATTGGAATCAAGGCTTTGCCACAGAAGCTGTTGAAAAAATTAAAGAATTTGGATTTAAGGAGTTGAAATTAGAACGAATTTGGGCCGCTACGCATAAAGATAATTTAGCTCCAGTAAAAGTGCTAAAGATTACTGGATTTACAAGAGTAGAAGATAAGCCATACTATGTCGAAGGTATTGGCGATACTAAGGTAAGACCACATTTTGAATTACTAAACAGGCCTTAAATCACCCCTCCCTGTGAAATATTTGTGGCCCTGTGGGGTAGTTTGGCATCCTTGTGGCTTTGGGAGCCATAGACCCCGGTTCAAATCCGGGCGGGGCCACCACCTTAATTGTATGCAGATTTAGTTGTTGAAATAATTACTGCACCTATTTTGTACGGATCACCATTTGATGCTGGCCTTCTGTCTTCTAACCTTCCCTTCCATCCATCATCGATAGTACCTATAGGAATTCTAATTGAAGCCCCCCTGTCGGAAACCCCGTAAGAAAATTGATCAATTGACTGTGTTTCGTGCAGACCTGTTAATCTCTCTTCATTGTGAGCACCGTAAACGCTCATATGGGACTTAATGTTCTTTCCAAATTCTTCACAAATTTTATTGAAGGTTTCTTCACCACCTACATCTCTCATGGTTGAATCTGAAAAGTTAGCATGCATTCCTGAACCGTTCCAATCTCCTTTGATTGGTTTAGGGTGATATTCTATGTAATACCCGTAAATCTCAGTTAATCTATCAAGCATATATCTTGCAACCCAAAGTTCGTCTCCTGCTTTTTTGGCTCCTTTAGCAAATATTTGAAATTCCCATTGGCCACAAGCTACCTCTTGGTTGATACCTTCAAAACCCAGTCCAGCTTCTATGCATAAATCTGCGTGCTGCTCAACTAAATCTCTGCCATGAGTGTTTTTACCCCCTACTGAACAGTAGTACAGACCTTGTGGTCCAGGGTATCCTCCAACAGGGAAACCCAGTGGCAGCTGTGTTTCAACATCCATAATAAAATACTCTTGCTCAAAACCAAACCAGAAATCACTATCATCGTCATCAATTGTCGCGCGGCCGTTACTTGAATGGGGCGTACCGTCCGCATTCATGACTTCACACATTACTAAGAATCCACTTTCTCTCTGAGGGTCTGGATAGATTGCAACTGGTTTCAATACGCAATCTGAATCCCCACCATCTGCCTGCTTAGTAGACGAACCATCAAAACTCCACATTGGACATTCATCAAGATTGCCCCCGAAGTCTTTCCTAATCATTGTCTTACTTCGCATATTTTGTGTAGGTTCGTAACCATCAAGCCAAATGTATTCTAATTTTGAGAATTCGCTCATAATTTTATATTGTAACACACTATATAAAAAAAGCGGATATATTGATTGAATGTAGCAGAAAAACCATTATAACTAACTTTATGCATACTAATTTATATATAGGGCGAACATTTGTTCAATTTATGGGCCTGAATGAAAAAGATTCTGAACTTTTGGTACAGTTAAGTAAAAATGGCAAAGCATCACAAAGAGAACTTGCTAGGGAAACTGGGGTTGCGCTGGGTACTGTGAATGCACATATTAAGCAACTTGAAAAGAACAAAGTAATAAAGGGATATTTTGCAGATATAGATCCCGAAAAAGTTGGGTTTAATCTTACTGCAATAATCAATTTAAGAATTAAAAAAGGCACATTAATAGACGTACAGTCCTCAATTGCAGAGCATTCAAGAGTCTTCGGAGTTTACGATGTAACTGGTGAATGGGACTCCTTAATTTTAGCGAGATTTAAAAATCGAGAGGAAATGGACAATTTTATTAAAACAACACTCTCACAAGAATATATCGAACGTACTAGCACGTCGCTTGTTCTAAATACAGTAAAGGAAGAGCCAAGAGTATTATTGTAATATCTAATTAACGAAAATATTCGTTAACTGATTCAATTTGATCAATAGTTAACCCCCTTTGCAATTGACCATCCCACCTTTTTTTCAGAGCTCCATTTTCAAAAACAGCCATAGTTGGAACAACGTTAATGTTGAAAACATCCCACAATTTAGATTCTACATCCGTAATATCAGCTATAAAAACATCAGAAATATCAGAATACTCAGTCCAATTGTTAAAGAAAGAGACACAATATGGGCACCAATCTGCGGAAAAAATAACTACTGATTTACCATGATGTTCAATTAATCTATCAAACTCAAAATCATCTTGATTTATCTTTGGAATTAAATTTACTTCTTTTCCCATATCATTAAGGTTTCTCTATCAACTCTTTTACTAATTGAATCTCGCGGCATTTCCTCAGAAACTAGATTCCAATGTAATCCAAATACTTTATGCAACTCAGATTTTGTTACGCCCCACGGAGGGCCACCTTCGTCTAATTCTTTATCCAAGGGCAAGAAAAGCCCAACTAATTTTCCACTAGGTTTCAATAGTTGCCAGACTACTCTATCGTATTCGAAACGGCGTAGAGGGCTAATTGCACAAAAACAGGTATACTCCATGACATAATCAAATGAGTAGTGAATGTCTTCAGGAAGATCAAAGATATCTGCTTTAATCAATGTTACATTAACGTTTGCATCTTCCGCGTTTAATCTTGTTGCTGAAATGGCATTACTTGTGAAATCTACAGCAGTTACATCAAAACCTTGCTTAGCAAACGTAACTGCATCGTACCCTCTGCCGCATCCAATAACACATATACGGCCTTTAGGTAGCTCTGTGGCTAATCTTTGAAAAATAGGAGTTGGTCCTCCTAGATCCCAACCATCCATTTCAGACTCATAGCAGGCCTCCCAAAATTCTGGAGTATTAACCGGATCTTCCATTTTTATCGCAAAGAGAAGTACCGTTAAAAAACAAGGGTAGACTTTTTGAAACCACTCTTAATCTAGTAACATGACTGATGTATTGATGCGAACAAGTGCTGGAGACATTACTATAGAGCTATTTGATGATAAGGCTCCAAAAACAGTGGAAAATTTTCTGAAACTAGTTGACAAAAAATTCTATAACGGATTGCATTTCCACAGAATAATCAAGGACTTTATGTTACAAGGAGGATGTCCAAATTCGAAAGATCCTAATAGTCCAAAGGCTGGAACTGGAGGCCCAGGATACCAAATTAATTGTGAATTCCATCCAGAATTAAAACATGATAGACCAGGATTGCTTTCGATGGCAAACGCAGGACCTAATACTGGAGGATCTCAATTTTTCTTAACCACGGTACCAACACCTTGGCTGGACGGAGCTCATGCCATTTTTGGAGAGGTTACAGAGGGTATGAACGTAGTAAAAAAAATAGAGAGTTGTAAAACTGGCCACATGGACAGGCCAAATAAACCTCAAAAAATAATCTCAGTTAATAGAACATAATAACAATTAACGGTCAAGAGCAAACGATTACTTTTCCAATTTATTAAAAAAATTAATCATCGGTAGATGAACCTTCATCCATATAAGGCACATCTATGTCTAACTGAGCAATATACAAACCTGAAGTTATACAAGAAAGATATGTATATCCATCATGATACTCTGCAGCCCATAAGAAAGGAATCCATCCAAAATCATAGAAATTAGAATCGAGAGGCTCCCCATATGCATTATTTTGAGGTAAAATATAAGCAACAGTCGATGCTAGATGTGATGCATTTCTATCTTCATAGTTGCCTGTGGCTATCATAGATTCAACATCGACAATCCACAGCCCCGCATGATAATGAGATATGTACAATCTACCATCCCATCCTCCACCATAACTTTGATCAGGTTTCTCATCGTCAGTTATGAAATGACCTGAATCCAAATTATGTGGACTGAAAAGTAACCATTCATCCCCATCAGAATGAGGTTCACAAGAAGAACCAAAGCAGTGTAAACCAGAAGTTGGAATTTCCCAATCACCGACTAATTTAGGAAGGAAACGCAAATTACCATTAACAACTTCATAATCTGTGTTATCAATAATGTATATCATTCCTGTACCAACGTATGTGGATAATACTTCAACTGCAGCAGTAATCAAATGCCTTTCACCTTCAAGTTCAGGAACTATATGAGAAATATCTACCATTTCAGGATAAGGCTCAGTGTAGTGAATGTAAGATGAACGGCCTCCGTTCTCATTTCCAGTTGAACCGCTGTCTGGTTGACCATCCCCATCAAAATCTGCAAAATCCATCCAATAACCCACTTCTGGAGCCCTCCAAAGACAAGTTACAGGAGAACCTACTGTACTCTTACAGCCTAACCCATAAAAGAGATAATTTTCAGGACTATTAACTGGATGAGGGACATCTGTAACATCTCCTATTCTAACACCAGCTTCCCAATATGCCCCATAAACATAAGTACGTTCATATCGTGGATCTAGGGGGTCATTTCCTGGCCAAGTTTGAACTGTCATATCATGAATGTAAATCCACCCTCCTCTAGTTGTTTCCCAAGCAACTTCATACTCACCTACTTTGATTACAGTATGACCATAACCAGAACCTGGTACTCCTTCTAATGTTCTAGCTGCAGAGCCTTGAAGATTCAAATGAGCAATGGTAACTCCACCACATGCTTCACCTACAGCAATATCACAACCTTCATAATCAGGATTAGCGACAAAAATATACCATTCGTTGTCAATCATATGCGTATACAAATTATGTGGCCCAGAAGGGTGGTCTGAATCATACCAGCTGTCTACCCAAACTGGGTTAGTTTTGTCAGTAACATCTACAAGAACTACACTAACTTGTGTAGGATCTCCCCACTCACCTACTTGAGGATCTGCATATCCAGGATCTACCAGTTGATTCTGAAGAATAACATATTCTCTACCACTAAATTCTAGGTATTTAATATCTAAAAGCTGAGTATTTGGGTCTGTATACTTACCCATAACTGTTGTATTGTATGGATCGGTCACATCAGTTATGTGAAATTCTGACCAACCTGCTTGATAAGCATAGGTTCGACCGTCCGGAGAATCTGCTACTGTAACTTCAGCATTTCCTCCATTAGTCAAAGGATTGTAGGAAATTTGCTCAATATTACCACTACTCATGTTATGCATTGAAGCATCCATGTGATCATGACCCTCCTCTTGAATTAAAGGATCTTCTAAAACAACGATATCTTCACTTAAAACAGTTTCCTCATCTGAAACCAAAAAATAAGCTGTACCGCTTACTAAACTCAAAGAAATCAAAACTGCTAATGCCATTTCCTTCGTTTGCATTATTTTGAGCAGTATAACCTTTTATTTATAGCCTATTTAGGTGTAATAACATGAAGGCTAGTAAAATCGTAATTAGCATAGCTGTTGCAATTCTTGTCAGCTTTCAAGTATATTCTCCGACAGTTTCTGCACATACCGGAGAAAATTTCATGATTATAATTAAGGAAAACGGGAGCGTCCCCGGAAATCCAACAATGATGGTAAACGACAGTGCACTGTGGGTTAATGTTGACAACAGAGATAATGTTACTCATCAAATTTTTGTCGATGCAAATTCGGATGGAATCTACAATGGCAGTGATGACTGGAAATCTTTAAACTTGACACATGAAGGAAATTGCAGAAACGATAACGGAACTAGGATTGAAAACTGTGAAGCTAGCTACACAGTCACTTTTAATGAAACTGTAATGAACATGAGCTATTATGATATAGTTGGCACATATGCCTATGTTGATATTGATTCTAACGGAACAAAGTTTTACGGAAACATAACTGTGATTCCAGAATTACACGTAACTGCTGGATTCCAAGATACAAATGCTAATAATATAGATGAGGCTAAAGACGAAGAGGAAGATTCAAGCCTTCTTTTGATTATAGCGGCTGCCTCTGCACTAGGGGCTATGATACTGGGGGGAATGATTCTTTTTGGTAACGAAGAAGAATAAAAATTACATTAAAATTCTCTTTCTTAGTTTAATTTCATTCTCTGCTATTCTGAGCGTATATCATCTTAATACATCTGATGAAGATGAAGCTGAGAATGAAAGTTCTTACTTGAAAAGTGAGATATGCTATTACGCGTTAAATGGAATTATTGCCGATCATCACTACCATTTACAATTAAATATAACCATAGAGGATGAAAGAATTGAAATTCCTATGAATATCGGCTTTGAAAGAGACTCTGAAGGCAATACGATTTTCTTACATCCAATACATACTTATGACAATAGTGGCAGAATACATGTTGAAACATCCAAAAATGCTACTGCAGAACTTGGTTTTTTCTTTGAAATATGGGGAAAAGATTTTTCAAATAATAAAATACTTAATAATACTTCAAATGAAGATTATAGTGTTAACATGTTTCTTAACGGAGAACAGGTAGAAACATTTGAGAAAACCGTTCTTGAACCTTATTCATTTATTGAAATATTTTACACAAAGAATGACTAAAGCTTATTTTAGCGGGCCAAGGTAATATCTTATGACATCTGTAGTTGAAGGATTAAAACCTGAAATTATATGGAAACATTTTGAAACTCTCACAAAGATTCCTAGGCCTTCTAAGCACGAAGGTAAAATACTTGCTTATATCAAAAAATTTGCAAATGAAAGACATTTTGAAATAAGAGAAGACGCAACCGGAAACATTGTTGTACTGAGACCTGGTAGCGGAAGTGGAAAAAATGCTCCAACAATTATAATTCAAAGCCATGTGGATATGGTTTGCGAAAAAAATAGAGACTCTCAGCACGATTTTATGAATGATCCACTTAAGTTGTACATCGATAATGGATGGCTAAAGGCTGATGGTACGACATTAGGTGCAGATAATGGAATTGGAGTTGCTGCTGCAATGGCGTTATTAGATTTACCAGAAAATACACCATTGCCTCCTCTTGAATGCTTATTCACAGTTGACGAGGAAACTGGTTTAACTGGAGCATTCGCACTAAATGGAGAAATACTAAAAGGAAGAACCATGCTAAACCTAGATACAGAAGATTGGGGAGAAATTTGTATAGGTTGCGCAGGCGGAGGAGATTCTAGCATTAATTTACCAGTTAATTACGTTGAGGCACCTGCAGATTATTTATCTTTTCAACTTTCTGTGGAGGGTCTAAAAGGAGGTCACTCTGGTGTAGACATACATGAAGAAAGAGGAAATGCAATAGTTTTCATATCATCTATAATTGATGATATTTTAGAACATGCTAAAATTTCTATTACCTCTTTAGAAGGAGGAGATAAACATAATGCAATACCTAGAGAAGCATTTGCTCAACTTTACATTCATCCAGAATCAGTTTCAGACGCACAAAATTCTGTAGCTAACATAGCTAGGGCACTGAAAAATGAATTTGGAACAATGGAGCCAAATTTTGACATTAAATTTACTGGCTCTAGCGAACTACCAGATAAGTGCCTTTCAGATAGTAGCCAGATGGAACTAATAGGATTGCTAAGAACATTACCTCATGGAGTTCTCAAGTATTCTCACGACGTGCAAGGATTAGTGGAAACTTCTAATAATTTAGCATCGGTTAAAAAAATCCACGATAAAATTAACATTGTATGCTCTACAAGATCGTCAATTTCAGAGGCCCTGGAATCACAAAGAAAAAGAATAAGGATAATGTCTGAAGCTTTTGGAGCTGTAGCTGAGCAGGATGAAGCATATCCTGGATGGGCACCTAACATAAACTCTCCTGTGTTAGAAACAACTACAAAGATATATACTGAATTACTAGGTAAAGACCCACACATATGTGCTATACATGCTGGCCTAGAATGTGGTGTAATAGGAGAAAAAGTTAAGGGTATGGATATGGTTTCTTTTGGACCGACAATAAAAGGACCTCACTCTCCTGATGAAAGAGTCGAGATTTCTTCTGTAGATAAATTTTGGGATTTATTACTTAAAATATTAAATGAACTTTCAAAGAAGTGAAACTTGATTAAAAACATTAGAAATAATTTAGAAATAGAATTACCTGGAATAAAATCATGGAATCGAATGACTGTTGAGCCAATGCAAGACAGCAGAACTATCAATGAGAAAATTATAAATTACAAAGAGTGGTCATCTAAAGAAAATGTAAAAAATATGAAAAAAGCAGCCGTACTAGTTTGCTTTTTTAGAAAAAATAACGAATATTATTTTCCGTTAATAAAACGTCCTATGCACGAGAGAAATCATCCTGGTCAAATTGCACTACCTGGCGGATCTATGGAGAAAAATGAAGCCTTGATGACAACTGCATTGAGAGAAGCATTTGAGGAAGTTGGAATTCAACCAAATGATGTTGACGTCATCGGAGAAATGACACCATTACCTGTTCCTGTTTCAAGATACTTGATTTATCCATTTATAGGCATAACTGAAGCTGAACCCAAATGGATACTTAACGAGAAGGAAGTTGACGAACTTATAGTATTAAAATTCGTTGACTTAATTAACTCTGATAATGGATATTATGAAGAGTGGAACCTCAAAGATAAAATGCTTAAAGTACCCATATTCAAAATTATGAACATAAAAATATGGGGAGCTACAGCTGCAATTCTCAGTGAATTAATAGATTTATCGAAGGATTCTAGCTAAATAAAGAATTCAAAGGCTGAACTAAATTAGTCGAAAAAATATCTCCGAAGAATGCTGTCATTATAAATGATAAAGCCAGTGGAATAATGTATGGAACTTTGAATGTAATCCAAGGATTTTTTATCCCCATATTTTCTAATTTTTCCCATTCTTTATCTGAATCCAATTTATGTTTAACAAAAGCCACCATGATCACTTTTTCTCCGATTGCTTGTTGCATCGGCCAAACAAAGCTCTCTCTGGCTTTACTTAATTCCATTTTTGTTCCAAAGAAAATCTGGAAAAAAGGACTTTCTAGATTTCCTTTAACTATATTATAAAAAGCTAAACTGAATGGAATTAGTAAGTAAAGTAAAAGTGAATTCATAAATATTACAAAGGGGTATGGAAAACCACGTGTATCAAAAGCTGTTAAAGATTCACCAGTAAATGAAAAAGAAAAAGGAGTAATCAAACTAATTGCCATAATTGCTTTGACATCCGCACCACCTATGGTTGGACCGAAATAAAACCAAATGTACATTAAAATCATTAATAGTGGAATAGAAATTAAATCAATTAATTGGTAATTATTCTTCGAAATATCATTTGAATCAAAACTAAAAAAGAAATATATAGAACAAAAAATTGCAATATACTGACTAGATTTCCAGAGCATTACTTGATTCTTATCCAATACGTATTCGTCCACAAAAGAATTAAAAAATAGAGTGAAAGTTGCAAATAGTAAAGCCCAAAGATATATCCCAAAATCTTCCCAAATTGAATTTACTTCATAAATTAATAATAAAGAACCTAAGATTCCTCCATAAATCCAAACCAAATTTGAGACTCTTCGTGTTTTTAAATCAGACCAGGAACCATATGAAAGCATGACAAATCCAATTAGAAAACGTAACGTGTCAATACTATCCATATTTATGTAAATTAGCGACAGCATATTAATATATCTTTATTCTACGATTATATTGAATACATTTTATATACTAAACCAAATTCGCAAAGTGTGGATTTAAGAGAGCAATTATTGCCCAATGAAAAACTGTTAACAGAATACACTAATTTATTTATCGAAAATAAGAAGGGAAATGCATATCTTACAAATCGAAGAATATTTTTATCAACTAAAAATAATTTATGGAATTTCAATACAGATGATATAAGATATATGGGAAGAATGAATAAGCCACGTTTCTCATGGATTTGGCAAGTACTCATTTCCCTTATGATTCTGTATAGTATTTTAGGAGGACATACATTACTATTTCTAATTTGTATAATCCTCTCTGCTGCAAGGCAATATCTCAAAATAGACTCTTTAGAAATCGGTTTGGAGAATAAAAAATGGACAATTGCAGATGATAACGAACAGCTTGATGAAATGATGCTTCAAATTCAGACAAACCAAGTTACAGGGTTAGAAAGAAGTGAAGGAAAACCTATAGTTGATGCCGAAGAAGAATTGGAATCAAAAATTGAAATAAACATATTAGGGGAGAATGAATCTGGCCCTCTTAGGTCTGCATGGCTATCTCTCTCATTTGCATTTCTTTTTTACTACTTAAATTCTTTTAGAGATTCTGGTAGTGTATGGCTTTTTGTTCTTTTGATTTCAGCCCTCTGCTCATATATTATCTACAAAGATAGAAGAAATACAAATACTTTAAGAAAAGTCGAACCCGAGGATGGAGCCATACGTAAATGTTGGTACTTTATCTTAACTAAGCTAAAAATAGAAATAATTAGAGCAAACTACTCATTTAGGCTTAATAATAAGCAATTGGAGGTTAGAAATTTAGGATACATACTAAGCTCTATAGTTCTACTACTTGCCTTTACAGTTACTCACATTAATTCAAATCTAATTCCGATGTTATTTGGAATTTCCCTTGCAACCACAATATACATGATTGGGAGATGTCTTGCAGGAATACCTAGATCTCGTAATAGAATGATTGCAAGGACCTTCGCTTGTACCTTAGTTGCTATATGCGTAATTATGCCATGCCTAACTTTCGCTCCTTTGTATGTACCTGCAAATGCAGTTCTTCCTTCTAACTTTTTAGACGGAGAAAATGGAAATGGTTGGAAAAAATCTTATTCACAAGTAGATGAGTACGGCCTTGGTTTAGCCTCAACTAGCATCTATCTTTATGCTGACGACGCGAAAGATAATGAAGGTAACGAGGATGGATATCCTGCAATCTTATTTGTAATTGTCCTAAAAGTACCATTCGAAATTGACGAAACTGTACCTTTGGACATTTTAAACGATCAATTTCAAAAAATGGCAATAGAACAAGATATTGAATTGGACTCCGAACTGGAAAGTGGAAAACGTAAGACTTCACAAGGCTATGATACTGAATATGTCATATACAATGGAACTACTAAAACTGAAAAAATTGGAACTGAAGATATAAATTACAAAGTAACAAAAGGCTCAGAATCTAAATATATAGGAGAAGTTTGGAAAGCTCCGGAGTACAATTTACTTGTTGTTTCAATGGGAATTGGAATTATATCGTCTGAAACTGTTAACGAGGACACTGGAATTGAACCTATTGATGATTTAGTAGATAATCTAATTCCAAATCCAACAGACACTACTGACGAAAAAAATTGGAATGAAATGATAGATTTAATCCCCGAAATTTATTGCTACGAAGAAGATTGGAATGCCTAATTTTTATCTATTACTAATCCTTCTTTTAATGGAAAAGAAACAAATTCTCCTTCCCACTTAACTTCAGATTCTTCGTCTAACAATCCTGCTGATACCAATTTATTCATCATCATCTCAGCATCATCTTTTGGAACTTTCAAATATTGCCTTTCACTTTCGCTCATATTAACCAAATTCTATTCCTTGTGCCAAAGGTAAGTCATCCGACCAATTAAGAGTATTGGTCTGTCGCCTCATGTAAATTTTCCACGAATCTGAGCCTGCTTCTCTACCTCCCCCGGTATCCTTTTCGCCGCCAAAAGCTCCGCCGATCTCAGCACCGCTTGTTCCAATGTTCACATTAGCAATACCGCAGTCACTACCAGAATGACTCAAGAACTTTTCAACTGACTGCATATCTTTAGTAAAAATGGAGGATGATAATCCCTGATCAACAGAATTGTGGGATTCTATAGCTTCTTCTAAATCTTCAAATTCAAATAAATATAGTATAGGCGCAAAAGTCTCTTCCCTTACAATTTGCATACCCATATTCGCCTTCACAATAGTTGGCTCAACATAAAATCCATCTGATTTAATTATGTTTCCTCCGCAAAGAACCTCTCCCTTTTCTTTTTTAATGATTTCTAAAGCATCAGAGTAATCTTGAACTGCCTTTCCATCCACTAAAGGTCCAACAATAGTATCAGATTCTAAAGGATCACCTATTTTTATTTGTGAATATGACGATATTAATTTTTCAGTAATAGATGACGAAATTGATTTGTGTAGGAATAACCTACGTGTAGATGTACAGCGCTGACCTGAGGTACCAACGGCCCCAAACAATACTGCTCTGAGAACTAATTCAGGATCAGAGTCGGGCATCACAATGATTGCATTATTTCCTCCTAATTCTAAAAGAGATCTACCTAAGCGTTTAGCTACAGCCTCACCTATTTTCCGTCCCATATGGCAAGAACCTGTTGCTGAAACAAGTGGTATTCGTCTATCGTGTACTAATAATTCACCAACATCTCTACTAGATCCAACAAGTAATGACATTACGCCATCCCAACCTAAAGGTGTCATGACCTCATTAACAATTTTTTGAATCGCAATCGCTGTAAGTGGTGTTTTAGATGATGGTTTCCAAACCATTACATCCCCACAGACTGCAGCAATCATAGCATTCCATGCCCAAACTGCACCTGGAAAGTTAAATGCAGTAACAATACCTACTGCACCCAAAGGATGCCATTGCTCATACATTCTGTGATTTGGTCTTTCAGAGTGCATCGTTTTTCCATATAATTGGCGACTCAATCCTACTGCATAATCTGCAATGTCAATCATCTCTTGTACCTCGCCTTCTCCTTCAGCTTGAATTTTACCCATTTCCCAAGAAATTAATTTGCCAAGAGAGGTCTTATGCTTACGGAAAGCATTAGCTAACTTTCTAACTACTTCTCCTCTTTTTGGTGCCGGTTCCATTCTCCATTTTTTAAATACTTCGGAAGAAGTTTGCATTATATTTTCGTAGTCGCCGGGATTACATTGTTTAACTTTAGCAATTAGTGTCCCATCCACTGGAGTTATACAATCCAAATCACTTCCAGAGCCTAACCATTTATCTGAATAGCCTCCTAAATTTACATCTTCAATTCCTAACTTATCCAAGAAATCCAGCTTTGTCATACAAGTACATAAAGAGCTACAATAAAGAACTTAATTGTACTATTCATTTTTAATTGCCCACCTTTTACAAGATTATGGCAGTTGGAGATTCAGAGCTTCAAGGATATGACGAGGCCCAAAAAGAAATGATGAATGAAAACTGCATCATAGTAGATGAAAATGATAAAATTATTGGGCAGGACTCGAAAATAAACTGCCATCTTGGTAATGGGAAACTACACAGGGCCTTTAGTGTATTAATTTTCAATTCAAATGAAAAATTATTGATACAACAAAGGGCTGATGAAAAAATAACATTTCCATCTATTTGGGCAAACAGCTGTTGTAGCCACCCTCTTTATCAAGACGGCGAAGAAGAAGGTATCGAAGGCGCAAAAAAAGCTGCAACCAGAAAATTAGTACAAGAGCTTGGGATAAAGCCCAATGTAATTCGAACTGGGGATTTAAATTTTATAACTAAAATGCATTACAAAGCTAGAGCTGATGAAAAATGGATTGAACATGAGATTGATTATATTTTTGTTATTAAAATAGATGTTGAAATAAACCCTAACCCAAACGAAATACAAAAAACTCAATACGTAGATGAAAAAGAACTAAATGATTTATTTGGTAAAGCTAATGGGAATGATGTTAAAATAGGGCCTTGGTTCCGATTAATTAAAGATAATTTCCTCAGTAAAATATGGAGAAATTTGGAATCTATAGAGAACATTAATGATAATGAAGTGCATCATATGGGAGAAGTAGAATGAGTATAAAGATAAAGCTAGCTGAAAAGGCTGTAGATGTTGAAAAGGCTCTAAATAATTACTTGGCTGTACGTGAACCTAAAAAATTATACGAAGCTATGGCCCATATACCTCTTGCGGGGGGAAAACGCTTACGCCCCGTTATGGCACAACTCACTTGTGAGATGGTCGGAGGAAATGGAAAAAAAGCAATTCCTTTCGCGGCCGCCCTTGAAGTTATTCATAATTTCACGTTAGTTCACGATGATGTAATGGACGATGATGATCTTAGACATGGTGTTCCAGCATGTCACACGGTTTATGGACTACCCACTGCAATTTTAGCCGGAGACTCACTCTTCGCGTATGCATTTGAAATGATTGCTGAAAGTGAAGTTGATGATAATATTAAATCCGAATTAGTTAGACATACTGCCTACACAGTAAGAAGAATTGCCGAAGGCCAACAAATGGACATAAATTTTGAAGAAGAGGAAACTGTGGATCCTGAGCTTTATCTCGAAATGATTAGGCTAAAAACATCTATATTGTTTGGATCTGCAGCATATGGTGGAGCTTTGATTGGAGGTAAAGATAAGGATGAAGCAAATGAGTTGAGGCAAATGGCAATATGGGTTGGATTAGGATTTCAAATATGGGATGACTATCTTGATGCAACAGCTTCTGCTGAAGTCCTTGGAAAACCGTCTGGATCTGACATTAGACAAGGAAAGCGTACACTCCTAGTAATTGAAGCCTTGAGTCGCACTAAAAACGAAGAGAGAAAAGAATTGATTAAAATTCTAGATGATAGCAGTAATACTGATGCTGATGTAAAACGAGCTGTTACTATTATGTCTAATTGCGGAGCACTTGATAATTGTCGTAAACAAGCATTAGGATATCTAAATGGTGCTAAGAATACTATTGCAAAATATCCTGAGGGTGAGGCAAGAACAATGCTAGAAGAGTTATTAGAATACATGGTTACGAGAGGGCATTAAGTCCACCTAATAACCTAAATACAGGTTACAAATGCGATTACAATGAGCGACTCAGATTCTTGGACCTCTGAGCTAATAAATGAGCAGTTGAGAAAAAGATTTGAAAATCATGATACTGCTAAAGTCACTAATTTAGCAAATCAATCGTGCATTGCTACAAATATGCCTCCTAAAACTAACATTGTATTTGAAGGAAAGGCTGGAGACAATTTTGGAGGATTAAATCAAGGAAGCAAGATTGTTTTGAATGGAGATGCGGGAAGATTTGTTGGAAATGGAATGTTTGATGGTGAAATTATCATCAATGGGAATTGTGATGACGGAGTTGGACATTCAATGTCTAACGGAAGAATAGTTATTCAGGGTACGGTAGATGGAGACGCAGGATCTTCAATGCACGGGGGGAATTTGCTAATCTCAGGTAGTGTAAGAGGTGATCTGGCTACATGTATGAGTCAAGGCAATATCATAATTTGTGGAGACGTGCTTGGCGACATTGGAAAAATGATGGAAAATGGTAAGATATTTATTGCAGGTGAATTTGACGAAAATGAGAATATTGAAACCAAAAATATTTCTCCAAGTGACTGGAAAAAGGTAAAACTTGAACTCAAGGAAAATGGAATTGATTCAAGAGATTTGAATTTCAAATCCCTGTCTTCAAATAATTTAATAAAAAAAGAAAAAAACTATCAACCAGATTATACTAGCCTTAAAGACGACATAATTTTAGTTCCTGCCAGCCTTACAAGAAGACCTAGAACTCCAGGATTAGACGAAGTAAATCTATCTTTGACAATTGGCTCTAAAAAGGAAGAACCTCTTAATCTTACAATTCCACTATTATGGCAGGGAAGTAATGCTCCTTCATATTTCAATTGGAAGATTAATGAGAAAATAAAGGATAATATAACTAATTCAAATGTAGCTATTATTGATTTAACTGCAACTAACATAAACCGTAGATTGGATATGAAAAGACCAACTGATTTATCTGTAATCGTTAATCTATTGAATCAAAGTTCTGCAAATAAAATACCAATTATGGTACGGATTTATGCCGGTGATGTTGATAATGATTTAGGAGTCATTGTGAAATCTGGAGCTGATGGTGTAATCTTAGTTGGCGATAAATTGCCAATTGAAGCTGCACTTGTTTCATCCAGAAATTATAAGAATAAAATTACTATCCTTGCTGAGACAAATCAATTAGATTACAACGATTCATTGAAACTATTAGCATTAGGAGCTTCCGGGATCTTTTTACAGAATAAGTGCAGCGGTAATGAGCTAAAGGACTTTGGGATGAAATTATCGAAAGCTATAGGCTCATTAGGTGTAGGAAACATTTCTGATTTAAGTGCAGAGCATCTTAGAACCACAAGTCAAAAAGTAGCATCTATGACTGGAGTTATTATTGCTGGATATAACTCTGTTTTACCAATGTGGCGCCACTAGTCAATTAAATGAAAAACGGTGCAATCTCAGCCAAGTCGTTGACCAAAAATTATGGGGAATTTTGTGCAGTTAACAATGTTTCTTTAGAAATTCCAAAAGGAATCTGCTTTGGGTTACTCGGCCCAAATGGTGCTGGAAAAACAACAATGATTCAAATGATTCAAGCTTCTTCTCCAATTACAAATGGTAAATTAGAAGTCTTAGGAATGGATACGATTAGCGATAGTCGAGAGATTAGAAAAAAAATTGGAGTCATACCTCAAGAAGATAATTTAGATCCTGATTTTTCAGTTAGATATAATCTTCTTGTTTATGCCAGATATTTTGGAATAGGATTAGATGAAGCGAAAGAAAAGGCTGAAGAACTTCTTAAAAAAGTCGAATTGACCGATAAGGCTGATCAAGAAATTAATAATCTGTCCGGGGGAATGAAAAGGCGCCTTATAGTGGCAAGAGGAATGATAAATGAGCCTGAATTATTAATTTTAGATGAACCAACTACCGGTTTAGACCCACAAGCAAGGCATAGTGTTTGGGACCAAATTCGAATTTTTAAAAATGAAGGAAAGACCGTTCTTCTTACTACGCATTACATGGATGAAGCTGAAATATTATGCGATGAGCTAGCAATTATGGACTCTGGTAGGATTTTAATCCAGGGAAATCCAAAAGAATTAATTAAAAAAACCATCGGAGATAATGCTGCCGAATTGGTAGCACTATCATTCGGAAAAGATGAAGAAACTTTAAACTTAGTTGAGAAAAAATGTAAGTTAATGAAAGTAAGTTTCAGTCGAGTTACTGATAGAATTATCTTATATGGAAAAGAAATTGAAAATATCATATCTGAATTTAAAGATGAGGGAAATTTAACTGATATCATCAGAAGAAGAGCTACGCTCGAAGACGTTTTTTTAAATTTAACAGGGAGACAACTTAGAGACTAAGGATGCAAGAAGTTCAAGGAATTTCACCTCAGATGGTATACGCCGTATGGAGAAGACATGCTGATGTCTGGGTACGAACTTGGAGAACAAATCTATTGCCACCTCTTGTTGAGCCTATTCTGTACCTTTTAGGATTTGGTTTTGGAGTGGGGGCGTATATTAACGAAATGGGAGGCGTTAGTTATGTAGAGTATATCGCTCCGTCAATTCTTGCAATATCGATGATGTTTGGAGCTTTCTTTGAGGCTACGTATTCAGCTTTTGTACGAATGTATTACCAAAAGACGTGGCAAGCAATAGCTGCAACACCTGCTTCTGCATCTGATGTACTAGTAGCTGAATTATTATGGGCTACCACAAAATCAGTCACTAATGCTACTCTAATGACTACTGCAATCTTATCAGTTGGATATATAGTTAATCAGCCTTTAATTTCGATGCAAGGAGCTATTTTAATGCCAATTGTTGCAATTCCAATTGGATTAATGTTTGCTGGAATGGGACTTATTTTAACTTCATATACGCCCTCTATCGACTGGTTCAACATACCTTTTTTTCTTTTTGTAAATCCAATGTTCATCTTAGCTGGGACCTTTTTTCCTTTGAGTGAATTCCCACCAGTCGCTCAAAATATTGCAATGTGTTTACCTTTGACTCATGCAGCTATAGTCACACGTACCTTAGCCTATGGGGATGGAATAGAAAATTTAATTTTTTCTATAACATACATAACTATCATGACTGTAGTCATGACTTACCTAGGAGTAAAACTATGCCTACGAAGAATTGTAACTTGAAAAATTAAATAAATTTCATGCCTTCATTTCAGAGGAACGAATATAAGACCATGTTGAAACTGCAGTTAAAATTGCTGAGATAATCATTTCTCTTTGATGATCTTCCCAGCTGATTGCTATAATTACTAAGGAAGCTAAACCAATTATTCCAGCGTAAAATTTGGCTTTATCGGGATCTTCAGTGAAAAATGAATGGTTTTTTCCTGACATAAAGAACCATATTGTTACATAAACCATTCCGGAAATCAAAACTGCTGTAGACAATGCGCCTGAAGTATCTGAGACTTCAGAACCGGAACTAAGCAAAGGTATGTTCATCCCTTGCTGAATAACTAAAACTAAGTAAACAACAAGAGTTCCATAACCTGCGCCAGCAATAAGATATAACCAACCTCTTAATGATTCTGCTTTTTCAGCATCTGTTGGGTAATCACTTAGTGATGATCCTGATGACTTAACCGCAGAGGATAACTCTGTTTCTCTTCGTATAACTTCTTCTTTTACATCTTCTTCTATTTCTTGACCTGGTAATGTTTCATCAATATCTAAATCGTTCACTATTCTTCCTCTTTCAATGGCACGATGTTATGCCCCTTAAAATCAAATTTTACCGAACGTCTAACTAAACCTTTCAAAGTAAGCGAACTGACTCCTATATCTCTTCCAACATCGTTAGCAAATGTTCCATCTTCACCTATTAAATCAACTATTTTAGATTCATATTTGATAAACTCTTTATCTGGCATTAAAACAACAGTAAGAAGCTCTTGCGTCTCATCGAATGTTAAAGATGTAGAAATTTGAAAAGCATTGTAAAATGTTCTGTAACTCTTCTCGGGCCTTCCCGTATCTTTATTCACTTCCCATCTAGATTCAATCAATTTAAATTTTTCATAATATACAATAATATCATTAGCTTCATCGCCAAATTTTTCATTCAACTCACTAATCATTGTCCAACCCTCTGCTAAAGTGCTCAATACATTTCTTCTAACTTCTGAATCTACAGCTCTAAAAAGAGCTACTAACTCGGCTGGGTCATTAATTAACTTTACGCGCTTCATCTCTACAAGTTGACCAGTACAAGAACCCTATAAAATATAACTAGACACTATTCTAAATGTCAATTTCTCCTTCTAGACCACAATCCGGACACTTAAGTGCATGTGAACCGGATATCTTAGGAATTTCAATTTGTGAGGAGCATTCTGGACATTCAACAGTCATAGTTTCAGGAATTTCTTTACTAACAACACGTTTTCGCATAATCTTCTTTTTTGCTGGCTTTTTTGCTTCCTCATTAGTAGATTTAGAATTTAAGGGTGAATTATCGGACAACGGTTTAGGAGAAGATGGAGTAGTAGGTGGTGAATAAGTGTCAAAGCTATCTCTGCTAAAATAAAAGACGAGTCCTCCAATACCTATGAGAAGAATTGCAATACCAAGTAAGCCTGTAGTGGTCGTTAATTGTGAACTTAATCCAGCTTCTTCGTTTGTAGAGGAAGAAGTAGTTGATATTTCGTCACCAACAATTGGGATTTGACAATAATTCGTTGCAGTTAATCCATCATTATCTGTAACTTTAATTACAACTAAATATCCTTCATCATCATCAGGAGTTGAATTGTAAGAATGTGTTGCAAAATTAAACCCTACAAAATCAACTGAATCTGGTGAAACTCTACTTGGACTATCAAAATCCCATTCATATTTAACAATTGAACCTTGAGGCTTGAAAGCAGATGCTGTGAAGAAAGCTTCCTCGTTCAAAGCTATTTCAGGATCACAGATTAATTCAACTGAAGGCTGTGAAATTATAGATAAAGTCAAATTAAGAACATTACTCTTCGCACCTTTAGAGTCTTGAACATAAACTGAAACTATATGTTCGCCTTGATCTGTAAGCTCAGAAGAAAATAAAGCTTGATTATTATCATTAAAAAGAGTTACAGTTTCAGTAGACCAATAATAAGTTAGGACATCTCCCTCATCAGCATCTAAACCCAATACTGTAATTTGAGCTTCTTCTCCGGCAATAAGAGGATTTGGATTAATTGAATCTAAATCTATTGTGGGAACTGCATTAACTATAATGCTTACACTAACATTTGCGGACCAAAAACCAACGCTATTTTTAGCTCTAAAGGTTATTGTATGTGTACCTAAGCTTAAGTCTGAAGAAGTCAAATTTAAACTATTTGATATTTCACCATCTAAGTTAGAAATCCATTCAAATGTTTCAATGTCTATTTCTTCTGAAGTTGTAGATGAGGCTAAAGCTGAAATTACTATCATATCTCCTAAACTTATCAAGCAATTATCTAACGTTGGACAGTTTGAAATTGATAATATTGAAACTTCGGGAAAATCTCCTACACCTATTTCCTTAGTAACTGGAGAACTCCATCTCCCCTCATCATCTTGTGCCATGAAAGAGATTATGTGCAGTCCCATCGTCAAGTTAGAAATCGTAAATGTATCTGATGAGGAAAGATTGCCATCTATTGAAGAAGACCAATGATAATTGGAAATTGTTCCATCTAGGTCTATTGCTGATCCTGTGAAATTGATTGTTTCACCAGGAAGAGCAATACTTGGATTAATTGAATCTATGTTAGCTACTGGAGCTTGATTGTCTAATAATTGTTCATAATACACAGACAAACCTGATTCACTTCCAACGACAAGATTTTCTCCCCGGTAAGACACAGATACTGCAGTCACTGCATCTACGGCATTAACTCGCCAGACTTCATCCCCTGATGTCACGTTAGCTAAGACTATTTTTTTATTATCTGAACCTGCAAAAACATAAGTTCCTTTTCCGTTAAAAACACAGTCACTAACATCACCACCTATATTTTTCTGCCAGATATCTGCCCCAATTATACCATCAAAAAGAGTTAACATTCCTCCTTCAGTCCCATAAATATAATATTTTGAATTAGCTCCAGCTGAGACACAGGATACTGTGTCAGGCTGGAACATCGTAACTGGATCGCCTCCTAAAGAAGAATATACATGCACTCTCCCTGAATCAGTTCCAATTATCAAATGTGAACTATCACCTGAAAACTCTAAATCAGTAATTTTACCATCTAGCGCATCTGAATGAAACCACACATTATCCTCATCTGAAGTTAAAAAAACATAAACATTGCCGTCAAAGGTTCCTGCTGCAACATATCTACCATCAGGTGAGATGCTAGCTGTAGCCATTTCTTGAGTTGCAAAATTCTTATTCCAAACTTCAGTGCTACTACTCTTGTCGAAAAAATAAACATTTCTGCGATCAACTGCCGTAATGTTTGAACCATCTGCAGAGATGTCTATTCCATATAATCCTGCAAGAAAACCTCCCTTATCCCATACCTTTGTACCTTCTTCCCACAATGTCAGTTTATTTGTTTCTTCACCTGTCAAAACATATTTACCATCGTCAGACATTTCCATATATCGAATACCATCCCCCAAAGTCTTAGTGTTGTAAGGATTATATGGCGAAGAAGTATCATTTTTCCACAATGATACTGATTGTGCATAAGTTGCTGAAATATTCTTTGAATCGGATGATATAGCAACATTGGTAATTGAACTTGAGGAAGACCATGTCCAAACAGGATCTTTTTCAGCTTCAGCATTAAATGATGAAGATACTAACAGTACAAGAAAAGCAAATGCGACGAAAATTCTAACTAAATTCAAGATATTCCTCATAAGTAATTAGTAAGGGGGATTTATTACAGTGAGCCTACCCTCTCATCAAATTATATCGGCCGCGTAACTCTAACACTTCGAGGGCCTTAAGAACTTCTCCGGAAGATTTCCAGTCAGAGTAAGCATCTAAGAATATTTCTCTTCCCTCTATTTCAGAATGATGTGCTTCTAAGGATTCTAAAAAAACGCGAAGATCAGAAGCTCTAGATTCGGCATCATCATCAAAACTCGATAAACCGAAATCAATTGCATATAATCCTCCTGAAATCATAAAATTACTAGTTGTAGGATCTCCATGAACTATTCCAGAAGAATGAATTTGTGATATGAGAATTGCTGTGGAAACCAAGTAGTCTCTGAACTTGCTTGTTCTAAGACCTTCTTCAAGAGTCATACCATCAATGAACTCCATTATTATCTGAGATTTCTCGGCATTAACTTCATACAAAGACGGAACTAAGACTCCTTTTGATAAAAGATATTCAATAACCCGTGACTCACTTCTCAATCTTTCAACAACAAGTTTTCTTTCTAATTCTGGATGCCTGTATGAACGTTTGTTCCTTACTTTAGACACTGCTGTAAAATTTTGCCATTTTACCTTCTCAACTACAGCTTCCGCACCTCTAAAAATCATCTCCAGGTTACCTCAACCATATCTGTTCTATATTTTTGGTGAACTTTATTATCCTCTTCAGTAATTTTATACTCTCCATTAACCATCTGGTAACCTAACCAGCCTATCATTACTCCATTATCAACACACAGGTCCTTTGAGGGGATAAAACACTTGACGCCCCTTTCTTCAGTCATTATAGTTGCCATTTCTCTAAGCCTTTCGTTGCAAGCAACTCCTCCTCCCAAAACTAACTCAGTTTTTCCTGTATGGGCTAAGGCCCTTTCTGCAACTTCACAAGACATTGCAAATGCGTTTTCTTGTAATGAATAAGTAACCGTTTCAATTGAATGTCCAGAATCTAATTTAGATTTAGCTGCAGTCATTAAACCAGAGAATGCCATATCCATTCCTTTAACTGAATAAGGTAAATCCAAAAGTTCAGGCCCTTTAGCCAACTTTTCAATCTTAGGGCCGCCTGGAAAACCCATACCTGCCTCTCTAGCAAATTTATCTAGACCATTACCAATTCCAATATCAATTGTTTCCCCAAAGACTCTGTACTTTTCAGATGCGTAAGCTATCACTTGTGTGTTAGCTCCTGACAAATACAACAAAACAGGATCGGTCGCTCCTTCAAGCAAGCCTATCTCTAAATGAGCTACGCAGTGATTAACTCCAATAAGGGGAATATCGTGAGAATAAGCAAATGCTCTTGCAGCTGTTGCCCCTGTCCTTAAACAAGGACCTAGTCCGGGACCTCGAGCATACGAAACTAAAGAAATCTCTGAAGGCTTCAAATTCGCTTCTTTGAAAGCTTTATCAAAAAGAACTGGAAAAGTATCTGAATGATGTCTCGCAGCCTCTCGGGGGTGAATACCACCTTCTTCGGGAATATACATTGATCTTTGATTAGACAATATTTTTCCTTCTGAGGTAATTATTCCTACACCTGCTGTATGGGCTGTCGACTCAATACCTAGAATTATACTATTCAAAATGATTACTCTTCCTCTAAAGATTCATCGGGAATTGCCAATTCTCTCTCATACTCATCTTCATTTGACTTTTCGCCGGAATCAGAATCCTCATCTGATAACTCTGAGTCTGAATCTTGATTTTCCATTCCGCTGTAAATAACATAAGAGCATACCGTTAGTATGATGAATACAGCAAATAACGTAAGCATATTCCCTGAATCTGTGGTATCTTCGCTTACATCTCCTATTTCAACAAACTTTGACATCGAAAGGGTAAGGTTACCTGAAGAACTTAAGTCCAAAAACGTAGTTATTTTGAGAGATAATGGCCCTTCCAAAGAAGCCCTCCATGAAATATTGCCTATGGTTTCTCCCTTTGGAGAGAGTGAAATACTTTCTCTTGCAAAACCTTTGTTATTACTAATATCCATATCCAGAAATAAGTTAGAGAAATTATAATCTGTTGGATTATTTATGGTAACATAAACATTAATCTCAGACCATTTTGAAACAACTTGTCCTGACTTCCAAAGATTTCCTGAGGCAAACACTTCTGCAGACTTATATTCTATTGCCGATAAATCAAGATTAAAAGAGCGATTAAAATTCGTATTTGAACTTACAATTTGTGACCATTGATCATCTACGCGAGCGAAACCGAAATTTGCAAATGCTGAAAAATTAGCTACATGGTCTATTCGCTGACCTGTGGAATCAATTTCATACTCTTTTGCCCAATTCCAAGTTCCTAGCATAGAACCATCTGAATCCCATTGACGAATTTGAAAACCTGAAACCGGCAAATTTGTTGAGGTATCAGTTGCGGTGAAGGTTACCCACCACTCTTGAGTCATCCATGCTAAACAATTAGAAAAAGTAACTTGGTTTTGTAAAGGTATTGATCCTATTGAACGAAGGCCTAAGGTATAATTCGAAATTAAAACGTTATCCATAGTTAAAATTGTATCTTCAGAAAATACTCCATAGTTTACAATATTGTGGCCATTCAACGAAGTATTTTCAATACTTGCATCGCCGCCAACAAGCCAAACCATTGAGTAATCAATACTTGCTCCAGAAATAATCAAGGAACCTGCGTCTGAAACAATTGTAAACATGCTGTAAGAAAGTGTATCATTACTGTAAGCACTAATTGTTGAATTCAAAATTCGTAATTCTCCCGTTGAATTTATTCTAATTTCGGAAATTGTCAAGTCAATTGATCTATTCACATTAATATGAGAATTTTCAATAGATAGATTGCCATCAACAAGTATGTCACCATTTAACCATAAATTTGAATTTGAAATTGTAACATCCTCCCCTAAATCTACCTTTAAGACATCATATTCTAGCGACTCAGAAGAAACCTCGGTCATTACTAAAAATAGAGAAAAAATGAAAATAACACCGATAATATGCCCCAAATTCATAACATAACAAAGACTATCCCTTATAAATTCTATCTATCTAGGGAGTGAAACTCGTTTTAAAGGGAGCTTTATCTGACATACAATGAGAAAGGTCCTAGGCATTATCATAATCATAATGATGTTGCCTATTGCGCAATCAGAAATTGATGATTATACAAGCCACCCTGGCAATATACCTAATTTTCACAATTTTAATACACCACAACTAGAACCTGGAGAAAGGGGTATTTTTTCACTTGAAATACAAAATAGATACATCGGAAACATTACTGATGTCAGTATTTATGCTGAAATATATCATAGAGCTGATATTGATGATTCAGAAACTTTGGTTGAAATTAACGGCGCAAACAGACCAACTATTACAGAAAATTGTTGGAACTACAAAAACAATGAAGAAAATTGTTCAGACAGCCCTAATCTTGAATCTGCAGAATTTAACATAGAACAACTACTGGTTAATCAAACTGTGCAACTTAGATTTGATGTAAACACTAAGGAGGATACTAAAGAAGGAACTTACTTTGTTAGGTTTTCCATGAGTTATGAATTTAATGAAACAGATAGAAATCTCCAGTCAAGAGGTTTCTGGGATATGGAACAGTGGACTAATGCCACTACAAACCTAACTGAAGACTATCCTGGAAATATTAATCTTAACTCACTAAATGTTGATGGTATAATTCCAGATTCTTCTTTTGGAGTCAAAAAACCCATACCAAAATGGCCTCTTTACTTGCTAATTACACTCACAATAGTATTTGCAGGACTTTCTGTAATTTTTTATCTGGAAGAAGAAGAGACTTATCCTGAATTAAATAAATGGCTTCAGAAGATGAGGGGCAAATTTAATCAATTTTGGTTGAGTTTTAAGTACCGAAAAGGCAGCTAAAGAAGCATAATCTAGATCTCCCGTCCTTTCGATTGTTTTCTTTACCTTTGGTTCACCAAGAATCGATATTATTTCAGCTAATTGATCATCATTCAAACTCAAAAAGGCTTTCCTGAGATAACTGCCTTTAGTTAATTCACCTCCAATCCGAGTTGAAATTAGAGATTGGTATTCGCTTAAATTAGTTGCACTCAAATTATTAGAATCCAGAGCCTTAGAAGCAACTTCAAAGGCTGCATCTGCAGAAATTAGGCCCGAATAAATTCCACCGCCTGAAGTAGGCTTTGCCATACCTGCTGCGTCACCTGTTAAAATGACATTATCGGTGTAACTTGGATTTGCAGTTCCAAAAGGGATTAAACCACTAATTAGATTAATTATCTTAGCGCCTCCAAGTAATTTTGAAGGTGCTCCTTTCAAAAAATAATCTCTAAAAAAATGTCTTGGCTTGTGTGGTAAAGTGGTAGCTATGCCAATTCGACCTTCATCAGGACCTGTAGGTATTCCCCAACCAAAAAAACGAGGAGCTAATTCAGAACCGACGAAGAGGTCTACATGAGTGTCTCGGCCTTTGTATCCTTTTACATCAGCCCCAAATGCGGTCAATATTTCTCTTTTTCCACTGATTCCTGCATTTTTCGCAACCCTAGACAGAGGGCCATCTGCGCCAACCAATAACTTAGCTTCAATACTAAACTTTTTGTTCTTATTTTTTACACTTGCCTTGATGCCACCATCAATCTTCTCATGACCCAAATATGTGTGGCCGTGAAGAAGCTCAGCTCCAGCATCTGAAGCTTTTTCTGCAATAGAACGATCAAGATCTGGCCTATCAATTACTAACGCTTTAGTTTCAGATGCCTGAAAATCTAAAAAAGAATCCTTTGGACCCCATAGCCTAGCTCCATCCATCTCTTGTAGAATAGGACGTTCATATCCAAGATATTCGAAAGTTCTAGGTGTTACTAAGCCAGCGCATTGACACGGTTCGCCAATAATCTCAGCTCTATCAAGCAATACGACACTGTAGCCTTTTTTTGAAAAATTCCAGGCTGTTCGGGACCCGCTTGGTCCAGCTCCTACGACTAAAACGTCAAGCATTGCTTGAGATTTACTCTAACGGAACTAAATCGACCTGACACTTATCGGTTAATCCGGCGTCTGCAAGTGTTAAATTATTATCAACTGCCACACCATTCAACATTACTGCAAAGTTTGCATGTGGTAATGGGAATTTTCCTACACAATTTTGTAATAATTTGTTAACTGGCATATTAGATGGAACTTTGACATTTGCTGTCTTTCCATCAATTGTTGATACAATTGCTACACTAATCTTTGATGGCGGAGCTGCCGCAGGTTCCTCGCCTGGACTTTCTTCACCGTCTGCCTCTTCTTCTGACTCGGAGGATGACGATGATGAGCTACCTGATCTTCTGCGTAATACTGCAAGAGGTATTGCTAAAGCAACTAAAGCAACTAATGCTAATACGGGTATTAACAGAGGAACTCCTTTCACTAATTCTCTCTCAGTTAATGTATTGATAAATTCAATCTCACCAAGAACTGCTTGTAATTGAAGCTCGAAGTCTTCAACAACAAATTCGTCATTGTCTGTTCCGTCTCCGTTGTTAGTTGTATCACAATCGTTACACTGTTGAATCTCAAATGATCCGGTACCTGCATCTATTGTCCATGTCAAGGTTAGGAAATCTTTGTTATCCTTATCTGGAACAGTCCAAGTGAAACTTAGTTCTGTTGTATCATCTTTGTTTATTGATTCACTTACTTGCTGTGAAAGTTCAGTACCTGTGCTATCTTCGAACTTAACTTGCAAAGGCTTAGATGAAATTTGCCAATCTGCATTACCAATATTTTGTAGAGTTACAGTTATATCAACTTCTTCTCCAACTTGAGGTGAAGTCGGATCCATAACTACTTTCTTAATTTTGAAATCTGGCAATACTGAGAATTCAACTGGAACTTCACTTTGTTCAAACACTCCAGTTCTTGGCCATACATTGTCCGAATACCTACCTAATTCATCAAACATTCTACCTGTTTCTTCAGAGAAACCATCTCCTTCAGATTCACAAGTAAAATCTGGAATATCTACGTCATCACATACAGGATTGACTTCTGCAATAAATGCAGTCCACTCCTCTAGCTGAGCTTTCCATCTGAAGCGTACTTCTTGAGTCTCACCTGCATCTAAATCGAATAGTACATATTCTTGATTTGTACGATCCTTAAGTCTAACATTTTCACTGCTTGTATCTGCTGTAATGTACAAACGACTGTTATCGACATCAGCAGCTCCTGCATTCGTTACTGTGACTGTGAAAGTTACAGTATCGTCAACGTTTGGAGTTCCTGAATTTTCACCTGCATACTTACTGTCAACACGCATTGCAGTTATTTGTAAATCTGGTTTTACCCTTAGTAATTCGGAATACCTTGCATCGTTGTTGTTCTCGTTCTCCTCTAGAATTTCACCGTTGTCATTGTCTTCATCGTAATCTGCCCTAGCTTCAACGTACCATTCACCGCCTTTGATAAGCCAATCATCAGATACTAACTCTTTGGAATTAGCTTCTTTGATGTTAGTAGATCTACCGCTACTTCCATATAGCTGATAAATGTAAGTATTCTTAGCATCATCAAGCTCAAATCCTGCAATTAGCAACTCATCAATTTCTTGTTGGGTTGTTGGTGATTTCTTAGGATAATAATAAATTTCAACATTCACATCATCTGCATCAGCTGAACCTGTATTCTCAACATCAACATACACAACAACTGTGTCCCCGTCTTTAACTTGAGAAGCATTGCCAAATACTCCATCAATTTCTATTCGGATATTACTTTGCTTAATAACTATTTCAGGTCTTTGAATTACAACTGTTAAATCAATTTCTTGGCGTGCGTTAGGATCATCCTCTTCATTTCTAACTGAAATCTTAACTGTTTCATTTCCTACCTCTGATTCATCGTTTACAGAAATAAAGACCCAAAGATCATCGAGCTCGCCTTCTTGGATAGTAACTCCAGAGTTTGACCAACTCTGTGTTTTAGAGCTGTCTTGATAGAAACTAACTTCCCAACCATCTTCAAGTGTTGATTCAACTTCAGGAATGAAAATGTCATCGTTAGAACCTGTGTTATCCAATTTGACCTTAAATTTGACACTGTTCTGTGTTGTTGAGCCCTCATACTCAGGGTATATCTCCTTTACACTATCTATTGCAGTTGCAGATAATTCTCTTCTCGGAGATGCAACTTCAAGATTTACTGAGACTTGCACGGCAGGGTCTATTCCATTGTTAGGTGAAAACTCGGTTAGAACACTGTAATTTCCAATGTCTGAATCTTGGTCAGGTTCCACACACAAGTAAAGGTACTTGGATTGACCGGCACCTATGGAACCAGAGAAAGAACTTGTACAAGAAGAACTTTGGAATATTTCGACATTCCATTCATCCGGATATGTTGTTGCAATTGTCTCAACATTTACTGAATCTTGTCCATTTCCTGTATTTGTAAGCTTGAAAGTGAATTTCTCAGTTCGTTCAGATGCTTGAGTTTCGGTTGAAGGATACGAAGTTATAGTATTTGCACCTACAATCTCCACACTAGCACCATAAATTTGACCTATATCAACTTGTAGTGATGCTGTATCGCTAACTGATAAGTCGCCACCGGACTTAACTTTCACAGTTATGGAATAACTGTTAGCTTGTAATGCTGTTCGCTCTTGATTGGATAGACTGTCTAAAACATACTCAGGTAAAGTTACATTTACAGTAACTGAACCGGTTTGATCCTTATCCAGAGTGAGTGAAGTGGTATTAGATGAAGCCCATCCCAAATCATCATCTAAAATGGAAACTATCAGATTATCTGCTCCATCACCTGTATTTTTAACGTCAATCGTGAAGGTTGCAGTAGAACCTGGTAACTTTTCAATTTCGGTAACATCTGTACTAACTTGAACTCCTCTACTCAAATCAACCTTAACTGTTAATGTAATAGAATCGGTTGATTTGGTTCCATTTTCACAACCATCACAATCCGAAACTCCTTTAACGATTAGCTCATAATCTCCCTTTGAAGTACTTTCTGGGACTGTAATTGTCAAAGTTACTTCTTCTTGACCATTTTCTGCAACGTTAATGAAAGGATTGCTGAAATCTACACCTGTCCATCCCTCTGGAGGTGTATTAGTCATTGCAATAATATCATCGCCAGTTCCTAGGTTATCCACATCGATCTTCACAGATACTGGAACTCCCACAGTAGCTTCAACTGTCCTGTCTGCATCAGCTACAGACAAATCAATCCAATACTCTTGATTTACAATTGTGATTATACTGACCGTTTTATTGGCATACTTCGGAGGATTTTCTTTCTGTGCTTCGTCCGATGATGCAGTCAAATTAATCGTAAATGCCTTATTATCTTCGCCAGACCTAATTGAAACGTTTAATGAGACTAATTTTTCACCACCAGCTTCGACATCCTCAACCTGGAAAGATACAGGGTCAACAGACCAACC
>MIZA01000022.1 GCA_001875345.1 Marine Group III euryarchaeote CG-Epi1
AACTGCTGTCGATAATTTAGATTTAAACATTAAAGAAGGTGAAATATTTGGACTATTAGGTCCAAATGGTGCAGGAAAAACTACTACCATTTCAATGTTAGCTACACTATTGGGTCCTACATCAGGAACTGCAACTGTAGCTAATCAAGATATTTTACAAGACCCTTCTAAAGTTAGAGAACACATTGGGATTGTATTTCAAGATCCTTCTAGTGATGATATTTTGACTGGAAGAGAAAACTTGTACTTACATGGATTAATGTATGGAGTTCCTCGTTCGATTATTCCAGAGCGTATTGAAGCAGCTTTTGACTTAGTTCAGTTAATCGGAAGAGAAGATGATCTCGTTAAAACATATTCGGGAGGAATGAGACGGAGACTAGAATTGGCTCGCGGACTTTTGCATCACCCTGAAGTTTTATTTTTGGATGAACCAACTCTGGGTTTAGATCCACAAACTCGTAAACGTATTTGGGAACATATTGAAAAAATAGTCAAGGAACGCAAAGTAACCATTATTCTAACAACACACTACATGGAAGAAGCTGATCGGCTTTGTGATAGATTGGCCATCATCGATCATGGAAAAATTGTAGCGCTAGATACTCCGACTGCACTCAAAGCTCAGGTGGGTGGAGATACAGTTCAAATGGAAGTTTCTGAACCTGAAATTGCAATAAAGGAACTTGAAAAATTAAAATGTGTTAGTCGTTGTGAAAAAAGAGGGAATCGTTTAGATGTTGCTGTAAAGGACGTGGCACAAAATTTACCTAAAGTTTTTGCTGCAGCCGGTGAAATCGATAACTTTAGCGTAAGAAATACAACCCTAGATGATGTTTTCATGCACTACACAGGATATGATATCAGAGATGAAGGGGCTGAAGGAGCTGCAAAACATATGCAGAGAGTTATGGGGATAAAACGATGAACCAATTAAACGGACTGTACGCTATTTGGCTTCGTGAAGTGAAAGTATACTTCAGAGAATATTCTCGCTTGATTGGATCAATACTTACACCGCTACTTTGGTTATTAGTTTTAGGAAAAGGAATTGGAGCTTCTATTGATGAAGATGACGGTTTTGCTGGAGTTCCTTATGAATTATTTATTTTCCCAGGAATTTTAACAATGACGGTCCTGTTTCAGTCTGTTTTTTATGGACTGTACATTGTCTGGGATAGAAAAATTGATTTCCTAAAAGAAGTTCTAGCTGCTCCTCTTAATCGTTCAACTGTTTTTCTCGGAAAATGCTTGGGAGGAGTTACTGATTCAATGATCCAAGTAACTATCATTATTGTTCTAGGATTGTTTATTTTTCCAGAAATTGATTATACTTTGCAGAGCCTCATGTTAGTTTATCTTTACCTCTTCTTGTTAGCCGTTATTATGACGTCGCTAGGACTCATAATTGGATCTCAAATGGATTCTCCAGAAGGATTTTCTTTGATAACTAGTTTAGTCGTTTTCCCTATGTATTTCCTCAGTGGGGCATTATTCCTAAAGAATAATTTGATTGAAGAGGCTCCGGTAATTTATTGGTTAACTGCAATCAATCCTGCAAGTTATGCTGTAGATGCAATTAGATACACTATGATTCCAGAAGATATTTTTCTTGAGTTTGGATTAGCAAGAGATTTTACCGTTCTAATCGGTTTTTGTATTTTTCTGTTGGCTTTAGGTACTCAATGTTTCAAAACTATGAGGCTCTAAGTTTAATTAAGCCTAATTTGTTCTGTCAAAATCATGACTAAAACTGCATTGGTTACAGGAGCATCTTCTGGCATAGGAAGAGGTATTGCTCACAAATTTGGACAAGAAGGATGGGAAGTTACTCTTGTTGCCCGTAGACAAGAAAATTTAGAAAAAGTCGCTAAAGAAGTAGAAGAAGCTGGCGGTAAAGTGCACATTTTTGCTACTGATTTGACCGTTGAAGGAAACCCAGATAAGGCTGTAGAGTTTGCCATTGAGAAAATGGGGAAAATAGGAACTTTAGTCAATAATGCAGGGATGGGTCGTTTCGAAATGGTTCCTGATATTAAGGATGAATCTTACCAAGAACAATTCCAACTAAATGTCTGGGCTTGTATGGCAATGGTTAGAACTGCTGTACCTCACTTCAAGAAAAATGGAGGCGGACAAATCGTCAATATTGGTTCAATCGTAGGGTACCTTGGAATATCAAAGGGATCTATCTATTCTAGCACTAAATGGGCTTTGAGGGGACTTAACGAAAGCTGGAGGGAGGAACTATATCCAGACAACATCAAAGTGTGCTATGTTGGTCCAGGCTTTGTTCTTACTGAATTTAATGGAAGGAAAGAAGGTGGAACGCCAGAAGAACAGGAATGGGCGATGGTCCCAGGTGACGTAGCTCACGCTGTCTATTGTGTTGCTACACAAGGACCAAATAGTGATATCAAAGAAATATCAATTCAAGTTTTAGATCGAAGTTAAATCTAAGCTTCGTGGTGGAAGAGAACGTCTCCGCTTTTAACATCAGGAGGGCCTGTCATGAAATCCTTCATTACTCCCATTATCTTACCAAACTGTTCTTCTGATGCATCATAATCTTCTTTGGTATTAAAAAATCCAATTCCCATTGCTTCATTTTCACTGACTTGAACAATTCTACTTGAAATCCAACCAGTCATTTCAGTCATCATATGTTTGTTTTCATTGATTCTTTCAACTGCTGCTTTTACATCTGTCATCTTGACATGCGTTATTCTTGCGTACATACTTCAGGAAATAATCTGTAGATTTTAAAATTTACGATTGTATTCTATTGATTATTGCTACTTAGTTAATTCTTGAAAATTCCCGTGAACTATTCCACTCAAGGCAGTCATACCCCATAAAATTAGAGGAGGAATGCTGGTGCTAAGTTCGAATGTAAATGTTTCGCCTTCATAGTCAAGCGTATATCCCTGAACTGCACATATAACAAACCAAACCCAAATTGGGCCGGCAATTACTGTAGCCAATCTAGCTTGTTGTTCACCTTCTGTGAAAAATGCAGCATATAGCATGGTGAAAGTTGTAAGCAGGAAAAAACCAGACACTACAACTTGGGTTTCATTATTCATATCTAATTCTAGTAAAACACCCACTACTGCATGTACTAATCCTGTAAGGACCAACCAAATCTTGGGATTCAATATTGCTTTTATATCCATTGATTTTGCTTCCTTATCCATTACTCGTCATCTCTGTGCAGATATCCTGCAACACCAAGAGCTAAAGTAAGCGCGATTGTTAGCAAAGGAAGTGCCATTACATTAAGTGGTGGAGTTTCTGAAGAATAACCACTTTCACCGGTTAAAATGCCCATACCTACTGCAATAATCACAATAACTGAAGGAGCTAACATGGACATTTGAGCTAAAGCTCTACCTTTAACAAAAACTCCCGTTCCGATAGCCATTACACCTAGAGGCATCATGTGTAAAGCCCACATTTTCTCGTAGTCTTCATCATGAGCGAGTACATTTTCTTTGCCCCAGCCATATTCTGCCCATTTGTCTCCGTTCATAATTCCCCAAAATGAAAGTACTATTACTAATACGCCTACAGCAATCATTAATGTTTTAGGGTTTAAGATTTCTTTTGCGTCCATAATTCACCTTATAATGGTTGTGTAACAAAGTTTGCTATTAATAAAAGTACGGCGAAACCTGCTGTTACTGCTGGATACATCTTGTAAAAGAAATCATCACTGTTTCCAAAGTCTTCTCCTCCAAAGGTCATGCCTTCTTCGACTCCTTCCTCTCTCATCTTGTAATATGCAAAAATATTTAGAAGCATTACAAATCCGCTAACTACAATATTTGATGTTGCTGTACTAGTGTCTGGCGTGTAAGGTGAATTCTCGTCGCCTGGAATAACTTGATCGTTAATGGCGATATTTCCGAGAATAACAGAAAGGGCAAAAAAGGTAATACCAAAAAGTAAAATATGTGCAACTGCCCAGTTTCCTTTAGCTCCATTTACCAATAAGATTAATCCCATTGAAACATAAATGACAAAGAATGCTGCCAATACTCGATAATTTACTGGAGATGTAGCAATTGGATCGGTCCAGTAACTTCCTTCTTCAAATCCAGGAATCAAAGTTGAGCCACTTCCTCCTGCATATCCATCTGCAAAAAAGAAATGATTTACTGTGTACAATGTACCAATAACAGAAGATATGATGACTGCATACTTTGCCTCATTCTCCAAACCTATTCCTAGTTTAAAGTTTTCAAGACCTTCATCAACTCCTTCATCCTTAAGCATAACATATGCTGCAGTGTACAATCCAAGAGCTACAATTGTAGCATAAAGTGGATTGCTATTTGCTGAAACATAGTCACCTTGGAATGGAGGTGCAAGAACAATTGCTAAACATGTGAAACCTGCAATAGTTGGTATCATAATTGTCCATTTACCTCTGGCACCTTCGTTCAGAATTAGAAGATTGCCCATAATCGATCCTGCCATGAGAGCACCTGCAACATACAAGGTTCCAGCCCCTCTTCCGTAGGCTTCATTTTCGGGAGTTGCTCCATTAGGAATCAAAGAAAAACAATCTCCGTCACCGTTGATTACTGAACACGATGAAAAGAATATGAAGTTTATTGAGTACAATATTCCAATTAGGAATGAAAGACTCAAACAAACTTTAGCTGGCAAAGATTTGATGTTGTCAAACATAGTTTGCAGTGCAGTGATTAGTACTTAAACGTAACCCACGCTGCTGAGCACGAATTGTTCTTGGTTGTTTCACAAAAATAAACACTTGTTGAACTTAAAAAAGTAAGATTTTCTGGTGCGAACCTCTAATTAGCACAACTCCAGTATATATCTGTGAAGAAAACCTCACTCATAATTTTGACTGCGCTTCTGCTCGTCAGTGGAGCTAGCGCTTATGCTTACACTGAGGGAGTCTTTGACCAAATTTTAGAGCTAAATGAAGACGAAACTGAGGTTGTCGAATCTGTTGTAGAAGAAGAACCGGCCGTAATTGAATCAGATCTTTCTGCATTCATATCTGTAAATACAAACTTTGGAACTAATTTTTACTCAATGGAAGAAGTCGATGACGGAGACAATAATGAAGTTGAAGAAATTGTATGGGATAATTTTACTTTCCAATTTGATGGTTCTGAATCTACAGGAAATATTGAAAATTATACTTGGGACTTTGGAGATGGAAATACGTTTTACGGTATTGAAGGAAGCCACAGCTACGAACTTCCCGGAAAATATCTAGCTACCCTAACCGTAATTTCGCCAATTGGAAATAGCGCTTCAATTCAAACTGAAATAATAGTTAACTTTGATGGTTTTGTTATTTCTGATAATATGGAATGTACATGCGCACCAACTGCAAAAGTTACTCAAATTGATTTGAAAATAGAACCTGAGGCTACTCTCGTAAATGGCGAAACAACTGTTACTCATGATGGAAGTACAGAAGACTGTACTCAACGGCTTATAGTACAACAATGCCATCTACGTGTTACAATACAAGAGTATAGTGGAGGGTCTGTAGTTTCAGAAGAGGTGATTTTTGATGAGACGTTCTCAACCAACACAAAGACAGTTGCTTTCTCATTTGTTCCTATGAACGATAATAATTACAAAATATTGTTGGAAACGGATCAAATTCGCGATTGGCACAAGCCAAATACTGAGTGGTTTGCAGAGTATAGACAATGATAATTTCTCTCATAACTAGCTCTATTAGTGCTGCTTTGGATATAATTTTAGCTGTAATTCCAAAGAAAGTTCTTTTGCTAATTATTATAGGGTTAATAGCTGCAATTTACATTGGATTCGACTTTAATCTGTAAAACCAACTAATATAAATCCGATTCTAGGGTTTTAGTTGTGAAAATCAACTATTGGTATCGAAAATTTCTCGGTAAAGAAGCTGATGATAAGGTAAGGGCAGGAGTTCTAGTCTTCTCTGTGTTAGCCTTCATGACACATCTTCTAATTTATTTTCTTTACCAAATTGAAGTAATCACTATAAATGGGGAGGCAAAATCCCTGGTAAACTCGCCACTTTCTTCTCTTTATACTCCATTTTCAATTTTACTTACTTATGAAACTTACCAGCTAATAAGAACTCTTCCATCCTCTTTCTCGAATTCTGTTGGGAAGCAATACGAAGTTGTAACTCTTCTAGTTGTGAGGGATGTTTTCAAAAGATTAGCTGACTTCAGTACAGATGATGAGTGGGCTATCGATGGTGAATTAGGTTTAATTTTACTAGAATGTATGGCCTTTTTGATTTTATTTTTTACAGCTTTAAGTTACAGGAGATCAAGTGATGTTTCTGAAATTAGTCGAGTAGATGATAGTGAATTAGATAGTTTTGTACATTCAAAGCGCATAATCTCACTGATGTTATTCGTAGCTTTTCTCGTTATGGCTGCATATTCTTTTGGAACATGGACAATTTCAGTCCTTGATGGAAAAGGAGGAGTTGATAGGGAAATTTTCTTTTCTGATTTCTTTACTATTTTGATTTTAGCAGATATTCTGATTCTACTATTGTCATACCGATTTACCGTAGATTTTGCAAATTTAGCAAGAAATACAGGTTTCATATTATCTACCGTTATTCTCAGAGTTGCAATAGGTGCTCCAGGGGTTTCAGCAGTCGTATTATTCACGTTAAGCGGAATATTAGGACTAGCAATTCTCAGAATATCTAGTGAATTTGTTAAAAATAAAAAGAATAATTCTTAATCTTCTAATTTGTGCATTGAGACCAATGCGTTCTCAATATCTTTTAAGGAATCAGGGACATTATGTCCAGAAATTGGAGCTGCCAAAGAAACTCCAGCATCCTTCTTTGCTTTCCAAACTACGGAATTGAAATCAATTAATGATTCTGTTATGTCAGTCCATGATTTAGTATTAGATATTGGAGATTCGGGAAATACATCTATCTCTACTGAAGATTTTTCATACAAAGTAGTAGACAAATGATGAGTAAAGAAAGGGCACACTGGAGACAAAATAGACAATAAATCTCTGAATATTCTGTGTAATGTCCAAGTAGCCGAAGCATCATCATTGTAAAGTCGCGTTTTGGCCATTTCTAACCAATGTGAAGCAAAAACTCCTGTACTGAAAGTCTTAATTCCTTGTGCTGCAGTGTAAATATCTAGCTCAGAATATCCTGTCTTAGCTTTTTCCAATAAGTCTGAAAACTCAGCTAATATCCATTTATCTTCGTTTTCTAAATCTTCTGGAATTATATCTAAGTCTCCATCAAATTCAAATTGAGATGCAAATCTTCCTACGTTAAAAATCTTAGTTAAAACTCCAAAATAGCGTAATTCAATTTGTTCAGGATTAATTTGGAAATCATCGCCTACTTGTGCGTCTGCTGCTTTCCAAAATCTAAAACATTCTGAACCTATTTTCTTAGCTTGTAGAGCTACTTGCTTACCTTCTGGACCTTTGATTTTCCAAGATCCTGTTCGCCCACCGAATCCACATTCTAAAACTGAACTAGCATCAATTCCATTCCCTAGTGATTTAGACATTTTACGGCCCCAAGGGTCCATGCCAAGCCCATCAATCCAAACGTTTGCAAAACCGGGCTTGTCTAACAACAGTGTAGATTTCAATAATGTGTAATACAGCCAAGTTCGAACTATTTCTTTTCCTTGTGGTCTAACGCCTGTAGGAAATGCTCGTTGAAACAATTCTGGATTTGATAGATATCCTGAAACATAAAGATTAGAATTTGAAGAGTCCATCCAAGTATCAAATACCTTCTCTTCTCCTTCCAGCTTACCTAATTCTGATTTTAAGTCTTCATAATTTCCTAATTCTTTTTGACTTTCTCTGTCTAAAACTATTGAATCTAAAGGTGGTGAATCTTTCCAAGGTTGCACATATTTTCCATGAGGAGGAGTAACTACTTTGGTTCGATCTTCAGAATACCAAATTGGAATTTCTGTATGGTACCAACGGCGGCGACTAACTGGCCAATCTATAGTTATATTTTCCATCCAATCTAATAAAAATTGTTTATTTCTACTTGGAATAAAATTTATTTCGTTAGATAATTCCTTCATTCTTTCCTGAATGTGGGTTTGTCTAACGTACCACTCTTTGAGCAATATAATTTCAATCGGATTCTTACCGCGTTCTGATACTGGAATTTCTTGATCTCTCTCAATGATATTATCTATTTTATCTTCAGATTCAAGAATTTCAATAGCTTTCTTTCTAGCGTCTAGAACTGGCATTCCCGATAAAGATGATCCTAATTCTGTAATTTTTCCATCCAAGTCAATTGCTTGGAAGGGAGATAATCCTAATTCTCTAAAAACTGCCACATCATTTTGATCTCCAAAAGAACTGACCATTAAAACTCCTGAACCAAATTCCATGTTTACGCTCGGATGGGCCATAATCTCTACTGACTTTGAACGACCTTCCGTTGGCATCGGCAAGTCTAAACTTTTACCAACTAAATGTTGATAGCGAGAATCATCGGGATGAACTAAAACAATACCACATGCGCAGATAAGTTCAGGTCTTGTAGTTGAAATTATAACTGGATCATGGTCTGAATCGTCAGTAACTGACCATCGAACATCTAAAAGTTTAGATTTTCTTGATAATCTTTCTACTTCTGCTTCCGCAATAGTAGTTCCCTCTACAGGATCGTACAAATTAGGTCTTAATTCTTCGACAATCGCGCCTTTTTTGAATAAGTCAATAAATATTGATTGAGTAACTGAGCGATAGTCGGGTGCATCTGTCAAATACTCTTGATCGTAAGCACAAGATAGTCCTACTCTCTTCGCAATATTCCTCATTTCTTGTGTATATTTTTCTATTTCATCACGACACAAGTCAAGAAATTCAGCCCTATCATAAGTCTTCATTTTACGGCCAGTTTTTTTCTCAACTGTAAATTCAATATTAATTCCGTTTCTGTCAACTCCCCAAGGAAAGTAAACTTCCTTACCAAGTAACCTTTGGCTTCGGGCAATTACGTCAATCATTGAATACTGAGCAACGGCACCAATGTGCCAAGTTCCCGAGGGGTAAGGAGGCGGCGTATCTATAACAAAAATTTCTTTTTCAGAATTTGGATTAAAGGAATATCTATCTTTATTTGAAAAATGTTCCTCCTGGATTTTCTTTTCTAAATCTACTGTCCAGCGTTTCTCCTTAATTTTTGGTTTAGCCATGTTTTCTGTATTAACACCTCAGTATGGCTTTTCTTAATACTTGCGAAGGCCTTTTACTAACCCCTTGACACTGTAAAGTTTACAATGCAATATCCAAAAGATGTCGTAATCGTAGCTGGTGTGAGAACGGCACATGGAAAATTTAGAGGTTCTTTGTTTCATACATCTGCAGTCGATTTGGGTGCCCTTGCAATTAAAGAAACTCTGAAGCAAGTTGAACTAGATGCTAGTCTTGTAGAGGAAGTTATCATGGGGAATGTTTTATCTGCTGGAATTGGGCAGCATCCTGCGCGACAATCTGCGATTAAAGCTGATATTCCTGAGGAAATTCCTGCACTTACTGTAAACAAAATGTGTGGTTCAAGTATGAAAGCAATCATGCTGGCTGCTAACGCGATTAGAGCTGGCGAATCTGAAATTTTAATTGCTGGAGGTATGGAATCAATGTCTCAATCTCCGTTTACTGTTGCCAGATCTCAAGACGGTAAAGTCAGTATGGAAAAACCAGTCGATAGTATGATGCACGATGGACTAATTGATCCATTTAATGGAATGGTAATGGCTCAAACTGGAAATCGTATTGCTGAACAATTCGGAATAACTAGAGATGAAGCTGATTTATTTGCAATTGAATCTCATATTCGTGCTCATAATGCGCACAAAAAAGGAAAATTTAAGGATTATCACGTTGCAGTAGAACACGATGACGGAATGCTAACGACCGACGAGGGAATTAGACCTAATTCTAGTTTGGAAGGGTTGGCAAAATTGAAACCTGTTTTTGATGAAAATGGAATTGTCACTGCCGGAAATGCAAGTCAAATCTCAGATGGTGCCTCTGCTTGCTTGGTAATGTCAAGAAGAAAGGCGGAAGAACTAGAATTAGAGCCCTTGGCAACAATAACTGGATATTGTGCAACTGGCGTGAAATCTAAAGATGTTATGTCTGCACCAATTCCGACCGTTCAAAAACTATGGAAAATGAATAATCGTGAGGGTGAAAAAGATTATGATTTATATGAGCATAACGAAGCATTTGCATCCGCTAGTTTAGGCGTCATGCAAGGTTTAGGTTTGAAACACGAAAAATTAAATGTTAATGGAGGTGCTGTTGCAATGGGCCACCCATTAGGTGCTTCTGGATGTAGAATTGTACTGGCTTTGATTCACGCACTTCGTCAAAATGGGGGAAAGCGTGGATTTGCTACCGCGTGCTTAGGTGGCGGAATGGCTACTGCAATAGAAATTGAAATATGAACTCAGATTTAGAAGATAAAGTGGTCTTAGTAACTGGAGGTGCAGGAGGAATCGGAAGTGTAATCTCCAAATCTTTCGCCGATCAAGGTGCGAGAGTAATTGTCCATTATAATCATTCAAAAGAGAATGCTGAAAAGATTTCAAAAGAAATTGATGGATTAGCTGTTAATGCTGATTTAACTGACTCTAAACAAACTAAAGAACTTTTCAAACATATTATTGAAAAAGAAGGGAAAATTGATGTTTGTATAGCTAACGCTGGCAAATACCCTAAAGATTATGCTCCATTATGGGAAATTGAAAGTAGTCGATGGGATAATACTATTTCCACAAATTTGTCTTTAGCTTACAATACCTCTCGTTATTTTCTAAAACATGTAGCTCAAACAAAAAATGGCGCATTGGTTCTAATTGGGTCAACTGCTGGAATATATGGGGAAGCTGGTCATGCTGATTATGCTGCAGCTAAAGGCGCGATAACTTCAGGACTCTTACGTACTTTGAAAAACGATGCAGCTCAAATCGGAAATGGTGTTAGAGTTAATGCAATTGCACCTGGGTGGACTGTCAGTCAAAAAAGAATTGATGAGGGAATAGATCAAAGTCGTGTGAAACGAATTACTTCAACTATGTCTTTGAAAAAACTGGCTAGACCTGAAGATGTTGCAAATTCGGCGATAATGCTCGCTTCCGACTCCCTTTCTGGTCACATTACCGGCCAAGTCATAGAAATCGCAGGAGGGATGGAAGGACGGCTAGTGACTGGGACAAAATAGGATTTCGAAACTTATTCTTAGGAAGTATAATTCTATCAATAATTATTTCCTTAATTATTAACTTTGTTTACGGAATAGGATTTAATTTAGTTATTTTTGTAGCGATACAAATCTTCGTTACAATTGCTACAACAATGATTTGGCCTGCTTTAAATTCAAAATAAGGTTAAATTAGAAGCTCTATAGGAAAGTGTGGAAGAACCTCCAAAAATAAGGCGCTACGACATCGATTGGCTTAGAGTTATCCTCTTTGCATTACTAATTCCATTTCACGTTGGAATCGGAGTTTACTGGGAAGCCTATGATTTTGTACAGCCTGAACATGAATTTGAAGGTGAAGCAAATCGAGAAGCTTTGAACAGCGATCTAGGTGAAGATGTAAATAATGTGTATTCTTTCACTGGTGATGATTTTATTTCACATATTTTAACATGGATGCATGAGTGGAGGCTTGCTGCACTTTTCATGATTAGTGGAATGGGGACTGCATTTGCCTTCAAACGTAGAACGTGGAAATTATTTTTAAAAGAACGTTCAAAGCGCTTACTGATACCTATGTTTGTAGGAATTTGGACCATTACTCCTTTGACCTTGATGATCGCGACAAAATATTTTCCTGGTAGCTTTTTGGAGGGGATATTAGTTTACTTTGGAGGTGGGATTATGCTGACTTTACTCATGATTGTTCCACTTGTTTCTAGGTTGATTTCTCTTGGGCATCTATGGTTCATATGGAGTTTATTTCAATATTCACTATTTTTACTTCCAATATTTTACGTAGTACGAAATTATCCTGAAGGAAAGATTGCGAGATTACTCAAAACTACTTTCAGAATACCGTTCAAACTTGGACCTTTACTAGTTCTTCCTGTAATTCTATCAATATCTGATGTCATTCTCAAACCAATTATGGGAGAAGCAATTGGATTTGGATATGAATGGTTTTGGTACTTGCTAATTTTCTTTTTTGGTTATCTCTTCATAATTGATAAAGAACGATATTTTCACTTTATTGACAACTCAAGAATACAAATTACTGTAGCTACCATTATCTCTACTTTGGCATTTATGTGGATTAAAGCTGAGGAAACAAAAAGTGGAGTTCCTTACATTGGAGGAGGATGGGCCGGAGATGAGTATACGCAATTGGGAATCGAGTACCATACAAATATGACTTTGATTTCATGCTTTATAACAAGTTTTCACGCTTGGTTTTGGTGCTTATTTGTATTCACTTGGGGTGCTAAATATCTTAACAGGCCAAGTAAAAATTTAGCCTACCTTAACCAAGGAGTTTACCCTTTTTATATTGTTCACCAGCCTATCGTCTACGTGGTACTTTTAGTGCTACTAGGAAGCGGATACTCTAATCTCGTGATTTTAATTTTAGGGACTGCTGTAGTTACTTTTGGATGTTGGATATTCTTTGAAATTATGAAAAGACATTGGATTACAAGAGCAATGTATGGAATCAAAGAACTTCCGATTAAAAATGAAATAATGACTGAATCTACCTCTGCTGTCGAGGAAAAATAATACTAGTCCTTATATAGGGTCCCTTTGTGCGAGAGACCCTGCAATCACGCAACCAGACGCTTAGGGCAATTATCCCTACACCTCTCGAGGCACTCGTTCTCGACGAGAAACGGCGTCACGGTACGATGTGCAACATGTAGGAACTACGCCTGATATAGAACGCCGTTAGCAACGGTTAGCGATATCTGGAGAGAGTATAAAATGCCAAAACACAACAAACCAAACCGCGGATCCATGGCTTTCAGTCCTCGCAAGAGAGCACGCTCTGAAACGCCTCATATCTCTAGTTGGGCTGCTGTAGAAGGAGATGATCCAAAAATTCTTGGTTTTGCAGGATATAAAGTAGGAATGAGCCATATCATGGCAGTAGATTACCGCAAAAAATCTACCACTGCAGGACAAGAAATCAGGATGCCTGTAACCATAGTCGAAATTCCTCCAATGAAAGTAATTGGAGCAAGAGGCTACATTCAGGATACTTATGGATTAAGAACTTTAACTGAAGCTTGGGAAAAGAAAATTGATAAAGATTTAGAAAGAACATTACCTATTCCTAAAGGTCACAATGCGAAAGCTGCATGGAAGAAAATGTCTGATAGTGATTTGGAAGAAGTTAGACTTTTAGTCCACACACAACCACGAATGGTGACTGGAATTCCAAAGAAAAGACCCGAAATTATGGAAATGGCTGTAGGTGGAGGATCTGTTGATGCACAAATCGAATTCGCAAAAGAAATGATGGGTAAAGAATTCACAATGTCTGATTTTACACAAGATGGTGAAATGTTGGACGCTATTGCTGTAACAACAGGATATGGTTTCCAAGGACATGTTAAGCGATGGGGTGTGAAATTGTTGACACATAAAAACTCCAAACATCGTAGAATGATTGGAAATTTAGGTCCTTTCAGTCCAGGGTATGTTGTTTCCACTGTACCGCAAGCAGGTCAGACAGGATACCACCAACGTACTGAATACAATAAAAGATTATTAAAAATTGGAGATAATCCAGACGAAATTAATCCGAAAGGCGGATTTTTGAATTATGGTTTAATTCGTGGAAATTATGCACTTCTACACGGTTCCTTACCTGGACCAAGTAAAAGACTAATTAGATTTAGAAAAGCAGTACGATTCCACGGAAAGAAAACTGATTCTGTCGTTGTACCTGAAATTACAATGATTTCACAGGAGAGCCAACAAGGAGTATAATTATGGAAGTACCAATTTATTCAATTAAGGGAAAGGCCTCAAAGAAATCGGCAAAATTGCCTGATGCATTTAGTGAGCCTGTACGTTTAGATTTAATTAGAAAAGCTGTGAGAGCTTCTCGAGCAAACCGAAGACAACCATATGGTGCCTCAAATGGTGCTGGATTCAGACATTCTGTTTCATGGCCAGGTAAAGGCCGCGGTATGGCAAGAACTCCTCGTAAAAACGGCGGAGGCGGTCGCGGTGCTCAAGCTCCAAACACAATTGGAGGAAGACGTGCTCATCCGCCAAAAGCTGAAAAAGACTGGACTCTAAAAATTAATTCGAAAGAAAATAAGAAAGCTTTCAAGTCCGCATTAGCTGCTACCTCACAGGAATCATATGTTCTCGCAAGAGGGCACCAAATCCCTGAAAAAGCTACATTGCCTTATGTGGTTGAAGATAAAATAGAAACCTTAGCCAAGGATAACGAAGGTGGGTCTCTCACTAAGAGAGCAACTTCACTATTGGAAGATCTTGGATTACTAGAAGATGTAAAGCGCGCACGCGAAGGTAAAGGAATAAGGGCAGGTAAAGGAAAAAGTCGCGGAAGAAAATACCGCACACCTAAATCTGTACTGCTCGTTCTTTCTGAAGATAGTGATTCTGAAAGGGCTTTCCGTAACTTATCTGGAGTTGACGTTACTACATCTAAAAACTTGAACACTGAATTGTTAGCTCCTGGTGGAGACCCAGGAAGATTAGTAATATTCAGTAAATCTGCAGTTTCTGCATTAGGAGAGCGATTATGAGTGATCACAAAGTAATTCTAAGTCCTCGCTCAAAAGAAAGGGCACTATACATGCTTGAACAAAATAAATTAGAATTTTATGTTGCAAGAACTGCTTCCAAATTGGACATTAAAGGTGCTGTTAGATCTTTATTCCAAGTAGAAGTGAGTAAAGTCAATACCCGAATTACCAAAGAAGGTAAGTTGGCTATTGTTAAATTAGCTGAAGGACATTCAGCCGAAGATTTGAGTAATAGATTAGGAATATTGTGATAAAATGGGAAAGAGAATAATACCTAGAAGACGCGGACGAGGACGTCGCTACAAGGCAGCTGATAATCGTTTCAAAGGTGATGCACGTCACCCAAGATCAAAGTCCTCCAGTGGAAAGGTCGTCGAATTATTGCATGACCCTGGTAGGACTGCGCCTGTGGCAAAAGTTGAAGATCAAAATGGAACATATACTATGATTGCGCATGATGGAATGCATGTCGGTCAAGAAGTAAGTGCAGGACATGGTGCTGAACTAGATACCGGAAATACAGCATACATCGGTTCTATACCAGAAGGTACTAAAATTTATAATATTGAAATGAAGCCTGGAGATGGTGGGAAGTTAGCAAGAGCTGCTGGAAATGCAGCTACAATTGTTTCCCACGGTAAAAAAACAATTGTTCGTTTACCTTCCAAGGCGCAAAAAGCATTCGATAATATGTGTAGAGCCACCATTGGCTCAGTTGCAGGCTCAGGAAGAGGTGAAAAACCTATTGCAAAGGCAGGAAAGAATTTCTACCGAAATAGAGCTAGACCAAAGATTTGGCCTAAGGTAAGAGGAGTTGCTATGAATGCTGTAGACCACCCACACGGAAGTGGACGGAAACAGACCATTGGTATCAATTCTACAGTTTCTAGAAATGCTCCACCTGGAAGAAAGGTTGGACACATTGCTGCAAAGAGAACAGGAGCTAAACGTTAATGGCCCGTAGAACGAAAGGTCTTGCTACGCCAAAAGCTGCAAGAAGGAGAGAGAGAAAAAGGAAGGCAGGTATTCAAGTCCGCAGAAAGAAAGAATTTACCTACCGCGGAATGACTATAGATAAATTAAAAGAACTAACCTTCGAAGAATTTATTGCCATTGTACCTTCAAGACAACGAAGGTCCTTTAAGCGTGGCTTGAGCATGGAACAAGCAAAAATTATTAATGATTCAAATAATAAACCGGATAAAGTTATTCGAACACACCGTAGAGAAATGATTATCATTCCTCAATTTGTAGGAAGAAAATTTGGTGTATACAATGGCCGAGAATTTGTAGATCTTGAAATTCTCCCGGAAATGATTGGATTGTACTTTGGAGAATTGGCTCCTACAAGAACATCCCCTACACACACAGGACCTGGTGTCGGTGCTACCAAGTCGTCTAAATTTATGCCGTTGAAGTGATATTATGAAAGGATTCTCGTACCCATACAACCCCGAAATACATGCTGCTGCTCGCGGAAATGGATTGAATGTCTCTCCTAAAGCTGCTAGAGAAGTTTGTCATGCTCTTAAGGGAATGGAACTTGAAAAAGCTAAAAGTTACTTAGAAAGAGTAATGGATCTTGAACAAGCTGTACCATTCAAACGCCACGATGGTAAAGTTGGTCACAGAAAGGGTAAAGGAATCTCAAGTGGAAGATTCCCAGTGAAAACTGCTGCTGCAATCTTGAAAGTTATTGAATCTGCAGGAAATAACGGAGAAGCCCTTCATATTGATATTGAAAATTGGAGAATAGTTCATATTGCCGCATCTCGTGGAGTTAGATTCGAAGGTAGATTCCCTAGAGCTCGAGGTAGGGCTACTCCAAAAATGCGCGAAAGTGCAAATGTTGAAGTTGTATTAGAGGAAGTTAAATGACCATCGTAAAAGAAATGATAAAAGAGCGTGTTCGCAGAGCACAAGTACATGATTATGTTCAAAAGAAAACCAGCAGAGCTGGCTTCGGCGGACTATCAATACAAAGAACTCCTTTAGGAACTCATGTTAGAATTGCAGCCGAAAGACCTGGTCTTGTTATAGGAAGAAAGGGCAGTGATATTCAAAGATTAACTGAAGAATTAGAAAGAAAATTCGGTTATGAAAATTTGCAAGTTGAAGCTGGTGAAGTTAATAATTTTGCTCTTAACCCATTAATCATGGCTGCAAAAGTAGCAAATGCGCTTGAGAGAGGGTGGAATTACAGAAGAGCTGGAAATTCTATGTTGCAAAGAATTATGGATTCTGGAGCAAGAGGATGTCAGATTACAATTGCTGGTAAGTTAACTGGATTAAGACACCGAACTGAAAAGTTCTTATCTGGACACATTAAATTCTGTGGTGAAACTGCACTTGAATTAATGGATGTTGGAATAGCTCAAGCTAAACTAAAACCCGGAACAATCGGAGTTAAGGTAGCGATAATGCGTCCTGACGCAAAACTACCTGACGAAATAGAAGTTACTCCAATTCCTGAACCTGTCGTAGAAGTCAAAGAAGAAGAATCTACCGATGAGGCTGAGGAAGAAACTACTGAAGAAGTCAAAGAAGAAAAGACTGAAGATACTAAAGTAGAAAAGAAAGCTAAAACTGATAAAAAAGAAAAAAAGTCTGAAAAGAAAGGTGATGATAAATGAGTTTGAAGAAACCTTTTGAATTAAGAGAAATGCAACCTGAAGAAAGAGAATCTAGGTTGAGAGAATTGCGCTCTGAATTAATGAACGAAAGAGGCGTTGCATCAATGGGAGGGCAACCTACGTCACCCGGAAGAATGAGAGCTTTGAAAAAGCAAATTGCACGATTAACTACCATTATGAGAGAAATTGAATTGGAGGAAGAAGCTTAGATGGTAGACATTGATCCTCTAACTGGCCTTCCTAAAGAATTACTCGCAATGGAAGAGATAATTAGAGAACAACAATCAATTAAGGTTCATATTGAAAAGCGTAGATATGGAAAATTAGTTACTATCGTGGATGGTATTGGTAAAAGTGTAGACATTAGTGATTTGGCGAAACAGCTCAAAACTAAATGTGCTACTGGTGGAACTTCAAAAGGCGGTATTATTGAACTGCAAGGTGATCACACTAAAAAAGTTAATGAAGTTTTAACAGATATGGGATTCCCCGTGGAGGTACAATAAATGGATGGAAGAGATGAATTTATGGGTGAACAAGTGACTGTGTCCGAACATTCCGATCCAAGTATCCAAGGAATTTCAGGGGAGATTGTCGACGAAACTCGAGAGACGATTACTATTTTCTCAAATGGGAAAGCTAAAATGGTCAGTAAGCGGCCAGGTAAATTCATGTTCAAAAATGGAGAACTTGAAGGAAATAAAATTGCTTACAGGTCTCAAGACCGAATTAAAAAGGTGAAAGCATGAGTAAAGATAAGCCACGTGACATAGGAGTTGATGTTATCGCTCCCGCCAACCCATGGGATGGAGACACTAACGATCCTTTCTTTGGAACACTCTCTGTAAGGGGTCAAGTTCTACGAGGAATTGTTGTAAAAGCTAAAGCTCAAAAAACCGTTGTTGTTCAAATCAACAAAATGAAATATGATTCTAAATATGAAAGATATGCTAGAAGTTCATCTAAAATAAGCGCTCACAGTCCTGCAAGTGTTGGAGCAAATGAAGGTGATGCTGTAACTATAATGGAATGCAGACCTTTGTCTAAGACTAAGTCATTTGTTGTTATTGAAAGGAGAGATCCATGAGAGCTGTTGCAGGAAGACAAATGAGAGGTTTGCCACAAGGTGCTAGAATCGATTGTGTCGATAATAGTGGAGCAAAAATTGTAGAAATTGTTACTGTTTTAAATTACAAAGGTGTACACCGAAGATCGCCTGCTGCTGGAGTTGGTGATATGGTGATTGCATCTGTCAAAAAGGGAAACCCTGAAATGCGAAGACAGCTTGTTAGAGCAGTCATCGTAAGATGCCGCAGGCCTTTCAGAAGGGCTGACGGTACGATGGTCCAATTTGAGGACAATGCTGCGGTTTTGACAAATGAACAAGGAGAAACTAAAGGGTCTGGAATCAAAGGGCCTGTATCAAGAGAAGCTGCCGAAAGATGGCCGCGTATAGCTGCTGCAGCAACAACGATAGTATGAGGATCAAATGAGTTCAAAACAACCACGAAAACAGAGACTAGCCCATTATACGGCACCTTATCACAGGAGACACCGTGAAATGTCTTCTCCAATTGATAAAGGTCTTAGAGAAAGGCAACTATCAAGAGGATTCATGTACCCAAGAGCTATGCCTGTGAAAAAAGGCGATAGGGTTATGATTGTTAGAGGTGAAGGAAAATCTAAATCTGCTACCGCTGTATCATTAGTTGATCGTAAAGCCAGAAAAGTCTATGTTGAAGGATTTACTTATTTCAAATCAGACGGAACTGAATTACAAAGACCTATTGATGCATCAAACTTAGTTATTATCAATCCTGATTGGTCTGATATTAGAAGAAGAAAAGTATTGAACCGGATTAACGAATCTGTAGATTGGACTGATGAAGTTATATCAGATCTTGAAGCTGCAGAAGACGAGTATGAAGCTGAAAACGTAGAACCTTCTGAAGAAAAAGACGAAGGCAGTGAAGAAGAAGAAGTTACAGAGGAAGAAACTGATGACAGTAAAAAAGAAGAAGTTTCTGAAGAAACTGATTATTCAAAAATGTCCGTTGCTGAATTGAAGGACGTATTGAAAGAAAAAGGATTGCCAGTCAGTGGAAAGAAAGCCGATCTAATTGAAAGATTGCAAGGAGATTCAAAATGAGTAGTGGACATCTTAAGAGACTAGTTGCCCCTCGTTCTTGGAATATAGCTAGAAAAGAACGAACTTGGACTACAAAGCCTATGCCTGGAAAGCACTCTTTGGAAGGTGCATTACCTATCTCAACAATTTTGAGAGATTACTTGAAAGTCTGCGATAATAATCGTGAAGCTAAAATAATTTTACACAACGGAGAAGTATTGATTGATCAGCGTGTTGTACGTAAACCAAAATCTCCAGTAGGACTTATGGATGTTATTTCTCTGCCTAAAATTAAAATGCACGTCAGAGCTATGCTCGATAAGCACGGTAGAATTGAATTTGTTCCAATTAAAGCTACTGAAGCAAAATGGAAACTCGTAAGAGTAGAAAATAAAAGAAACATTAAAGGAGGCCACGTGCAAATTAATTTACACGATGGTACAAATATTTTATCAAAAGAAGAGGTTAAAACTGGAGATGTTTTACAACTAAATCTTCCTGATCTAAAGGTAAAGAAAGTACTGAAATTTAAGAAAGGAGCCCAAACATTGATCATTGGTGGAAGTCACGTAGGTTCAATAGCTACAATTAAGGATGAAGAAACTACGAGAAGTACAAAGCCAAATCTTGTAATGTACGATGGATTCCAAACAATTAGACCATATTCGTTTGTAGTTGGGGAAAAGAAAGCAATGGTTTCCCTTCCGGAGGTTAAAGTATGAATCCTATGAAAGAATTAAGAATCGCTAAAGTTGTTCTTAATATTGGAGTTGGAGAAGCTGGTGAAAGATTGGGTAAAGCTGAAACTGTTCTTGAAAAACTGAGTGGATGTAAGCCTGTTCGTACTTTATCAAAATCAACCAACCGTGATTTAGGAATTCGATTGGGAATGCCTATCGGATGTAAGGTTACTTTAAGAGGAGAAAATGCAATGAAATTCTTAAAAGAGTCATTATGGGTAAGAGAAAATAGATTACCTGCATACTGCTTCTCAAAAACCGGTGGAGTTAGTTTTGGTATACCTGATTACACTGGTTACAAAAATGAAAATTATGATCCCGATATTGGAATATTTGGATTAGATATCGCAGTTGCCTTTGAACGCCCTGGATATCGAGTTGCAAGAAGGAAAATTAAACATAATAAAATTGGTAAAACTCACCGTATTAACGCTGAAGAATGCCAAGAATATATGACAAAAAAATTCAACTTGGAGGTATTCAAGGTATGAACATCGATGACGTAAAGATTAAGGTCAGAGAAGTTTATCGTGGACGCATTATTGGATGTGTTCTATGTGATAGAAAACGCGGACTTGTACGCAGACATGGACTAAATTTGTGTAGGCAATGTTTTAGAGACAAAGCTACCGAACTTGGTTTCAAAAAATATGATTGAGGTATAAATGAGACACGATTCACTATCTGATGCGCTAATAATAATCAAAAATGCTGACCACGTTGGTAAGGATTCAGCTGTTGTTCCAGCTTCTAGATTAATTGGAGATGTTCTAAAACAGTTAACTGAAAAAGGATATCTAAATAATTATGAATATGAGGATAATGGCAAAGGAGGAATTTTCAATATCTCCCTAAATGGTAGGATTAATGGTTGTGGTGCAATTAAGCCTAGATTCTCAGTTAAGTTAAAAGAAATGGAAAGGCATGAAGCTAGATATTTACCTGCAAAAGATTTTGGTATTTTAATTCTTACAACACCTTTCGGAGTTATGAATAATGACGCTGCTAAAGAAGCATCAACAGGAGGGAAGCTACTAGCTTACGTTTATTAGATGTTAATTAAAGAATTAATTTACAATGTTGAATTGCCAGAAGGCGTTACTTTCTCTGTAAATAATCACGAAGCAAAGCTTTCAGGGCCTCGAGGAGACTTAAGCCGTATTTTCAAACACTCCATGATCTCTTTATCTGAAGATAATGGGAATATTAAATTGGTTGGAAAGAAACTACGAAGAAAAGAAAAGGCTCTAATCGGAACTTGGAGAGCCCACTTGAAGAATATGGCTCAAGGTGTTTCTTCTGGATTCCTATATGAAATGAAGATTGTTTTTGCTCACTTTCCTATGAAAGTTGCCGTGAAAGGAAATGTTGTAGATATTGCTAATTTCTTAGGTGAAAAAACTACCAGACATGCAAATATCTGTGGAGATTCTAAAGTTATTGCTAAAGGCGATAAAGTAACTATCGAAGGAAATAATGTTGAGGATGTTGGCCAGACTGCCGCTAATTTAGAACAGGCAACAGTCGTAAAAGGAAGAGATATCCGAGTTTTCCAAGATGGAATTTATGTTGTATCTAAAGGAGCTGCACAATGAGCGATGAAGAATACAAACCAAGACAAAAACCTGTTTTGACTAAAGAACAGAAAACTGACCTATCAAAAAGAAACCGTATGTCACATAAAAGACCTAATTTTAGAAGACAGAACTGGTTTAGATACAAAAGACTAGGACAAAAATGGAGACGCCCTCGTGGAATACACTCAAAAATGCGAAGGCACTTCAAGTATAGAATACCTGTAGTTCAAGTTGGCTTTAGAGGGCCTGCAAGTGTTAGAGGTTTACATCCTTCTGGCTTTGAAGAAGTTTTAGTTTACAATCCTAAAAATTTAGAAAATGTTGATCCTAAAGCTCAAGCTATTCGAATTTCAAGTAAAGTTGGCGATAAAAAACGCGAAATGATTGTTCAAAAAGCTGATGAGCTGAAAATTCGTGTACTTAATAGGAGAGATCTATGAATTTATCATATCAGAGAAGGGTTGCCGCTACAGTCCTAAAATGTGGTGTAAATCGCGTTTGGATTGACGATCGTCCTGAAGTTCAAGAAAGAATTTCTGAAGCTGTAACAAGAGATGATGTAAGATTGCTCATTGTCCAACGCTTTATACGTAAACATCAGAAAAAAGGTATTTCCCGAGGTCGTGCAAAAGCTATGGCGGTTCAACGTTCTAAGGGACGTAGAAAAGGCCATGGATCAAGAAAAGGACACGGTGGAGCAAGAACTCCAAAGAAAGAGGCATGGATGACTAAAGTACGTGCGTTACGCAGAGAATTAAATACTATGAGAGATGAAAACGTTATTGACGCTTCACAATATCGATTGTATTATCGCAGAGCGAAAGGTGGAGTTTACAATTCGAGAAACCATTTAAGATATAATATGGAAATCGATGGAATTAAATTAGGAGGTAAGAAATAATGCCAAAAAGAATGCACTTTGCTCGCAGAAGAAAAGGCGTAACTAATTATCGTAAAAGATTAGCATTGCTCAAATCTGGGCTTCCTAGAGCTGTAGTTAGATTTACAAATTCCAAAGTAATGGTTCAAATTAGTGACTTTGAAGGTAAAGGTGATCGCGTATTAGCTTCAGCTTCATCCGCAGATTTAGAAAAAATGGGTTGGAAAAACTCAAAAACAAACCTTCCTGCTTCATACTTGTCTGGAAAATTAGCCGCTAAAAATGCAATTAAAGCTGGAGTTTCTTCTGCTGTTTTAGATATTGGAAGAATTACTCCTATTTCAGGAAATCGAGCTTTTGCTGTTCTAAAAGGTCTTGTAGATGGCGGTTTAGAAATTCCTCATTCTGAAAGTTCATACCCTTCTGACGATCGAATTAATGGAAGTCATATTTCTGAAAAAATCGTAAAAGATTTTGATAAAGTTTCTAAAAAAATGGATGGTAAGAAATGAGTGAAGAAGTAAAGAAAACAGAAGATAAAAAATCTGAATCTAAAAATACTAATTCTAGATATAAAGGTAAAGGGCCTAACAAAGATAATAGGCAAAAAAGAGGACCGCCTCTATCTCCGGCTCAACAACGTAGAAAGGCTGCTGAAGAAAGAATTTCAAATTGGACGCCAAAAACTGAATTAGGACGTAAAGTTGTATCTGGTGAAATCACTACTATTCAAGACGCACTTGCAACTGGATTGCCTCTAAGAGAAGCACCTATTGTTGATTTACTTATAACTGATTTAATGGAAGAAGTAATTGATATTCACATGGTTCAAAGAATGTCTGATTCCGGTAGAAGAGTTCGCTTTGCTGTTACTACTATAGTTGGAAACGGTGATGGTGTTGTTGGAATTGGCCGTGTATCTGGAAAATTAGTTAGACCTACAATAACAAAAGCACTAGATCGTGCAAAATTAAATATAATTGAAATTCGCAGAGGAAGTGGCTCATGGGAATGCTCTACTGCTGTTCCAAACTCACTTCCTTTTGAAGTCTCAGGACGAACTGGGTCTACAAGAGTTAGAATTAAGCCAGCTCCACCAGGTGTTGGGCTTGTTACAAACCAAGTAGGTCAAATTATGCTGAAACTTGCTGGTGTCGAAGACGCATGGTCTTTCACGCGCGGTCAAACTCAAACCATTTACAATTTCGCTAGTGCAATGTTTAAAGCATTAGAAAAAACGAGATCTACAAAGTTACTGCCAGGTCAGAAAGAGTTCCATAACATGATTAAAGGAGTGAAACAAGAATGAGCTGGGCTGTTGTTAGAGTTAGAGGATCTGTTAACGTAAATCCTAAAATTAAAGAGACTATGAAATTAATGAAATTGAATAGAGTAAACCACTGTGTTATTATTCCTGAGAATGATACATACACAGGTATGCTGAATATCATTAAAGATTACGTAACTTGGGGTGAAATAGATGTTGAAACTACCGAACTTTTATTACAAAGTTCAGGTAAAAGTAGCGGAAATACCGAATTTGCTAAAGAGCACTTGAAAGAAACCTCTTTCAAAACAATGAAAGCTTTAGCAAAAGGATTAACAGAAGGAAAAACTGTCATGAGAGATGTTCCTGGTTTGAAACCATTGTTTAGATTACATCCTCCTCGAAAAGGATATGAAGGAATTAAACGTAGTTTCAAAGAGGGTGGAGCTTTAGGATACAGGGCTGAAAAAATCAATGCCCTACTAAGGAGGATGCAATATGCCCAGGCGTAAAGCATTGAAAACTGGAAGTCGAACTCGTGGTAGAGGCCACAAGAAAGGACGTGGAGCTGGACTAAGAGGTGGTCGTGGAAACGCAGGCTGCCATAAAACAAAACGCATAATGTATGAACGAGTTGGACGTGTATGGGGTGCTCATGGATTCAAAAGACCTCAAACCGTAGTCATGGCAAATAATGCAATTAATTTGAAAGTTATTGAAGAGAGTGCAGCTGAATGGGTCGACCAAGGAAATGCATCTAAAAAAGGAAAAACCGTATCTATTGATTTAAAGAAAATGGGATATGATAAATTATTAGGTACTGGTGTGCCTAGTCAAGCTTATAAAATTACTATAAGTGCTGCCTCTGCGAAGGCCGTGGAAAAAGTTGAGGCGGCTGGTGGAGAGATTATAAGTGGCTGAAGAAGAGATACCTAGAAACCCCGCACAGGCAATCATGCCTTGCTTATCTATGATATTTCTGTACCTACTATGGTACAACTGGAAATCTCCTGAAAGTGTTAGTGCTACCCTCATGGGTGTTGGAACAATTGGAATTACTTGGCTTGTCTATATGGGAGCTTCTTACTCTGGTGAAGGATCTAAGCTACACGGATTAAAACCTATAATTGGAAGAATGCCTACTGTGCAAAAACCAGAAGGACACGTTCATTTTAGAACAAAAATGACATGGACTTTGGCTATTCTTATTGTTTATTTTGCTATGACAAACGTAGCTTTGTATGGTCTCGGTGGAGAAACTATTGATCTGTTCAGTCAATATCGTGCAATTCTAGCGGGTGCAAGTGGAAGTTTGATGCACTTGGGTATTGGGCCTATCGTTACAGGAAGCATTATCATGCAATTGTTCACCGGTGCAAAGATTATTAATTTAAATCTACAAGATCCACGTGATAAGGAGATATATCAAGGAACCCAAAAAGTATTGGTTATTGTAATGATTATAGTTGAGTCTGTACCTCAAGTATTTGGATTCTTGGAACCTAGTTCAGCTCTCGTTGCTGAAGTTGGCCTTAGCTGGGCCAGAATGACTATTATTACTCAATTAGCAATTGGTTCATATCTTGTATTCTTAATGGACGAAAGTGTGTCTAAATGGGGTATTGGATCAGGTATTTCCCTGTTTATTGCTGCAGGAGTTTCTCAGGCTATATTTACCGGAACTTTGAATTGGGAACCAGCACCAGGAAGCGGTACTGAAACGCCTTCTGGAACTCTTCCTATGATTTTATGGTATCTTAAAAATTCTTCTACTTCAGATTTGAGTGGTGGTGGTTACGAAGCTATTTTGCTTGCCCCTCCTAATCCCTTAGTTGCCTTAATTGGAACTTTTATTGTATTTTTGATTGTGGTTTATGTAGAATCTTCAAGAATTGAATTACCTTTAGCTCATGGAAAAGTTAGAGGAGCAAGAGGTAGATATCCAATTAGATTAATCTACGCAAGTAACATTCCTGTGATTTTGATGGCTGCACTATTGGCAAACGTAAACATGTTTGCTCTTTTATTCTGGTCACATCCTAGTATGTCAAAATGGCCTATTTTGGGCCACAATTGGAGACTAGGGGCTTTTGATACTACTGATGGAAGTAATCCTGTACCTACAATGGGTCTAGCTTACTACGTTAATCGGCTAGCTGGTCTTCAAGACTGGTTCTTACCTTTAGTAAGTCCCGATAAATATGGTGCATACATGGGTGACCATGAACCATGGCAGCTTGTTGCCCACATTGTCATTTACATGTCCATTATGGTCTTTGGATCTATTGTTTTTGCTAAGTTTTGGATTGAGACTACAAATATGGGACCTGAAGCTGTAGCTAAGCAAATTCAAGGTTCAGGTATGCAAATTCCAGGATTCCGAAGAGACCCAAGAATTGTTGAAAAAGTTTTGGAAAGATACATTCCTACTGTTACCGTTTTCAGTGGTGCTGTTGTTGGATTTTTAGCTGCTGGAGCTGACATGATTGGTACCGTCGGACAGTCGTCAGGTACAGGGGTGCTACTTACTGTCGGAATTATGATACGTATGTATGAACAAATTGGAAAAGAACAAATGATGGAAATGCATCCTGTTCTTCGAAGTTTCTTCGGCGAGGATTAATGCCCATTTACGGCGAATCCATTATCGAAGATGATTGTTTTATTGATTCAGATGCTTTAATTGGTTATCCTCACTCAAAAGAATTAGAGAAAGAATCTAAAGAAATTGCAGGATGTGAGATCGGAGCCGGATCAATCATAAGGCCTGGGTCCGTATATTCTACCGCTAAATTAGGTAAAAAAACTAGAACTGGGCACAACTTTCTTGTTCGTGAAAATACTACAATAGGAGATGGATGCTTAATAGGAACTAATGTTGTTGTAGATAATAATTGTACCATTGGGAATTATTGTAGTTTTCAAACTGGAGCATACATTCCCACTGGAACTGTCATTGGAGATAGAGTATTTCTTGGTCCAAATGCATCTCTAACAAATGATAAAATGCCTTTAAGAACAGAATATCATTGTGACCCTATTACTATTGAAGACGATGTTTCTGTTGGGTCTAATGCAACTATAATGCCTGGATTAACAATTGGAGAAGGTGCATTCATTGCTGGAGGAGCTGTTGTTACCAAAGACGTTCCTGCTTGGCATATGGCAAAAGGATGTCCTGCAGTTTTTAGTAAACTACCAGATAATTTAAAAAAACCTAATAGGTTGGGACCGTAGAATGAGTATTGTAATCGTAACTGGAGTTCCTGGCGTTGGAAAAAGTACCGTCATGAATGCTGCAAAAGATTTTGGTTATAATATTGTTAACTTTGGAACGACTATGTTCGAAGAAGCTCAAAAAGAAGGTGTTTCTAATCGAGATGATTTGAGAAAACTCCCTGTTGACGTTCAAAAAAGATTACAAAAACAAGCTGGTGAAAAAATAGGCCAGATGGATAATGTAATAGTTGATACTCATGCTTCTATACTCACACCTTCGGGATACCTTCCTGGACTCCCTGAATGGACCGTTAAGGCGATTATGCCTAATACAATTGTACTCGTTGAGGCCCTTCCTGAAGAAATTGAAAATAGACGTTCTAAAGACACTTCAAGAGCTCGAGACAAAGATGATATTGGGTTACACCAAAGAATCAATAGAGAGTATGCCATTGCTGCAGCTTTTATGACTGGAGCAACGGTTGGATTTGTGCCTAATAATGACAATAAAATAGAAATTGCTGTTGAAAAATTCAAAAAAATTCTTAATAAATGAGTGAAGAAAAAGTAGATGCTGAAGAAGAATTGCAACCTCCTGCAATCGGAGGAACTTTTCTAACAATGATGTTTATGCTTTGGATAATTATTAATCCTGATTTAAGAGATTTTATGGGAGAATCTGCTGGTACTGTGTTAGAACCTAGAATAACATTTGACCATCAATACCCTGTACTTACTTTTCTCTTTGCAGGAATTATTATGATTTCATTTACAACTATCATTCGTCACTTCATTATTGACTGGGAAAAGATGGCTGAAATCCAAACCAAAATGGCAGCGTACAATAAAGCAATGGGGGAAGCAAGACAAAGTGGTAACGAAGCCAAAATGAAGAAACTATTTGCGATGCAACCTCAAATTATGCTATTACAAAGTGAAATGATGTCTAATCAAATGAAACCAATGGCTTTCACAATGATAATAGCAATACCTATCATTATGTGGCTACGAATATTTGTCAACGGTTTAGACTTACAAGTAATTTCTTTACCTTGGGAACCAAATTATAGTTTAGATGATGATTTATGGATTTTACCGCATTGGATCTTGGTTTACTCTGGATTATCCTTACCTTTCGGGCAAATAATTATGCGTATCTTGAAAATTGGCTCAAACCGTGGAAGTGGTTCAGTAACTGAAATCATTAATTAACTTCTATTTCCAAAACCTTTCTAAAGTAAGTCTTTCAAAAAAGAACTTTTCTTCACGTATAATTTCCCTTTTCCAATTTACATTTAAATTTTTCATCTTACTTGAAATTATAAGATATATATTTCCGCCAGTCTTAAGATATTCTTCGGCTTTAGACAATAATTCGATTGTAAATTCTGAACCTGTAGGGCCTCCTTCTACTGCCAAGGCTAATTCTGGATCATTGTACTCTTCTGTTGGAGGTAAATAGGGAGAGTTACAAACTATGAAGTCAAATTTACGGCCTTTAACTTTTTCAAACATATCTCCTTCTAAAACTTCAATATTTACTTGATTTTGGTTTGCATTATATTTTGTAGCCTTTACGGCTTTGCGATTGATATCAACGGAAGTTACAGTGTTTCCTCTTTTAGCTAAATGTATAGAGATTATTCCTGAACCGCAGCCTATTTCTAACGCTGAGCCTAATTCTTCTGGAAGGTAATTACAGACCATCCAGGAATCTTCTGCAGGTTCATAAACTCCTTCAAAATTTTCTATTTTAATCTCTTCCATAATCAACCATAAGAAAGGTTATATAACCTTATATTTAAACATATATAACTTATGGCGTGGAAGAAGGGAAAAAAACCAGAACAATATCTGTTCACAATCACTGATGAATTCTCTGATAATTGGAAATCTTTCAAAGAAGAGGCCAAAGATAATAACCAAAATATTAGCGAACTATTAAGAAATACTGTAAGTTCAAAATTAAAAAATAATGCAGCTAAAAAAGCCTTAGTCCTTAGTCCCCATACTGACGATGCAGAATTAGGTTGTGGAGGGACTATTGCCAAACTTATTGAAGAAGGCTGGAAAGTCCATGTAATCTATTTTAGTGCTGTAGCTGAAAGATATCCTAATTTAGTGGAAGAAGCTGCAAATTCAGGCAAAATATTAGGAATTACGCATGAGGTTCTAGATTTTCATACTAGGTTTTTTCCAAGAGATAGACAAGAAATTCTTCAAGCACTCTACGATCATTCTAGAAGTATAAATTATGATTTAGTTTTCACTCCCACTACTACCGATATTCACCAAGATCATGGAGTGGTAACAGCTGAAGCGAAAAGAGCTTTTAGGAATTGTACTTTACTTGGATATGAGCTGCCTTGGAATAACTTATCTGTTTCACTAAATTGCTTTATTCCGCTTGAAGAAAGACACATAAAGAAAAAAATATTAGCATTGGATTGCTATGATAGTCAGAAACACAACCCTTATTTTAGTGAGAAATTTTTTAGATCTGTAGTGAAAATGAGAGGTATACAATTATCAAGTCCTTTTGCTGAAGGATTTGAGACGATTAAAGTGAGGTTAGATCAACTGTTATGACGAAAATTGCGATGGTTTTGGGTCATGATTTGTTAATTCCTAATGAAGATACTAGAGTTTATCGAGAAGCTTTAGCTCTAATTAAAGCTGGATACGAAGTAACTGTTTTTTGTTGGTCTAGAAGATTAGAGAAATATGATACAAAATGGGAAGTCGAGAGAGACGGGATTAAAGTCATTCGTATTTTTGAAGATTTGAAAGGAGGGTTCTTTTCCAAAGTTAAAAGTTTTAGAAAAGCACTAAAAAAGCTTGAGGAAAAAGTTACTGAGTATGAACCAGATCTTATTCATGCTCACGATTTGGAAGTTCTTGATGTGGCTGTAAATATTAAAAATAAAACTGGTACTAAGATTATCTTTGATTCTCATGAAGATTGGCCAATGATGGAAAGTGTTCAAAACTGGTTTATTGGAAAATATTATGAAAGAAAACAGAAAAAATTAATTGGAAAAGTAGATGCAATGTTAACTGTTTCAGATGAACTGGCTCTTAGATTAGGTGGCGGTACTGTTTTGTATAATTCTGAACTATTGGAGACTGTCAAAAAACCGGTTTTACATGATAGGTTCGGTTTGGATGGTATAGTTGCAGGCTATATTGGAGGGTTAAGAAAGCCTATTCTAGAAGAAATACTAGATGCTGCGTCTAAAGTTAATGCATTGAGTATTTTGATTGTTGGAGGGCCTCCTAAAGGACATTCAGGATATACGGACATGATTTCTGAGCTTGAAGAGTTAGCCTTAGAAAAAGGTGCTAATGCTAAGTTTACTGGACCTTTACCATATAGTATGATGAATGAATGCTACGCTGCATGTGATATTCTGATGGTAGGGCATTATGTTGATGAAAGAATGAGAGGCTATGCTTTACCAAAGAAATTATTAGATTCCATGGCTTACAAAGTTCCTGTTATTGTAGGGCCTTATGAAGCTCGTCAAAAAATAGTTGAAAGATATGAATGTGGCCTTGTAACTGAAGATTGGACTGATGCCTTGACTACTCTAGCTAATGATAAAGAACTTAGGAAAAAAATGGGCGAGAATGGCTATAAAGCATTTAAAATGAATTACTCATGGGAACTTCAAGAGAAAAAAATGCTCGAAGTATACGACGAATTATTGAAAGAGGAAGGACAATGAGAGTTCTGTTAACAGGGGTGGGATGTCCCGGTGCACATGCCTTAATTTCGAACTTAAAATTGCAAGATGAAAGTATCTTCATATTAGGCACAAATGCAAATGAGCAAGCTATCGGTAGGTGGCTATGTGACGATTTTGCAGTTGTTCCTTGGGCTTACGAAGAAAATTATATTGATTCTATAATTGATTTGGTCAGAAAAAACAATATTGATATTGTATTTCCACAGACTTCATGGGAGATGTTTCATCTTTCGAAAGCCTCCAAAGAAATTGAAAAATACTGTAGACTGCTGGCTTCAAAACATGAACTAGTAGCCATTTGTGAAAATAAGTATCTAATGTACAAACACTTCGAAGGGAAAATTGATGTCCCTCAATTTTACTTGGTTAAAACAATGGCTGAACTAGTTAAAGCTGCTGAAAAATTAGGATATCCTGAGAAGGATGTTGTATTCAAACCTCCAGAAGGAAAAGGTGCTCGAGGGGTGAGAGTTCTAACCGAGAAATCTGATAGATATGATCTTTTGTTTAATGGAAGGCCTTTTGCAAAATATATCTCGATTGATGAACTAAAGTCTACGGTTGGCAAAAACGAAATACCTGAACTAATGGTAATGGAATATTTAGAGGGCGTGGAGTTAAAAATTGATCCTGTTCTGAAGAATGGAGAAATGCTAACCTGCTCTGTTAAAAATAGATTAAACTTTGCATCTGGTTTAGCAATGGGGTTTGAAATGATTGATGATAATGAAGCTATTAACTATGCTAGAAGTTTATTGAAACATCTTCCAATGGATTATTGTATTGACATCTCAACTAGAGGAGGAGTTCTCATGGAAATTAATCCACGAGTTTCTACATACATTTATAGTAAAAATTATTGTGCCCCTTATCTCGCTTTGAAACTAGCAATGGAAGAGATGTCTGCCGATGAAGTTAAAGATTACCAAACGAAACTTCCAATTGGCAAAAAAATGTTTAGGTACTACGGCCAGATAGACTATTAGTCGGTAACTATATTTCTAACAGCTTGCGCAAGTATACATCAAGCTATTATCTGTTAGAACAAGTTCCGTAGTTGCTTCTTTCTGCATGCACTTTTCGCAAAGTACAGTCAAGCTATTTGTAGTAGTTAGTGACTCAGACATAATAAATTTTTATTTTAGGCATATATAAACATTAAATTCTAGTGGGTAAATAAATTATCAACATTTTACGATTAGTGCACTACATTACTGCAATGAAAATATAAAATCCTGGCGCCAGGGGAGAGATTTGAACTCCCGAGGGATTGCTCCCAGTGGCTTTCGAGGCCACCGCAATACCGGACTATGCGACCCTGGCTGTTTATCTCCAGATGTGTTAGAACTTAATGTTCACGGTAACTATTTTGAAGTCTCTCTAAATGAAAGGATATGGAATGGCAAGTAACTATTGATGACAAAATAGAAACTATTGTTTTACCCGATGGAAGTACTGCTAATGATCTTGTCAATCATTTAAATTTACATCCAGATGGTGTTTTGGTTGTCACTGATGAAGAGAAAATGAAGCCTATTCCCTTAGTCATAGCCTTACCTAAAAAACCGATTAGAATTATTCTAGTTGCTTCTGGCGGATAACAAACGATATTATTTATTAGTCTGGAATATAAGGCTGCGAAGACTTACTAAATTATGGCAAAGAAATCTGTGAAAAAAGAAACGGCGTCGAAAAAAAGTACGCCTAAGAAATCTCCTGCCAAAAAAAGCCCTACTGCGAAAAAAACTCAAACAAAAAAAGCGGTTGCAAAGAAAACTTCTACTAAACAAACTAAATTACAAGACAATCAAAAGAAAGGTAAATTAACAGTAAGTCAAAGAGAAAGAGACGAAATTGATGCAGTTATGGATACTTTGTGGGCTTTTGTAGGGGCTCTAAAAAATTCATGGAAAAATACGAGAGCTATTTTGTTAGCTGGTATTTTCATTGGACTAATCGGCGTAACTTTCTCTGGCTATGGTCAAGAGTTGGTTGGTGTTGAACAGTCTGGAATTTGGTACGCAATTACTGAAAATCCTGAAGATTTAGAAGCTTCTTTTGATCCTGTATTCAATAATCGACAATATCTAGAATATTCTTCTGGGGATGAAATTAGAATAGAAGGAAAATTAACTGATATTAGATACTATGGAGATATTGAAGATGGGTTATATCCTATCCCTCCCAGTGGTTTAGATCCTGCGGTTGCACCAGGGGACAGCTTCAAAATTCTACAGCCTGGGACTACTGACTCTTTATTTCCAGTACTCTCTGAAAATAATAGTGAAATGAATATTAATTTTGCCAGTGGATTGGAATTTCAAAGAGTGCATTTCAATAATACTGACTTAACCGCAGCAGTTTTCACCAACGTAAAATTTACCGATGTTTTATTTTCAGAATATTCCTTTACAGATTCTTTCTTTATAGATTGTAGTTTTGAAAGAGTTACTTTTGCAGATGTCGATTTTAGTAAGTCTGTGATGTCGAATGTGACTTTTGATGCTGTACTATTCAACAATGTCACTATGGATTCAAATAGAATTGAAAAGAGCGTATTGGATACCTTTTTGGTTAGAAGCTCTACATTTAATTCTGTTACATTTGATAAGACTGAAATTACAGGAACTAAGTGGTCACAGTCTGCTTTAAACGACGGAATTTTCCAAAGAAGCTCAATGGATGTAGTCATCTTTAGAGATCTGGAAGTCAATGATTTTTATCTGATAGACTCAAAAATCAATTATAATTTTGATGTTCCTCTTACTTCAACTTTTGATCATACGTTTATTGAACTTGGAGAAGCTACTGTAGTCGTAGGAGGAAATGTCGAAGATGAATACGCTGCCGGAGCTCATCTTTATTTTGGAAATGCTAAAGTAAAATTGGGTGGATTAGCTGCCGGAACTGCTCCAACATACGGCGGTTGGGAGCCTGGAAGTGTAACTGGTCAAGGTTTTCAAAAATTAAATTCAGGTAACTTATCTGTAAATTTAAATTATGAATACATTTATTCTGATTCTAAGGATATTGACATTACTTTCTGGTGGAATATTGCCTTTGATTGTATTGCGGTATTGGGTCTTGGAATTCTGATATATGCTATAGGTGGACCTAGCGCAATGCTTGGACTTTTCAAGTTTCTTTCACCATTCATAATGACTGGCGCTTTCTTCGTTGTAATGTTTTTGAGCATGGGACAAAGAGAATTCTTAATTCTTTCTCAACTAATGCTTGTTTATTTTGTTCCACCGTTTGGTAAAGGTACTGTGGTTCCGCTTGGAATTGCAGGCGGAGTTGATCCTTGGGCTATCGCAATTTGTACTGCATTTGTCGATATTGCAGTAGGTGTTTTCCTAACTTGGAATTTTGACTTGGCAAAGAAAATACCCTTCATTGGTAGCGGAATTAATCGAATTCAGATTAAAGGAAAAGCTATGTTGAAAGATTTACCATGGTTGGAAAGAGCTTCTTTTGTAGGTATTGTTGTATTTGTTATGTTCCCATTCCAAGGTTCAGGTGCAGTTGGAGGAACCATCTTAGGAAGAGCTATTGGTTTATCACCAAATAGGAATTTGAGTGCTGTTGCTATTGGAGCTATAAGTGGGTCACTAATTCTATCTGCTTCTGTAGTTTATGGATTAGGTGTCTTGGCTATCTTAGCTCCTCTACAAATTGCAGTAACTGTAATGTTTATTGGACTGTGTCTTGTTATCTATTATTTGTATCAACATTGGGAAGAGATCAAGTTGGAAGATGTTTCACAAACGATTGGAGGCGTTTCACAAACTCTTGGCCTTCACAAGGAAGGACTCATCGGAGCACCAATCAATGCTAGCGTTGGGGCGCTTGGAACTGCCGGTGGAACTGTTCTAAAGGTTACTGGAGATACAAGTCGTACTGTTCTTGGAGCTGTTGGACAAACTGGTAAAAACATAACTAAAACCACCGGTGATTTCATAGGTTCTTTAGCTGGATCTTTTGCTGATGATAAATCTGACTATGCAGATAGTACTAAACCCACTGAGTTAGACTCAGGAGTATTGGTTTCCATGGCAGAACAAAAAACAAAGAATAGAGTTGTAGTTACTGGCGGTGCAGGATTTATTGGATCTCACCTAGTAGATCGCTTAGTAAAAAGAGATGAAGAAGTTGTAGTTTTAGATAATTTTTCTTCTGGCCAATTAGAATTCCTCGAAGAATCAATTGAAAATATTACCTTGATTGATATTGACCTACTTAATGAGGACTTTGCAGGATATTTAGAGGGAGCGAAAATCGTATACCATTTAGCTGCTAACCCTGAAGTTCAACTAGGAATTACTAAGCCTGAAGTCATGCAGGAACAAAATGTAGACGTTACAAAGCGCGTTTTAGAAGCTATGAAATTAGCTGGATGTGAAAATATTGTCTTTACTTCTACTTCAACAGTTTATGGAGATGCAGAGAAGATTCCAACACCAGAAACTGCAGAACTAAAACCAATTTCTGCGTATGGAACTAGTAAACTAGATGCTGAAAAATTAATCGAAAAGTATTGTAAAGAGAATAACTTCCGAGGAGTTTCTTACCGATTTGCAAATTGTGTAGGTCCTCGTAGTAACCATGGAGTTACCTTTGACTTTGTGAATAAATTAAGGAAAGATAACAATAATTTAGAAATTTTAGGAGATGGAAAGCAAAAGAAATCTTATTTCCATGTTGAAGATTGTATTTCAGGTATGCTAAATATGGCTCCAGGTGAACTCTGTGAAAAAGGGGAAATGGCTGCCCTTAACGTAGGCTCGAAAGATGCAATTGATGTTATTACTTTAGCTGATCAAGTTTGTAAAGCAATGAAATTAGATGATGTAGAATATTCCTTTACTGGTGGAGTTGATGGAGGAAGAGGCTGGAAAGGAGATGTTAAATTTATGCGATTGGATATTAAGGCATTGATGAAACATGGATGGACTCCTCAATATACCAGTCGAAGAGCCATTAAGGAAACTGCAACCTGGCTTCACAAAAACTCTGAATAATTTGGAAAAGCTCCTGTAGTGTAGTCCGGCCCATCATTTCGGCTTCTCGAGCCGAGCACCCGGGTTCAAATCCCGGCGGGAGCACCAAATTATTTCCATGGAGAAAGTTTAAGTGTAGCTTGAATGTTTTTGACTATGGGTAGAAATCTTACACCGATTATGCTAGCTCTTGGGCCTCTGCTATTGCTTGTAGCTTTTGCTATGTTTCCGTTGCAGGACCAGATAGGACAAAATGCGATGGATGCGCTTGTTGATGAAGACAGGTCCTTCATGATGATGTTATTGGTTGTTGGAACCTTTGGAGTTACATTGATATTTGGTGGATTGAATTTACTTATCAAGGATATGAAGAAAAATACTGATGGAATGAATGCTCAACTCTTATCCTATGCTAAAGTTTTGATGATTGTTGCCTTGGTATGTTTCTTTCAAGGATTTGGAGGGTATGTTGCAGCGATTAATGCCTTTGAAACTGAAATAGACGAAAACGAAGTTGCGTATTATCCAACTGAAGCTGATAGAGAAACATCTGCAAGAGCTGCATGGGAAGCTGGGAACGCAGGATGGGCTTTACTGACTGTTGCATGGGGAATAGGTCTCATCGTAATTGGTCTGACTGCGTACTTAATGCAACGTCCTGAACAACCTGCAGAATATCTTTTCACTGCCCTAATGCCTTTGGGAACTATACTAACTATTCTACCAATTTTAAACGATAGCGAAGTTTTTGGAGGAATTTTCCCAATAGCATTGATTATACATCTTGCAATAGGTGGATTGATGCTTTCAGGAAATTTAGAAGTCCCAGGATCTAAGAAAAACGAGTAAGTAAATCCGATTTTAACAAATTCGGAAGTTTGACTTAAATAGGATTAGAAAAAATAAGGGTTATGTTAGAAGCAATTATTGTTGCTAATGTGGCCCTCTGCATAATCTTTGGCACTACATTAATAATTCGAAATTATGATGTTCCTAGAATTCTAGGAAAAGAAACTAAAACTTTAGGAATTGTGATTCTCCTAATCCTCGCTTTCGCTCTCAATTTTACACCTTTAGTATCGGCAGAAGATAGTGATGGAGACGGAGTTGAGGATGCTCTTGATGAATGTCCTGATAATCTAACTGGTGAAAACTTTACAGTTGCTGCAAACGGGTGCTCTTATCCTTCCTATTTGGACAATGTTTGGATGTGTATAGGGGGTGGAGTTATGGTTCAAGACCTAAGTGGTAACGATGAAGAAGAATGTAGCGTTACAATTAGTTCTGATGGTGTCTATATGACAATTTCAACTCCTGGTATTGCTAATCACGATATGGAAGGTGGAACTGCTGGAAATATTGTAGCTCAAGACTTTGATTGGAAATTGCCTTTGACTCCAACAAATAATACAAATTGTAATCCTAGTGTATCAATAGATGGATGTGATATAGCTCCGGATCGTGGGCCTGTTGCTGTTGCAGTTAATGGTGTTCCTTTCTACGGGCCTGAAGACGGTCCTGGAGGAGATGCTGTAGCACATGAGATAGGCATATACGATGAGGACCGCCAAGAAATTGATTTAGGAATTTGTGGAGCACATACGGGACCTGGTGGATACCACTACCATTTTGATGGAAATTGTATGCACTGGCATAATGAAACCAATGAACATTCTGACTACGAATTTAGTAAAATAGATAACAGTACTCACTCCCCGATTATTGGGTTTGCATTTGATGGATATCCTATTTACGGTTCTTACGGGCATGTAGACGGGGATGTTACTTTGATGAGAAGTAATTACATTCTAAAGGAAAATAGCGGAATGGGATACAATGGAATTGACGATTATGAATATAGTCCGGATAACGGAGGACATCTTGATGCATGTAATGGAAGATTTAGCCCTACCCCAGAATTCCCTGATGGAATTTACCACTACTATTCAACAATGCCTGACATGGGAGATAATCCCAATGCAAACAATGCCTTTCCATACTTCATAAATTGCTACCGCGGAATCTCAGAAACTTCTAACGAAGATGGGGGCGCACTAGACGGAGGTGGTGAAGAACCAGGTCAAAATGGACCTCCTGATGATGATGGTGATCACGTGGGTAACGGTTGGGATATGTGCGCGGACACCGGAGACACAACCTATCCTGATGGCGATCCTATCTATCCCCGAGGGTGTACAGAGGAACAATTTAACTTACTAAGCTCAGATGATAAAAATATTACTAAAATTGCATATGCTGGCGACAGTCCTCCGGCACCTCCTGACGAAGATGGTGATGGAATACCTGATCCTTTAGATGATTGTGAAAATACTGAAGCTGGAAATCTAGTATATGCCGATGGATGTGCACACCTAGAATCCTCTGGAAACGAAACTGCGCCTGACGGCGATAATGATGGAATCCCAGACGACGAAGATAACTGTCCTAATGAGAATGCTTCTGGTTACGATGCTGATGCTGATGGTTGTGTGGATGACTCTGATAATGATGGCGTAAAAGACATTGAAGATATTTGCCCATTCGATCCTGCCGATGGATGTCCTGCAGCATTACAGGATGTAGAAGGTAACATGACTGAAGAAATTCCTGGCTGTGTACACCAAAGTGCCGAAAATTACAACCCTGATGCTACAGAAGATGATGGGTCTTGTACATATGAAGAAGATACTCCTGGATTTGGATTGTTGGTTGCTTTGATCGGCGTTATCGGTGTTGCTTTTAGAAGAAGAAATTAATCTTAAACTAAAGGAATTAAGTCAATATCAGATTCGTACAAGCTAGGGCCTGCTTCAAGGTAATAGACCGAACCCAATCTATCTCTTGAATTTGATGAAGAAGTATCCTCTCCAGAGGCGCAAGTTCCTGTACATCCATCTGCAAATGCAATGTATACTCTTCCTTCTAAGTCAATGTGTAGGTCGTTAAAGTCTAGCAGATTACGGTTGGAACCGCCTTCGTTAGAGCGACAGTCTCCACTATTTAGACAAATACTTCCGACTTGAACTGGATCTGTAGTGAGTCTTTGAGTGTGAAAAATAGGATTTTCATCAAGAGCATTCAGGCTGTATGTAACGTACAAGTGGTGACTGACATTTGTAGTAGCATAATGTGCATTACCATTCCAGGGATTTCCATCTATATCTGGCTGACCTAGTGCACTAGCGTTTTCACTTCCAAGATAGGCTATAGCTATTCTCCCAGGATCTCCAGCTGAAGTGTGTGGGAAAGTAGCAGAAATCACTTCAATTGGACTGACTCTGATGCTTGTTTGGTCCCATGTATTGCCTGAATCTATACTTCTGGACATGTAGACTCCCTGATCTCCGCCTACCCATACATTGTAAGCATTAGATTCGGTATCTGTGGCTATTTCGCCATTCTTACGAGGATTTGGAGTTCCTACGTCTTGACCCATAGTCCTTTCTTCCCAAGTAAGGCCATTATCTTTAGAAAAAATAATTGCAGGAGTTGCTACTCTAGGTGGAAGATAAACAGTACCGTCAGGTGCACTTGTGATTGCTCCATGCAAGCCTCCATTTGCTGTTGCTATTCCAACTAAGTTACCTCCTACTTCGAAAGAAGCACCTCCATCATAACTAGTGTAACATGAAATGTAAGCTAACTTATTGTAACAAAAGTAAACTGCAGTTTCATAAAAACTTGAGGATGCTCCACCTCCAATTCCATACCCTGCATTTGTCCAAGGTCCTGAACCTAGTTTGATATGGTCATTAACCGGGGCTCCAGAATCGTGAGGGTTAGCTTCCCAACTTTCACCGTCATTATCGGTCCATCCGATCCATGTTGTCCAAAGTCCCATCATATGGATATTGAAAACTCGGTCAGTAATTGGATCTACCCAACCGTAAGGATCATTTGTGAAAAATGCTTGAGAAGCATCTGCCGTATTTTCCCAAGTAAGGCCACCATCACATGATCTCATTGGTTTTTCAAATGCAATAAAGAAAATACAGCCGCTAGAAGTAACGCCCAAACTAGGTTCTGCGCCTTGCTCCCCTACATTACTGAAGTAAAATTGCATTTCTAATGGTGCTACATCTGTATAGTTACCAGTTGAATCTGTAACAAAAAAACCGTCAGGAAGTCCTGCTTCTACGATGATAGGAGAATTATCTGAAGAATCTTCATTTAAACAGCCTGACAGCGATGTTGCCATCACAAAAATGACTGCGAAAAATGAGTTCCACTCTTTGCCCATACTAGTTATCCTGCAAGCTGCCTGATATACTTTACTAATTTTTAAGTATTAACTACTGAACGAACGGCGACCCCAGAATACTAATGCCAAAGCACCACCTGCAAATCCGCCTGCTCCAGCTAAGAGAGCTACGTTTCTAATTGTCCAGACTGATTCTTCAATTTCCTGAATTGTTTCAACTTCCATTTGTAATCTACTTAGATTAAATGCATTGAAATTCATTTCAATAAAATTAGTACCATTGTAAGCTGATGAAGGCTCTCCAAATTCTAATTTAGAGATACATGCTTGATTTGCTGTGTTCATATTAACTCCATCAGTAGAACATGCATAATCTCCATAATTTGTCATATTTTCATCAACATAATGATCTCCGGTTCCCATGATTAATCGAACATTTACATCATACGGGACACGCGGTTCCCAGAATTCTTCAAGTGTTGCCCCTTGATTTGGTTTAATTCCTACTGCAGTTCCTTCAATACCAAACACCCAAAGGTGTCCGCTGCTTGAATCGTCTACTGCTATTGAATACTCTTTAGCATTAGTGTTGGTTCCGAGACTTTGAGAATTGTCGTTTGAACCATCGCTGTTAATGTCTATTGATAATTCTAAATCTGCAACTGTAAATCTATCTGTATTAACTTGCGGATAAGAGAGTACAATTTCAGCACTTACTGTTCCTTCTGGAACATGTAAGTAGTGGGTAGAATCTGTAACATAAGTTCCGCTACTGCCGACAAAGTATGCCCACTCCCCTTTCCAATCTGCTTTTAACGTATCTGTGAACTGTTTTGCCTTGTGAATGTGAGATATGCCTAACATTGCATCTCTAGCATCAAAAACGGTAACCATTTCATTATCCGGCATACCGTCGCCATCCTCATCTGCATTTCTCATGCTTTCTAGAGTCAATGCCATTTGAATTGCATATTTTGTATCAATTAGTCCATGACCTTGTCCCCAATCGTGTGTCATTCCTGTTTTACTTACAGTTCCATTAGCATTTGATTGTCCGCCCTGGATATATTTCCCAGAAAGCTCCATGATTAATTCTGCTTCAGAAACAAAAGTATCGATTCTATCTCCATACCACTCACCTTCAAGGGTTTCATGGTCTTCATAGAGATAATCTGCAACTCCTAGTGATGGTGCTGCTTGGTACAATAGAGTTGCTACTCCAGCAATGTGTGGTGTTGCCATTGAAGTACCTGAAATTGCCATGTAGTACAAGTCATCATCTGATGGACGTTGAATAATATCAATTAGAGTTGCACGAGGGGCTGTTGCCCATATCTCAACACCTGGAGCGCCGATATCTGGCCATGTTTGTGGTTTGGTCATGTCTCCTCTAGATGAGAATCCTGCTATTCCAGAACCATCATGTTCAAGAGCTGCAACTCCAATTACTAGAGGAATACTTGCATACGGATTTGTTTGTAAATCACTACCGTCTCCTCCTGAATTTCCTGCTGCAAATACTGAAACCACATTGTTATCGTATTGTAAATTTAGAACCGCTTGAGAAACTGCATTAGATGGATCATATTCTGAACCTGAACTTCCCCATGAATTGGATGTGACTCGAATATTCAACGGATTTGCATCAGGCCTTGAATTGTCGTAAACCCATTGGAAAGCTTCAACTGCATTATCGATGAATGCGATATCTCCGACTCCCATTCCAACCAATGTTGCGCCTGGAGCTACTCCTTTCTTAGCTCCTGCAGATGCATCACCATTACCTCCAACGGTTCCTGCACAGTGAGTACCATGCCCGCTAGATGTGTCTGAGTTTTCTGCTTCTATCCAAGTTCTAGTGGCTCTATCAAATTTGTAAGAAACCGTTTTACCTTCATCGTAGTCAAAATCTGGGTGGCCAGCATCGACACCTGTGTCAATAATTACTGCGGCTACTCCTGTCCCATCAATGTATGTGTGTTGATCTGCTTGATCTGCAATTACTTGCTCATCCTCGTTAATAATAACAGTCTGCCAAGTTTCTACTGCATTGATAACTCTTGTAGTATCTTGCATGTAATATTCCATTTGTGAATTATGCTCTATCCAAAAGATATCATCTTGTTTGCTTAGATCTCTAATTTGAGATGCCGTAGCTTTTCCAAAGAATCCATCAATAAATTCAAAAATACTAATAACTTCAATACCAATTCCCTCTGCTGTTTGTAAGTGCTGATTTGTAAGTTCAGGTCGATATTGAACGATAAATTCAATTTGTGTATTAGCGTCTGCATCGTCCATAGCTCTAACTATATTCGGGTGTAAAACGTTCTCATTAGCTGGTGCTGATGCGCCAATATTACTGATAAGTAAAATGGCAAACATAGCTAAGGCTACCTTTTGTTGCATAATAATACCCCAATGATGTTCTTAAAAAAAGTTCACTTCTAATATTTTATTCTTTTTGAGTGTTATCTTCATTCATAATTACGATGTGAGGTTCCCAATTATCTGCTTTTTCTGAATCTATTTCAGCAAAAGTAGCTAGTATAACTCTGTCGCCTGGATTTGCTCTGTGTGCTGCAGCCCCATTTACGCAAATTGTTCCTTTTTCATCTCCATCATATTCCATTATATACGTGATTAATCGAGTACCCTGAGTTATATTCCACAAATGTACTTGTTCATGCATTGAAAATTTTCCCAATTTAATTAATTCAGGACTTAATGCTACTGAACCTTCATAGTCCTTCAATGCATGTGTAACTTTTGCATTGTGCAACTTAGATTTCAATACGGTTATGCTGTGAGACACTATTGTTTACTAAGGAGGCGGTAAATATTGATAATCTTGAAATAGTATCGCTTTGTTTACGATTTGTGAAAATAAGACACATTGGCATCGCTGTAGATTCTATCGAGGAAAGATTGCCTATGTGGGAATCTCTAGGTCTAAAACTAGATCATACTGAGGAAGTTGAATCTGAAGGTGTAACTACTGCACACATCAAAGTCGGTGGTTACGAAATTGAATTACTAGAACCAATGGGAAAAGATACTCCGGTTGGTAAATTTGTTGATAAAAAAGGCCCTGGGATCCATCATTTAGCTTTGGAAGTTGATGATATTGAAGAATCCTTAGCAAAAGCAAAAAAGAACGGTCTAGAACCTATTGGAGAAGCTCCACGTCCTGGTGCTGATAATACACTAGTTGCCTTTTTCCACCCTAAAGATACTGGTGGTGTCCTGCTTGAAATTGTTCAATGTGAGTAATTTATTGGCTCTGTGAAACCGTTAGTTATCGATCCGTATTCTTCGTCCAATAAATGCGACAATGAGTAAGGTGCTCAAACTTGCAAACATTCCAATGCCTGAAAGAGAACCTCCTCCGGATGAAGATGCCTGTGAACTTACTACAAAACATGTCGAGACATCATCTAACTGCGGATAATTTGCTTCAGTTAAATAAACCTCGACACAATATACATCAGCATCTAAATCAATATGAATTTCATCAATAGCTTCAGAAAGGGATGAGGCTACAATCGAATATTCTTGCACACTAATAACTTCGTTATTTGATGCGCGAGTGGTCGTTGCTTTGAGCGTGTAGTTAGTTGGTTCAACGGCGCAATTTATTGCGTAAGTAACTGTCACATCATCTCCAACTTCATAGAATGGCATGTCAGTACTAACTGATAAATCTGAGAGTGCAACATCAGTACCGCAATTTTGAGAGCCTCTATTAGGTTCATCGTCAGGCCCAGTTGAAGGCGCGCAGAATTTGGAGAAATCTCCAACTCTTTTTACCGATGTTGATATATTCATACGATCATCTGAATCGTTTCGTGATTCTTTTCCAAGATAGAACTGGTCCTTCACAGGATCTGAGGCAATGTAACACTCTCCTCCGCCATCTTGGGAAACGTTCTTTTCAAGATCTTCAACAAGAACTGAAATGCAGGCGTCTTCTTCCGAAAGGAAATCCATGGTGGTTAACAATGTGTGACACACATCGGTAATGTCCTCTGAATTGACCTGAGTGGCCCATTCTGACTTGATTCCTTCCAGTAAATGCGATGCATCGTCGACAACATATCCATTCCCATCTCCGGCTTCTTTAACTCCCCAAGCAACAACACCCATTTCCGTTGGTTCGCCTGTGTCAACGCCTCGATTTGTTTTTCGAATATAGACGTAGCCCTTGATTGGTTTGCGTGCTTTTTCTACCTCTTCATCTGATGAATCTCCATTTTTCTCTTCACCTTCAAAAATAGGGAAAATCCCGCTTTCAATCAATTCTTGCAATGTATTAGCTTTTTCAGTAAAATTTTCATTTTTGGAAAATGAATCTGAAGATACTGAGACTAAAGTGATTCCATAATCTGAAAAATCATCGATGGGATATGTAGCATCGATCAATGCTTGCGAGGAGAGATCATCACCTGCGTCAACGATTATCAGTTTACTCAGAGTGCCTTTTATCGGAACTCCATAATCGCTGCCATGGTGTCTTGCAGAGGCTTCTGCAGTAATGGCAACACCATAACTTCCGTATGACTTTACGGAGACTGTAACCAATTTACCTGCAAAATTAAAATCTGTTACCGGTTCTTTTGAGTAATTTGTGAATTTGGAAAGAAGACGGACATCATCCCTGTTGATGTATGACAATGCAATGTGCTGAGGGACTGGTTGCGGGTCTGCGCAAAATGCTGATGGTTTAGCAATGTAGGTGGACTTGAGGCCTTCTCCGTCCGGGGTTTCGGAGATGTAATCTTTGTCAAATTTGACACTGCTCTCAAAATATCCTGTAATAATTGGAATTCCCTGCGGATCTAACGCCATGCCACTAAATGTTCGATAATACCAACCTGTAAAATCTTCAGTACCGTACCCGTCCACTCGCCCAGCCTGGCAAGCCCACATCCAATCAAGCTCTTGCGTAACGCCATCTGCTGAAAGAATTGGGTCACTGCTAGCTTTGGCCACAAAATAATTAGGTCCTTGCGGCGTATTAGGCAAATGGTCAAGGCCTAGGTAAAGATGGTTCACAAACAATCCCATCACGTACAAATTATCACTACTGTCAAGAGTAATCGATCGAAGATAATCTGATGATCCAATGCCATCATTGTTTACGCCAGCAAATGAATCTGCAAACATCCAATCACCGTCGCTAGAAATTTTTGCCACGAACATGTCATAATCTCCGGTGCTGTAAAATCTGAGGCATTGATTAGTTGTGTAAGCTGTACTCTGAGGTGAGCAATTCTCACCAGGTGTTTCAAAACTCACATTATTAAGGTGATTTCCAGCAATCAAAGCATCATATTCACTATCAATAGCGATATCGCTGATTCTATCTCTATTGAATCCTGTAATCCTGCGAACCCAATCCCAATCTCCTGTTAATGGATCAACTGTAGCAATGAATGCTTCCTCTCCCACAGAACTAGTTGCGCCGCTTGGGTGAGCATAATAATGGTCTGTGTAAGTTTGATGTCCTATTGTTCCACCCTGATAATATCCTCCCCCGACAAACAGTTTACTATTGTCTCTAACAGCAACTGCGTTAATCCACGTATCACATCCACCGGTTTGTTGAGTAAATCGATGATCTCCTCCTGTAGTGAACGCAGCAACAAATCCCATTTGTGCCTGTCCGGAGCATGTATTCAATACTCTATTCCAAATTTCGTTTCCGGATTTATCCACGCTAGAGAATGCAAGCGATTCACTGTATCGCCCTCCTATGTAGATACTGTTGTCTCCGTCGAATGCGATATCCCTCATGCCTGCCTTCATTCCCAAACCTTTACCGAGTTTTGCCCATTCCCAAGCACCTGCCGAGGAAATCTTTGCAACAAATGGAGCAACTGTTGCATTCGAGGTGTAATTCAGTTCATCACCGAAATGTATGTTATATTGAATGAGGGACTGATTCTGGTCAACATCTCGTGTTTCCAATTGCCCTGTCACGAAGATTAACACATTTCCATTGCTGTCTTCATCTACGATAATGCCCTTTCCATAGTCATCACCGTTCCCACCTGCATTAGCAAACCAAACGAGGTTTCCACTGGGGTTAAATTTTGCAACGTAGAGATTTTTCCCAGATTGCGATTGATCGCCTATGAATGCGCTGGAATCTTTGATATCGGGTCGCCCTTCTGTAGTGCCTACAATGTAGGAATTTCCCTGTGAATCCGTACCCATGTCATCCGATTCAATATTCATGCGATTAGAGAGAACAGATGACCATTCCCAACTGGCTTCAATGGTTTGTGCGTTAGATGCGCTTCCTAATCCAATTGCCATTCCAAAATTCCCCATTAAGGGCGAAAGAAGCAAGCATACTGTCAACAAGAAAACCTTGTACATAACGGCACAGGTAAATTCTAATATTTATTGATTTCTAAACGGTAGAAAAGATTTTGCTAATTTAATCTCGTTTTCACCAATTAATTTTAGCTTGTAGGAAAGTGCTAAAAACATAATTGCAAACGAAATTATGGATAAAACTAAAGTTAAAGGATTGGATAATTCAAATGCTGACAACAGAATAACAGGTAAAACAGATAATGCTGAAACTGATGCTATTTTCCACATCTCTTTTACTGGAAATGTTTCAAAGAAATTAGATTCTATAGTTGCTAGAGATCTATTCATAACCAGTATTGTCGATATCCAGGTTACCAATACAGTAGAAAATGGAATTCCTAACAATCGATTATCTCCTTCTAAAGTTGTCAATAACCAATAACTCAAAATTATATTAACAATAGACATCGAAAGCGCTAACTTTAACAAAAATTTAGTTTGCCCACTTGCCATCAAAATCCAACCTAAATTAAGAGAATATGTCGGTACCAAAATCAGATAAATCATGAATATTGGAATCGAATCTCTGTAAGTTTCTGTAAACATTGTTAATATCAATGGTTCCGCAATAAAAATTAGTAAAATCGTTGCAGGTAAAAATACGAACGCCAATTTACTGATACTATTTTGATACAGTTCTTTGATTTCAGATAAATTTCCATCCTTGTGTGCCTTTGACATCATTGGCGTAACAACTTGAGACGCCGACTGAGTTATCCATCCGAAAATAGGCGCCCAGAGTGAACCTAAATAGTAAACCGCAAACACTGAACTTGAGAAAAATAAACCTACCAAGTACTTGTCAACGTTCACGTTTATGACGTAAACCATTGCCGTCAAACCTACTGGTATTCCGTAAGCCAATTGTTCCTTAAGATAAGAGGTTCCTGAAATTTCCTTTGTTAAATATGTTGAATATACGTGAAACAAGACCATTACAACTTTTAGAGAGGCTGCAAAAATAATTCCATGTAATATTCCGAGAGTTGTTGGATTTAGCCACGCTGCAGTAGGAAGGATTGCGATATCTATTACTGTAAAAAATATCATTGACCACATTGCCGTAGAAGTTTTTCCCTCTAGAATTAACAAATTCTGAATAGGCATTACAAATATCATTAATGAGGTGTAAATTCCTAATAAAATTAGATACTCTTTCAAATGATGGTTATCAATGATTTGGGACCCTAGCCAAAACAAACTCATTACAATTAAAGCTGAAAAAAGTAAAATCATCCACGTTTGTCTGACTAATAGAGGGTGCTCACCCATCTCTTTTCTTGGATAATAATAGAGAAGTGATTGTGGCATTCCAAACAGTAATATTGCTTGAACTATCGTGTAAATCATCACTAATTGCTGATAGGATCCGTAATCTTCTTTCAATAAAATACGTGTCAAAAAGAATGGAATTAAGAGACTTAAAAGAAAAGAAGATGCTCTTCCGTAGATGAGCATTATGATTTTTCGCGACGGTTCCATCTATTTTTTGAGAAAGGAGTAGGTTATAAACTCACATGTTATGGATTTAATATTCATTTATGGGTTCTAAACTGCGCATCGCTGTAGTCGCTAATGCAAATAGCATTCATACAATCAGGTGGGTAAAATGGCTACGCAAAAAGAAACACGAAGTGACTGTTTTTTCATTAAATGAAGGGGAAGATTGCGTTTATTTTGGACCTGAACCGGCTCTTGACCGAAGTTTGATTTTTAATCTTGGAAAAAATGTTAGAAAAACAACGAGTGAGTTACAGGCAAAAATTGATGAGTTTAAACCTGATCTTGTCCACGGCTTTTTTCTAGTCAATCATGGAATGTATGCCTCGAGAATCAAAGGCTATCCCAAGGTGGTAACTGCGTTAGGATCAGATGTATTAATAGCTCCAAACGAATCTAAATTAATGTCGTGGATTGTTAAAAAGACCGTGAAAGATTCTGATTTAATTATTTCCGTAGCTGACCACCTTAATAGCGTTGTATCGCCTTGGAAAAAGAATCATGTAGAAAGTATTAGCTCTCCTCTAGGTATAGATGTTAAGAAATTTAAGCCTTTGAAAAAAGAAAATCTTATCGTTTTTAATCGAGGATTCAAGAAAGTTTACTCTCCGCTAACACTTGTTGAGGCAATCTCTGAAATTTCAGATGAGATTAAGGATTACAAGGTAATTATGTGTGGGGAAGGACCATTGCTCGAAGCATGTAAAAATTATGTAAATAAACAATCCTTAAATGATTTAATTTCGTTCTCAGGATTTATTCCAAATGAGGACCTTGTTGACCTATTAGGTCGAGCAAAAATATTGGTTTCACCTGCATTAAGCGATGGAACGCCTGTTTCAATTCTTGAAGGACTTGCTTCTGGATGTATTATTCTTTCAAGTCAAATTCCTGCGAATAAATTTTGGACTGTGGAAAATAAGACAGGTTTAAGTTTTGATGCAAAAAATAGTTTGCAACTATCGGATTGTATTCTTAAAGCTGTAAATGACAAAAGTATTGAGCAGAATGCACTGATTCATGGTCCAGAGATGGTTGAAAAATATGCTGACTGGAATACTGAAATGTTACGGATTGAAGAAAAATACTATAATTTAGTTAAAATTGCAAAATAAGTTAATACCCTCTCTCCTTGAATATTTAATCGTATGAGTAAAGTTAGGACCTCTGCATATCGCCAAACTCCTACTCCTGAAGGTCTAAAAGCTATTGAAAATGGAACTCTCGATTACTTTGATACCGAAATGTATGCTAACTTCAATACTGAAGTTCTAGAAGAATATCTAGAAGAAAAAAATAGAGGAGATGGCTTTGGTACAACCAAATGGAAATGGAACCAAATGTTACTAGGATTAGGTATCGGTATTATTTTTGCTATAATAAATCAGTATGTCGGGCTAAAAGTTGGAATGATTGTATCCGGATCATGGTACGTTGCCTACCTTTCTGCAATGGCGTTAAGGTGGACTCCTGGAGAAGTTAATCTTTCGGCATCGGCATCTACAGGTGCATCGATGGTTTGTACTGGATTTGTGTTTACTTATCCTGCAATTTATTTGTTAGCTTATTCTCCAAAATATGAGATGAATGGGGAGCAACTAATTGATTCCTCATTACTACTGCCTGACTCGTGGGCTCTGGCTGGAGTTGCAATGGTTGCCTCTATATTGGGTGGATTCCTTGGATGTTTATACTTCATAATTTTTAGAAGAGTTTGGTTGGTGGAAGACCCACTACCTTTGCCTGGCTTTGAAGCAAATATCAAATTAATGGATATTGCCGGAGAGACTGCCAAAGAAGGTGGAATGGAGAGTGCTATGCATTCTATTCGTTTAGTTGGTATTTCAACAGCAATTGTTATGTTTTTCACATTTTTGAGAGATTGGCCATTATTAGGAACCGGTTCTAACGACGCTGCCGGAGAGGAAATCAAAACTTCTGTTCTAAGTTCTGCACTAGAAGGAACTGAATGGTATGATGGTGGAGATTTGACTGTTCCTATGAGTAATTCCTTGACAAACTACACATGGCTTGGATTTGGATTAACTCCAATGATGATTGCTATTGGATGGTTCATGAAATTTAGAGTTGCTCTCTTAGTCAGTTTGGGAACATTCTTCACATGGTTTGTAGTTACTCCATTAGCATATCAATACGATTATCCTTTCTATTATCCACTAGATGGTAACTATCATTCGATCAGCCAATATTCTCCAATGGGATCTATCATGTCATACAGTTATGTTGCAAGACCTATGGCAATTGGAGCAATTTTAGGCGGCGGAATTACTGGATTATTGAAAATGGCACCTGTGTTCAGAACTACCGCTTCTGACGTAATTGATATTTTCAAAGGAGAAGGTGATGATGCTTCTAGAAAAGATTACGTAAAAGGAAAAGGATGGTACGAATGGCCAATTAGTCACATTCCTGTTTTACTTCTTGTTTCTCTTGTAGGAATAACAATTACTTTTGCAACTCAATTTGGATTTTTAGCATCTTTTATTTTTTCTTTAGTTTTGTGTTTGACTACTTTTGCACTAGGTGCAATTGCAGTGAAGGTAATGGGTGAAACTAGTATAGAACCTGTGTCTGGAACTAGCTTTATTGTCCTGTTAATGCTTGTTTTAGTTTTCAAAGCAATTGGGCTAAACGAAAGCGATACTGCAATTCTTGCATTGGTAGGAACAACCGTTTTTGGAGGTGCAATCTCAATGTCTGGTACTGTAATTGGTGATTACAAACCTGGGTTATATGTTGGAAATCGACCAATGCATATTATGAAAACCGAATTAGTAGGAATTGTTCCTGGAACTATTGTTGCTGCTCTTTTTGCTGGCCTACTTTCGCTTGCTTTAGCAAGAGGAGACTTAATCTTGTATGCTCCTCAAGCAAATGCCTTTGCTGCTTTTGCACAAATTATGTTAGGAGGTCAAACTCCATGGGGGTTGTTGGCCGTTGGTATTGTTATTGGAGTATTCATGGAACTGCTTACTGGAATGGGAACTGCTTTTGGACTTGGAATGTATTTACCAATGGTAGTTACACTCCCAATGGTTGTTGGCGGGGCATTGAGAGATTATTGGGAAGCTCGATTCCTCGATGTAGCCGTTGAAAAAGAGGGATTGAGTGAGAAACAAAGAACTATGAGATTGCTAAACACTTACATGATCGCAACTGGGTGTATTGTAGGTGAAGCTCTACTAGGAACTTTCTTAGCTATTTACTATGTTCTTCCTCTAGTAACAGGATAAATAATGGATATTGCAGTAATACTTTCTTTCATATTTTTTATGTCTATTTTTGCAGGGGTTGGACTTGCTTCTGTTAGAGTAAAAAAAGATACAACTGATGATTATTTGGTTGCAGGTAGAGGCATGAGTCCTCCTCTCGCTGCATTATCTGCAGTTAGTACTTGGAATTCTGGATATATGTTCATTGGTTTCATCGGGTTTACCTATACTCTAGGATATCCTGTTGCATTTTTGGCTTTCATGTCAACTATCGGACAGTTTGTTGCATGGATGTGGTTGTACAAGTTTATACAGAAAGAAGGAAACGAAAGAGGTGTTCGCTCACTATCCTCGCTGGTTGCAGAAAAAGCAGGAGCGCCTGAAGCTAAACTTGCAGGAGTATTATCTGTTTTATTCTTGAGTATTTACGCTGCAGCTCAGCTTACCTCTGGGGGAAAAGCCCTCTTCGTAATGATGGGGTGGCCTGAGGTTATTGGAATCTTAATCGGATTTGTGTTAGTTGTAGCTTACTGTTATGCTGGAGGAATTAGGGCTTCAATTTGGACAGATGCTGCACAATCATGTGTTATGCTTGTTGGCTCAACGATATTGTGCTGGATTAGTATCCAGGAAGTAGGTGGTTTTTCTGGACTTAAGGATGGTCTAAATCAACAAGATCCAGCTTTGACTAATTTCTTACCTCCAGATTTAATGTTCGGACTAACTCTTTGGATTGCTGCTTTCTTTCTAGGCGGATTGAGTGTTGCTGGACAGCCTCAGGTAGTTTCAAGAGTTATGACTTTGGGAGATGATAAAGATCGAAGAGAAGCTATGATTTGGTTTTTCGTTTGGCAAACACCTTTCATTGTTCTAATGTTGATTATCGGCCTTGCTAGTCGAGTACTATTTACTGAGAGTGATTTTGATGCTGAACTTGGCTTACCTATGATGGCTATGGAAACCATGCCTGCAATAGGAGTTGGAATGATTTTAGCGTCAATTTTTGCAGCTACGATGTCAACTGCTGATAGTCAGGTTTTAGCTTGTACGGCCGCAATTACTGACGACATTAAACCTGAGTGGAATCAAGATCATAAAACAACAAAGCAGGTTACGATTGCTGTAGCTGCTTTTGCTACTCTGATTTCAATTGGTGGTTTGTATGTTCCGGGTGGAGATTCTGTTTTTCAACTAGTCGTATTTGCAGTATATGGCCTAGGAGGCGTTTTTGTTCCTCTTCTTATCATTCGATGGGCAGGTTACAAACCCGACACTACTCATTCTGTATCGATGATGGTTGCTGCATTTAGTGGCGTTTTCATTTGGACTGTTTTAGGACTAGATGGAGCCGACGGAGTATTTCCTTCTGTTCCAGGAATGGGTGCTGCATTTGCTACACACTTTACATTAAATTACATTAGAAGTCCAAAAATTGCTCCTCTGGGACGATTCAAATTGCCTAAAAAAAGCCAGTATGGTGCTGTTGCTGCAGCAATTTTGATTCCATTTGGAGCTGCCGAAGCCGTATATCTAGTTGGAGCGCCAGAATCAACTGAAGGTAGTGGTGGTGTTGGAAATTATTCTATTTCTGGAGATATCTCTTATGAAATGCTAGGAAATAATACTGAATATGTTAACGACGGTGAAACTATCCTAATAGATCTAAATACCAATAATATCCAATGGACTTCTGATAATCGAAATGTTGTTGGAGTTAGAGTTTTACTTACATACAGTGAGGATGAAACTAGTAACGGGGCTGGATGTGCTGCTCCTGGTGCTTCCCAACCTGATCCAGATACAATTACTGGAACTGTAACTCATGATGATTTTAATGGAACTGAGAGTGGACAAAATCAGGGACAAGGTAGTTCGTCTCATGAAATTTTAGTTGAATGGTACAATTCTTCCTTGTATTTTTCAGGCAACGCTACAAACATGTCTGAATCTGAAATTAAAAATGAGCTCGATTCAATGGGTGCCGGATTGGGTGCTTATTTTCTAGAAATAAATGTGGAAGCGGAAAGTGGAAATGCTCTTGGATGTAACCATACTGACAATGGTGAAGAAGTCGAATATTTAGTTGAAGTCGTGCTCCTTGACTATGAAATTACGCCTGCTTAATCGCTAGGCTAAGTATCTTATAAGGCCCCAGCTTGAAACTGTAGGGATAATTAATGGCAAAGGAAGAATATGAAACTCCGCTTATTGATGTTTACAACCGAACTCACATGGATGCACTCCATGAGGACGGAAGCTGGTATCACCGATATTTACCAGAGGGCGTTTTCCTAGAAGACTTAGGACAAATTATAGAAGAGGAATTGATCAAGGCCTATAACGAAGTAGAAAGAGAGGCTGATGAATTCTTTGAGAAACAAATTAGAGAACGCTTTGAGAAGATATTTGCACAAGCAAATCCAAAAGATCTTCGTGGACTGTTACCAAAGAAACCGCCTGTTAACTGGGCAGAATTACCTGTAGAAATTCAACGCGAAATGCAAATTATGCATGATAACGCAGATAGTGAAGGCATTACAGAGAGAACATTGAAAAAGAGGGTTCGACAATACCTTGTTGACCAATTTATCATAGACGAGTGATTTAAATGGCTAAAAAAGACGTAACAAAACCAATCAGCCTAGACCCCCGCGGAGGACGTCCTAGAGAAAAATGTGTGACGTACATCGAGGGAATTGACCGTATTTTAAACGGTGGACTTCCAATTGGAAATATTGTATTATTGGCCGGAACTGTGGGTTCAGGAAAAACTACTTTGGCTATGGAATATTTGATTAACGGAGCTAAAAATGGAGAAACATGCTGTTACATCTCGGTCACTGAGCCTTCGTCAAAGATGTTATCAAACTTGCAGACCTATGGATTCTTCGACGATGCTTTGGTTAAAGATGGTCGATTAAATATTTTTGATTTAACAGTTATTAACGATCGATTAGGTGTAGAAAGGCTTGATGGTACTTATTCATCAAAAGATATGGAAGCTTTACTAGGTGCATTCGAAGATATCGTAGATGAACTTGGTGTTACAAGACTAGTCATTGATTCTATTACTGCAATTTGTTATCAATTACCTGACAAGGGAAGTATTCGTAATTTCATATTTAGATTAAGTCAGTTTTTGAGTACTTTCGGATGTACTACTATGCTAATTTCAGAAACGGTGGTTGATTCCAATACTCAAACATATTCTATTTTTGGAGTGGAAGAAGCTGTTGCAGATGGTGTAATTCTTATGGGTAACATCATACGCCAAGGTGATTTGTTGAGAAGTTTACAAGTTGTAAAAATGCGAGGGACTAAACACTCTCGTGCCAGACATCTTATTGAGTTAACTCCAGTTGGCTTAGCTGTTGTTCCTCTTCTCAAGTGGGGTCAAGACGGAGGACAGGCGTTTACATGAGCATCAAAGATACTGCTCAATCTATTATCAAAAGTATCAACGGTGGGGACACATTAACTAGTATTAGTTTAAGCGCTGAAAATTTTCATGAAGACACGGTAAAGTTAGTTTCAGTATTGGTTGGTAAAAAATTAGGAGGAATCTACGTTACTACTTCTAGACCTTCCTCACATATTAGAGCTGAACTAGAAGAAGCTGGAGCTGATTTATCTGACTTATATTTTGTTGATCTTGTATCTATGACTGTCGGTGGAAACACCTCTGATGCTCGAACTTTATTCATTGAATCCCCAACTATGTTAGAATCTATTCTTTTGAATATCACTCTTTTAGAAAGGCGTCTAAAATCAAAAAGGCGTTTTGTAATGTTTGACTCTGTAAATGGACTCAGTATTTATTCCGAACCAAAAGTTTTGAGAGAATTTATTAACGTTTTAGGAAATTCTATGAGGATTAAAGAAATTTACAGTATGTTAATGACTGTTAAAGAACAAACTGACGAGGAATTATCGTCTGCATTAAATTTATTATCTGATAAAATGATAGGAGAATAAGTATGGCTGAAAAAATAGTTTCAACTGGAATCGAGCGTTTAGACGAGGCATTAATCAATGGAGAAGGTGTCGTATTGGGTAGTTCTATCTTGATAGAAGGTAGTTCAGGTTCTGGAAAAGAGTTATTATCGAAACAATTTGCTTCGGCAGGCGTTGGATCTGAAACTGTTGTTTATTTTTCAACTGATGAAACATCAGATGAGCTTATCGATGTCTTTGAACAATACAGGTGGGCTACTGACTTACGTATTGTCAATGTAGGGACCCAATACTTTGAAAAGGTTCTATCTCGTGAACTACAAGCTTCACGTTTCAAACAAGAAGGTCTTTCTGTCTCTGAACTTAGAAATTTAGGATCTTATGGTTCAACCTCTGATCAAATTAATTTCGTTGCAGATATGACCTATGAAATTTCAAAATTAAAATCACCTTTCCGTGTTGTTATTGACTCTTTAGATTTCTTTTTACAATACTACAACCCTCTCGAGGTATTGTCTGCTGTAAGAACAATTAAGGAATATGCACAGGCGAATGGTGGAACTGTAATGTATACCATTTCTGAAGGTGCCCATGAACATAAAATTCACAGCCAGCTTGAAGCTATTTGTGACTTAGTTATTCAACTAGAAGTCGGAAGAATGGCTGCAGAGTTTGAAAACCGTTTAATTATCAAAAAGATACGAAATCATCCTGAGAAAGCTGCTGTTATGATTTATGCTGTAACAGATAGTGGACTAACCCCAGAAATGATTACACGTGTTGCTTGATGGTTAAGTAATTAAGTTGAACGACTCCCAAATTACGGAATCACAGAAGAAAGGGACTGAAGTATTCTACAGATTGCCCAAATGGCTCTCAATTTCTGTAAAACTTCTAAATCTAATTTCGACAAAATTAACTACAAGGTTCCTTTGGAACGTATTCACAAAACCGCTAGACTTTAGAATGCAAGATGTTGAAAATAAGTTTTACAAGGAACATACCTCTATCGATTTTTTCTCAGAAACTGCCAATAAAACTGTTAAAATTTATAATGTAAAAGGAAAAGGCTCTAAGATTCTGTTTGTCCACGGATGGAGTAGTAGAGCTAGTAAATTTCATAAGATCATTAGTGAGTTTAAATCTAAGAATTTTGATATTACAGCAGTTGACATGCCTGCTCATGGCCAATCTTTGTCAAAAAGAAGCCACTTACCTGAATTTTGTGACGTTGTTTACGACCTATCAAAGAATAATGGGCCGTATGATACTATAATTGGTCATTCAATAGGGGCGGTTGCCGCACTAAATGCTGTAAAAATGGGTCAAAATTTTAGAAATATTGTTCTTATTAGCCCAGGAGCGTACAAAATTGAACCCATTTTTAGAAATTTTGTCTCTCTTTTTGGATTATCGGAGGACTTTTATGTCAAAAGTATGTTCGATTCCTTTGAAGCTAAGGATGGTCGAAAACCTCCAAACTATGGGCCAGATAAATTCGCTACAGAAATCGAATCAAGATGCCTTATCATTCATTCTGAAGACGACGCGCAAGCTAACCCCAAAGTTGCCGAAAAAATTCATGAAGATATTAAAAATAGTAAATTAATGATGGCTACAAATTTGGGTCATATGAGAACGCTAACTGATGATAAAGTCATTGAAACTATAGAAGAGTTTATTTCATGATGAAAATAATTCTATCGTTAATTACTGTTTTAACTCTTGCAATGTCTGGTTGTACCGGGCCCGGGAATTTTTTTGATGAAGATAAACCTGTAGAAGAGCCATATGTATTTGATTTGACTTTGGAGGACATGTGGAATGACATTCCGATAAATCAAACGTCTACTTCAGACATACTAAATTGGACATATGAATTTAGTAAAAGTCCTCGGGTAACGAATTTAACAGAAATAGGCTATAGTATGAACGGTCAGCCGTTACTACTCGTAGAATTTGGCGATTATGATCCTAACATTCCTACCGTTTATTTTGTAGCTGCCCAGCACGGTAACGAACCTGCGTCGGTAGATTCAGCATATTTACTTGCTAGACATTTTGCTAGAGGAGTTCCAGAAGAAGTGGATCCTATTCTAGAAAAAATCAATCTGGCCGTATTTGTTATGGTAAATCCAGACGGTAGAGATGCTGGTTCACGAGGAAATGCAAACGGCACTGACTTGAATCGAGATCATATGAAACTATTGGAACCTGAAGGGATTATTATGCAAAAAGCATTTCAAAAAATTCACCCCTCTGTGACTGTAGATATGCATGAATTTGGAGGCGCAGGAACAATAATTTTTCAAGTTGCAGCTCCTCAAAACCCTACAACTCATCCGGACGTGTTAGCAGCTTCATATGTTTTAGAAACTGACGTTATTGAAGCTGTCAATGAAGAATGGGGGTTTGGGAGTGTTACCAATTATCCGCCAACTACTAGTTCTCAAGACTCAAGTATTCATCGAAACCATTTTGCAGTCCATGGGTCTGTAAGTTTACTATTTGAATCTGCCGTTTCCGAAGAATATTCTGAGAGAGTAAGGCTTCAGAGTTGGGCTGCAATTGCAGTTATAGACGAAGTGGTGGATGATCCTGGATATTATCTAGATGCAAGACAGTCTTCAGACGAAGAAGGCCAAGAGGGTAATGATATTGTACATGCTTATTTGTTTGAATGTAATGACCCTGCAACTAAAGAAACTCTTCGAATTTTAAAAGATCACGGATTCAAAGTTGGCTACAAATCTGGTGATGAAAGTGTAACTTCCATACATTATGAAACATTTCTACCAATGACAAATTTTCCAAATGGAACTGCGTTAGTTCCGATGGATCAAATTGGATGGAGAATGATCAGTGAGCTAATGGAATATACTTCAACTAAAGATCAGCATTACACTAATTCTCCTAAAGATAGAGGCCAAGATGCGTGGAGGGCGCTGGAATCTGTCAATTATGAGATTGATAATGATGTATGTAAAATTGAATAGATAGGGCTTAAATAACGCAGATATCGTCAAATCTTATGGAAGAAAGTCTAGCTTTACTTATTGTTGGCGGAGTTTTATCATTTATGGGTGTTATGATGAATGCTATACCTGTGAAATTTGATGAGGATATCTTAGGCGCACTAGGTGCTCTCGAAAGTGATGCAAGTGAAAAAGAAAGAACACTTAGGAATTTCATTGCGCAGCTTAGGATTGTCATAGGTGGTTTGGCTCTTACTCTTGGATTCATTGCAATTTACAATAGAGATTTACCAACTGGAGATGCAGAAAATTTACTGGTTTCTATGGGCGTTGGATTTATTTTAACAATGGGAATAATTGTTTCGGGATTATTTAGAGGATTTGTAGACAGGCTCATAGTTCCTCCTATGGTTATTTTTAGTGTATTAAGTGCAATTTGTTTTTACGCCGGATTAATGTAAACTAATGGTTTTACCTCCTAAAGATCACCCAAGATACAAATCGCTTCTAGCTCGTGAAAAGTTAGTTGACGCTTCCGAATTTGTAGCTAAACAAGGATTAATCGCTCACGGCAGAGGAGAAGCTTTTGACTATTTGCTGGGTGAACAAACTTGTTTACCGGCATTAAGTGCCATTAAAGCTGCATCTTCTGCTTTGATTGAAGCTAAAAATCCGGTTATTTCTGTAAACGGAAATGTTGTCGCATTAGCTGCAAGGGAAGTGGCGAGACTTTCCGAAATAAGTGGAGCAAAAGTCGAAGTTAACTTGTTTCATAGAACTCCAGAGAGAGTCGCTGGACTGACCAAAATGATGAAAAAAGTGGGAATTGATGCTCTTGGTGTAAATGCAGATGATAAAATTCCTGGATTAAGTTCAGAAAGGGCCAAATGTTGCTCTGACGGAATTGGTTCTGCAGACGTTGTCCTCGTTCCATTAGAGGACGGAGATCGCTGTGAAGCATTAGTGAAAATGGGGAAAAAAGTGATCACCATAGATTTGAATCCTCTATCAAGAACGGCCCAAACGGCTCACATTACTATTGTCGATGAATTAACTCGATGTTTGCCTTTACTTTCTGATTTTGTTAAAGAAAAAAACGGTTTAGATTCTTTCAATAACAAACAGTGCCTTACAGATGTTCTAAACTATATGGCTGAGAGAATAAGTTCATGAGTGTTCTGAATATTTTATTTGTTGGAAGTGATGAAGTTGCGCGTTCAATTGCAAAAAAATCTGACTCTAGAGATGTAGACAATTATATTTACAAAGATTTGAAAGAAGGAGGGTTATTTTCAACAATTTCAATATTAAGGCCAAATAATTATCCTGATAAGCCTAAGCCATTCTTTACCTCCCTTACTGTTTCAGATTTTGGAATAATTGAAATTAACAAAGTTGACGGTGTTTTTGGTGAAGTTATAGTTTCAATGGCTTCTGCTGGAATTAAAGAAGGTCTTGTCATTCTGAATGCTTCAGAAGGAGAATGGGTCGATGATTCTCAAGTTAAAGCCTTGTTACAACAGGCTGGACTTTCTAACTGGGAATTTATTGAAAATGATGGCATCCTGATAAGGGAAAAGCTAATTGAAGTTCTGAATCAAATTAAACCAAATGAAGATGAAGGTTTTGTGGTGGCAGTTGATCAGGCCTTTACTGTGAAAGGTGTTGGACTAGTTGCTATCGGCCATGTACAATCTGGAAAAGTCAATAAACATGATGAATTGATTCTGGCCGGCTCAGAAGGCAATGCGATTGCTCGCTCTTTGCAAGTAATGGACTTAGACGTTGAGGTGGCAAACGTAGGTGATAGAGTTGGTTTAGCAATGAGAACTGCTGGACCATTTAGAGAAGATTTGTTGGGTAAAGGATCAATTTTAGCAGATTCCAATGAAAGATTTACTGTCGAATCAAAATCCAAATTTAAATTAGATAAAGCTGCATTTCAAAAAAATGATTTGGCTAAAGGCGATGTTATACATCTTTGTTGTGATTTGCAATTCGTTGTCGGTAGAATCTCTGAAGTTAGTGATTTTATTCATATTGATTGGGATTTTCCCATAGTATTGAATAAGACATCTAAGAGAAATCCTCTAATTGTACAACTAGAAGCCAATCCTAGAATTATGGGTTTTGCTAAATTCAATTAGCTTTAAAACCCTGCATCGGGTAATTAATCGGTGTGTTATGAACAATAGGTTAATTTTTAGAGCAGTTGCATTTACGCTAGCTTTTTACTTTTTTGTTAGAAACATTATCTATGGTTCCTATGTTATTCAGATTGAAGGAGCTACTTGGGGAGGAGGTTTACGATTTCTAACAAATTGGAATTTATTGTTAAATTTTATAATTGCAACATGTGCGTTAGTGAATGAAAGAGATCGTAACTTTATTTCTTACTATTTTCTCCTACCTGGGTCGATGGTCCTTAATGTCTTGGTATTCTTACTATACTGGTTAATCCGATTATTTGGAGGGTTTGGAGTTCAAACTGAAGACTGGAGTATTTTCCAAATTCTAAGTGACTACTATGCACATTTCGGAACCTCTGCGTTTTTATTCTACGAAGTAATACTTTACTCTAAAGCTTTCAAAAACCCATCAAAAGAATTACCTGTTTTTGCAGGCATTTTCATTGGATATATCACATGGATGGAATTTTTCGTTCAAATCAATAATACCGCTCCATGTGGAGCTGTCTCGTGTGGTTTTCCATATGAATTTTTAAACGATTTAGATTACATTGGAAGATTGATTTTCTACGGTATTGTACTGTTTATGGGTGTTTCATCGTGGATTGGATGTAAGAAATTAGTCAAAGGTCCTGGCCATTCTTTATTTTAGATTATAAGCTATAATCTCTTCCCAACTATCTGGTTTAGCGGGCCAACCGTCAGTCATATATGTGTAAAATTTCTTTATGTCTTTTACTTGTAGTGCTTCGTTGTTTTTCATTTCCTTAGATATTGTAGAAAATGTGTCTTCGGAATCGATTGCGTGGACGGCTCCAACATGATTAGGATAAACTTTTGTTTCTCCGGGTAATTTCTCTAATTTTCTTAAGCTATTGTAAAGCATCTCTGTTTTTTCACGAGGATCTCCCCCTAAATCAATCCTACCTACATCTCCTATAAACAAACAATCTCCAGATAATAAATTACCTTCGACTAAGTAGCAATTGTGATCATACGTGTGTCCTGGTGTGTAAAGCACTTCTAACTCTGCATTACCAATTTTTAAAATGTCTCCATCTTTAGTATTGATTTTTTTACCTTTATATTTTGTCATTTCACTTTTTACTACTCCATCCAATCCATTTTCTCCAGCGAAATAACTTGATGCGGATTTACGATCTGCATGAGTATGAGTATCGATTACATACTTTACAATCGGGAATCCTAACCTTTTAAGCTCTTCATGAATATCTTCTTCAAATCCTTCAAATGAATCAATAATAGCGCATTCTCTTTTTTTCTTACAAACAACTACGTAACTCACACAACCTGTATCTCCAAGAATTAGTTGGGAAATGTGAACCATACAACAATAAAAATAGAAAGGTATATAATATAATAAGTCACATACACCTTTATTTCCACTGGAACTAATAAACAATTCGACGGATTATTTTGACATTTTTGTTTTACGTTAAAAAGATGTTTTATTTTGCAGTGGAAATGATGGTCTCCCTCTGTAGACTAATTATTTCACGTTTTCAATACCTTTAAATAATTGGCTACCGGTAAAACTATACTTACTGCTTAGCAGTAAAGGTGAAAAATGTATCAAAAAACAACGTTTGCTATATTGGTTGCATTGTGCTTCTTAGGAGCTCAAGCATCTAATGCGGTTGAAGAAGGACCTACTTTCTCTACAGGAGACACATGGGCATTTGGTCAAGAAATTGATCTTATGGAAGAAGTAAACTCTGAAATACAAGAGCTCGAAAACACGATTACACAAGAGATTATCGAGAGTGATAATTTTACTCAAATTAGAAATTGGACCGGATTAGGCTTAGATTCTTTTGAACTTAACAACGAAGCAGTATTAGGATTTTTCTATACTGGGGAAATAGTTGATGATTTTGACAACATGATCCATATGCAAACCGAACAATCATTGTATTCACACACAGTGGTTGGAACTAAATTCACAAGCATGTTACCACCTGCAGGTACACACGATTTAAAAATTAGAGCATATTGTGCTGATGAAGACTGGAATGATGATACCGAAGAGTGTGGAGAAGATGGCGACGCTGGTCAATTTGAGTTGCTAGATAATAACACAGGCGAACCAATAGTAATGGAAGAAGTCAATACGGAATTGAGCGGTGGCATGCATTACATTGCTAAAATCACTCAAGACACTTGGTGGACGCAAGATACACATGAATTAGTAAAAACGCAAATTACAGTTGCGCTTGGTGCTTCTGCAGATTTAACACTTAGAAATGTTCCTAATCTGACCTATGAAGGTGAAAGTATTTTGACAGCAATTTCAGGCCCTCAGTTTGAATGTGATGACGGTCAAACCATTGCATTCGAAGACGCAAATAACGGTTGGGAAGATTGTGAAGATGGAAGTGACGAACCACGAGATGACGACGGCGACGGGTCTACTGATCAGAGATTTGAATGCGATAATGGAGATACATATCCACTCGATTATGTAAATGACGGAGAATGGCACTGTGAAAACGGTGAAGATGAAGGAGAGGGAGGAGTATCTCCTTGTTCTGACTGGGAAGAAAACGAAGAAGAGAAAGAAGCCATTTGTTACGAAACAATTAATGTTCTTTACGAAACAGCAGTAGTATCTATGGATGCAGAATTAAGCATAAACTTACTATTTGACTTCGGAGATAACCCAATGAACGCCATGAACCTTCCTTTGGAAGAAAATAAGTATTGGGAAGGCGAACTAGACAGGTTAACAATCAGCGGAGATTTAGGTGGAAAGATTGATATCGCAAAGCCAGAGATGTCCATATGTCCGGATTTAGACTGTGATCAGTTACCAGAGATGCAGGAATTATATTCAGGAATAACAGATGCACTTCAAGAACTTCATGATAATGAAACATTTAGTATCACTGTTGACAGAAACGATGACGGCCTTCCAGACGTAATTACAGAGTGGAATGATATGTTCCCAATGTACATTCCAGAAACATGGATGGACGAAGTATTCCAAGAAATTGCAGACCAAGCATTCTGTGATGACCAAGAATCTGCAGAGGAAGGAGAAGAGTGTGACGAGACCGCAGAAGAAGAATATGAAAAATTAAATCTAAGAATTGAAAACAACAGATTTGCCTTTGGACCATACAACTTACACGATATTGAAGACTTCTCACCAATACCTTATGCATTTGAAACTGGAGAAAAAGAAAGCATTCAGTCTAGTACTGGAGAATCTTATGAGGGTTACCAAGTGTTCCCAACGGATAGATGTTCAGAAAACAATCCAGACAGAAATGAAGATGACTGTAATGAAGAAGATGAAGAGGACGACGGACGTGATGACGATGAAGATAATGATGACGACAATGATGACGACGACATAATAATCATAGACGACGGACAGGCCAGATCAAGTCACGATGACGATGAGCATGGTGATGAAGACCATGATGAAGAAGACTCTGAAGGACCATTCGACGACTCTGAGATTATCTGGTTCCACGATGCAGAGACTGGACATCCGGCATACATCAACATGGACATGCCAAACTTACGTGAAGATGGTTACACAATTGAGATGGAGCCAATATCACATACAGTTGCAGTAGAGAAAGTTGAAGACAATGCAGATCCAGAAAACCCTGAGAAAACAGAATTGATTGACTTTGGAACTACTGAAGTAACAGACGAAGCCTCAGATGAATTGCCAGGATTCGGTATTCTTGCAGCTGGCGCATCTTTACTATTCGTAAGTCGCAGATTCAGGAATTAGATGGAAATATTAGGAATTGCACGCCTTATACTGGGTGTAATTCTAATAATTTATTCGGCCAATTGCTGGCTAAAGCAAAAGTATTGGAGCAGAAAGCATTTTGATTGGAGGCCTAAAGAGCATTGGCCTTCCGTTTTCTGGATGAATGTAATTGGCTCAGCGTTAGGAGGGGCTGTAATCCTATTTATGGAATTAATAGGGTTTGAAAGCTGATCTGATTGTAAGAATGGAAATAAAAGGTCCAAAGAGAATCATTTGCCTCACTGAGGAGCCTACGGAAATATTGTATCTCTTGGGAGAACAACACCGAATAGTTGGAATTAGTAGATACACCGTAAGGCCCGAGGAAGCAAAGAAAAACCATCCAATAGTATCCGCGTTTGTTGATGGAAGCGTTAAAAAAATTAGTGAATTAAAGCCAGATTTAGTAATAGGCTTTAGTGATATTCAAGGCGATTTAGCTGCTAAATTAATCAAAGCTAATTTGCAAGTCTTAATTTTTAATCAAAGAAGTATTGAAGAAATACTAGAAGTAATTTTGACTATTGGCCGAATAGTATCAGCTGAAGACAAAGCACAGAAATTGGTCGACGGCTACAAAAAACGATTAAATTTACTTCGAGAGAAATCGGATAAAATTCAAAATAAGCCTAAAGTATATTTTGAAGAATGGGATGACCCTACTTTTTCAGGTATAAGATGGGTTAGTGAACTAATCGAGATAGCCGGCGGAGAAGATATCTTTACAAATAAATCTCATGGAAAACTAGCAATGGAGCGTGAAATTCAATGGTCAGATGTGATAAAGAAAAACCCAGACGTAATCTTAGCTTCATGGTGCGGTAAGCCAGTTGATATTGATTCTATTAAGAAAAGAGAAGGTTGGAATGAAATCACGGCAATAAAGAATAATAGGATACATGAAATCGATTCTAGTATAATTCTTCAACCAGGTCCTGCTTGTTTAACAGAGGGTTTGAAAGTAATAGAGAGTTTAATTAGGGAACAATAGTACCGAAACAATGTCCTTTAGAGTTGGCGATAGAGTTGAATGTAATTGGCAAAATAGAGGCATCAACTTTAGAGGAACAGTTGCATCAATTAATGGGAATACATTTGATATCAGGTTTGATGACGGAGACTTTGAGGGGAGCGTACCATTAGATCGATTACGCCCAGCTTCATCTAACGAGAAAAATCCTAGTCAATTAGGTAGTTGGCCAGGCTCAGCATCACCAAGGAATTGGTCCTCTTCGTCTTATGAATCGAACTCAGATGGCGATATTTCACAAAATAGCGAAGCATATCGTAAATGGAAAGAAGGCAGTTCAGTAAAATCGAGTGAAGAATCTAGCAAACCTTTGTATGAGTCAACAGGCGTAGAGCTTTCTACTCCTGCATTTCTTCAGAATTGGAGAGGAAAAGCAATCTTCGGAGTAATAATGACAATATGGGGAATGCTGCCATACATTAGCTATCCTGTTTGGATAGTATTTTTTGCACCATTGAGAATATTAGAGGGATTAGTCAGGCTATTAATCGGAGGACAGGCCACAGCTCCAAACATTCAATTTGATAAGTGGGTATTTGGTTCCGGAGGGGCTGAACAAAGAATGGAGCCTACAGTTTGGGGAAATTGGTGGGGTTTTGGTGAAGGCGATGTAGCAGGCTACCTGCCTTCAATAGAGGGATTTTTGCTACTATTCTTCTATTCTTACTTTTGGCTTAATATTTTTACGCCAACATTTAGACCCCTTAGGATAATATTCTTAGGGCTTTGTTTTTTGTATGTGATGGCATTAAGTCATGCATATATTCCAGAAGGCTGGACACATTATTCTTGAATTATTTTAACGTTGCAAGGCTGGCTTTAAATTTTGCTAAGTTTTCTTTAGCTACCACTTTACGATCAACCATAGGTTCAGGATAATCTTTCCCAATAATACACCTTGCATTTTCTTGTATCGGAGTTGGGGCTAAGTGCGGTTCAAAAATATACTTTGAAGGGTAATCTTTCAGTTCAGGAACCCAATATCTAACAAATTCAGCATTCTTAGCTTCAACATTTAGACTAGATTTCCCATCTGGGCAGGGATTGTATAGTCTGAAATAGGGCATGGAGAAGGGAGCGACTCCAGATAGCCATAACCAATTCCCATTATTTAGCGCCCAATCGGCATCGACTAATTTCCTATCAAATACGTCTCTACCCTGCTCCCAATGCTGCCACAGTTGTCCTCTAGTTAGGAAACAAGATACGGCATGCCTTCCCAAGTGGTGCATCCATCCGGTTGCGTCTAATTGTCTCATCATCGCATCGATATATGGGAAACCAGTTTGACCTTTTTCCCATAATTCCATTTTACTCTTATCAAAATCTCCCCATTCTATTTTTTTACACATTGAATTATTCGTATCTGAATCCCAGTTTTCTACCGCTCTCGATAAAATGTAGAACATTTCCCTGAACATAAGTTGCCCGTGCATAGATTCAGGAGGTTGTGTATGTTCTCCATTTCGATAGCACTTTTCAGTTTCTTTCCATAGCAGCCTGGGTGACAAACAGCCAAAGCTTAGGTATGGTGAAAGTCCAGTAGTTTCAGGTTCTAGTGGGTTTTCTGGTTTATTTGTAGAAATGGTACGAGGTTTTCTAAAGTTTCGAATATATTCTTCTTCGGAACTTACTTTTCTTTCTAAACGGATAATTGCTTCAGATTCGCCACCTTTGAAATAAGATTTTGAATCCTTTTCCAGCAAAGATAGCTCTTTCTTTACATCGAAAAGGTAGTCTTTAATAATTTCAGAGGAATTTTCATAAATTGGTTTAGAGTTTTCAGGAATCTCTAAGGGTTTATCAATACTGTAGAATCCATCTTCATCTTTTGGATATAGATTTGAAAATAACTTTTCCATATCTTTCATTGTTTTTGGAGGCTTGAAGTTCTCTTGGCTTACTACTTCTTGGACATTTGTTAATGAATTTACCTTTGAGATAAGATGTAGTTTAACAGAAGCATTTTCTGCTAAAATACTTTTTAGATTATTTTCATTTTCGATATCATCAGGTTTGTTTGAATAATCTGTAAAGATCTCTGATAGGTCTAGTAAGTCACTATCCAGAAGCTTTCTGAATATATCTTTGGATTTACCGTTTAAAACAATCAAATTAGAACCGAATTTAGCCTTAAAATTAGCATCCAAATCAATTAAAGATTCATATAGAAATTTAATCTTATTTTCATTATTATTTTGTTCTAGGTCACTTTTATCTAGTATATACAGAGGAAGTATTGTTTGGGAATTAGTAGAGTTTAGACATTCAACGAGCACTCGATTATCGTTTAAACGAAGTGCATTTCTAAACCAAATAATTCCAACATTCATACATGCCTTCTATGCGTGGAAATATTAAACTTAGTAAAAAACAAATTATTATAATCTGTACACAAAAGGCAATTTGTGATAGACCTCCGTAGTGACACAGTTACTCAGCCAACCGAAGGCATGAGAAATGCAATGTCTGAAGCCATTGTCGGAGATGATGTACTTGGAGACGACCCAACAGTAATTGAGTTGCAAGATAAAACAGCTAAATTACTCGGAAAAGAAGCGGCGTTATATGTTCCGTCAGGAACAATGTCCAATATAGTTGCTACTAGAACCCACACTTCGCCGGGAGATGAAATAGTTACAGAGGCACACAGCCACATCTACAGGTACGAAGGAGGTGCGTTTGCAGCCCTTTCAGGATGTTCTGTAGCTCTAGTCGACGGTAAGAACGGGCTAATGACTTCGGAACAAGTATCGAGATCAATTAGAAAAGCAGAAGGAAGCTTATCCCACTATCCAAACGGAAGCTTAGTTTGTGTCGAAAACACGGCACAAGGAGGAGGCGGTTCGGTTTATTCTCAAGAAGTTATTGATGAAATATGCAAAGTTGCAAGAGAAAACGATTGTAAATTACACATGGATGGAGCTAGACTTTTCAACGCAATAGTTGCAAGCAATACAGAACCAGCAAGAATGGTCCGCGATTTTGATTCTGTCTCAGTATGCCTTTCAAAGGGATTAGGCGCACCAATAGGGTCGGTCTTAGTTGGAAGTAAGAAAGATTTAGCACAAGCTCACAGATGGAGAAAGATGTTTGGGGGAGGAATGAGGCAGGCAGGAATGATGGCTGCAGCAGGAATCTACGCACTCGAGAATAACATAGATAGGCTACGAGAGGATCACAGAAGAGCAAGGCAGTTTGCAGAAGCATTGGTAGATATGCCTAATTTTTCAGTTAACCTAGAGGCAGTTCAATCCAACATTGTTTACATAGGAGTTGGGAAAGGCCAATCTAAAAGAGCGATAGAAGAGCTTGCAAAGCATGGCATTGATATTTTAGATACTGATGATTCAACAATAAGAGCAGTATTTCATTTACACATAACAGACGAAGATTTGGGAAAATTTATCTTTAGTGCACAGCACTGAAGCTAATATTTCGCCTTAGTGCATTGCAC
>MIZA01000023.1 GCA_001875345.1 Marine Group III euryarchaeote CG-Epi1
TATTTTTTGTTTCTGAGCCTAAAGAATTTACCTTCAAAACTGGAGAGACAATTACTAAAGAAGCACCTTGGCACCCTGACAACAAAGATTTAGGGAATAGAGTAGAAATTATCAATTCAGGTTCTAAGATTTACTTGCCGGGTGCAGACCTAGGTAAACTTCAGGATTCTTCAGAAATTCGTCTGAAAAATCTCTGTAATGTTAAAATCAATGGTAACTCTTTAGAATTTACAGATTTTGAGCATAAGAAAGGAATTCCAATATTCCAGTGGTGTTCAGCGAGTAAAAATATAAGATTATTTTATCCAGATGGAGTTGTAAATAGTGGTTTAGTCGAGGATAATATAGATGATTTAGATAATACCGTGGTTCAGTTTGAGAGAACTGGTTTTGTTAGATTGGAGGGAGACAAAGCGTTTTTCTTACACCGCTAATACGATACTATGTCAGTAGGCCATCATCATCATCATGAAATAGAAGATGAAGAATCTGAACGAAAGACACGCATTGTAGTAATAATTACATTAGTGACTATGGTTATAGAGATTTATGCCGGAATAGTAACAAAATCAATGGGCTTGTTAGCTGATGGTTGGCACATGGGTACGCACGCTAGCGCGCTATCAATAACTCTCTATGCTTACTATTATGCTAGAACTGAAGAATCGGTAAAAGGTAAGAGAGAATCTGTGATGGCTCTTGCAGGTTTCACTTCAGGAATTATTTTAGCTTTAGTTGCAATATACATTGGCCTAGAATCTCTTGATAAAGTTGTTAATCCTCCTGATATTCAATTTAGAGAGGCTATAGCAGTTGCTTTTTTTGGATTGTTAGTAAATATTGCCTGTGCTTATATTCTTGGAATTGAGGGGCGCCATCACGATCATGACCACAACCATGAGCACGATCATGACCACAACCATGAGCACGATCATGACCACAACCATGAGCACGATCATGACCATAAAAACTCAGAAAGAGGGACTTGGAATGTTGCATTGAATACTTACAAGGAAGATTTTGACACAGTTAAATCTGTTTTTGACAGCTACGTTACTCCTGCTGATGAGATAGAAGATTTGAATCGAAGAGGCGCTTACATGCATGTTTTAGCTGACGCTTTAGTATCAGTTTTAATCCTCATTGCTTTAATTTTAGGTATGTTTTTCCCTAAATTAGCTATTTTAGATCCTCTAATAGGTATAATTGGCGGTGTGATTATTGCTCGCTGGGCTCTCAGTTTAATTACCGAAAGTAAAAATCAACTTCTTGGAATAGATTAAAGTTTTGATATAATATCATGCATCTTTGGCCTATTCGTTAACTTAGAGATTAGCTTCTCTCTAGCTTTTTTGATATTTTTGTTTCTCTCTTCGCCATTCCATTCGTAAAACAGGTTGATACATTTTTCTAATTCATTAACATTTGTAAATAATCCTTTTTCATCAACAATTTCTTCGGCACCATCCCAATCTTTACTGATTGCCCAGCATCCCGTAGCAACGCCTTCAACAATTGAAGTTTGGGTTCCTTCGTGAACGGAATTAGAAATAATACAATCGTTTGAGTTATACCAATTGTTTAAGTCTTTCACATAACCTTCTATTGTAATTTTATTTTCTAAATTATTTTCAATTATGTAGCGTTTAATTTTTCCAGAATATACATCATCTTTTGCTTTGCCCGCGATACTAAGTTTAATCTCGGGTAATTTCATTTCTCCAAAGTGTTCAACAAATTCCAAGACTCCTTTTCTTGGCTCGATATTCCCTAGCATTCCTATTTGCATAGTTTTTTTTCTATGGGCTAACGGAAAATCTTCAAAGTTTAGGTTGTCGTATGTGACAAAAGTTTTTCCCTTATAGTCTCCTTTTGCATGGAATTTTCTCTCCATAGCTTCGCTAATGAATAGGACAGAATCAATGTTATTCCATTGAATTTCATCATAATGTCTGTCAAGTTCAAATCGGTGCATTCTACATGCTAAAACATTTTTGTAATTTTTTTTCGAAAGCCATCTTAGATAGTGTGTAGCCCATTCACAAAATACTACATCTGCCCATTTGGCTAATTTTGGTAGTTGTGTTCTAATTTCCCATTTATTTTTTAAAACTCGTAGTAAATCTAAAGGAGTTCTAATCTTTGGAGGTGAGCGCGGAGGGTTGAATATCCTGAGGTCAAATTTTTCCTCCCATTCAGGTATATTTTGTTTAATGAAGTGGTCATTATCGATTACTAAAGCGACCTTTTTTTTCATCTTCCTATCGTAACCTTTTTACACTTTGACAAACCATCTTTGATGATTTTTTCTTCTTCTGCCCCATCGTTGTAAATGTCGGAAGGGCCATACAGAAAATCTACAGCAGCTTTCATTTTTTTGTAGAAATAATCTTCATCATCATTTACACTTCTTAAGCGATAAGATAATTTTCCTAAATCAACATTTTCGGTATTCATCAAGATTTTGAATTCTTCAATATCTGTTGCTTTTTTTGCACACTCGATTCCTAAGTCGGCTGGCTTGTATCTAGAGTGAAGTTTTGTTTTTGTGATGTATGCAACAGATTCCCAACTTCCCCTCAGAGGTCCTTTATTCCATGGCTTTTCGAGAGCATTGTTTGCTCTTTTATTCCACCAATTTAGCCACTTAAATCTCATAGGACTGTAAGCTCTTTCAATTAGCCAAGGATTAGCATCAAAATTATATCCAAATAAATTAATCCTTAAAGGGTAAGGATGAATTTTTCCATTTCTATCCATTATTACTTTGTCATCTCCAAGGTATTCACCACCTTTTTCTAGACACTTTAGTAAACCATTAGTTTTTCCAGAATGTGACCAGCCACAGTATACGAATGCCTTTCCTTTTATTACTGCAGATGATGCGTGGAGAAGAGTCTTGTTTTCAGTAGGTAAATGCCTTCTCAAAAGCGGCGGAAATATGGTATTAAAAAGAAATGCAGGAGAGGTGTCTTTTTCATACTCAACTACAATATTTTGAGATAGTTTTAGGGGTATTGCAGCCCTACCGCCTTGGTAGCCTTTGGCATACATCCTATCTTCAGCTAGTTCAAATTTTGGAGCGCTATTAACAAATTTTAGACTTGCTCTCTTATCAGAACCAGCGACGTTATTAGATGTAGGCAATGATTCGACCTCTTTGAATGTGATAGTATTACGTTTACCTTTCTTATTTTCACCGAACGGTAAAAGTTCAGCATCAAAATGTTTTTTCACGGAATCATTGGCTTCTTCTAAAACAACTCGTAAGTTATCAAATAAGCAGTATTCGCTCAATATTTTTCCATTTGTGAGGGTTATAAAGGGTTGTCCTCTAAGAAATTGTGCTCCCGAACCTGTTAATCATAGGCGTTCCAAAGGCAGGTACGACTTCTATTTTTTCTTATCTTAATTTACACAAGGATGTTTTCGGATCAAATCCAAAAGAACCTGGTTATTTTCATCCATTAAGATGGGGTGAAAAGTTAGAAAATATTGATAAATATGAGAATGCCTTTTCAGGACATTCTAATCAAAAATATGCAATGGAAGCGACTCCAGGCTATTTTTACGGAGGGAAGAAAGTTTCAGACAAGATGAAAGATATGTTACCTAATTCGAAAGTAATCATAGTTCTTAGAGATCCAGTTCAGAGACTTTTCTCATTCTACAAGTATAAACTTAGTTTAGGCCACATTGATTCAGGTTTATCTTTTGAGGGGTATTTAGAAAAATGCAAATCCATGGCCATTAATGAAAAAATAAAAAAAGAAAATTATGATTTTTGGGGGATGGAGGGGGGCCTCTATGCAGATTTATTGGAAGCTTGGCACTCTACCTACGGAGATAATCTCAAGGTATGTTTTTTTGATGATTTAGTAAAAGATAGAGTTCAATTCACGTCTGATATTTGTAGTTGGCTTGGGATTGACTTTGAAAATATAGACTCTACTAAAATGGTTATTGAAAATAAATCTATGCTGTACCGGAGTAAATCATTGCAAAATTTTGCAATATCATTTGATAAAAATTTGGGAGCTCTCTGGAATTTTATTCCTTTTGTAAAAAAACCTTTTAGTTTTGCTTATAATTTATTCAATTCAAAACCACATAATGCTGTTCTCAGTAGCTCATCAAGAAAAGAGTTAGAAAAGTTTTATGAAAAAGATATAGCTAAAACGCGTTCTTTCCTTGAGCAAAAGCAAATATCTAACTTTCCCGAATGGATGAACAGGTAATGGTCAATTACGATGTTTTCAATGGAGATACAGATGGCATTTTTGCACGCCATCAACTTAGGCTAGCCATTCCTTTAGATACAGTTAATATTAGTGGAGTTAAGAGAGATGTTAATCTTCTTAGGCACGTCAAACCAGCCAAGGGCGATTTAGTAACTGTGATGGATATTTCTCACGCTAAGAATCGTAAAGATGTTTTACGAATTCTTGAATCTGGAGCAAGGGTTGAATATTTCGACCATCATGACCCTTCAGAGCTAATTGATCATCCAAACATTACATATCACATAGACACAGATCCACATATGACTACAGGGAGAATTGTGGATTCTCATGTTAATGGTAAGAATCATATTTGGGCGATCGCAACAGCTTTTGGCGATAATCATTTTGATTTAGCTTATGAATTAGCTACAGCTGAAGGCTTAGACCATGAGAAAACTAAGCTTTTGAAGGAGATTGGCTTAGCCATTAATTACAATAGTTATGGTAAAACTGAGAAAGATTTGTTCGCAGCACCTCTTTTAGTATCTGAAATGCTTGAAGATTGTGGTGAGGACGTTTTTGCAATTTCAGAACACGAAATATTTTCAACTTTAGTATCCAACTTTCGCTCAGATATGAGTACTGCATCTTGTCAAGAGCCATATTCCATACATGAAAAGGGAGTAATCTACAAGTTTCCCGACGAAGAATGGTCGCATAGAATAATGGGAACTTTTGGAAATCACCTAGTTAATTCTAACAAGGATTTAGCTTGTGCAATAGCAGTTACTAATTCAGATAGGACATATCGAATTTCAGTCCGTTCTTCGTTGAATAATCCCTATGGGGCAGGTAATCTTTGCAAAGCATTCGGTGGCGGAGGGAGAGAAAAGGCAGGTGGGATAAATAACCTAGAAGAGGGAGATTTAGATAAATTTAAAAATGAGTTTGGTAAGGTGTTTTCATGAAGACTCCAAGTGAATTTATTCAAGAGTGGATCGAGACTGTTTGCTCTAATGATGCTAGTAAAATAGCAAATTTGTACCAAGAAGATGCCATTTTGCTAGGAACATTAGATAAAAGTGTTAGAGAAGGTAGGAATAAAATTAGAGAGTATTTTGATTTTTTTGTTAAGTTAAAGCCTTGTGGTGAAATTACTGAACTTGTTGAAAAGGATTATGGAAATGGACGTTTTTGTGTAGTGAATGGAACTTATGATTTTAATTTAGAAGAGGATGGTAAGCAATCAGTGGCACCTGCAAGATTTACTTTTGTTTTAGAACGTACTGGCGTTAAATGGATGATTCAATCTCATCATTCATCTAAGCAACCTTAGCAAATAAGCCTTGCAAACTTTTAAAAAAATCGTTGTTATTACAATTTAATCTTGGGCTGATTGGAAACGCAGTTCATGAATACCAGGCAACGTATATTTCCAGTTGGCAACTGATACGTTGTTTTATCCGCAAAATGCAAGGGCATGGCATGTCGTCTACTTCAGAAAATAAATAGTTGATTTAATTGAAATTAAGAAACAATTTACGAGGTGAAAATCCTCTCAAATCTGCAAGCTCGGCAAGGTACGTGACCGATGAATCACATTTGGAAAGATATTCCTTTGGCAACTTCTATGAAGCGAAGAGCCAGAGTTTTTACACTTCGGCGTAAATTATCAAATAGTCTAAGGAAAAAATATGAATGGTGGAATATCTACATAACACCTCTAAGAGGAGGCAGATATGCAGGAACTAATTACATAAAGAAATACAGCAAAGATGAAAAACCACCACAAAAAGTATGTTCAGTATTAGTTAATTTGACAGATACAAAATCAATAGAATTTGCATCCAAATTAATGCACTATACTTCTGAATCATTAGATGAAGCTTTGAGAAATACGATATCTTTCGAAGAATTAATAAATTATGTAAAAGAGAAACTGGGTTGCTACGAAAAAGAAGGCAAAATATACAACAATTTCACATCAAGCGGCAAACTAGTTCAGGGTTCGAAATCGGACTAATTTTTACTGCGGAAAACGAGTTTCCAAGAAGTAGGATTTGTCATGCCCACTGTTTTAGTATTACCTAACCTTAATATGCCACTATTTTTTGAAATAACATGGTAAAAAGCATAGCAATCGTCGGCGGCTCGAGCGATATTGCAAAATCTACAATTTCTAGTATGTCTGCTGATAATTATAAATTTCATGTATTGGTAAGAGATGATTCACACACAGATGAATTATCAGCCAAAGGAGTAAGCGTAGTCTTAGGTGACGCAACCTCTGAGGAGGATATCAAGAATTTTATTTCCGGAGTAAAAGAGTCTGGGGAAATTCATGCAATTTTGCACTGCGTAGGTTCTTTTGCAGTAAGACCACCACATGCTATGAACAAAGAAGCATTTGAAACAGTCATTAGTACAAATCTTACTTCAGCATTTCTCACATTATCTATTGCTGGAAAGGCTATGCTAAGTCAAGGACACGGCAGAATGGTTTTCATGTCTAGTGTCGCAGGATCTTTAGGATTGGTAAATCACGAGGCAATATCTGCAGCCAAAGGAGGTATTGAATCAATGGTCAGATCAGCAGCAGCAACATATGCAAATCGTGGTTTGAGAATTAATGCGGTAGCTCCAGGGTTAACAGATACAAAGCTTGCATCTCCTATAATGTCAAATGAAACAGCTTCACAGGCAGCTTCACAAAAAATTCCTATCAAAAGAGTAGGGCAGAAAGAAGAAGTTGCTAACGTTATCAAGTGGTTACTAACAGAAGCACCAGAAAATTTCACAGGGCAAATCCTCCATACAGATGGTGGAATGTCCAATGTTTTAGTATAAAGTGGCCGCCCGAAGACGGCCTTTACCCCAAACCTAACGAGCACCATCATCGTTTCAGGGCTCTGACCCGGTTTGGGAAATGTAAGACTCCGGGGTTGTCCCTTCCATCACTAATCCGGTGGGGACCCAATGGAGTCATGTATGCAATCTATTGCTCAGGACATCATTAATCAGCCCTGTCTTCGAAGCTTGCAATTAATTCTAAGGGAGCTAGTAATTATGGTTAATGTTTTTGGCATGGTTATTTTATACACCCAGAATTGGAACATTAATGTCTGATTCTGATGCTGAACTTCGAAGACTCGTTAATGCGCTTCCACAATATGAAGAACAAATTCGATATTGGGAGTCCCAGCTTGATGCTATATCAAACGTTAAGGCAGACATTTTTCAAGCACAGGATACTATCAACGGAATGATTAAATCAGAAAAAAGCAATGAAATGCTTGTCCCTGTTGGACATAATACTTCTATTTTTGCTACTATAAATGATATGGATCGAGTTTTGGTAGGAATAGGTTCAAGAGTTTACATGGAAACTACAAGAGAAGATTCTCTAAATCGTCTAAACAAAAGGTTAGACGATTTGAATACGGCATCACAAACTTATCAGAGTAATTTAGTAAAAACACAACAGGAATATAGTTCAATCCGAGGAAAGATTGAATCCTTACAAGGAGTCCAATAATGTTTAAGGCACTAAGAGAAAAATTACTAGGGGCTAGTAAGCAGGCGGAAGAAGAGCTTGATCCGAAATTGAACTTGGATTATGAAACATTTAGACCTGAAGAAAGAGAAAGTGGCGCAGTAATCAGAGAATCACATTTAGAAAATGTTCTTTGGGAGATGGAATTAGCTTTACTTCAATCTGATGTTGCAATGGAAGCTCTCGAAGAAATGAAAGCAATAATCAAAAAACGTTTGGTTGGTTTGAGAGTTGAAAACCGTTCAGAAATTGTACCAACAATTGAAAAAGCCCTAAAGGCTAGTTTGGTAGAATTATTATCTAAAAATGTATTCAATCCTGATATTTTACTAGAAGATAGAGAAACTCCGTTGGTAGTTGCATTTGTTGGAGTTAATGGTACTGGAAAAACAACAAGTATTGCAAGAATTACTCATTGGCTTAAGGAAAATGGGAAGAGTGTAGTTTTAGCAGCTGCAGATACTTTTAGAGCTGGAGCAATAGAGCAATTAGATTTACACGCAACAAAATTAGGTTGTAAAATAATTAAACATCAATCAGGAGGAGATCCTGCAGCAGTAGCCTTTGATGCTGTTGAACACGCAAAAGCAAAACATAGAGATATTGTTTTGATAGACACAGCCGGAAGAATGCAAACAAATTCTAATTTGATGGATGAAATGAAGAAGATAAGAAGGGTGGCAAGTCCAGACTTAGTCATATTCGTAGGCGATTCATTAGCTGGCAATGATGCAGTTGAGCAAGCTAAGAAGTTCCATGAAGCGGTGGATATCGATGCTGTCGTTTTGACTAAATTAGATGTTGATGCGAAAGGCGGAGCTGCGCTCAGTATATCTTCAGCAATTGATAAGCCAATAGCCTTTGTAGGTATTGGACAAGAATACGAAGATATTATGCCGTTTGATGCGGCTTGGATTGTTGAAAGAATTTTTGCTTAATCTTAAATAATAAAATGCTTTCGTAATCACATGGTAGTTTACGAGGTAAATCTGCATGTTGAAGCAATTGCAGCTGATGAATATTCGGAATGGTTAGGTCCACATATCGAGCAAATATTAGAGATAGAAGGTTTTCAGAAAGCAGATTGGTTTGTTTGTGATTCAGATGATGATAAAGTCCATTGGTCCATTAGATATTATTTGGATAGTAGAGAATCTTTAGAAAATTATCAGAAAAATCATGCTCCAGCTCTCATACAAGAGGGAATAGATAAATTTGGAAAGTATCTGAAAAGTGATAGAAGAGTAATGCAGATTAAAGCATAGTTTGGATTAACTAATTATTCCAAAAGCCTACCGTCAACAGTAAGATCATTGACTTTTTTCATTGGTTCTTCTAATTCTTTAGGTAGGTGCGCGACGTTTCTGGAGGTTACAACTTGCTTTCCAGATTCTTCGTGAACTAAATAATTTACATTCTGAGAATTCGAAGTATCTTTGAAGTCACTCCTCTGGTGAGCTCCCCTGCTTTCAGTTCGTTCAATAGCACATCTTATTGTAGCTTCAGCACTATCTATAGATCCAAGTAGGTCTAACGCTATAGCTAAATCAGAGAATCCTTCCGCATTTGGTCGAACATCAATGTTCGAAGATGCAGCTTTAATCTTCATTAACTCATTAAGTCCTTCTTCTAATCCTTTTCCAGATCTAACTACGCCGCAATACTTCCACATAATGTCTCTGACAGCTCTTTGTAGGGGTCTTGCCAGCTCATCACCTTTCTTAGTGAGGTTATCGAGCTCGAGATCTGCGTTTTTTATAATTTCTCTATTTCTTTTTTGTAAGTCTAAATTAGATGAAAATTTGGCAGCCTCCTCACCAGAAATTTTACCAAATACAAGTATCTCAGCTAGTGAATTGCCGCCTAATCTATTTGCCCCGTGAACTCCGGAAGTACACTCACCTGCAGCGTACAGACCTTTGACATTGGTGCTATGGGTTTCTGCATTAACTACAATGCCTCCCATACTGTAATGCGCAGTAGGTGCTACTTCCATCGGTGACTTTGAAATGTCCAACATCTGAGATTCCATAAATTGCCTGTACATTCTAGGCAATTTTTCTAATATCTTATCTTTACCTATGTGGCTTACATCAAGGTAAACTCCATTATTCTTAGTTCCCCTTCCTTCAGAAATTTCAGTATAGTTGGCCAACGCAACACGATCTCTAGTTGATAGTTCCATTCTGTCAGGATCATAATTCTTCATGTATCTCTCTCCCTCAAAATTAGTTAAGTACCCGCCCTCGCCTCTGACAGCCTCGGTAACTAGTGTTCCAGCTAAAGATTCTGGATATACCATTCCTGTTGGATGAAATTGAACCATTTCCATGTCGGCAAGATAGCATCCAGCCTGCAAAGCCAGTCTCATGGCATCACCGGTATTTTCATCTCTTCGGCTGGAACTTCTCCTCCAAATTCTAGTATGCCCTCCAGCAGCTAAAACAACTGAATCTGCTAGATACACGGTTCTTTCACCAGTTACTATGTCAAATGCGGTGGCTCCAAAACATTGGTAATCTTCATCTTGTTTATCGACCAATAATTTTGAAACATATGTCATATCTTTGATAGGAATATTTAGTTCCTCAACTTTATCAAGTAATGTACTAAGTATAGCACGTCCTGTGTAATCCCCTGCGTAGCAGGTTCTTCTGTAGGTGTGTGCTCCAAAGTATCGCTGGTCAGGATCACCATTAGGAGTCTTAGCAAATGGCGTTCCCCAGTCAATCAATTCATTTATTCTGTTTGGAGCATCTTTGACTAGTATTTCAACGGTTTTTGGGTCAGCTATATTGTAGCCTTCTTGGTAAGTGTCTACAAAGTGCTGTATCCATGTATCTTCGGGATCAACAGTACCTAATACTGCATTAATTCCACCGGCAGCTAAAGTGGTGTGAGCATCATTCCGAATTCTCTTTCCGATAATCAAGACTTCAGACCCTTCTTCGTGCGCAGCAATTGCAGCACGTAAACCAGCTCCACCTGATCCTATTACGAGTACGTTACAAGCGTTAGTTCTGTAGCCATTTTTCATAGTTACGGAATACACTAGAAACCGACATATAAGGGATGGGTTAACTTAGCTCAACCTAGACCAAAATAAGGATATCTTATTGCATCAAATACTGCCCTAGTGATTGGTTTTCTTTTTCCAAGTCCACCTGGAGTTACTCCTAAGAATAAATCCGCAAAGATTTCACACAGCTTTTCATCACGAGTTCCATAGTAAACCATCCTTTCAGGTAATTTCAATGCCATAAGTGCGAAGAAAGATAAATCTCTCAATTCTTTACCGAACACTTTGTTCCAATCACGATGATATTGATCCAAATTCTTTTGTGAGAAATCATTAGTTTCTAAAGCTTTTTTGATAGTATCAATTGCAATCTTACCTGCATGCATTCCATAATATATTCCCTCACCAGAAAGTGGAGATACCATTCCTGCTGAATCTCCCACAAGTAAAGTATAGTCCATAGTTGTAGCCTTTATTGGCCCATCAAGAGGAAGAGGTGCACCTTTCACAGGAGGAACTTCCTGATCTTTTGGGAAATACCCGTCTTCTTTCAATAAGTTAATGTAATCTGTCCATATCTCTTTGATTTTTATGGATTTAATTGTTCTGTTGTATCCTCCAAACCCAATGTTCAATATTTCTTTTTTTGGGAAAACCCAGCCATATCCTTCGATTCCACCTGGCTTGAAATGTACAAGTAATGAGCTATTTTTACTGTAAGTTTTGTCAATAAATTCTTTTCCAACGTGCGGTTCCCACATCAGTGCAGTTCCCATTTGGCTGTCGCTCCAAGGTTTGATGTTTCTTTTTTCTCTAATCATTGAGGCTAACTTATCAGCTGGACCGGTGGCGCCAACAACCATTTTACCTTTGAAATCACCATTAGAAGTTTTTACCGTAACTCCTCCATTAAATTCATAATCTTTGATTCGAGTTTGGGTCATAATTTCAGCACCTACATCTCTGGCAGCTTCCAAAACTGCATTATCAAATACGGTTCTTGTAATGTTCCAAGGAGTTCCTACTGGAAATTCATAGTCTATTTGATATTTCATTGATGGAGAGTAGAGATTAACGTCTCGTGATGGACATTCAATAATAGGTTTGATGTATTTTTCTAATTCAGGTAATTCATCGAATAGTCTTGCGGTCAATAATCCACCACAAGCTTTGTCTCTTGGGAATTTGGATTTATCTAATAATAAAACTTTCATACCTGCTTTTGCAGCATAAAAGGCAGTAGTTGATCCTGCAGGACCTCCTCCACATACGATTACGTCATATTCAGTCATTATTGTTTACCCAATCCTTGAAAGGTTTGTGCGAATCATCCCAGGGGAATGATACGATAGCAGGCATGGAGTAGGGGTGGTTTTTAACGATATACTTTTCTAAATCATCAAATTTCTTCTTGGAAGTTTTAATCAAAATGATGTGTTCAGTATCGTCTCTTAGCTCACCTTCCCATGAATAAATCGTTCTAACTGGCCAAAAGTTACAGCATGAGCCTAACTTAGCCACTACAATTTCTTTTGCAAGAGTTTCGGCACTTTTTTCGTCTGGTGCTGTAGTGTAGACAGTTATACTCATCCATTATTCATTTCGAGCATGTATTAAATAGTCCCCCTTTCGTAGCGAACAACTCGCGTTTAACCCGTGATTAATGAAGACAAACGTCTGAAAGAGGTAAAAAAAATGGCAAACCCGTTATTTGTAACATACGAAGCTCCTTCCGAGCTATCAGAGAAAGCGTACCTTGCAGCTGAAACTGCAAGAGATGGTGGTAAAGTTAGAAAAGGTTCTAATGAAGTCACTAAGATTATTGAAAGAGGTCAAGCTAAATTGGTCATAATGGCTCTTGACGTTGAACCTCCTGAAATTCTTGCACACTTACCAATGCTTTGTGAGGAGAAACAAATCCCTTACACATATGTCCCATCCAGAGATGAACTTGGTAAAGCCGCAGGTTTGAAAGTAACAACTGCAGCTATTGCAATAACCGAAATTGGAAAGAAAAAAGGCGCTTTAGAAGAAGTCGTTAAGGCTATTCAAGCAGCTAAGAAGTAATAACAATGGACGGAATTCCTGCACAAGTCGTTGAAGTACTCGGGCGTACCGGAATGAGAGGTGAAGCCACTTCTGTCAAAGTTAGAGTACTTGATGGCGATGACCGTGGCCGTATCATTAGGCGTAATGTATTAGGTCCCGTAGATATTGGAGATCAATTATTATTGATGGACTCCTCCAGAGAAGCTAAAGCATTAGATAGGAGATAGAAATGGTTGAAACTAAAAAATGTTCATTTACAGGAAAACCAATTCCACCAGGAACTGGTATGATGTATGTAAAGAAAACTGGTCAGGTTCTGTATTTTATTAATTCTAAAGCTAAAAAGAACTATATTGAATTGGGAAGAGTTCCAGCACGTACTCGCTGGACTGATGTAGCAAGAAAGAAGAGAGAGCAATGAGTAAAGAAACAACCTACGTAATGGTTAAACCAGATGGTGTCCAACGTGGTTTAGTTGGAGAAATTATTCGTAGATTTGAACAAAAAGGTTTACAATTAGTTGGATTAAAGCAAACTATACCTTCAGAAGAAATAGCAAAGAAGCATTATGATGTACACTCAGACAAACCCTTCTTCTCAGGTTTGATCAAATTCATTACAAGTGGTCCAGTAATTTGTATGGCTTGGTCAGGAACTGATGCAATAAGTGTTTCACGAAATCTAATAGGACCTACAAACGGCAGAGATGCTGGCCCAGGTACAATTAGAGGGGATTTTGGAATGGATATTGGATTCAATATGATTCACGGTTCAGACGCTGCCGAAACAGCACAATTTGAGCTTGGTTTGTGGTTTCCAGAAGGTCTTAATGAATGGACTCAAGACAGTTTATCTTGGGTTTATGAATAATTTTTCAGAACGAAAATTTATAAGATTTCATAGGTCATAGTTTTAATCCCATTTCTAATGGTAATTAATGTCAAATCCACAGGACTCGCGAGTAGGCGTTATCCGTATTGAAGGTACTAATTGTGAAGATGAATCGGCTCAGGCTTTTTCCTCATTGGGATGTGATGTTGAGAAAGTTCATCTTAAGCAATTAGTAGGGGAAGTTGAGCCCTCCAATTGTCGTAATTTAAGTGATTATGATGCGCTATACTTCCCAGGTGGTTTTAGTTCAGGAGACTATGTTAGAGCTGGAGCAATTTTTGCGTCTAGAATGAAATCAGGATTAAAGTCTCAAATTGACGATTTTATTAGCTCAGGAAAACCAGTTCTGGGAATTTGCAATGGTTTTCAAATATTAGTAGAATTGGGAGCGTTACCGGGTTCAGATTCAGGAACTACGAAAGTCCCAAATGCAGTTCTTCATACCAATGATTCTAATAGATTTGAAGCAAGACATGTTAATTTAAAAGTAAATTCATCAAACAAGAGTTTTTTCTTAGATAACTATGAAACAAATCAAGTTTTAGCAATTCCAAATGCTCATGCTGAGGGAAAATTGATATTGGACAAAGATATGTTAAATGAAATAGAAAATAACAATCAAGTAGCTTTTAGATATTGTAATTCTGAAGGATTACTTGACTCAGGTTACCCATGGAATCCAAATGGCGCACCCAATGACATTGCAGGCATTACAAACTCTAGAGGAAATGTTTTGGGAATGATGCCTCATCCTGAACGTGTATTCCACGGATGGCAGCATACAGATTGGACTTCTTCAGGTAAGAAACCAGATGGCCCGGGCGATGGTAGGGCTCTGTTTGAAGGAGTAGTTGAATTTCTTTGCAAGTAAATGATTTAGACGTTGCAATTAAAGCAGCGATACGAGCTTCTGAAATAATTGCCGAAAGCTATGGAAATTTCAAAGAATTAGATTTCAAATCAGATATTGATGTCGTGACAGAAGTTGATTTTAAGTGTGAAGAAGCAATAACTAAGATATTACAAGAAGAAACGCCTGAATATGGAATAATTGCAGAAGAAGGAACTAGTTTTCCAGGAGAGAAAGTATGGATAGTAGACCCTTTGGATGGAACTATTAATTTTTCTCATTCGTTTCCGTTGTTTGGACCTTCAATAGGCTTATGTAAAGGAAATGAAGTCTTAATTGGCGTAATTGCAGACCCGATACGTAAAGAGCTATTTTACGCTTCTAAAGGAAATGGGGCTTTTTTGAATGATTTGTATAACAAAGGAGAACCTAAACGTTTACATGTTTCAAAAATTAAAAATATGAAACAAGCAATCGTAGCTTCAAGTTTACCTTACAACAGAGATGGCGAATATTATCAGAGTATGGGCAGTAAATTTGTAGCTCTGGAAAAAGAGATTCAGTCAACAAGGAAACTAGGAATGGCTGCGTTAACCATGGCATATATTGCAGCAGGCAGGTTAGAGGGATATATTGTCACAGGTGCAAAATCCTGGGATATGGCGGGAGGAATAGCGATATTGGAAGAAGCAGGTGGAAAGATTACAAATTATAAGGGTGAACCATATACTTTAGACTCATTTGAATGGCTTGCTTCTAATGGCCATTTACATGATAATTTTGTAGATATATACAAATAATTAATTTAGCCAGTTCCTTGGAGCATTATGACAGATCAATTGTACATGACTATGAATGATGGGCATAATATTCCAGTTGTGGGTTTAGGTACTTGGAAATCAGAGCCAGGAGATTCAACCTACAATGCAGTTTTTGATTCAATTAAAGCTGGTTACAGACACATAGATACAGCAAGAGCTTACGATAATGAATCTGACGTAGGTAGAGCAATAAATGCAGCGGACGTCCCACGTGAAAATTTGTTTATAACAACAAAATTGTGGAATAAAGACCAAGGTTATGATACTGCACTAGAAGCTTGCGAAAAGAGTTTAGCAAGATTAGACTGTGGATATATTGATCTTTACCTTATACATTGGCCGCTTAAAGATCTAAGAAATGATTCTTGGAAAGCATTTATTGAATTGCAAAAAAGAGGGCTTTGTAGGTCTATAGGCGTAAGTAACTTCACTATTGATAACTTAAAAGAATTAGAGGAAAAATATGATGTTCTACCTGCAATTAATCAAGTAGAATTTCATCCTTACCATTATCAAAAGGAATTATTAGAATATTGTAATTCAAAAAATATAATAATTGAGGCTTACAGTCCTTTAGTTCACGCAAAACGCATGGATGAGCCTCGTTTAATGGCTATTTCAGACGAATTAGGAAAGACACCTGCTCAAGTTTTGATACGCTGGGCGATACAAAGAGGGATGGTTGTTCTTCCGAAATCAGTTAATCAGGATAGAATTGTAGAGAATTTTGCAGTTTTTGATTTCGATATTTCAAATTCATTGATGAAACGCTTAGATGATTTAGATGAAAGGTACGTAACTTGTTGGGATCCGCACAACCCGCCTCCTTACGCTCCAGTTTAAGCTAAAAAAGGGATAAAAATTAGTAAATAGGCTAATTGCTACTATATTTAATGTATGCAAAATGCATATTTATGCAAAATGCATACTTTTTAATACATAAAGCTACATAACGATAATATGCCTAAAATAGACTATACATCTATAAGAGTGACTAAAGAAGTAAGAGAAAGCCTTCAAAATTATGTTGAAGAGTGTTACAATGACCTTTCAATCAACTCTATGCTGAAAGTTCATATGGAAAATTTGAATGAGGGGCATGTTCGATTTCCTAAATATGGTATGTACGAGTGTCCGGAAAGCAGAAAACAAAAGATGCGTTCATCTATAAGCAAGAAATCAATTAAAAAAAGTGCTAATAATCTTTCATTAACAGGAAGTTTACCTTCAGATCCTTATACTCGAACCGAGTCAGATACTATGGGCGAGATGGAAGTCCCAAAATCCGCATTATGGGGTGCAAGTACACAGAGAGCTGTTCTTAATTTTCCAATTAGTGGGATTCCTATGTCTCGCTCCTTTATTCGAGCACTAGGATATATCAAAGCTGGAGCTGCAGCAGCAAATGCAGAATTAGGGATAATCGATGACGAGATGAAAGATGTAATAATTTCAGCTTCGATTAGCGTGGCAGATGGAAATTTTGATGAACATTTTCCGGTTGATGTTTTCCAAACAGGTTCTGGAACATCAACAAATATGAATGCTAACGAGGTAATAGCAACCATTTCTTCTGAAGAGAGCGGACTAAAGATACATCCCAATGATCACGTAAACCAAGGTCAATCATCAAATGATGTAATTCCTTCAGCACTTCATCTATCAGCTTTACTCGAAATAGAAGAAAATCTATGTCCTGCGCTTTTAAATCTTCAAACAAGCCTTTCTCAAAAATCAGATGAGTTCATGTCAATAATCAAGACAGGTCGAACCCATTTAATGGATGCTACACCGATAAGGCTTGGACAAGAGTTTGTGGGATATGCAGGATTAATTGAGCGTTCTCTTGATCGCCTCCTACTTGCTAAAGATGAACTGTCCTTACTTGCATTGGGAGGAACTGCCGTAGGTACAGGAGTAAATACAAAGGCTAAATTTTCCGAATTAGCTTGTCAGCATATTTCGAAATTATCAGGAATAGATGTTTATGAAACAGACAATCATTTCTTGGCACAGTCTAGCTTAGATGGTGCGTTGACAACTAGCGGAGTATTGCGCGGTTTAGCAGTAAGTTTACAAAAAATAGCTAATGATATTCGCTTAATGGGTTCAGGCCCTCGTTCAGGTATTTCTGAATTATCATTACCAGCAGTTCAACCAGGCTCTTCAATAATGCCTGGAAAAGTTAACCCAGTCATTCCTGAAGCAATAATACAAGCTTCATCGCAAGTGATAGCTTGTGATACTGCCTTAGTTCAGAGCGGACAAGGAGGTTATTTTGAGTTAAACACAATGTTGCCTTTTGCAGCTCATAATCTTCTACAAGCAGTTTCTCTTTTATCTAATTCGGTTGAAGTTTTCGCAGCTAAATGTATTGATGGACTAGAAGCTACAGATAAAGGACCTGAATTATTGATGTCGGGTTTGATGTTAGCTACTACTTTAGCTCCGGTAATAGGTTACGAAAAAGCAGCAAAAATAGCAAAAGAGGCACATAAGTCGGGTCAAACGGTGTTGGAAACTTCACTTGACTTAACTGATTTATCTGAAGAAGAGTTAATTGAGATATTAAATCCTGAAAAAATGGTTAAACCTAGTGATTAAATTCGATTATTTACGAGCGATTCAACAACACTAGGATCAGCTAACGTAGAGATGTCCCCTAAGTCATCGATATTATCGGATGCAATATTTCTTAGAATTCTTCGCATAATTTTTCCAGAACGTGTTTTTGGTAGCCCCTCTGTAAACTGTATTTTTTCAGGAGTGGCATGGGGTCCAATATCAGCTCTTACGATTTTAGCAATTTCAGTTCTGGTATTTTCGGTAATCTCTCTTCCTGTTCTCAGCGTTACAAAAGCATAGATTGAATTTCCCTTAATGTCGTGTGGATATCCTACTACGGCAGCTTCTGCAACATCAGCATGTCCTCCTATCGATCCTTCAATTTCTGCAGTACCTAAATTATGTCCAGATACAATAATGACGTCGTCAACTCTTCCAGTTATCCAATAATATCCATTTTCATCTCTTTTACATCCATCACCTGAGAAGTATTTACCCGGAAATCGTGAAAAATAAGTATCAAAAAATCTCTTATGGTCGCCATAAACAGTTCTCATTATACTTGGCCAAGGTCTTTGCATTACCAAATTTCCTTCAACATTATTTCCTTCCAAAACATTTCCATCATCATCTACTAATTCAGGTAAAACTCCAAAGAAAGGTCTGGTTGCGGATCCCGGTTTTGTTTCAGTAACTCCAGGCAGTGGAGTAATCATTATCCCTCCAGTTTCAGTCTGCCACCAAGTATCTACTATTGGACATTTTTCATTTCCGATAATCGAATGGTACCACATCCATTCAGGTTCTTTTATTGGCTCTCCTACCGTTCCCAGTAGTCTTAAACTTTCAAGATTATATCTTTTAGGCCAATCATCGCCCTCTTTCATTAGAGCGCGCAGTGCGGTTGGTGCTGTGTAAAAAATATTTACTTTATGCTTCTCAACAATTTCCCAAAATCTACCATAGTCTGGATAGTTAGGTACACCTTCGAACATCACAGTTACTGCACGATTTGCCATAGGGCCGTAAACAATGTATGAATGTCCAGTAATCCATCCGATATCTGCAGTACACCAATAAATTTCTCCGGGTTTATAATCAAAAATGTAATGGTAAGTAGTTGAAGTGTATACCATGTATCCACCAGTAGTATGCATTACACCTTTTGGCTTTCCTGTTGAACCACTAGTATACAAAATGAATAATGGATCCTCAGCATTCATTATTTCAGGCTCACAATTACTGTCTGCTGAAGCTATAGCTTCATGCCACCAAACATCTCTACTCGGTTCCATTTCAATAGGACTTCCGGTTCTTTTTACAACAAGAATCTTTTCAATGGATGGTGTATTCTTGACAGCCTTGTCCGCATTCGCTTTCATTGGTATATCATTCTTAGTTCCTCTAACTCCAGTATCCTGAGTGACAAGGACTTTGCATTCGGAATCATTTATTCTAGATTCTAAACTATCCGGAGAAAAAGCACCAAATACAACTGAATGAACTGCCCCTATTCTTGCACAAGCTAATAATGCAATTGTTAATTCAGGTATCATTTGCATGTAAATACAAACACGATCTCCTTTCTCTACTCCCAAACCTTTCAAAGAGTTTGCAGCAAGCTGTACTTCCGTCAAAAGATCATTGTAAGATAGTTTTTTACTTTCCGAAGAATCGTTTCCTTCCCAAATGAGGGCCGTTTCATTACCATGCCCATTATCAACATGCCTATCGACACAATTGTAACACGCATTTAGTTCGGCACCTTCATACCAGCTAATATCTGCCTTGTTAAAGTCCCAATTCCAAACCTTATTCCATTTTTTAAACCAAGTAATCCTTTCAGCTTGTTCGGCCCAGAAACCTTCAGGGTCTTTAATTGAATAATCATATATTTCATTGTATTTTTCTACACTACCAACATATGCATTATTTTTAATTTTTTCATTTGGTTTAAATGATTTCATGCATTTGATTAAGTAACCTTAAACAAAAAACTTTCGAAGCATAAAAAACAAAATCCCCCTCCTTTAGATGATTGATGGATATTTGTCTAAAGTGCGGAGCTGAACCTCCACTTATATCCCAAATTTGCCATAAATGTGTACGCGAAACGGTAGTTATTTCGCGTCTTCCAGATGTACTTAGAATGATTGATTGTAAGTCATGTTATTCTCTAAAGATACCTGGAACTTGGCTTGAATTTGATGATCTTGAATCTGCAGTAAGCCATTTCTTTGAAAGTTCAATTATTTGGAAAGAGGATTTGTCCCAGCAAAAAACTACACAGACATTGGAACAATTAGATCCCGCTAAATTTAGAGTTAAAGCAAAAACTAATGCAAACTATGGAGGATTAAGTTTAGAATCAAATTTAGAGGGAGTAGTCGAAATAAAATATCAAGTATGTCAGACTTGTTCTCGCCATGCGGGAGGATATTATGAGGCCATATTACAAATAAGAACTAAACAAAAATCAGTTTTGGATGCGGCAGTCGAAAAAGTTTTCAAAGATATAGATTCATCACCCTCAGAATTTTTTTCTACTGAGAATGGACCCGCTAAGGGAGGTTTTGATTTTCAATTATCTTCTACAGAACGAGCTCGTTCTTTAGCTAGGGAATTAATGATTCAATTTGGAGGGCATGTGAATGAAACTAATACCTTAGTTGGTCGTAAAGATGGCAGAGATCTTCTAAGACATACCTTTGGAGTACGGTTACCTAGTTTTCTGGTGGGCGATTATTTACTAATACAAGAAAAGGTTTACAAAGTTACTAGGTTAGATCGTAGAAAAGCTAAATTAAGATTGATGGAAGCTCCTTACACAAAAAAAATGGTAGAGATAGATACACTTAGAACTCCGAATATTTTAGAGAAGCCTGTAGAAGTCCAGATAATTAGTTCTAGGAATGATCAATTTTTACTTCTTGATCCTTATACACACCAAACAGTTGAAGCAGTTTCTCCTTCTAATTGGGAAGGCGAAACAATTCAAGCCTTAAGATTTGGGAATGAGACTTTTTTTCTTTGGAATTAGCCTTGATTATGTATTCCAATAGGTTCTTCACTAATGCCTTTATGTTGTCTTGAAGATTTGCTTCTTACTTTTTCGATTCTTTCCAAATATTCAGAGGAAACATTTTCAGTTACATAAAAACCGTTGAAGCATGAGGAATCAAATTCTTGTGGTCCCGTTGACTCAAATCTTATACTCTCTACTAAATCTTCTAAATCCTGATAAAATAATCTATCTGCACCCATATTTTCGGCTATTTGTTCGACACTATTCTTATTTGCAATAAATTCACTAGATGCAGCCATATCAATCCCGTATACATTCGGGTATCTCACTGGAGGTGCAGCTGAAGCAAAATATACTTTTCGAGCCCCAGAAAGTCTTGCCATTTCGACAATTTTTTTGGAAGTATTTCCCCTCACAATGGAATCATCAACAAGTAATACATTTTTTCCTAAAAACTCGTGATCGACAGTGTTTAATTTTTTTCTCACCGAATCTCTCCTGATCGATTGTCCAGGCATGATAAATGTTCTTCCAATGTATCTGTTTTTAACTAATCCTTCTCGATAATCGATATCTAACTCTTTTGCGAGCTGGATAGCAGAAATTCTTCCGCTATCAGGGACTGGTATTACGACATCAATGTCGTGGTCCGGCCATTCGCGCAGTATTTTTTGGGCTAATTTTGTTCCCATGTTTAGTCTAGCTTGATGTACTGAAATTCCATCGATAACAGAATCTGGCCTAGCGAAGTATACGTATTCAAAAATACAGGGTGATAATTTGGTGTGTTCACTGCATTGTTTCTTAGACATTTTTCCATTTATGTCAATGAACATTGCCTCACCAGGAGCTAAATCATAGGCATCTTCGAAGCCAAGTGAATTTAGTGCAACAGTCTCAGAAGAGATTCCCCATGCATAATTTTCCTCGTTTTTAGTTTGTCCGTAAACCAGAGGCCTAATTCCGTTAGGATCTCTGAATGCAAATAATCCATAACCTGCAATCATCCCTACAACTGCATATCCGCCAGAACATCTTCTGTGTAGCCCTTTAACAGCTTTAAACAAGTCTTCAGGCGTGAAGTCTGGAGCTTCGTTAATATTTTTTCTATTACTCTCTATCTCATTAGCCAATATATTCAGTAATATCTCAGAATCTGAGTTTGTATTGATGTGCCTTAGGTTTTCTTTGTAAAGCTCTCTAGTTAATTCATCTGCATTAGTTAAGTTTCCATTGTGCGCTAGTGAAATACCATATGGATGGTTAACATAAAGTGGCTGTGCTTCAGCGGCAGATGCAGTTCCTGCTGTGGGGTATCTAACATGAGCAATTCCGTACCTTCCTCTAAGATTTTGAATATGTTCCTTGTGAAATACATCATTAACTAAGCCATTATCTTTTCTTAAGTGTAATTTGTCTTCTTCACACACAACGATTCCGGCAGCATCTTGTCCGCGATGTTGTAAAACTAATAGACCGTCGTACAACAAATTGCTGATTGGACCTTTATTAGCTAAAATTCCAAGGATACCGCACATTTAATTATCAGTTGAACATGTGAAAGGGGGGATTTAGTCTTTTCATTAAAATTTGATTAGTGAGTTTTTGCCCATTTATATTTACGATTTTTTGCACTTGCTCCAAATCCACAATAGGCACATCTCTTTTTACGCATATGATAAGCATGGCGACCACATTTTCTACAGATCAAGTGGGTCTGTTTCTGGCGTTTACCCTGTGCAGCCGTTCCTTTACTCATTTTTTACCATAATTTCCCGAAAGCAGTTCTCGGACCGTATCGGGGTGATGCTTCACCTGAAGGGGTTATAAAATAATTTGTTTAGCCTAATCCTATGGTTTTGTAGTCAAAACCCGTTTTTTCAGCTTCTTTTGCATTCAGAGTTCTTCTTCCATCGATTAAAACATTACCGTTCATTCTTTCTAGTAAGGATCGCAAATCCAAGTTCTTGTAGATGTTCCATTCTGTCATTATAATTACACAATCAGCTTTTTCAGTAGCCAATTCGGGCGTTGGCATCATTGGTATGTCTATTATTTCTTTGAAATTAGCCATTCCTTCAGGGTCGTGAGCTGTCACTTCAGCTCCTTTCTCAATTAATTCTTTTATGACAATTTCACTTCGACTTTCCCTAACATCGTCTGTATCTGGTTTGAAAGCAAGACCCAGTATTGAAATTTTCTTTCCTTTGATTATTCCTAGCCTTTCTTCAGCCATTTTAACTATTATCTTTGGTTGTATGTCATTAACTTCTAAAGTAGCTTTAAGCATGAGAGACTCTACGTTTGAGTTCTTTGCAGCTGCAGCCAGAGCTTTGACATCTTTTGGGAAACATGAACCTCCGAACCCAGCTCCGGCTCTGAGGAACTCAGCTGAAATTCGACTATCTAATCCCATTCCTTCGGCGACTTCTTGAAAGTCAATTCCCCATATGTTAGACATATTTGCAATTTCGTTTACAAAAGAAATCTTTGCAGCTAGGAAAGAATTAGAAGCGTATTTTATCAATTCTGCAGTTCTTGGAATACACTCTAGTTTAGTACATTTGTATGGCTCGTATAGGTCGTTTAAAGTTTTTTTAGCAATTTCGTCAGCATATCCAATTACAATTCTATCCGGATTTTGAGCGTCATGTATTGCACTTCCTTCTCTTAAAAATTCAGGATTCATTCCTATTCCTAATTTTTCTCGTTTCCAGCCACTTTTCTTTAATATATTTGGCATTACTACATCTTCAGTGGTTAATGGTACTACAGTTGATTTTACAACTACAGTATGTTCACCACTCTTATCTCTAAGGGCTCTTCCTATTGTTGATGATGCCGATTTAATGTAACTTAAATCAATGTTTCCATCTTTATCTGAAGGTGTACCAACACATATGAATGTAATATCAGAATTTCTTACATGTTGTTCAATTTCAATAGATCCAATTAAATTCTTAGTCTTAATTCCCTCTTGTATAAGTTCTTCAAGTCCAGGTTCGAATATTGGAGACTTTCCGCTGTTTAGAAGGTCAATTTTTTCTTCTAGAATGTCTAAGCATACTACTTGATTTCCTAAATCAGCTAGCGTAGCACCTGTCACTAATCCAACATATCCTGTCCCTATAACGCTGACTTTCACAATTTTGCATGGGAAGACCTACATAAAATGCTCTCTATTGAGGTTAGTGGCATCTGAACTAATTGTAAAAAAGCGTAGGCCGATTAACAAGAAAGAAGCACGCTCTATCAAAGAAGGTATATTATCAACTCACAATCTTGAGATGCCTATCTCAGCAGGCAAATTTGAAATTGGTAAAACCGATAATTTTGATGTCTTAATTTCGAAAGGTAACATTATCGCACTTATTGATAATAATTTGGTGCATTTAACAGTGAGAGGTTTACTCATTAATTCAGTAGAAAGAGGCTGGGTTCAGGTTGATATGGGTGCAGTTCCTTATGTTTGTAACGGGGCTAATACTATGTCTGCAGGGATTAATGATGTAAGTCCAGAAGTTGTCAAAGGTCAGCACGTATGGATAAGGGAGGAAAACCATCATAAACCATTAGCAATTGGTATAGCATTGATGGACGCAAAAGAGATGCTTACGTCTGAGAAAGGTAAGGCCATAAAGTCATTACATTATATAGGCGATAAGATTTGGAACTACGGCATCAAAGATTAGTGTAACAAAAATGAAGAAAATAGGATTGTTTCTGTCATGTGCATTTTTACTATTATTTTTAGCTAGTAGTGCTGAAGGAGAAACTTTTGCCTCAGTTCCTTTGTATATCTCTGGAGAGCCTGAAGGTACTTTGTCAATTGATTCGCCGTCGGGTTCGAATGTTGAATCCGTAGTGATAGCCTCTAATGAACAAGACCAGCAGGGCGTTTTCAGGGAAATTGGTAGATGGAGTACAGGTTCGTTAGATATTGATTCTAATATTTCGGGCGATTGGTCTGGAAATGCTTGGGTTTCATCTAATAGGGATGCTACAGTTAACCTAAGGTATACTATCGTGCAGGATGGAAATAATTTAGATGCTTTTGAATTTTCAGAAGATGTTGCAGCTGGAGATACTATTGAGATCACAGGTTCTTCAGATTTTGATTTAACTAATCTTGATACTTCACCGATAACTTTGCTGGTGGAGGCAAGTTGGACTGCCCAGGCAGGTACTCCGCCACCTACGCCACCTGCAAATACTACAATTCTCATGGAATATGGTTCTTCATCCAGGAACACTGGAGTGGATTTGTCCATTAGCTATGTTCAGATACGAAATGGCGGTGAACCGTTTGTAAATGAAGGCCAATCTGAAGTAACTGTCTACGTTAAAGTATATTCGGCATTTGGTGTGGATGACATTTTATCCAACAGCAAAGGTAGCTATGAACTATCAATGGGGCCGAAAGATGAATCTCTTTGGGAGTCCTCAGTAGATTCAGTTTCTGAAAAAAGTAATCATATTGAAGTTCAATTTTTATGGTCTTATGAAGGTAATAGCTTACCTGCAGGAGATAACGATTACGATGTTAATGTTAAAGTTACAGACTCACTAAGCAGTGACAATTGGGTTAAAAATTCTATTTTGAGTATATACATTACCCCTAAACCAGATGTTGAATTGGATGCCGTATCTAGTATTTCAAAAAAAGTGGTACTAGGAAATAATGCGATATACACCTTGTCTGTTAGGAATACAGGTTCTGGAGATGACGATTTTATTGTAACAACAGAGTATGACAATGATTGGGATATTTCAATAGACTTTACAGATTTTAATTTGGATGCAGGAGAAAGTAAGACCATTAAAGTCACTATTTCTCCTCAAGATTCGGTTTCAGATGGTCAAGAGTTATCAACGACAGTAACAGTTACGGCAGCTTCAGATTCATCGATAAAAGACTCAAAAACATTAACTACAACAGCCGAAGAAGCTGAGCCTGACTGGGATTTTACAATAGAGGTAGTTGAAATAGGTAATGATAATTTTGATGGAGATTCGTTTATAATTAAGGATAGAGAGCCTTTAGAGCTAAAGGTGTTAGTGACCAATAGAGGTAATACCGAAAACAATTATAATATTGCAGGTTCATCACAAGATGAAGCTTTTGTTTATTCTTTTACTCCAAGTTTTGTTTCTTCTTTAAATCCTGACCAAGAAGCTGAGATTACAGTTAAGTTAACTCCAAGAGATACTTATTTTGGAACAAGTACTCTAGTTGAGATTGAAGCTACGTCTGCAGGAAATGGTAATAAAGAATCTACAACAATGTCTATAGAATTCAGTCAAAGTGGTTTGATTAATCTTAGAGATTCAAATCTTCAATTATCTTCACCTGTAGGTAGTTCCTCCTCACATACTTTTGATATTACTAATTTAGATATTGATGAGGCTAAGAGAATTTATTTCGAGGTATCTGGCCTATCTGCTAATGATCAATTAGCAAAAGATTGGGTAACTTTCTTTGACAAAGATGGTAAGCAAATTGCTTATGGCTCATTTAAGACATTACTCCCAAGTCAGCAGTCCGTTGAAATAACAATGAGAACTTCTATTCCTGTAACATCAGACATAGAAATTTATAATCTTCAAGTTTGGATGATGAACGAAAATAGTCAGCGCATATCAGAATCATATTCATTTAAAGTTAAGACTTTAGAGGCTGCTGAAGATGAGTCTTCAAATACATTAGTTTTTGCAGGAGTTTTAGTTTTTGGTCTTTTATCTGTAGGATATATCTACCGTAATTATTCATATGATGATGAAGATTACGATGATGACTATGAAGATGATTATGATGACACTCAGTATCAAGAATTAGATGAGTTTGATAATACACAGCAATCTGCTGCAACAGAGTTGGAGCCTTCACCTCAAATTCAAGAACCAGAGGTTCAGGTGCCAGCGGGTGTTGCAGAGCCAGCTCAGGTAGTGGAGACTACTTCTGTGGCTCCAGTTCAAGAGGTTTCTCCTGAAGTTAAGACACGTAAAAAATGGTTTGGATTATTTGGTCCTCGGATTCCCGTAGATCCTCCTGAAACTGACACTGCAGTTTCTCAGCCAGTAGCAGCCGAACCCGTTGTTGCTCAACCAGTAGCAGCTGAACCCGTTGTTGCTCAACCAGTAGCAGCTGAACCTGTTGTTGCTCAACCAGTAGCAGCTGAACCTGTTGTTGCTCAACCAGTAGCAGCCGAACCCGTTGTTGCAGAAGCTGTTGTGATTTCTGAAGCTGAAGATGAGACCTAAATAACTTTTAAATATAGCTACTAAACTAAAGGTTTACAACTAAAGGTTGTTTACTGGAGAAATATGAACAGAAAACGAAAAGACGATTGGTTTAGTGGCGAGGATTGGAATATAGATGACATCTTCAATAATTTAGATGGAGAATTTCAAAAAATGCGTAAGCAAATGGATAGTTTAATGAGAGATGCTTTAGAAGGTAACAATCTAGATAACGATAGCAGTAATCCATTTGTTTTTGGTTTTTCAGTTAAAACAGGTCCAGATGGTTTTCCAGTTTTTGAAGACTTTGGTAATACAAGGATGAAACCGTTCGGAAAGAAAGGAGAAAAGCCTACAGTAGACACAAGGAGAGAGCCTCTTACAGACATTAATGAGACAGACGATCAAATTGCAATTACGGTTGAACTTCCTGGTGTTAACAAAGAAGATATAGATATTAATGTCATGGAAGATAAAGTGGAAGTCAATGTTAAGACTGAATCACGTAAATACTTCAAAAGCATTGATTTAACTTCTGTGGTAGAAACTGAATCTTCGAAAGCTACTTACAAAAATGGAATATTAGATTTAGTATTAACTAAAAAAGAATCTGATAAACCTAAAGGAACGAAAGTAAAAGTAGATTAGTCAAAGGAGGGAGGGGGCCCGCTATGACAATTCAATATCAGAAATTATTTTTGCTACACTTGCAGGGACATCCATTTCCCAATCACCACCGTCCTTCATCGCCTGACGGATGGAAACCCCCTGCCAAGCCTCGCGGTTGATTAAATGAGGAACTATTACGGGATATCCAGCATTTTCAAATAGTTCCTTAACTAGTTTGTTACCCGTATAAACCTTATCAAAAGGAGACACAATATTTTCTAAATGATTTACATATAAATCATTGTTATTTATATCTGGGATTTCAAAAATCTCGTAATTACAGCTATAGTTCGATAAAACAGACTTGATCATTTGCATTCTCTCGAAAGAAGTATAAGGATTTTTCTTAGTTCTTTTTTTGTTGGATGAGCCTACACATATTACCAGCTCTTCATCGTTATCAATTACAGTTTCAAATATAGAAAGATGGCCCATATGTAGTGGCTGAAATCTTCCTAAGATTAATCCTTTTTTCATTTAGCTTCTATTATTTCCTGATTACCCATCCATTTTCTTAGTACTTTAGGAATGATTACATCCCCATTATCAGTTTGATTATTTTCAAGTATTGCAGCTAAAGCTCTAGTAGTTGCGACTGCAGTAGAGTTTAAAGTATGAGGGAAGTCAGTACCTTCAGCTGTTCTGTATCTCATGTTTAGCCTAACAGATTGATATGATCTGCAATTACTAGCACTTACAACCTCTTTCCATTGATTTGTTGATGGCATCCAAGCTTCAATATCAAATTTTCGAGCTGCTACAGTACCAATATCTCCTGTGCAGATATCAATTACTCTGTAAGGTATTTCTAATTTTTCAAATATATTTGTTGCATTATTTAGTATCTCTTTGTGCATATTCTTTGAGTCTTCTGGCTTACAAAAAATTACTTGTTCAACCTTAGAGAATTGATGCACTCTCCAAATGCCTCTATCGCTAATTCCATGAGCTCCCACTTCTCTTCTAAAATTAGTAGAAATTCCGGCAAATTTCAGAGGTCCTTCCTTTAGCTCAATTATTTCATTTTTAAATCTTGCGGTAATCGGATGTTCTGATGTTGCAATAAGGTACAAGTCATGCTCATCAATCTTATACATAACATCTTCAAAATCACTCAAATCAACTACTCCTTCGTAGGCCTCTTTATTCATTAAAAAAGGCGGAGTTGTTAGACTGTATCCTTTTTCACAAAGCATTTCTACTGCAAAATTAATTAGAGCTAGTTCCAGTCTAGCCAAATCTCCAGTGAGGAAGTAGAATCTTCTCCCAGTTATTTTAGAAGCTCTTTTTAGATCAGCTCCATTAATTCTTTCTAGAATTTCTTGATGTGAAAGCCATTTTTTATTATCATTTATTACACCTTTCTTTGATAATTCTATATTTCCGGTTTCGTCTTTTCCAATCGGCACCTCGCTCTCTAATAGATTTGGAACTACCATCCTTTTTGAGTCTCTAATTCTTAGCGTTTCCTCAGTATCTTTTTCATTTTGGGCTAAATCATTCTTTAGGCTTGCCATTTCATTAAGTACTTCTGAAAAATCATGTCCCTTTTTTTTGAGTTCTCCAATAGTTTTTGAGATAGTATTTCTTTTAGCCCTTAATCTATTGCCTTTTTCGATTAGCTTCCTCCATTTATTATCTAAATCAATAACACTTAGTGCAATATCTTTTGGCAAATTACGTTTCTCTAGGTCTTCAAAAATCTTTTCTGGCGATTCACGGAAGACTTTCATCTCTAGCATTATAGCTTCAATGAAGTAAGGTCTTTATGACCTTCCCTCTATAGCCAAGAGTGTATCTTTTACGAGGAGCATCAGAGGTTGTAACGCCTAGACCTGCAGTTAAGCCTCATTTCGGAGATGCGATGGGCGTCGTCGACAGACGTGCCAATACCGATATTTTAATCGAAGGAGATAAAATAATTAAAGTTGCAAAACATATAGAAGCACCAGGGGCCGAAGTAATAGATGTTGCAGGTAAAGTTGTAGTTCCTGGCTTTGTAGATCCGCATACACATTTAGTTTGGGCAGGTTCTAGAGAGCATGAGCTTGAATGGAAGCTAAAGGGCAAAAGTTATCAAGAAATTTTAGCAGATGGTGGAGGAATTCTTCGCACAGTTAGAGAGACTCGTGCCGTTGATGAGAGCGAATTAAGAGAACAAACGTTGAAAAGGTTCAAGAAAGCGGTTCAATTTGGTACTACTACAATTGAAATTAAGTCAGGTTATGGCTTAGATGAAGATACAGAATTGAAACAATTACGAGTAGCTAACTGGTTAAAGTCTCTGAATTTAGCAGACACAGTTGTTACTTTTATGGGCGCTCATGCATTTCCAGAGGGCTTGAGTAGAGTTGAATATGTATCAGAAGTAATTAGAATTCTTCCTTTAGTTAAAGATTTAGCAGAATATTGTGATGTATTTTGCGAAGAAGGAGCTTTTACAGTTGATGAATCAAAAGAAATTTTAACCGCTGCAAAATCCCTAGGTTTCAAGTTAAAAATACACGCTGATGAGTTTGGAGACACAGGTGGCGGACGTTTAGGTGCAGAACTAGGAGTAATAACTGCAGATCATCTTGCAGGAAGTTCCTTAGAAACAATTAAGGAACTTAGCAATTCTGGGGTTATAGGAGTTCTTTTGCCAGGAACTCCTTTTGCTTTATTATCGGACCATTACTCACCAGCTAGGAAAATGATAGCAAATAATCTTCCCATAGCTTTGGCAACAGATTGCAATCCTAACTGTTATACTGAATCTATGCAGCTAGTGCAACAATTAGCGGTTTTCAGAATGGGAATGACTCCAGCAGAAGCTCTTGTTTCGTCCACGATAAATGCAGCTTTTGCAATTGGAAAAAAAGACAGGGGTGTCATTTCAGAAGGTTGGCGCGCAGATTTGTTAATATGTGACGTTCCAGATTATAGACATTTAACATATCATTTTGGAATAAATCATGTTGATACGGTGATTATTGGTGGTAAAATCATAGATGGTTAAACCTTTGAAGGATGCGGCTAAATTTCTGTGGAATGGAACGGTATACGCATTATCTTTGCCTGAGCGCTATGTTCGCGGTCTTTCAGCGCTTTTAGGCGGTATTTTCAAGGAAACTACAGACATATTAGTTCCTGGTGTTGTAAAAGATACTACTAGTTACAATATTTTTGTAGGTAATATTTTGAGATTTACTGTTGAAAATGTTGGTGGTGTTAAGGGAGTATACGATGATGAGGGATTGGAAGGGGAGTTTGCAACAAGGAAATTAATTGGGAATACCATTGAAGGTGTAGGCATTGCAACAATCCATTTGTCACCTTTATGGTTCTTTGCTTTTTTTGCAGATTCAGTTAAAGGAGGACAAGCCTATCTTGAAAGACTTCACGAAGAAATGGTAGAAAATGGTTATATTGATCCTGAAACCTCTGCAGACTCTTTCACTACTCTTTTTGAAGGTTTAGAGAGAACGACAACTAGCTTTGCTCAAAATATAGATACACCGCCCTTAACTAAAGATGAGATTTTATCAAATATTGAGGAAATAAGAGATTCAATATCAGATTTATTATCTAACTCAGGCAGTATTGCAAGTGGTACAGTTACTGAAATGTCAAATGTGCTCCAAGATTTTATGAATACTGCAACAGATGAAGGCCAGTCTTTGTTGGAATTGGGAGGGCTATTAACTTTACAAACAACTAATCGGGTAAAGCAATTGGGAGGCTTAACCGTTAGTGCGCCCAATGTGGCTGGTAAAATGCTTTATGAAAATATACTAGGTTACTATTCAGACACTTTAACAGAAATTCATGAGAGAGGATATGCTAACGTTGCAAGTGAAACAATTGAGCCATACGGTCAAGCAATTTTAAACCAATTTAGTACTGAAAAAATAACTTGGACAGAACGACTTTTCAATAGTCCTGCAAGTGGGATTAGAAAGATTTTTGGCATGCAAAACTCCAAATAGTAGTATAGGAGAGAGGTAAAGCTGGACTTGGCCGGGGAGCTAGACGTACCCTGTGACCCTCAACCGCCTTTAGGGGGGGCGACAGCTAGTGACGGCGCACCCAGTAAGCTGTCTAATCCGCATTTCAACTGAGATATCCTGTCCCTCGGGGTCGCAGGTGATTGCAGATATTTACCGGAGGGTAAATGTCGAGTCTTCATCATGGAAACCGGGTCAGGCCCGGAAGGGAGCAGCCTTACCGTGGACTACCGACGCTCGAGTGGGTCGCGGGGTTGAGAAGAAATACGGTGTCTGACATCTTGCCAGGACGACAACGCTAGTGGTCTGGCACTTTTTTTGATATTTTCTTTAACCAGTTTTTCCCGGGCTTCCATTCGGTAAACATGGTTGTTAGCATTCCTAATATCGTCAGCAAAGATCCAATCCATACTAGAATGATTCCAGGAATATCTCTAACAGTAATTACAGCACGACTACTTTCGTTTTCATTTCCAGGTGTCGCACCGTTCAAAGTAATGTAGAGATCTCTATCAAGATCATGCCTCAGATAAATTTGAGTTGTTTCTTGATTAGTTCCACTTTCAATTTTCTTAGATATTTTATCCTCAAGAACAATTTCTCCTGAATTCTTGTTCTCTAAGGTGATATAAGCAATTAGTTCAATCTCATTTTCTAGTGGATTCATCTCAATATCTATCAATTCAATTATGTATTTACCAACGATTCTTCTATCTCCTTCTTCTAAGTTCACAGTATTTTCTTCATCTAATCCATAGGATAAACAGTAACCTACTATAATTAGCATGAATCCTAAGTGAGCAGTATATGGACCCCATGCTCGCAGCATTCCCAGCAGTTTCTTTTTTCTGTGATGGTTCATGTACTTAAAAATAGAGAATCCACAAATTACTGCCCATGGAATCATAGCTCCAACCATCCAGGCATTTCCATCGGAAATAATAGCATAAGCTAAGCTAAATACAATTCCTAACGCAGCAACCACCAATATATTTTTCATTTCATAGAATGGTCTTAAGGTATGGATTGTAAAAATAGCTGCAAGTAGAACTATAAATGGAGCCAATCTTATTTCAAACACTTCCGGAGCCATATATCCCTTACTTCTTACAAGTAATAGCACTAGTGTCACTGTCAAAATCAGCAGTTGAGTGTAAATGGCAGCGAAAAAAACATTTTCTTCGTCAAACACATCATTTAAATTCTTGAAAGTTTTGTTTTCCTTTTCTTCAAGCCCTTTATATCTTTGAATTACTAGATATAAGGTTAAAATGATTGATAAAATCATCATTATGAAGAATCCTCTTACTGAAATGTCTTCTTCTAAAACAAACCAAAATCGTGAGAAAGTTCCTCCTGTTTCCTCAACGATGAAAGCATGAACAGATGACCATATTCCGCCCCTTGTAACAAATGATTCCAAAAGAACTAATATGAAGGTTAACATTGCAAGCAAAGGACCTAAAATAACATAATCATTTCTTCTTCTTGACATAACTGAAGTATGAAGCAGAGTAGTCATAGATAACCAAGGTAAAAGCCCTGCAGTTTCAACAGGATCCCATGCCCAATATCCACCCCATCCTAAAGTAACATAAGCCCAATAACCGCCTAAGATGAGAGCTAAGCTCATTCCTATCCATGATGATCTCCCCCATCTTTTTACGGATTCATTCCAATTCTTTTCTCCAGTTATCAAGTGGGCCATACCTGCAGCATATAGCAGTACAATCATTCCATATGAAATGAACACTATTGGTGGATGAATTATCATGAATGGAGATAACAATAAAGGGTTCAATCCATTGCCTTCAAGGGGTACTATTTCATTTGTTCGAAAAGGATTAATGTAAAGCTGAATTATGGAGAGGGCTAAGATTAGAAAACAACATACAATAGTTGTAAGTTCTTTTTGCCTATCTTGATGAGAATTAAACCTCCTTTCCATAATCATGAAAAGAGATGCACTCCATGTCCATATCAACAAAGTTCCGTCTCGTCCAGCCCATAAACCAGATAATTTGTAGAAGAGGCTTAAGTTTTCGGCGGAATAATCTGAGACGTACTTGTATTCCAAATTTGTGGTATAGAAAAAGTAAACCAGCATGCTAAGAGATATTGTCTGTACTCCTAGCAAAGACAGCAATGAGATGTTAAGATATTCGAGGTTTTTCCTTGTCTGAAGTATGTAAATCGATGTAATTGCCAGCAGAGGGGCACAATAAATTAACAATTCACCGATATTCATCTTTTTAATGCAAAATATATGAAACCTAAAGTCATTACTACAGCATAAGTCCAGTATTCTCTGAATAATCCTTCACCCGCACCATCAGGTTCTTCTTCAATCTTCATATTTACTTTGAAATAATAAGAATCACCCATTTTTTCTACTTCCATTCCTTCGTAATAGCCATACTCACTTGCAGGTATTTTTTCTGTAGAATTATCTTGTTTTTCTAATTCATATTTATACCCTGGAAAATCATTAGATTTTACCTGGTAATCAAATTGAAATCTACCGTTCAGGCTTTCATTTCGAGTCATTTTTTGAGGTTTGTAACAAGTGTGTGGTTCCTCAAGAGTGCAAACATAAAAAGTAACACTTTCAACATCTTCATCAACGTCAATCCAAGCTGTAAATGTAGTTCCTTCACTTACCTCTTGGGGCGTGTGTGCCATTTCAGCAGCCGCGCTTGGAATCAACAGGGCAAATAAAATCATTAATAATTTTTTCATACTAGATATCTCCTTTGTTATGTTATATTTTAAGTTTTTTCATCTTTTTTGCTGTATCTGATCCAACCTATTGAGAAACATGCAATTGAAAAAAGAAGAAATAAAGGATACATTGCATCCATCCATATCCCAGTTCTTTCAACACCGCCTACGATAGTTATAATTGCACATAGAAAGCATATACTCCCAAAAATGAAATAAGATTTATAATCTTTCTCAAAATCCATACCGTAATTACATTAAAGGGTTATATTATACTTGACTTGTGAAAAAATACAGTAAAGTGTGTTTGGGAGGAACTTTTGACAAGATGCACTTAGGTCATGAATCGCTGCTCAGGACTGCATTTAGCTTATCAGACGAAATAATAATTGGCTTAACTTCAGACGTAAGAGCTAAAATTAATAGAAGTGGAGAATATATTAATCCTTATTCAGAACGTTTTGAATCACTAAATGATTTTGTATCAAGTAATTTCAAAGGCCATTATTCTATTGTTGAATTGAATGATAACTGGGGTCCTGGAGTTTTTGATGAAAGCTTGAATGCGATAATTGTATCAGAAGAAACGGAGAAAGTAGCAACAGAGTTGAATGTTAACCGTAAGTTGAAAGGTTTGAAAGAATTAGAAATAGTAGTTATTCCCTTAGTTTTAGCAAAGGATGGGAGAAGAATTAGCAGTACTCGCATTCGTAATAAAGAAATTAATATCGAAGGTAGTAAGGCTTAATTTTATAGGCAGTCTCTAAATGCCACGCCATCTAAATATTTGTTAGAGGTAAATATGGTAGAGGAACTCATTTCAACATTGTCTAAGGAAATTAGAACTAGCATAACTGAAGATACATCAGTTCCAAGAAATGTTAGAACTAATGTAGTAACCGGTCTAGAGACTTATTTATTAAATGAAAAAGATGATCTTGATTTACGAATTTACTCTACAATTTCTGTACTTGAGGAACAAATTAATGACAGTAACATTCCTCAGCATGCTAGAACTAGACTTTTTGAATTTATTAGAGACCTTGAGGAAATAGTTAGTAAGTGGCAAAATAAAGCGTAATATTTCATTAAGTAATATTTTTTGTGAGGGGATACCTATTTATTACCTAACATCAGTCAATAAAATGTGAATGTAAGACAATTTGCTTCGGTTGCCTTGGTATTTTTGTTTCTCGGAACTATTTTATTTTGGAATCCTGTTGTCGCTGAGGAAGTAACTGGACAAGAGAAAGATATCAATCTTTACTTATATAGTGAAAATGGAGTAGGTAAACTTCACACCAGAGAATCTGGAGGGCACGGAGATGCAGAATCTGTCAATATTCCTGTAGGAAGTAGTTATTTTTTTGCACTAAATTTTAGTCTTCAGTCAAATTTAGAATCTAAATCTTACAGGACAGATGTAGGTTTTCACATATACCTTTACGCTAATTCAGCCAATTTCAATACAGGTCATTTGAATATATATGTTAGGGACGGTACCACCATGACTGGAGGTGAATTATTAGCAACTGGAGGTATGGATATTCCTTCAGTATTACAAGGTAACAATGAGGGCCACGTTGATGTATTTTGGGAAGATGATTATGGTCCAACTCATCAGTTTGACATCGAGCATTTCATAGTACTTGAATTAGAAAACGATGGAGATAATGCGATAAATTTAGAATTAGATACAGGTAAGGATGGAGATTCGCCTTCAAGGCTTATCACAACTACAAATCCAGTTACAGATATTGAAATAGTTACTGAATCTTATAATTTAGAGACATCAGACCTAGATGATTTAATGTCTTCCGATAACTTTCAGCCAAATCTTCCAGTTGATTTTTCAAAAGTCTTTGTTTCAGCACAAGCGTTGAATGCTTTTGGAACTTATGACATTACAGAATTTAGAGTGACTGTTTTTGATTCGGACGATAATGAACTGTTTGTTGATACTGCAGATATAGATGAACCTGATGATAATAGTGGAACTAATGAGTTCGAGGAACTGGTATGGAATTATAACGATCCTGCAGAGCCTTCTGAAAATCATAATGGTAAGGGAATTTATGCAGTCAGGGTTGCGGCTATAGATCAGCAAGGTAATGAATTTTATGTTGATAAATCTATTCAAATGGATGCATATGGCGTTTACTTGAATACGCCTGAAACTCAACAGAGTGTGGCAGTCGGTGGAGACGTTTCCTACCAGATATTAGTTAGAAATTCAGGCGATGAAAATGATAAATTTACAATCGAACCAAGTGAAACCTCAGATAACTGGGTTGTTAGTCCTCAAAGTTGGACAAGCAATACATTATCTCCAGGGGAAGAACAATCTATTACATTTACAGTATCTGCAGCTGATTCTACAGATATGGTAGGTAAAAATACAATTGTTGTTTTTACAGGTCGTTCGGAGAATTCTGTTACACCAGTTAATTTTGATTTGGAAACAAAAACTTCAGTTGGTGCAGCATATGAAATATCTATGTATTTTGATGATCCAAATTCAGGGCAAGCTGTAACAAGCTTGAGTACTAATGGAGTTGCAGGAGATTGGAATCAGTATCAATTAAGCATAGCAAATCAAGGTCAAGCTACAGACTCAGTTCAATTAATTTCACAGGAAGTACCAGCAGATTGGGAAATTAAATTTGAATATAATGATTTGAATGATGGTACCATAATAGTCTCTGACATTCCAAGGCTCGGTGATGGATACAATGTAGCAAACGTTACAGTTTGGGCCAAACCTGCACAAGGAGGTGACACAGATACAGCCTCAATTAAATTAATAGGAATTTCACAGGGTAATACTACAAAGAGCGATACAGCAACCTTAGTTTTAACACGTTCATTTGGCTTATCCTTGTCATTAGTTCCACAAAGTAGTTCAGGTATATTCATTAACAAGGAAGCAGGGCAGCAATTTGAAGTAGATTTATTACTTGAATCTGCAGTAGAAGGAGACCATACAATTCAGCTTTACATGGGAGATAATTTTCCAGATGGCTGGAGCCATTCCTTTAAGGAAAATGGGGCAACCGTTACCGAAGTTTCAATAAGTGGAGGAGAAAGTAAATCTTTAGATCTGTTCATAACTGTCGGTAGCCAGGCAGTTTACAAAGAAGATGGGGATGTTTTCGATGCTTATGCCCAGGACATCTCCGATTCCAGTGTGGTAGCAAAAAAGCAGTTAACTGTAATTTTGGCATATAGTGGTGGCTTCGAATTATCTTCCTTAAAATTTAGAGAAACTTTAGCTCCCGAAGGCAGCTATACTTTCCAATTAACTATAGAAAATAAGGCAAATGCTAATGATAAGTTTACGCTTTCAGCAACTTCTGTTCCATCTGGATGGAGAGTCCTTTTCATTAACGGTAATGTTTTTGAGGTGGAAGCAGGAAGGACTCTATCAGTTCCAATAAAGGTTGAAGTTAGTGATGAAGCTAGAGATGGCGATCAGGAAAGTATTACAATTTCAATTTTCAGTGATATCTCTAATCAAGAAAAACAGCAATCGTTTGTAGTAGATGTCGAACAGGGATTTACTGCAAGACTAACTACAGCAATTTCTGATCTATGGTATATTTTTGTTTTCTTTGCTCTAATAATAGTGGTAGGTGCAATTTCGTACAACCAACAAGAGGATGAAGATTGGGATGATGAAGAAGAATACGAATCACCTTCCTCGCCTTCATCACCTCAAAGTCCAGCCCCAGCAGAGACTGAAGCTTCTTCAGATGATGACTGGGATGATTGGGATTAGGCAACCTAATGTCTACAAATCTCAGATTCTTAGGTGGAGCCTCTGAAGTAGGGAGAATCGGTGCAGTTCTGGAAGGAGACAACGGTCGTTTACTGCTAGATTACGGCTTACAGCCCGATGATCCTCCTAAATCGCCACTTCCAGCACCTGAAGTCGATGCATTATTACTTACACATGCTCATTTAGATCATTGCGGGCTTGTGCCGAAGATTGCAAACAGAGGCACTCCAATTGTTTCCACACCAGTAACAGGAGATTTAGCTGAGAGAATGGCTCAAGATACGTTAAGGGTTGCTGAAATAGAGAATTATCCTTTACCTTTTCATAAATCAGCAATTTCGGATTTAGTGCAAAACCATCGTAGTATTCTTCCAGGTAACGTAGAATATAGAGGAGGATTTGAGTTCAATGTTTACAACGCAGGCCACATCCCAGGCGCTGTAATGTATAATTTCCCGCAAGAGGATTTTTTGTTTACAGGAGACATACACACAGTGAACACACAACTCACTCGTGCTGCTAAACCTCACCAATGTAAAACATTGGCAATTGAGTCTACATACGGTGGACGTGAGCATCCTGATAGAGTTGATACTGAAAAAGAGTTAATAGACTCTGTAGAAGATGTAGTCAATAGAGGTGGCCAAGTTGTGCTTCCTTCTTTTGGTTTAGGTCGCTCTCAAGAGCTATTGATGCTTGTTGAAAAGCTAGGTGTGGAGGTTTGGCTTGACGGCATGGGTAGAGATATAGCCAGAATTTTACAAAAATATCCCGGTTCAATTAGAGATTTTGGAGGAATGAACAAAGCTTTCAGAAATACTAATTTTGTCAGATATGCAAGGCAAAGAAAGGCAGCCATGAAAGGAGACGTCATAGTAACAACTTCAGGGATGCTAAATGGCGGCCCTGTTCTGCATTACTTGTCAGAAATACGTAAAGATTCTTCATCTGCCGTATTTTTGACCGGTTTTCAAGTCCCTGGAACAAATGGCCATTTATTGAAAGAAACTGGAAAATTAAGATTAGAAAGGGGCGATACTTCTCCTCCTATGGATATTAATTGCCAGTTAAAATCTTTTGATCTTAGTGGCCATGCAGGTCATAGCCAAATAGTTGATTTTATCAATAAATGTAATCCTGAAAAAGTCATACTTTATCACGGAGATAATAGAGAAGCCTTTAGCGAAGATTTGAAAGACTATGAGCTGATTTTACCCTTAGAAAACGAAACTATAGAAATAAATTAAGCATCTTCCATTTTGTTGTCAGGACCTATGAACATCCGAATAATTCCTAATAGCAGGAAGAATATTAGAGATGTAAATACAATGCCATAAGGTCCTTGTAATTCTATTGAATCTTGTATTTGTCCATCGCTTGTAGATAGATATTCATTGATGTTTATTACAATCTCTGCAATAATAAATGTAATAAATAGTATAACTGCCAGATTAATTAAGTAACTAACGAATAAAGTTCTTAGTGTCTTTGAAACACTCTTTCTTTGAGCCTTACTTAATAGAGAGATATCTAAACCAGCAGGTTTGAATTGTTCGGCATAATTCTCATATTTTATTGCGGCATACGATAGTTCGATGTAAATCACAAATCCTAACCCGATGAAAATTCCACTTGAAAGATATTCGCTCCAGCTTTTTTCGTCTTGTTTCGTATCATAACCACAAAAGGCTTCATCAAAATTTTCAAGACATAAATTAGGAGTATATAGAAATCCAATAATAATTGCCAATGCTATGGATGCTCCAATTGCCCAGCCCTTTCTTTTCCATATTCCGTAAGCTCCTAAAAATGGCATAGAACCAAATATGACGTTAGTTAGCCTTACTGAAACATCATCTATTCTATCATTTGTACCTTCAACATCATCATACACCAATTTTACTGGTTTCCATCTCCATTGAGTCGCATTAGTTTCACTGTTTTCAACATCTGTATTTGTGGGAATTACATATTCTCCTTGTTGTACGTCTATAGCCGGGTCTGCAATGTAGCCTCCAAGGCTTCCAGCAATTATTAAGAATAAAAAGAATTTGTATCTTCCTTTGAATATAGTAAAAATGTAAAAAAGGAAACCAGCTGCAAATCCCCATGGGACAAATACCTCTGGATTTGGATCAAATCCTTTTAATGAATCTCCAAGATATTTAGTTAGAAGGGAGTCTTTTGGATTATGGTAAACGTAAAATTCACTAATTACATAGATAAGAGATAAGCTAGAAATTATCTTAATTGCAAATATTATAGGATATTCTCCGAAGAAGTCCTTGTAATTTATAATTTTATCTATTTTTGGAATTCTTGATGCTTTTATTTCAGTAGCCCCTTCTTCCATTTAGATCTCCTGAAGAGCAGTATTCACATTGTCACCATATTTCCAATCGCCTACTTGGAGACCAAAGCTTCTGAGTTCAGAAATCATATTGTCTCTTTCAATTTTCGCAATAAGTAATGGTTCCATAGGAATTCTTTTCATTCTTTCTTCGAAGTCCAAGCTTGATGGCGAAATAGTTGTAATAGTAAATCCTCTGCTGATTGTGCTTGTAAAAGCCTCAGAAATAGTATGGTCATCATCTAATGAACTAAAGAGGATAATTGGGGAACCACTTGGGAGATGAGGCAGTAAGTCTTTCATTACGATCTCTAGTTTTAAGTTTCCTTGAGGTTTAGCACTAGATAGTCCTGTAAGAATCTTGAAAAGGTGATGCTCTCCTCTGTCTAAATCTATTCTATCAATCGTGTCACCGTATACCATTAAAGCTACATTATTTCTTTCATCTAGAAGTTGCTTAGCATACGTGGCTGCAGCTCTACAAGACATTTCCAGAGGTGTATCCCTTCCACCCCCTACAGCAGATACCTCTCTTGCATCTACCAGTAAAATAACATCCATTACATCTTCACGAACCGTTTCATTGACCATCATTTTGCCTTTTTTAGCTAAAGCTTTCCAATTTACAGATCTAAGTGAATCCCCAGGAACGAATTCTCTCAAAGAATAAAACTCCGTACCTGTACCAATTACGTTCAAAGGCATGGCTCCAGAAAGTAATTTAGGTGCTCGAGATGTAATGACTTGCTCTTCTAGGACTTCAATTTGTGGAAATACTGAAAAGCTGTGAATTGATTCTTCTATTCGTTCGTTATAAAATAAATCAAATGCATCTTTAACACGCATTTTAACGGGTCCTAAGTGATAGTGTCCTCTTAGTGGTAATTTTAAGGAATATTCAAATGAAACCTCTTGCCAAGGTTTCATGTAAAGTAAAGTGTAATTTGAGCCTTTGATTATTCTAGCTTGAGGTGGTAAACTATCGTATATTTCCACGAATCCAATTCCTAACCCTGTATTTTTGATTATGAATTTAACCGACATTGTTCCATCTTCAAAAATATTATCTGAGGTTGTTTCTCTTCTAATTTTTACATTAGGCATCCATACATCTAAGAAACTAGATATAACTACAAATGTCAGCATAACTAATCCTGCACTTATGAAAAGATAATTCAATCTAATCAAACCTGCTAGTGTCAAGAAAATAGCACCGCCTGCGACAGCTGCAGCCTTCTTACTCCACATTTAGTCTTCTAGTTGTCCTTGAGTTGTTGGTACTTCTACTTGTTCAAGAATTTCAGATACAATTTCTTCAGTTTTGACGCCCTTAATTCTTGGTTCAGGTTTTAGAATGATACGGTGTCTTAGGGTGTAGATACTTAGTCTCTTTATATCATCAGGTATTACGTAATCTCTTCCACTTAGAACCGCTAATGCCCTAGAAAGTTTGAATAGAGATTGTGCACCTCTAGGAGAAGAACCTACTTTTACACGCGGATCTTCACGTGTACGATAGATAATTTCAACAATATACTCTATAATTGAATCGTCGATTCTTACTTTTTCGAGACTTAATTGCATTTCACGAAGCTTTTCAGGAGTGGTAATTGCTTGAAGCGTATGATCGTCTTTTCCTCTTTGTTTTCTCTTTACGAGAATAGCCCTTTCGATTGGTCTTCCAGGATAACCCATCGATAATTTCATCATAAAACGGTCCAACTGAGCATCAGGTAAAGGATAGGTACCCTCAGACTCAATAGGGTTTTGTGTTGCTAATGTCACAAAAGGCTCGGGTAAAATATGCGTTTCACCTTCAATAGTAACTTGATGTTCTTGCATTGCTTCTAACAATGCGGCCTGTGTTTTTGGTGGAGCTCTGTTTATTTCATCAGCTAGCAGTAAATTACAAAATAAAGGTCCTTTTCTAAATTCAAATTTTTGATCTTTTTGGTTCCATATGTAAATTCCAGTAATATCAGCAGGTAGTAAATCAGGTGTAAATTGTACACGTTTAAAGTTGATACCTAATGCCTGTGCAAATGTATTAGCTAATAGCGTTTTTGCCAGTCCAGGATTATCCTCAAAGAGAATATTCCCTCCAGCAAGTATTCCTACAGCAGTCAAGTCAAGTATAGGTCTTTTACCCATAACAACTTGCTCAGCTTCAGCTAAAACAGCTTGCATTAGATCGTGTGTTTCTTGTAATGAAGGATCCATCATGTAGGTTTGTAAACCTTCATTCTGGTCTTCAGTCCCAACTTCTGGAGTCGGTTCTTGCTCTTCTTCTTTCTTTTTATTTCCAAATAGGCCCATTATTTTTTCCATCCTTTTATTGCTTCTTCAACCTCTTTCAAGGTCATACTTCTATCGTCATTTATCATGAATTTAACTAATAGAGGATCATGTAATAACTCTTCAATCTTTGTTTGTGATAACATTCCAAATTCTTCTCTTGTGTATCCATTTTCAATTCTTACTTTTTCTATGAATATTTCTTTAATTGTTTCAGGGTGAGTGTAATGTGCATGAGGTACTCTAAATCTTGACAATCTTCCCTCGTATATATTGAATAGATGTCTCCAAGGTTTTGGATTTTCTACTCTCATCATCACTAGCTGTAAAATTAAGATAATGGATCCTAAGAAAAGAATTCCTAGCGTTTCACTATTACTAACATATCCTAGAATTCCAAATAGTTGAACATAAACAAGTGAAAGAATATCAGATTGTATATGACGACTTTCGTCAAATATAACGGTGTGTTTTTCTCCATTTGTTACATAGTTTACCATTGCTAATATGAATTCACGATTATCTAGTTCATCATAATATTCGTTTGTAAAAATACTTGTATCTGATATGAATATTACAGTTCCATTTCCTACATTTGCTTCGGCGACTACTTCAACTCCGTTAGTAGAATCTTCTCTGTATGTCCCTTCGCCTTTTCCTCCAACTTCATCTTGATTGTAATCAATAAATGCTTTCTGACTTGACCAAACAAGTCCTTCTGCAGGCCCCCCTGTCTGAATTGTAAGTGCAGCGGGGGAACTCATCATCAATTGTCCGTTAAAGTCCATCCTTGGAACGTCTGCATCAATAATGGCAATGGAATTATTTTTAGGATGTATTGCTTCTTCCCAATGGTTCGAGTCGTATAATAGTGCAGGTTTACATTTTGGGCTAGTACTTCCACTGCCATCGTAACCTAATGCATCGATTGCACCAGCCACCAGTCCAGTAGCTTGTGTTGGCTGGCATCCCTCCTGGACGATATTTGTTCTTAATTTAACGCCTATTTCTAAAGTCCCCATTTCTCCGTAAAAGGCGGAATTGCCATACCCCGAGTCATCTGCAATAATAACTTTTCCACCAGATTTGACGAAATTATATATTGCATTGGAATCAAATTCAGAATAGCTTCTTTCTACTCCGATAATCACAAGAACTGTGGAATTAATCTCAATAGTTTTTTCAGTGGAATTTCTTTCAATATCCGAAATCTTGTTAATTATAGCAGGTCTTGAAACTATAGTTTTCATTACATGATTTCCATTTTGGTCTTCATCAATATCAGAAGCAAATGTTGAAATATCATTCCAATCATCATCATACGCTGAAAGTTGGGAAGGGTTCTTCGCGTTTGTTATTAGAGTAGGATAAACTACTGTAATCATCATAATTATAATCGCAAGAGCGAATAACTTTGAGCCGTATTTCTCACGGAAGGCCTTTCTCATTTAGATGACCTCATTCCAAATATATTAGTAAATCTAGATACTTTTCCTTCCTTAAGTCCCTTATTTAATTCCATTTCCACTTCATGAAGATTATTAATTGCTTCTACACACCAGATGTTGTAAGATCCATCGATCATTTCCATTCCAAACTCATCGACAACTTTAGGTTTAATTCCGCTATATCTTGCGATTTCGAATAACGAGGTTAATAGCTTTACACTTTGGGTAGGTATTGGTAAAGCAGTACGCATTACATCCGTAAATTCACGGACCGTTTGAGTTTTAGTTTTAATGAATCCATATCTATCAAGAATATTTAGTAATTGATGATAAGACTTGATTATAATTTGTCTGTAGTCTTCATCTTTGTTTAATTCTTTTTGCATTTGTTTAATTAGATTTCTAACTTCATATTTGTGTTTTTGTGTCCAATACAAATAATAGGCAGTTACCAAAAGGGCAGCAGGAATTCCAATGAATAATGGTAAGTATTTGTTAATGTCAAAGGGTTCTTTTGCTTCAGGTGACTTAGTAATACTTATTGCAACATTTGCAACAGTTAGCTCAGTTTCTTGAGGAGTGTCGTCGTATGCTCTGATATACCCTCCTAAAAAGGTAGCTTGAATACTTGCACTACTTGCATCTTCAGGAAATTCGAAATTAAATTTAGCAAATCCCGATAAGTCTGAAGTTAGATTATATTCTAATTTAGTGTCCATTTCTATCTTTTTATCGTAAAATAGATTTACAGATACAGATATCTCAGATTCCGGAATTGGGCTACCATCATCTTCTTCTAGCCAAATAGAAACGTTAACGTTGTCACCAGGGAATACATTTTGAGGTTCAAAGTCAAATCTTATTTTACTTTCTACTAATATTGAATGCTTACTTTTGTATTGTGTTCCATCCAAATATTCGCTCCCTAAATAGGTAAGTTTGACAGTATGGTTATTCCTATAGTCATCAGGAATAGTACCAATTGAACTAAAGGTGGACTCATTAGTGAATGAAGTGACTAGTTCAGCGTTTCCAATACTAATCGAAATATTTCCATTAACTCTGTTTCCTAAATCATCTACCAAAATTCCGTAAACATTTATGGCACCTCCTCGCCTCAACTCGTTGTTAAACCAGTCGCCCTCCACAATTACATTCTCAAAAGTCGTGGTTCCTGCTACGATAAAAGAATTATTTTTAGTAGAACCTAAGTACCAATCAGTTTCGTCAAAAGTTGCAGTAATATTAAATTCGCCTACGTCATTATTATCAAGTAATGAGTAAGTACCGTTATATTGTCCAGAATCGCTAACGTTTAGGTACATAATCATTTCAGAACCTAGCCATATACTTACTTTATGTGAAATTCCATTTTCATTATCAAGAGTTCCTCCAACTGCAACTTCAAGACTTCCTGATACTTCTAACGTTCCTCCTCTGTATGCTTTGTTTCCTTCATTATCCACACTCACCGTTAGAGATACCTCCGATTGTGGTATTATGCTAATTTCAAAATCAGTCTCTACGAGATAGGGTTGCTCTAGGTTATCTTCTATTTTTATATCAATAGTAAAAATTTCAGTTTGTCCTTCATCTACAAAAAGATTATACTCAAATCGTCCATCTGCACTTGTCTGGAAAGGAGGTGCAAATCCATCGTTCTCGCTGAAAAATTCAATAGTAGTATTAACCATTGGGTTTCCTAATTCATCTACAAGAATACCTGACAAGTTATATTCAAATCCTCTAGCGGATTTACATATTTTTTCAGAATATACCTCAGTATTTCCACATTTTGTTGACAGATCAAAAAGCATGTTTGGAGAAGCTAATAGAGTTAGGTTGTTATGTGCTTCAGCAGATGTTAATGTAGGGCTGCCGTACAATGTCGCCTTAATTTGATGTAGGCCTGAGTTTTCACTGGATAAATTAATTGAAAAGGCATAACTTCCATCACTTACGGTTTCAATAGATCCAAGTGCTTTTTCACCTAAAAATAGTGTAATTAACTTATCCTCTATGGCTTGACCATTATGATCAGTTAAGTTTCCTTTCAACGTTATTTGATCAGATCTTACTGATGATAGTTGATCTAATGTTAGGTTACTTTCTCCTTTAATGATGATTTCTTCAACAACTATGTCTTCAGGATAAATTTCATTTCCAGAGAACCTTGCAGCTAGTATTGAATTTCCCCAAGACGAATTATCAGGTACTAGAAAAGTTATACTCCAAGCTTCATTGCCACTAATTTCAACTTCGCCTATGTATGTATCTCCATACGTAAGTTCAATAATTCCGGTAGGTTGTTCGCCTTCATCCCCATATATGGTTCCATTAATTTGATATTCACGTTCTAATTCGAAAGTATCAACGTTTGATTCTTCAAATCTTAAGTCAACAGATGCGTTAATAATTCGAATTTGCTCAGTTCTATTTTGTCCAGTTAAATTTTCATTACCACTGAAGTCGAATTCTAAGTCATAGTTCTCGTCTTCTACAACAGGAGTATTTATCTCAATTGTAAATATTCCATTTTCGTTTGTTAAGCCATTGTAAGTTACACCGTTGAATTCAAGAGAAACAATGCCATCTTCTATGGGGATGTTTTCATCTTCAAATAAATTACCTGTGATTAATGTAGTTCCATCACTTGCAGCAGTTGTTGGTACATTTACATCGATTGTTACATTTCCAGTAATGTTAATCGGCAACGGAGAGCTATCTCTCCATTCAGCAGGAATTCTTGTAGGCACACCTTCATGAGTGATAAATTGTTCTTCACGGTATAGCTGTAAAAACCAGTTCCCTGCCTTTATGGTTGAGCTCAGTGAACTCCCATTACAAATTAAAACCATAAAACCATCAGAATCAGTTATTCCATTGCCAATTTTATATGAAACACTATCGGACTCTTGTGTCTCATTAATATATGCATCAATTTGTAATCCAACATATGCTTCACCAGATTCAGGATTTACTAAAGGCCCAAAAGACCAATTAAATTCTTGATCTTTAAAGACTTCTTCTGGAGGCAAATTTGGAGTTCCGGCTCTTGCTGGAGGGCTTCCCCAAGGAGGGTCTTCTTCTTCAAAATATCCATAGACTGGATTTTCTTCATCGATATCTCCATCATCCCATGTGTCTCCGTCAGTATTTTCTTCTCTAGGATCGGATGTATTCCATCCCTGTTCATCATAGTAAGAGCGTGCTGTATTGTTATCTCCAGTTATGTTCCAGTACCATCTAATTTCATCATAATCACTTAAGCCATCTCCGTCAGTATCTGAATCTTCCGGATCAGTTCGTGAATCATAAGTATCATTTGAAGGAGTAACTTCCTCATAGTCACTTAAACCATCTCCATCTGAGTCAAGGTTGTTAGGGTTAGATGGATAATTGTATTGATTATTTATTCCATCCTTATCAATTTCCCATGGTTTAACTTCATCTCCGTCCCATAGAGTGTCTCCGTCTGAGTCTTCATCCATTGGATTTGTTCCATAAGTATTGATTTCTTCAAGATTTGTTAATCCATCAGTATCCAAGTCTTCATCTCCATCCAGCACTCCATCTCCGTCAGTATCATTATTTCCAGGGCTGTAATTATATCCCTGTGAGATTCGAGTATATTCCCAAGTGTCGTTCAATCCATCAGAATCACTATCAATAGCTAAAGGATTAATTCCAATTGTAATTTCAAGACCATCATTTAATCCATCTTCATCAGTATCTGGTAATAGAGGGTCAGTTCCGTGAGTAAATATTTCACCATAATCAGTTAATCCATCATCATCGGTATCGCTGTCAGTAGGATTTGTTGAATATGTAAAAATTTCATCATAATCTTCTATTTCGTCATCGTCCGTATCTGATTTTATTGGATTAGTGCCGTAGGTTTCAACTTCCACTCCATCGATTAATCCATCGTCATCAGTATCGTTATCATTTGGGTTAGATATATAGATGTTAATTTCTTGCCCGTCATTGATTCCGTCTTCATCAGTATCTTCATCATTTGGGTCTGTAAAATGAGTAAATATTTCAGCATAATCACTCAACATGTCGCCGTCAGAATCCCAATTATTTGGATTAGTAGAATAGGTATTATTTTCAGCTCCATCACTAAGTCCGTCGCTGTCAGAATCAGGATTGTTAGGTTGTGTATTTGTTAAGTTCCATTCCACAATATCATCGAGACCATCACTGTCAGTATCATTTAGCAATGGATTTGACTCAACAACATTAACTTCATATCCGTCAGGCAATCCATCTCCGTCAGAATCAGGGTCATCCTTATCGGTACCATACACCTGTTCCTCACCATTTGTTAAGCCATCTTCGTCGTCGTCGTTAGCAGCAACATTATCATCGCTAGGATTATCGACAGGGTTGGTTCCATCGGACTCCCATTCAACTCCATCACCGACACCTCCGCCGTCTGTATCCCAATTATTTGGATTAGTTCCAATATCAATTTCATCACCGTCATCAAGGCCATCATTGTCACTGTCTGGGTCTTTTGGTTCAGTAGAATATTCATTTATTTCTTCACCGTCAGCAAGTCCATCATCATCAGTATCGTCGTTTGTGGGATTAGTCGTATAAGTGTTAATTTCTACAAAATCATTGAGCTCATCACCGTCAGTATCAGTGCTAGTAGGGCTTGTATTGTGTACAGCAGTTTCGTTATAGTCTTCGAGTCCATCTCCATCAGTATCCTTGTCTAAAGGATCAGATCCAAAAATGTGAACCTCGTTGCCATCGTTTAATCCATCATCGTCGCTATCAGTATCATTTGGATTTGCCCCTACTCCAATTTCATCGCCATCTTCTAATCCATCACCATCAGTATCGTTATTTCCAGGTTCGGTACCATAATTGTTAACTTCAATTCCGTCCCCTAAACCATCGCCGTCTGAATCTAGTGAGGTAGGGTCAGAGCTGAAATCGTTAATCTCCTCTCCATCATCTAGTCCATCCCCGTCAGTATCTTGAACATTAGGATTAGAATCATAAACATTTACTTCATCTCCGTCGCTTAATCCATCTCCATCACTGTCTGTATTCAGCGGTTCAGTTAAGAAATTATTAATTTCATCTCCATCGGTAAGTCCATCCCCATCAGTATCTTCCAGAGTAGGATTAGTCTCGTAATTGTTTACCTCTTCTCCATCGTCTAGACCATCCATATCAGTGTCATTGTTTGTAGGACTAGTTTCGTAGATATTGACTTCACTACCGTCATTAAGTCCATCTCCGTCACTGTCTTCAAGAGTTAGATTTGAAAAGTATATATTTACTTCATCTCCGTCGTCCAATCCGTCTCCGTCGGTATCAGCGTTCGACGGATTACTCGTTAGGTTATTGACTTCGTGCCCATCATCTAATCCATCTCCATCAGTATCAGGATTTAATTTATCAGTCCCTAGAACAAACTCTTGGCCATCTGTTAAGCCGTCTCCATCTTGATCAAGGTCAGTTGTGTCATCATCGCCAGAATCTAGCGGATTGCTTTCATCAACATAGATTTCAACTCCATCACCTACAGCCCCCCCATCCGTATCTGAAACTGAGGGGTTAGTTCCGTCATTTTCATTTACAACTCCGTCGCCATTAAAGTCACAAACAACACCTGTGGTTGGATTTTCCCATGTACAATTTGGAAAAATACCTTCCAGTTCCCACAAATCTAGCAGTCCATCAGTATCTGTGTCGTTACTATTTGGGTTAGTTCCATGTGTAAATAATTCTTCACCGTCATTTATTCCATCATTATCACTATCGCTATTAGTAGCATTTGTGAAATAATCATTAATTTCAGCACCATCATCAATGCCATCATCGTCAGTGTCGTTATTTCCAGGTTCAGTGCCGTAATTATTGACCTCACTGCCATCTGTTAATCCATCACCGTCTGAATCTATCAAGATTGGATTTGAATCGTAATCGTTAATTTCCTCTCCATCTGTTAGCCCATCTCCGTCACTATCTACTACGTTAGGATTTGATTCATAATCATTAATTTCTTCACCATCTTCAAGTCCGTCATCATCAGAATCTCTGAGTAAAGGATCTGTGAAATGAGTTATTATTTCATCATAGTCACTTAAGCCATCCCCATCAGTATCTTTTCTATCAGGATTTGTTCCATGATTATTAACCTCATCACCATCTAAAAGTCCATCATCATCAGTGTCATTGTCGTTCATATCGGTATTATAGATTGTATTTTCTTCAAGGTCAGTTAAGCCGTCACCATCAGTATCTCTCTCATCTGCAGGAATATCATCAGTATTATTATTTAGTGGATTTGTACTATCTAAATCGACTTCCCATCCGTCGAGAGTGCCTCCTCCATCAGTGTCTCCAACTAGAGGATCAGTGGCATCATTTTCATCTCTAACTCCGTCTTCATTATAGTCACAGAGAACTCCAGTTTTTGGGGAGAACCAGTTACAGAAGCCAATTCCAGTTATTTCTCTGAAATCCGTTAAACCATCACTATCCGTATCTTCAGCTAGAGGATCAGTGAAATAAATAGTAACTTCATCACCATCATTTATTCCATCGCCATCTGTATCAGCTAAATCAGGATCAGTTCCGAGTTCTTCCTCTCTATGGTCGAATAGTCCGTCGCCATCACTATCTCCAATATCATCATCGGGATTTCGCGGGTCTGTTGAATCTGTAAAAATTTCTTCGAAATCACTTCTACCGCCTTCATCAGTATCAAACAAATCTGCAGCAGTTTCGCCTTCGTCTAGTTTACCGTTTTTATTTGCGTCTTCATCACCATCATCAATGCCGTCGCTATCACTATCTGCCTCTTTTGGATTTGTTGTAGACAAATCATCTTCATCAGGCTGCCAAGTTTCAAAACAACTTGTAAGCTGGTTATTTCCATCTTTTGTAGCACATGAATTAGAGTTGTATTCTTCATCAAATATATCGCCTGTGACTCCTAGCTCCAATCCGTCAGTTAAACCATCATCATCACTGTCATGATCTATAGGATTTGTTCCAATAATGTATTCATTTCCATCATTTATTCCATCATTATCAGAATCAGAATCTAAAGGGTGTGAACAAAACTTTCCATAATCAGAGAATAATCGGCACAATATCTCGTCATCGTCTTCAAGTCCATCTCCATCTGTATCTGCAGAAAGAGGATCGGTTCCGGTATTTTCGGTACTCACATAAATACCAGTATTTGTTTCGGCTCCATCAGGTAGTGTGTCGAAGTCACTGTCGGGGTTATTTGGGTCAGTCCCAATCCCAATCTCATATTCATCACTTAATCCATCATCGTCCGTATCGCTCATCACATAATCAGTTCCAGGCTGAGTTCCATTTCCAACTACGGAGTCATCATCTCCTGTTGTTGTACCTCCGTTAGCATCACAAGTAGGGCAAGTAGTCGACGATGTTGGTTCAAAAGTAAGCCATCCTATTTCATCAAACAAAACTTCTGCATATGCATGTCCATTCAGCATTGTAATGATTCTAGTATCTTCTTGAATTTGATATCCCGTACTTTCTCCATATCCACTGTCTTGCCATGCTTGAGGAGTAATAACCTCTCCAGGGCCATTACCCTCTACATATCTCGTAGGGATTCCGCTAATTCTTGATAGTATAGTGAAAGCAGATGCGAAATTAGTACACTTTCCGTCAGTACCTTCATTTCCGAAAAGGAAATAATCTACGAAATCCTCACCATCTGGGGTTAAAGTGCCATTAATGTTATAGTAATAATTACTTCTTAGATAATACATTATAGCTTCGGCTTTTTCGTAATCAGTTTCTCTTCCTTCAGTAATAGAAGCAGCTAGATCATAGACGTCATTATTTGGTCCATCTCTGATAGGGAATTGCGGTACCTCTGTAAATTGTGATGGAAAATTATTTGGAGCGTTTGCAGCCCGCTTTACACTTTCAGGAATGTTATATTCAGTCATAGTAAAAGTGTAAGTTTGGGCGTATCCGTCAACCTTTAAATTAAAAGAACTGTCCATTGTGACACTATTTCCTATGAAGACATTGTTGGTGTACAACGATGTGGATAAGTATCCTTGAACTGGCATAATCCAAGTCATTGTGTATTGATGCTGTTCACTTGTAATATCAGGATGAGTAACCAGATAATCATAACTGTAAGGGTTTGAGCCAGTTGACCAATAACCAGGATTATTTACAACGCCTGTTTCTATGTCGTATTGCTCACATCCAGGAGCAGGACACCACTGGCTCCTATCGTATGTATTTGTGTCTGGATTATATCCATTATCGTAGATTGTTTTTGCGACAGTTCTCCAGTATTGGGGATTTGATGTAGGATCATCACAGGTATCGCATGTAACTGTAAATTTTACTGCAGCGAGCATGGCCAGGGGGTAAAAGCCTTCCAAGCCTCCCATTCCATTAGAATCAGGCTGAGGTGTCCAGTCGTTTTTATTTGACATTTCTTCAGCCCATTCTGGGAGTGGAGGATCTTGGTCTTCCTTATCAGGTATCCCATCACCGTCACTATCAGGATTATTTGGATCTAGATGGTCTATCATATCCTCGTACATGTCTGGAATTCCGTCACCATCTGAATCCATCATTTCTTCTTGATCGGAAAATCCATCGCCATCTGCATCAGGATCCATACAATTAGTAATTCCATCTCCATCTAAATCGCCTTCACAATCATACAAATCCTCCATACTGTCAGGGATTTCATCTAAATTTTTCAAATCCTCCCACATCTGTTGTTCCATTAAATCAGATATTCCGTCATCATCCATATCAAAATCATTAGGATCAAATCCTAGTGCGATTTCATAGTCATCAGATAATCCGTCACCATCACTATCTCTCATAGGAGGGTCTGGTATTCCATCGCCGTCAATATCTTTCTCTGCCAAAGGGTCTTTATCTATGCTAGCGGCACGGGATAAAAATGGAGAATATGGTAGCGCAGTAAGTAACAAAATAACAACAATCAATGCCTGATACTTTTGTCCGCGCATAATTAGCTCATATCCACAGAAGTAGGCATCATTAAATCGTTTGGTCCAAAATAATGGCGCCCGCGCCGGGATTTGAACCCGGGTCCTCAGCTCGACAGGCTGAGATGATAGGCCAGGCTACACCACGCGAGCACGAAAATATACCGTAGCACTTTCTATTTAGAGTTTAAGGTAATTTTTACATTCCCATATTAAGCCTGAATGATGGATTTCCAGCTTCTGCATTTCCAAAGAAATCTTCAGATTCGCCCTCTTCCATCATGGCTCCAACTAATACTCCAACAGTCTCTTGTAGAAATTTAAGTTCAGTTTGTAATTCATCAATGGTCTGTTGTAATTTTTTAATTTCTTCAGCTTCTTTCGACACTTAACACCTACCCTAATGTACCTTATAATGTTATGTATCTAAAATTAAAATTTAGACTTCAATATAGGCAATATCTCGAACAAATCACCTACAATTCCATAATCTGCTACTTTGAATATTGGGGCGTCAGGATCTTTGTTTATTGCAGCAATACATTTAGATCCGCTCATTCCTCCCAAGTGTTGAATTGCGCCTGAAATTCCGATCGCAAGGTATAACTCAGGAGCAACTGTTTTTCCAGTTTGTCCTACCTGATGTGAATGAGGTACCCATCCAGCATCAACAATGGCTCTACTAGCTCCTGCTGCAGCTCCCATACTTTCGGCCAGTGGCCTTATCATAGAATCATAATTTTCTGCATTCTCTAGTCCTCTTCCACCGCTTACAACTATGGCAGCTTCGGTTAATTCAACAGTTCCTGATCCTACATTTTCAATGTCGGTTGTGTTAAGTGTAGACTCAGCCATTTCTCCGGAATAGTTTTCTACACTACCAGACCATGCTTCTCCTGCAGGGTAGGCATTATTTCGAATTGTTGCTACAATAGTCCCAGTCGGATTTGATTTTGCAAGTACCTTACCAGCAAAATTTGGTCTTACAAAACCCTCGCTTCCAGCTTCTAAACAATCTCCTAGATATCCGCAATTTAATTCTGCAGCCAATCTTGGCCCTAGATCTTTACCCATTGACGTTGCGCCCAATAGTATAGTTTCAATGTTATGTTCTTTAACTATATTGCTGGCAATAGATGTGTATTTTACTGGATCGTAATTTTCTAGGCTTGTATCATCAGCCATTATAATTTTACCCACAGATAACTTCATTCCAGCTTCGGAGATTCCGCTTCCCATAACTAAACCAGTTACTTCGCCCATACCTGCAGCTACTGCAGCGACTTGTTGCGAAATATTTTTAATTTCAGAACCATCAGTTTCCCCAATAACTAATACATTGCTCATATTACTTTAGCCTCCATTTTGAGTTTTTCAATCAATTTATTGACTTTGTCTTCAGCATTTTCTCCGTCTATCATTTCTCCTCCATCTCTGGCAGGAGGTAAACTAGATTTTGAAGTTACAGCATCATTACTATCAATTGAATCAACATTTTTGTTTTCAAAAGGTTTCCTCTTTGACATCATTATATCTTTCAACGCAGGGAATCGAACTTTATTCATATCCTTCTGGCAAGTAATGACTGCAGGCGTTGAAGTTTCAACTGTTTGCAATCCTCCTTCAATTTGCCTCTTAGCTTTCAAAGTTCCGGAATTGTACTCCAAGCTAGTGACGCCAGAAATATTTGGCATTCCTAGCATTTGAGCGACCATAGTGCCTGTTGCAGCTTGGTAATAGTCAATGCCTTGAATACCGCACAAAACTAAATCGACGTCTAATTCTTTTATTGCGTCAGACAAAGCCTTGGCGTTTGCTAGTGGTTTGTCGCCTCTATATCCTTCTTGTCTTAGAACCACTATTTCATCAGCACCAATTGCCAGCATTTTTCTCAAATCGGTGTCGATGCTATTATCCTCAGAAAATAAGCTTAGTAGAGTAACTTTACCGCCCTCAGCTTCTTTAAATTGAACTGCTTGTTCGACAGCAAATTCATCGTATGGATTTACCATATATTTGAAATTCTGGTCATTAAGTGCCCCATCATTTACTTCTAGCTTTGATTCGGTATCTGGTACCATTTTGATTAATACAGCTATGTTCATTTTATCCCTCTAGATTTTCTAACATTATTTCGGAAATATCTTTCACAGTTTTCTGTTCCTCGCCTAATGTTTTCAAGCCGTCACTCATCATCGTCATACAGAATGGACAACCTACTGCTACGCAGTCTGCACCGGTATTTACAGCTTCCTTTGCCCTTATTTCATTCACTCTTTTGTCAGCATCTTCTTCCATCCAGATACGGGCACCTCCACCTCCACAACAAAATGATTTTTCTCTTGATCTTTCCATTTCAATAAGATCACCACCAATAGCCTCTCTTGGTGCTTCAGTTTCACCGCCAATCCTCCCCAAATAACATGGATCGTGGAATGTAACTTTATCTCCATAATCTTTTATTTTTAGTTTTTCTTTTTGTTTTAATTCATTGAGAATTTGAGAGTGATGGTATACTTCGTATTTACCACCATATTTTTCATATTCTTTTCCGATTGTATGAAAACAATGAGGACAAGCAGTAATTACTTTCAATGTTCCTAGTGAATTCATATTATCAACATTCATTTCAGCCATCATTTGGAACATGAACTCATTACCTGCTCTTCTTGCAGGATCTCCATTACACATTTCCATTTCGCCCATTATTGAGAAATCAACACCAGCTTCTTTCAAAAGTTTTGCAGTGGCTCTCGAAACATTTTTGTTTCTTTCATCAAATGATCCTGCACATCCAACATAGAATAAGTATTCAGCAGGTTCACCTATTTTCAGGTCTAATCCTTCGGCCCAATCAGCTCTTGTATGCGCACCTAATCCCCAAGGATTTGAATTTCTTTCCAGATTGTTAAATAGATTTTGTAATTCTTCAGGGAAATCTGAAGCTTCCATAACAAGGTGGCGTCTTGTGTCAGTTAATTTAGGTACATGTTCAATGTGTACGGGGCAAGCATTAACACATGCATAGCACGTAGTACATGCCCAAATTGCTTCAGGACTAAATCTATCGACTATAGTTTCATCGGGCGCCTCTCCAGCTAAAAGCAAGTTTCCATGTTCTTTTCCATAATTTTTAACGTCCATTATAATTTGCATAGGGTTTAATTCTTTACCACTATTATAAGCAGGACAAACGTCTTGGCATCTTGCACAGGCAGTACAAGCCCATCCATCAGATAATTGCCTCCATGTAAAATCTTCAAATTTATTAACACCTAAAGTTAGATTATCAAAATCTAAATCATCAGTTTTAACAGCCAAGTCGTCGTCGTCAACTTGCAGTGGAAGCATTGTTCCCATTTTTTCGTGGTCTTGAAACATAACATTAGGGATTGTACCAATTAAGTGTGAATGTTTTGTCTGAGGAATTTCAATCAAAAATCCACCGATCAAAATCATATGTAACCAATAGCTCACGTCAACAATTGTTTGCAAAGTACTAGTATCTATATCCTGCATTAATTTAGCGAACAATACGCCTATAGGTTCCCAATAATTGTAGTGACTTTCTTCACCTAACATGTATCCTGCCTCTACTATGAAAGCAGTAATCACAATTCCTAGAATGGCAAATAGAATCATAACGCCTTCTATGCTAGAGTCTTTCAGTTTTTCAGGTCTTATTACCAATCTTCGATATAGAGCTACAAGCAGCCCTACTCCAGCCATTAGGTAGCCAATATCAACTATTAAATTCCAAATATTTTCAAGATAAATCATTCCCAAGAATTCTGCGAATAACCCTCCAGTTCCAAGATCAATTACATCACTTACCAGCATCAAAAAGCCCCAGAAAATTAATGCATGAGCGTATCCCGCTACTTTATCTTCAACAACTTTTCTTTGACCAAGCCAGTCAGTTAAGAATTCTTTCATTCTTTGGTTCCAAGAATTAAATCTGTCATCGTCCTTTCCTAGTCTAATTAATTTAACAATAAAGCCAACTTGGTAAACATGGGCACCTATTGCAATAGCTGACCATATCAGCAAAAAGACGTACCAGCTTATTCCAAAATAATCATGAAAAGGTGTCATTGCGCGTAGATTCTACCCTCACACCGTATATTTAAGTATCACCCAAATCAACATTAATTCTAAATTTAGCACCATCTTCAGCATCTAAATTCTTCCTTAGAAATGTAGGTGATATAATTTCCACCACTCTCTTGTAATGGGTACGTTTAGGGGAAATAATTGCGCAATTTTTTACGATTTCTCCGTCGTCAGTTTCCAAAGTACACTTAAAAATCCAAGCTTTACCAAAGGTTCGTCCCTCTTCTTCAAAACCTTCAATTAAAATTCCTTCGGCTGCTTTCATAGCTTCAATCTTTGGGACTTCGTCATCATTTAGCCTTAGATTGAAAGTTCCTTTGAATGGTTTCCAGTTCAATTTCTTATCAAATTGTTTCATGTATCCTTCCTTGGATATGTAATAGCCTCCCTCACCTAATCCGGTTTCTAAGGTTCCAATCATCTCTACATTTTTTTCGGTACCAAATATTAAACCATATTCTGTGAATTCCTTTCTTAAAGTTGCGAGCCCTTTATCGTTAATATTAACAATTTGTCCACCCTGGGCATACTTTTTTTGAATATATCCTTTTTTTTCTAGATTTATTATATGTCTTGAAGCTGATTGCTGGCTGATTTCTAACTTTTTGGCTAACTCAGTTGAGGATATATGCACAGAGTGCCTAGTGCCTCCCTGTAATGCTAATATTTTTAACGTTTTCAATAGAATTGGGCGCATATTTTTTCTTTAACTTAATTTTTATAAGTTACTAATTTATGAGTATTCATGTGGATATTAATAGGTATTTCATATGCTTTCCAATCGGGAACGGGTCATTTTTTCGTCAATTGTTGTATCAATTAGCTTTTAATACTACTCTACCTACGAAGGGGAAGGTGTAAATTGACATGAACACAAACAAACTACAAGTTTTTGTTTTTGCCATGCTCTTCGTTGTCGG
>MIZA01000024.1 GCA_001875345.1 Marine Group III euryarchaeote CG-Epi1
ATTTTAATTGTAAAATTTACTTGCTCTTCTGGCTTTGCTGACTGGGTATCTTCACCCTGTATTGCCAATTTTGGCTCATAATTTTGAAGAACTGTGGTCCTTGAAGTATAGGTTGAATTAATTGATGCATTGTAATCTGAAGAAATTGTAACAATTATTTGTGTCTCAACGTCAGCTGCTGCGTCTTCTGGCGCTTTAACGACTAAAACATCAGTTAGAGTAATATTATCATCAACTCCTAGGTTACTTATCTTGTCTTGATCCAATGAAGCATCCCAACCTGAAGGTAAAGTCGAGGTGTCTACAGCCAGATTAAACGTATCTACTGCGTTACCCTTGTTTGTTACTTCAAAAGAATAATATACGCGCTTACCAGCTTCCACATCTTTAGAACTTGAACCAACTTTGTCTACTTGAAGTGCAGGAAGTTGATTTACCTTAACAGTTACAGATGTTGAGGAAACAGTTTGACCATCCTCTGAGGTTGAAACAATCGAAATACTTTTCAATCCAGCTATTGCCTCAATATCTGGAGTTACTGAAAGATTGAAGAAACCTACTTCATTAATATCAAGTGTCAAAGTTGAAGGTTGAGGTGTTATATCCCATGAATCTACGCCATTTGCAGTGAAGGAAATCGTAACACTGTCTTCAGTATTACCACCTGAATTTTTAACGCTAACCATGAACTTAACATTTTCATTTGGATCTACGGTCTTTTCACCCTCTGATGGAGTTAAAGTTGTTCCATATACGTTATTAACTGTCAACGAGGCTGTTTGAGTTTTAGTCTTACCACCGCTGGCACTATTTTGTGACTTAGATTTGAAACTAACTTGAGCTGTATCTCCACCCTCTGCTGTATTTGTCGTTCTGTTAGCTATCTTAATGAAAAGCGTAGCAGTACCGGATTCATCCTCTTCTACAGACAATGTAGATGGGAGGATAAATGCTGTGTAACCCGTTGGAATGGTTGAATTTGTGACACTCATATCATAAGTATCATCATTATCTCCTGTATTTTCAATTGTTATTGTATATTGTAATTGCTCTTCTGGGTCGCCAGACTGGGAGCTTGGACTTACAGTCATTTTATGATCGTAAGCATCGGCTGAAGCGACTCCTGTAATCAAGAGTAATCCAAAGCACATTAGCGCAAGCGCTAGCGTATTAGCAAACCAATTTTTTAGGTTGAGGCTCATAGCGTATCAATTTTTTCACCAGAAAGTAGCATATAAAGCTTAGTGAATAATTATTAATAATAGTTGATAATAGTTATTATATGAGCAACTCATACTCACTACCTCCGATATTAGTCATGCAGATAGAGGCTCTCGTCGATTCTGGTCACTTCAGTAGCAGATCAGATGTAGTAAAAGAATCACTCAGATTCATGATAGAAAAGAAGAATCATCTGAGATACGCATCTGCAGTTGAAATATATAAGAAAGGAAAGGCAACTTTGACGAAAGGAGCTGAAATAGCTGGCGTTTCACCCGATAATTTTAGAGGCATTTTAAACGATCAAGGTATAGTAACTCCTGACACCGTTGAATGGGAATCTATCGAATAATGCCAAACACTAATATATACAAAAAATCACTAGAGTGGCTTGAGGATTTAAACCAAAACAAAATTGTACCTGGTTTAGAGCGCATCCAAAAGATTATGAAACTTCTAGGAAATCCCCAAGATAAGCTTAGAGTCATATCAGTTGGTGGAACAAACGCAAAGGGAAGCACTAGTTACAATCTTAGTAAAACTTTAATGCAGACTGGAAAAATAATTGGATGTTTCACTTCCCCACACTTGCATAGCGTTAGAGAGAGAATCAAAATAAATGATAAAAATATAAGTGAAGAGGAATTTGCAAAAAATTTATTTGATTTAAGAGATTTAGCTAAAAAAAATAACATTGAAATGACTTATTTTGAAACATTAACTGCACTAGCTTATCATTATTTCCTAAGTAAAAGAGTAGATTTTGCAATTATGGAAATAGGACTGGGTGGTGAATGGGATGCTGTCAATGTAGCTGACGCAGAAATTGCAATATTAACTACTCTAGGACTAGATCATACTGAATATTTAGGAAATAGTTTGGATGAAATTGCAAAAACCAAAGCTAAAATTGTACGAGAAGAGACAACTGTCATAACCGGTTGGGAAAAAAATTACCACAAACATATCCCAAGATGCAAAAATATATTTCATGCTAAAACTGTTGGAGATTGGATTAAAATCTGTATAGAATGCTTAGACTTATCAATCAAGCCAATTATCGATCCGATTCCTGGAAGACAGGAAATTTACTTGAATTTTACACTTGATACTGCTCACAATCAGCAAGCCATAAATTTTCTATTAAGTAATGATAAAAAATATCAGATAATCATTCTTGGAATGCTGAATGACAAGGACATCGATAAATTTGTTTATGAATTGCCAGATGACTGTATAGTTTTGGCTTGTAATTTGGACAGTGAAAGAGGTGCTACGTCTAGAGAAATAGCTGATATCTGTAAAAAGAAAAATATTATGTGTAAGCAATATGAAAACGTAAGAAAGGCAATTAAGTCTGTAAATAGCGAGAAGACGTTAATTACTGGATCATTTTATACCGTATCCGAAGCAAGAGAATATTTTAAACTTGATGGTTATAGTGAACTATAATTATGAGTCTTCTTATGAAGCATACAATGAAACAACCATTATCTGTAATTACTATTTTAATTATGGTCAGTACAGTAAGTGCCGGATGCTTAGAAAATGGACTCTTTGGGAACGATAAAGACAACTTATCTTTAGCATCTCCAACTTGGGAAAAAGGTGATTTTTGGGAATACTCAATCACTATAGACGATAAACAATTTTCAACTACTATGGTTGTCTCTGTAGATGATGATGATTCAGACTATTATATTGGAGCTGGAAATCTTGACGATGCTAAGAGACATGCCGTCTTGAATTATAATCCTGCGCTCGGTAGAGTCCAGATGTCAGATTATGCAATCTATGAGAATAACATTCCACAAAAGATAGCTGATTTCCCTTTAAAACAAGATAATAGTTGGGAATTTTCTCTCTACGGTGAAAATTTCAAAGCAAGTGTTATAGACATTACAGAGTCTGTTGCTGAAATTAGTGCGAATTCAAACAGTGGAGCATTCATCAAATATACTTTTGATAAGAATGCAAGATGGTTGAATGATTTTGAATATACTAATTCAAATGGTGAGGTCGAATTAATTATGAATTTAGCAAATTACGGTAGCGGATACACGGGAAATTCTTACTTTTGCAGAGGCGGAGATCTCTTCGACGAAGAATTTATTGGACCTGACTTTGGAGTTTACGACACTGTGTTTGCAAACGAGGGACACGAAAGATATGGTCCTTGGAACTATATAGTCTATTACTTAGAAGCTGACATCGGAAGCTCAGGCAGTGGAGAACTGGTCTTACGTGATCATGAGGGTACTGAAGTTTTGCTTGAAACATTTAGTCCAGGAACTAATCAACATATTATGGGCACTGTAGCTGGAAGTAGTGGGAACTGGACACTAGAAATTTCACTTTCAGGTAATGCCGACGTAAGAGCAAGAATTGCTGGAGCAATTCAATATACATATTCAGTATAATTATTTAACAAATAATCTGTATTTCTGATCGGTCTCTCGAATTTCATTCTCTATTCTTTGAGATAAATATTTTTCAGGGTTTCGAAAACTAGAAATTTTCTCTTCCATTTCCTTGAAAGTTTTGTAAGGCCTATTTTTAACGATAAGGTTCATAGTTTTTTTACCCAATCCTGGAATTAATTCTAAAGAGTGGTATCTACGTGAAATTGGACCTGCATGATTATAAAATTGAATAAACTTTTCTTCGTTATCTTTTACAATTTCATCCAAAACAAAGCTTAGTTCACTCTGAGCTGTATGAGTTAAGTCTGAATAATTAACTCGTGCCCTAACGTGATCTATCTGCGTTCGTTCTTCGGTCTCTTTCCCAATATAACATTTATCACCAATATTTATGGCTGCACCAGTTACCGGCTGCATGTCAAAAATCTTGAATTCCTCAATTCCTAAGCCGTAAACTAAAGGCTCTCTTCTAAATCGTCGCTTGCTATCGGGTCTTCCCTCTGGCAATACATCAAGAACGTAGGCGTAATCTTCCATAAATCATACCCCCATTGTCTCCTTGACGGTAGAAATAATGGTATCAATTTCATCATGGCCAAGAGAAAAACGCTCTCTTGCAAATATCGAACGAACATCGTCTGCATGCATTGGTAAAACATCTACTATTTTGGCAGCATAATAATCATTAACATGTTCTAGTTCAATTACTTTTTCCATAATCTGACTTCCCTGCTCTGGGGTTGCTTGTGTAATTAAACGAACATGGTCTAAAGCCAATTTGTGCTCATATTGAATTTGTTCAATTAAAATTAATCTTTGTGAATCACATTTTTCACATGTTGGTCCGGTGTATTCTTCAGACTCTTCTTCGTCTTCGGATTTGTCGGCTTCAGGCTCAACATCAGGAACAGCCTGGAAATGACCACAATCTACACATCTTAAACGGTTTTCTCTGACACTTAGCTCTTTTTCCAGCAATTCTTTTGCTACGCCTAAAGGTACTGGTTCTGGTTGTTTTTCTACGTCCATTTTATCTTCCTACTTAGCTTTCCTAAGATGCTCAGGTCTTACTATCAATTCTTTGAGCATTTTACCGACACGTGTTGAGACCACATAAGCCTTACCTTGATTACCGGTCACTTTACCAGTTAATCCATGAAATCTGTGGTGTGGTTGCCCTTTTTGATATGAAGAATCAATAACTACGTTGACAGTATCGCCTAATTCAAATGTTTGCAGCGAACGTGTAATTGGAGAAAGCCCTTTCTCTTTGAAAGAACGTGAAAGCTTGTGGCGTGAACCGCTCCTTAATCCTTGTGATCTTTTGGTCATTTTTTTTCCTCTTCAAATTCAAGGTGAAGATTAAGGACATCCAAAACCTCTACCTTGCATGCTCCATCAACCAGCGAGGAAAAACTAGGAACTGTCCGCCCCATGTCTCCGCTGACAAGTTCACGAATATAGGTCCCGTGTTGAGCTCTGATTTCTAACTCGACCATTCCCTGCTCAAATGATAATACATTTACCGATTCAACAAGGCGCGGGCGTATCAAATCTGCTCTACGGTGCGCTACACGTGTCGGTGTCCGCTGCTTGACAAGCTTCTCCTTCAACCTCTGCGCCCCGTTCTTAAGGCTTTCTATTGTTAAGTCTTCAGGGATAGATACGTCTACTCTGTATGATTTATCACAAACTGTATTCTTGAGTTCAGCAACTCTTTTTCGAGGAACAAACTGTAAGCTATTTACTTGAATTCGATCCACATTGCTTTTATTAATTTCATCTGCCATCTCATCTAAGTTAATATCTCGATTCCTAGGCATTCGCAGTTCTAGAACAAAAGGTCTACCTAAACCTAGCATTGCTGCATCGATGTCTTCGCGTCCCATTCCGTGAAAAAGATTTTCAGTTGCCTTCGTAACTTTCATGAAGGGTTCAGCCACGAGAGACTGAACTGAATCTGGATAAAGTTGACCTGTATGATTGCAACTTTTACAACCCTTTCCTTTACAATTCCTACAAGGCCAATAAGTCTGAGGAATAGTTCTATCATACTTGTTATATTTCCCCTCAACAAATATAGACTTAATTTCTAAGTTAATTGTATCATACCTAGTATCAATAATGACTGTTGAATCTGGATTATCTAATCTTGCTAAAATGTTATTTTTCTGAAAAACGCCTATACCTATCTCTCTGTTTAACTGAGATTTAATACTCTCTGATAAATTTACACCAAAAGTATTTGCAAATTCAGACTCTAGGTTTAAGATGTCCTTATCCACAATGGTTCCAATTTTAAAAGTTTCAAGTGAATAATCCGAAATTGATTCGCAGGCTAAATCGATAAAATTATCAATTTCTCCAATCAATCCATCACAAATCTTACAATCCTCTGGGGAGCAAATAATCTCTTCAACAATATTCATATTCTCAGACAATTCAATAATATTAATCATTTCGATCCCCCTCTCTCTATTGTCAAGGCCAAAACCGACTAATCCTACTGAGCGACCTAAACAGGAAAGACAAAAAGGCGAGTATTTCTTTATTTCTTCTAAATCAAACATTTCTTAAGTTTTTATTTTCCCAAAATTTGGCTTGGAACATCCGTTACTATAGACTGAATATCACTGTTTATTAAATCTTTCAAAAGATTTAGCTCGTTTACAGTCCAAAGCTGTATTGGAATTCCCTTTTTCTGAAAATTTCGCATTAAACCCATTTCGTATATTTTGTAATAAGGAGATATGAAATCTGCTTTAGAATAGTAAAAATCCTTCATAGATATAGCTTCCTTAACTATTCTGTAGAAAACTTGGTAACTCATAGCGTCTCCTAGTAATAATCCTGATACAATTTTTGAATCTTGAGACTTAACACTTCGAATCACTGAAGGTATGAAAGATGTAACGTATATCTTATCATAACTAAAATTAGCAACTAACAAATCAATTGCTTTAGTCTCAAATCCTTCTTCTTTAATCTCTAGATTTACTCCAATTTTGCCTTTACACAAGGAAAGTACTTCCTCTAATTTACATAACTGTTCATTAGAAATTTTTAATGATTCATAGGTAAGGTTGGAAACTGAAACACCGTTAACTTTGGCATCGTGGTGACATACTAGTACTTCATCAGATGTTTTTCTAACATCAAATTCAACCATATCTACTCCCAGATTAATTGCTTCTTGGATTCCGGTCAAATCATTCTCGGGACTGCTTAAATCCGTCTTGCCTCTATGAGAAATAATTCGCGGGGACATGAACCTTCATACAGATGTTTAAATATTAAATACTGTAAGTGGATAATGGTTTGATTAAAATGGAAAGTGATTCTAATTACGGCGGCAGTTCATCAGGCAGAATACAAAATCTTGTTGAAGATTTAGGAGATGAAAGCTTTGAGACACGCAATGAAGCATTAATGACTCTAAAAGCAATGTTACCACATAGCGAAGTATCTATATCTAACAATCTTGTAGAGATAATAGCTGAACATGGGGATGATGAAGCTGGAAGTAGTACTTCTTTTGTTAACAAAGGAGCTATTGAATTATTCCAAAGCATGAGTGAACTTGGTCTAGAGCCGCTCGTCAACGATTTACTAAGAAACGGTGATGAATACGCAAGAAGAGTAGCTACTGATGCATTGGGAAGAACTGGAAGAATGGCTGTTTTACCTTACTTAATAGAAAGCATGAATGATGATGACATGTATGTAAGATGGCAAGCTGCCAAAGGTTTAGGTAGATTCGCTGGATCTAGTGATGCTCGCGATGCTCTAGTTGGTTCTATGGATGATTCTAAACCGTACGTAAGGAAAAGAGTTGCTCGATCTTTAGAGGTATTTGGAGGAGCTGGACCTGTTGATGAAAAAGTTGAAGGACCCATGGAAAAAGATGGCAAAGGTGACATTGATGGAGATGGAATACCTGACTCCAAAGATAAAAAACCAAGAAAAGCTAAAAAAAAGAAAGGTAAGAGCAAAGAAGATGATTTAGCTAGAATTGCAGAAAAAAAGGAAAGTATTGATTTTAAGACACTAGGGACTGCTAGTGAAAATGACAAAGATGATTTGAAAAATATAAAAGGTATTGGTCCTTTCTTAGAGCAAAAGCTTAACGCATTAGGGATTTACACTTACAAACAAATTTCAAACATGACTCCCGAACTTGAAGATCAAGTTAATGAAGCCATAGAATTTTTCCCTGGTAGAATAAAAAGAGATAATTGGGTCAAGCAAGCAAAAGATTTGAAATAAACTAAGGTGTAGTTCTACGCATTGTGCGAGGGAAGGGAATTACATGCTTAATATGGTCTGAACCACATATCCAGCTGACAGTTCTGTCTATACCTAGACCAAAACCGGAGTGAGGAACACTGCCAAATTTACGAATATCTAAGTACCAACCATAGGATTCTGGTTCTAAGCCCTCTTCACGAATTCTCTCGGTTAACTCATCAGGGGACCAAACTCTTTCTCCACCGCCAATAATTTCTCCATATCCTTCTGGAGCTAATAAATCATGACAAACAAGAGATTTAGGATCGTTTGGATCAGGCCTATGATAGAAACCTTTCTCTCGAGGAAAATTAGTTATGTACATCGGAGAGGTTAAATCTTGAGTCAGTGCTTTTTCTTCTTTATAGCCAAAATCATCACCCCACGATAAATCAAAACCCATTGAATTTAATTTATCAAGAACTTCCTCATATGTAAATCTTTCAAATGGGACTTTAATGTTCTCAAGAACTGAAATATCTCTACCAAGTATTTCTAATTCTTTCCTGTTAGAAGATAACACTGATTCTATAATATGCATAATCATACCTTCTTCCAATTCCATCATTTGATGATTATGCATCCAAGCAGACTCAACTTCAGCATGCCAAAATTCAGTCAAATGTCTTCGAGTTCGAGACTTCTCTGCCCGAAATGAAGGTGCCAAAGTAAATATATTTTCTAAGCCAAACATTGTAGCCTCTGCATATAATTGCCAAGATTGGCTTAAATGGGCATAGAACTTTTGACCAGTTTTTTCTTTTTCATCGTCGTAATAAACATTGAATAAGGTTGAACCGCCCTCGCATGCCGATGTTGTGAAACTTGGAGATTGAATCTCTGTGAATTTATTATCAGTCCAATAGTCTCTAAATGCCTTAAAAACAGTCGAACGAATCTTAAGAGAGGCAACCATGCTCTGACTGCGTAGCCATAAATGCCTGTTATTTAGCAAATGTTCGTCACTTTGATCTTTGGTAATTGGAAAAGTTTCTGCAAAGTGAACAACTTCGAAATCACTAGCTCTTATTTCCCATCCGCCTGGCGCTCTATCATCTTTAGCTGGAGTTCCTTTTACAATAACTGAAGATTCAATAAGTGCTTTACGAGCATCACTAAATGAAGACTCTGAAACATTTTTTTTAGATACTGTACTTTGAATACTTCCTGTTGAGTCTCTGATAACTATGAATGCCAATTTTCCTGATGAACGAGTACGATAAATCCAACCCCTAACGGTTATTTCTCCTTCACATTCTCCTGCTAGAACTTTACTTATTGCTGTAAAATCATCGTGATTTGGAAATTCAGGATATGCCATTGATTTGTCAATTAGATATGTCCAAATAATACTTCCCACAAAATTTAATTACCGACAATTTTCTGGATTTTACAATATGTATGGAGTTATATGCTGTCCGAAGTGCAGGTTTGTTACAGCAGTTGATCTGAAATTTAAAACAAAAAAATGCATTAAATGTAATTATAATATTAATCTTAAAAAAGTGCGTGTAATTTTCAAAACAGAAGACAATAATGAACTTGGAAATCTGATTAAGGATGCTAGAAAAAGAGTTGAAAATGGGAATTTGTTTGTTGAACCTTAGTAGGTCGCATTTTAAATACAGTGGGCGAGTGCGACCATCCTAATAGTATGAAGAGAAGTTCTCGAGTCTGGAAAAAAGCCGGAAAACAACGTTGGAAATGGCGTAAGAAGAAAATGCGCCGTCGTAAGCGTGAAAGAAGGCGTAACAAGTAGTTTTGAAGAAGTTTTAGACACATTTCCTTATAACACCTTCACAATAGGAATCTAGGATGCCAGTCATTAACATAGCACTAGATGATTTAAATCGTATGCTTAAAGATAAATTATCTGCCGCAGATTTCGCCAGTATTATACCAAAAATCGGCGCAGATCCTGATGAAATTAATGATTCTGAAGCTATAGTCGAATTTTTTCCTGATAGGCCGGACCTTCTGTCAACTGAGGGGGTTGCTAGGGCCCTAAGAGCTTTTACTGAACAAAATTTAGGTTTAATTGAATATGAAGTTAGCCCTCCAACAACTCAAATTTTTGTATCTCAAGAAGTAATGGAAATTAGACCATCCATTTCTGGAGGTATTGTTAGAGGCGTTACTCTTGATGATATTTCAATAAGGTGTATAATGGAGCTTCAAGAAAAGTTACATGTAACTCTTGGTAGAAAACGGAAGAAAGTATCTATAGGAATTCATGATTTATCAAAATTGGAAGGGCCATTTAATTATGATACTTGTTCACCGCATGAACCTGCATTCGTTCCTTTGCAAAAAGATTATGAAATGACTCCTCAAGAAATACTTGAAGAACATCCAAAAGGTATTGAATATGCTCATCTTCTATCTGAATTTAACAGATACCCTATTATCAAAGATTCAAATGATGAAGTTGCATCTATGCCTCCTATAATTAACGGAGCTTTGACTACAATTACTGAAGATACTACTGATATATTAATTGATGTCACAGGGCTTGATGATAATGCTGTAGAGTCTTGTGTAAACATAGTGGCTGCAGCCTTGGTAGAAAGAGGAGGAGAAATCGAGCAACTTGAGATAAAATTCCCTTCAGAAAATAAGATTGTCCCATCAATGGAACCTAAAGTACATGAAATTGAAAATGATTATCTAATCAAATTGTTAGGGTTTGATCCTGGACAGTTTGTTATTTTTAAAGCATTTAGAAAATGTGGTATGGAACCTGAGCTAAAAGGCGACAAATGGTCTGTAAAAGTACCTGCGTACAGAGCTGACATATTACATCCAATAGACCTACTTGAAGAGGTTTCAATAGGAATAGGTTATGATGAATTTCCTGAATCATTGCCAACGGAAACACTGTTTGGTAAGTCACTTAAATCTAGAAAGCTAGAAAGCAATTGCAGAGAGATTATGCTAGGTTTAGGATTTCAAGAAGTTGTCACACTTACACTAACATCAAAGAAAATGCTCCACGAATATACACAAAGAGAAAACGATAATGAAACTGAAGTGGCAAACCCTGTAACTGAGGATTATCATTTACTCCGATCAAGTATTCTTCCTAATTTACTTGAGTTGTTAAAAAATAATAAGCATCGTGAATTACCACAGCAGGTTTTTGAAATCGGTCAAATTGTAAAAATGCATACTAACGTGCATTCTCTTGCTTGGATGCAAATAGCGAGTAAGAATACTTTTTCTCAAGCTAGAACCATATCTGATAGTATTTCTTTAAGGCTACAAATTTCGGGTGAAACCAAAGAGTGTGAAGACCCCTTATTCATTCCGGGAAGGTGCATTGAGACAAGAAGTGGAAGTATTTTACTGAAATATGGAGAGATTCATCCATTTACACTTGAAAAATTTGAATTAGGATATCCTGTTATTGGTGGAGAAATTCATTGGTAAGATTGCCTGTATGTTTTGAATCAAGAACCACTGCTGCTTCTTTCAGAAAACTTTTAGACAAAAAAAAATATGAATATGAGAGGTTAACTGACAGTCGAACTTATACTAAAGTTTCCTTCGTGATTGCACATGAAAAAACGGCAATGGTATACAGATATATGCTAGATGAATCAAAAATAAAAGCAGATATTTGGGAAGAGAATCCTAGTTCAGGTAATGTAACATATATTGAAATTGAGGGTGAGGATGAAGATAAGATAAATAATCTTTTGAAAGAGTTCGCACTATCATTACCTAGAAAACCATGGGAATATACTGTGTTTCAAAAACTAAGAAATGGATGGTTTAGTCAAGGTATATTTCGTGCTAAGTCAAAATGGGAGAACTATGTTAAATGAGTTTACTTCAAGAGATAGAACCAATCAAAACTAGAGATTTCTTACAGGATAAATTTAGGGAGTATTATGGCACTGCAAAAATTACTCTTCCTCCAAGATTTACTGCTAGAGAATGGGGATTTTTAAATTGGGGAGGAGGTATCATGAACAGGCATGTAAAATTTAGTACAACAAGTGAAATTAATAATTATTTGAAAAAAACAGCTCCTGCACATTCGTACCATTCTGTCGCTTATTATGAAGAACCTGGAAGCAAGTTAATGGTAGAAAAGAAATGGCAAGGTGCAGATTTAATATTTGATTTAGACGCAGACCATCTTCCCGAGATGGAAGAGGTTAAAAAGGGAAAGATTACTTTTTCAAAATTAATGGATTACATTCGTGAGCAAACATACAGACTTGTACACGATGTTTTACTGGGAGACTTTGGTTTGGATGAAAAAGATATGCTAATTACTTTTAGTGGAGGAAGAGGATATCATGTTCACGTTAGAACTCCATCCGTTCTATCTCTACCTTCTGGAGCTAGAAGAGAATTATCAGATTACATGACCGGCAAAGGATTAAATTTGGATAATATATTAATTGATGCAGGATACACCAAAGAATTTGCAATTAGAGGGAAAGGTATTGAGAGAAAGCATCTTGATGTAAAAAAATTACCACCTGCATATTCCAAAGGATGGAGTGGAATAGTGTCAAGAAAAATAAGCTCAATATTTGATAATCTTAGGTTGCAACAAGGCGAAGACTTAATTAATAAAATGAAAGAATTAAGACTGGAAAAAATTAATATTAATTACAAAAATAGTAACGAAGAAATCTTTAATAATTTAGCAAAAAAACATCAGAAAAATTTGGTTCGGATTGCAGTTAAAGAAGCTGCTATATTTCCAGACGAACCTGTTACTGGAGACGTACATAGACTAATACGCTTACCTGGTTCACTTCATGGAGGTTCTGGACTTAGAGTTACTACTATGACATCTAAAGAATTAGAAGATTTTGATCCCATGACAAAAGCTATAGCATTTGGAGATGAACTCGTTAAAATTAGATCCATTGTCAAGCATCCTGTTTCTATGGGCAATATTGCAAAATTAATGCCTGAAACAATTGTTGAGGTTCCTGAAAAAGCAGCCATATATTTTATGGCCAGGAAATGGGCAAATTTGGTACTTGAAACATGATTTGTGGAGTTGATGAGGCTGGCAAAGGTCCAGTAATTGGGCCTATGGTTGTTGCTGCTGTTTTAATAGATAATGCCAAGCAGATTGAAGGCGCAGGATTCAAGGATTCAAAATTACTAACCATACAGAAAAGAAGAGAATTATTTGATTTAATAAAGCAAAATTATAGATATGCAGTCGAAATAATCAAGCCCGAAGAAATAGATAAATATAGAAGAAAAAATCAGCTCAACCTATTGAATAGAAAAGCTTTTGAAAAAGTAATTATTAAGCTAAACCCAAATGTTGCTTATGTAGATGCTGCCGATGTAAATGAAGACAGATTTGGTATGGAGATAAAGGCTAATTTAACTAATGAGAATGATACGGATGTAATATCTATGCATAAAGCAGATTCAAAGATTCCAGTTGTAGCTGCCGCATCCATAATAGCTAAACAAACACGAGAACTTGAAATCGAGAAATTAAAGACGCAAATAGGTGATTTTGGAAGTGGATATCCTTCTGATGAAAGAACAATTAAGTTTTTGAAGAGCTACTTTCATGATAACTCAAAGTGGCCTTCAGGTACTAGAAAAAGTTGGAAAACAATTGAAAGAATTAGACCTGTAAAAAAACTTAGTGATTTCGGTGACTAAATGAGTAATATCAAACAAATATTGGAAGAGAAAGTAGCTGAATTTAATAGTCGAATAAAAGACGAGCCTAAATATTCAGGTGTAATAGAAGGTAAAGAGAGAAGTATCTGTATTTCAGTCTCAAATGGTGATAATTATGTTTCAAACCTAAAGGATATGCAGCTTGAAGAATTTAAGGAATCAGAGGATACGAGTAAAGATCTTGTGGTGACTGCAACATCTGATGTTCTCATTGCCCTAATTAACAAAGAAATGTCTCCAATAAAGGCATACATGACTGGAGAGTTAAAAGTTAAAGCTAGCTTAACGGACATGCTATTGCTAAAAAAATTATTCTGATTTAATAGCAAATATAGAATTAGAAAGTTCTGCTATTTCTGAAGGCTTTAGAATCTCTGCCCTTAAATCCATAAATTTTAATTTTTCAACATCTATTTCAGGAAATGTTATCTTTATACAATTACGTATCTTCTTTCTCCGGTGTGTGAATATGGATCTCACTACCTTCTCAAAAGTAATAAAATCATCTAAGATATAATCTGGCTCTCTGCGAATTAATTTTACAACTTGTGAATGAATCTTAGGTTGAGGTTGAAATGCTGTTTTAGAAACCTTAAATAATTTTTTTGTAGATACAAAGTGATTTGCCATAACAGACAACCGACCGTAAATCTTAGAACCTGGTTTTGCAACTAAACGATTCGCGAACTCTTCTTGGAACATCAAAACTGCGCGAGACCATTCATAATTAAATAATCTAAACAAAATTGGTGAGGAAATTGAATATGGCAAGTTAGCAACGATAACATCTATTGGAGGTACCTCCCATTTTAGAATATCTCCTTCAATAATCTCTACATTTTCCTTAAATTTTTGTTTTAGTACAACGGCTAGCCATTTATCTTTCTCAATGGCAATCAAATTTCCTTTTGAAGATAATAATTCTGTAAGAGCTCCTCTTCCAGGTCCAATTTCTAATACTTTTTCTCCTTCTCGCACTTCAGCCGAATCTACTATTCTCTTAGAAATATTAGAATCTATTAAAAAATTTTGACCTAGCATTTTTTGCTTGCGGCGAGAATGGTGGGCCGGGGCGGAATCGAACCGCCGATCTTCGCCTTGTAAGGGCGACGTCATAACCCCTAGACCACCGGCCCAGATGAGGTCTTTTTCACATGAGGTTTAACGCTACAAACCATTTTCTACTTAACTGCTATTAGAAAGGTCCAAATAAGACTTAAAGTCAATTTTTTTATCGGGAAATGACATTCTTTATAAGCATTTTGAGGCTCTATCAGCTCCCCTCAATTATAAATACAATATCGCGTGCGAAGTAGTATGCTTCACCAGTTAGAATTGATGGGCATAAAACCCTCATCAGTCAAATCTAATCTTACACAAGATGAATGGAGAAACGAAGAATTAAGCCGAAAAGAAGGTAGACTATCCTCTAACGGCACTGTAATTGTAAACACAGGAATATACACTGGTAGATCGCCTAATGATAGATTTATTGTTAAAAATAAAGAAACTGAGAAATTAATTGATTGGGGTGACGTAAATCTTCCATTAAGTGAAGAATCTTTTGAAGTTTTAGAGAGTGCTGTCAAAAAGGAAATGGAGCAAAAGGATTTATTTGTTTTTGATGGATACGCTGGAGCTGATGAAAGATACCGGTTACCATTGAGAGTTGTAACGATGATGGCATGGCAAGGTCATTTCTCACACAATATGTTCATTCGACCTACTGAAAATGAATTGGAAGGATTTGAGCCCGATTTTACTATACTTAATGCATCATCTACAAACATTGATAACTGGAAAGAATTAGGATTAAACTCAAAAGTTTTCATCGTACTTAATCTTAAGAAAAAAATGGCTATAATAGGAGGTACAGAATACGGAGGTGAAATAAAAAAATCGATATTCTCAGCTTTAAATTTTTATCTTCCACTTAAAGGCGTAATGCCAATGCATTGCTCTGCCAATATAGGTAAAGATGAAGACTCAGCTTTATTTTTCGGACTCAGTGGAACAGGTAAAACTACTCTTTCTACCGACCCTAATCGCAGGTTAATTGGAGACGATGAGCACGGTTGGTCTGATGAGGGAATTTTTAATTTTGAAGGTGGATGTTATGCAAAAACTATTAAATTAAATCCATCTAAAGAACCTGATATTTTTAAAGCAATAAAGCCTGGGGCTTTACTTGAAAATGTCATCACTGATGAAGACGGCGTGGTTGACTTTGACGATGGAACAATAACTGAGAATACACGTGTGTCATATCCTATTGACCATATTGAAAATATAGAACCTTCGGAAAAAGGAGGACATCCACGGAATGTAATTTTTCTCACCTGCGATGCATTTGGAGTTTTACCACCTATTTCTAAGCTAACTCCAGAAATGGCAATGTATCACTTTTTAAGTGGCTATACTGCAAAAGTAGCAGGTACCGAACGTGGAATTACTGAACCTGTAGCTACTTTTTCAACTTGTTTCGGCGCTCCATTTATGCCGCAATACCCTACTACATATGCTAAGCTTTTAGGTGAAAAACTAAAGAAACACAATGCACAAGCTTGGTTAGTGAATACCGGATGGAGTGGTGGTGCTTATGGAACTGGAGAAAGAATTGACTTGCCTATTACTAGAAGAATGCTAACTTCAATTCTAGATGGGGAATTAGAAAATACTGATTTTATTCCTGATCCTAACTTTAAGATTTTAGTACCTGCCAAAGTGCCTGGAGTTGATTCTAATATCCTAAATCCTAGGAATACTTGGAATGATAAAGAATCATACGATGCCAAAGCTAATGAATTAATAGCTCTTTTCAAAAATAATTTCATTAAATATGAAAGCTTTGGTGATTATTCAAAAGCAGGTCCTGATTAAAGATACTCAGAAACTAAATCTCTCTCAGATACTAATTCATCATTAGTAATGGCCAGTGCTTTTTTTGCAAAATCATCATGCTGGTAATTATCAACTACCTCATATTTACCTGGTGAAACTGTTCGTACAGGCATACCTGCCCACACTCCTTTTGCAAATCCGTATTGCCCTTCACTACAAACTACAATTGAATGTATTTCATCGCTTACTGTGTAGAGACTTTGAACATGATTAATCAAGGCATTCGCTGCTGAAGCTGCGCTTGAAAGTCCTCTGGCCTTAATTATTGCTGCACCTCTCTTACCTACGGCTGGTATGTATTCACTTTTCAGCCAGTTTTCATCACCGATGCTATTTACCGCAGATTCGCCTGAAATTAAGGTGTTTGAATAATCTGGAAACATTGTAGGACTATGGTTTCCAAATATAGCAAGGCCTCTTACTTTCTCAATAAGCACGCCTGCTTTTTTGGCTAACATAGATACTGCTCTATTTTGATCTAATCTAGTCATTGCTGTGAATCTACTGTTATCAAAGCGATCTGATTGTGAGGCCGCAATCATGCAATTTGTATTACAGGGATTTCCAACTACTACTACTCTACAATCATCTGCTGCATTTTCAGCAATTGCCTTACCTTGTCCAACAAAAATCTTTCCATTATCTTTCAACAAATCTGAACGCTCCATACCCGGACCTCTAGGTTTACTACCAACTAAAAGACAAAGATTTGCATCTTTGAAAGCTTCTTCAGGATTAGAAGTCACGACAATCTCATCCAATAAAGGGAAAGCACAATCATCTAACTCCATTGCAACTCCTCTTAGTGCTTCTAACGCAGGTGGAATTTCCAAAAGTTGCAAAGTAACTTTGGCATCTGAGCCAAACATTTCTCCTGCTGCAATTCTAGGAAGTAAACTATAGCCTATTTGCCCTGCAGCTCCTGTCACTGCAATACGTATAGTATTCATAATATACATTACTAAATGGGGATGATAAAACTAACACCTTAATAGCCTAAATGTCCAAAACCCTTTTAGAGTGGTGACTTCGTGTAAAAATATGAGTATGCCAATAACTGACGTGAAGAAATATGACATAAACAGAAGGATATATTTGCCTAAATGGGTTGAAGAAGATTTAGACCTTGTTCCTGGTGAGTGCTATGTAACTTTCATTCAAAGAGGAGAAAACATAGTAATTAAGAAAGTCAGCATTAGTATAGACTAAAGAGTTTCTTTCAGCCACTTTAAGTCGCTTTGATACAACATTCTTATATCTTTAATTTCCAAATGTAACATAGCTAGCCTTTCTAAACCTAAACCCCAAGCAAGAACTGGGCAATCAATTCCAAATGGAGCTGTTACTTCAGGTCTGAATATTCCAGCCCCACCCAATTCAAGCCACTTATCTCCAAATTTAACTTCTACCTCCAAAGAAGGCTCAGTATACGGGAAATAAGCTGGACGAACTCTGACATTATTGAAACCCATCCTCCTGTAAAACTCTTTCAATACTCCGATTAGCATCCCAAAATTAGCGTCAGGCTCTACAATTATTCCTTCAACTTGTGTAAATTCAGGTAAATGAGTTGAATCTAAAGCCTCTCTTCTAAAAACTCTACCTACACTGAAAACTCTAGCCGGAGGTGTTGGATTTTCTGCTAAATATCTGATAGTTCCTACTGTGGTATGTGTTCTGAGGAGTGCTTGTTGTGCAGCCTCTTTGCTCCAATCAGTACCCCATCCTTTAGAGCCTGTTTCTCCTCCATCTTCATGAATCTTCTTAACTGCATCAAGTATCTCTTTTTCATTAATAACAAAAGAAGCCGGTTCTGATAGGTAAAAAGTATCTTGTAATTCCCGGGCAGGGTGATCTTGAGGAATAAACAAAGCATCCATATTCCAGAATGCAGATTCAACATAATCTCCCTCAATCTCGGTAAAACCCATTTGCAAAAAAATACTCCGAATTTCTTCTGTAAATCTAGTTAATGGGTGAAGTGTGGAAAAATTACTAGCTTCAACTTTATCTTCAACACCATATCTTTGAAATGATCTATCTTTCCACTCACCTGATTGGATCAAATCAGGAGTGATATCACCAATTAAATTTTCATCTAAACTGTCTAAACTAAAATTATTACCTTCATCTGTTAGAGAAAAAGTTCTTTCAACTTCTTCCTTAACATTTAACAATTTTCTTCCTTTCAATAAATTAAGTGCATCCTGATCAATTTCTTTTTCGGATAAAGAAGATTTACTAAGTCTTACAAGTAAAGGCTCATCAGAAGTTTCATCCACATTTCCAGTTGGGATTAATTTTAATCCTTCGTCTGTTTTTTCCAAGTCTGCAAACCTTTTCCTTTTCAACCAACCTATAACCACCTTACTCTCATCATCATGAAGAGGTAACTCAGATAACAGTGACTCTCCGGCTTGATTAAGCCATTCTACCGCGCGCCTTTCTGGTAAGCCTTGCTCTGCGTATCTTTTACCCTCTTCGTTTGTAAAGTAGAACTTAGTTGAGGATTCCGAAATATTGACTAACCCTTTACTCCTCAACCATGAAGCTGCAGACATAGTTTCCTTTTCACCAAGGTTTGACTCCATGGAAGCTGCTTCTGGCGAAAGTGTTCCGTTCTTGAGAACCTTAAGCAATTTTACTTCATTTATAGATAAGTCCACAATAAGGTATAGATAGGGTGTTTATTAATTTGTTCTAAATCCAGATTTTTCTAATTCTCTTACAACTTCTTTAAAAACAAAATCTGCTTCTTTGTTAGTAGTATTAATTACAATGTCGTAGCCATCTAAATTACCATAATCAAAGCCATACAAAGAAGAGTATCTAGCCCTATCATCGTTATCTCTATCTTGATTTTCTATAAATCTTTCAACTACATCATCACTTTCAGCTAATCCTAAATTAAAAATTTCATCTTTCAACGATTCTAAACTATCATAAACCATATCTGGAACATTTTCCAAACCCTTAGTATATGCATCTTCACCTATCTCTCTACGAAGAAATCTAAGTGCTTGATCTCTTATTGAACACTGAAAATATATGCGAACTATATTTTTCTTGCCAAGATTTTCCATAAAACTTCCCATGTAGGCAGGTTGTCTTCCTTCAATAACTCCGAGATTTGTTCTAATATTTTCTCCCGAAATCATTTCACATGTTTTATAATCAATTTCAACGTCGATACCTCTTTCTGTCAGTAATAGCTTAGCTTGCTCTGCTACAGTAATGCCCCTCTTTGCAGCTACTTCACGAAACAAGTTCCCTACTGAATGGAATGTGCCGCTGAAGTAATTAGCCAAATTTTTAGCTTGTGTTGATTTACCGGTTAACTGATCACCAGCAATCAAAATCATAGGCTTCTCGTTTATGGAATTCCTAAGCTTATCAACAGAATCGAGTCCAATGTAGTTTTTGAAAGCTGTTTCTATTCCGCTAATATATTCCACAATCTAATTCGTTACTAGTACTATTTACCTGTTTTGATTAGCATTCAAATGTTGATTCCAAATGCCCAGTAAGAGGGTCACCAAAGTCAATGACTCTCCCGTCCCAATCTTCTTCTGCTACTAAGGCTATTAAGCTGTTAGGCGCTTCATCGATAACTTTCCAACCTAATTCTGCTGCCAAACTATTAGAAAATGAAAGAACTTCATCATATGTCAACATATTATCTTGGCTCAAACGCTCACGAGCTGGACCTAAATGCATATATGATTTTACTTCTATCATGACTCTTTCTCCTGCCATTTTAATTAATTTAGCATAGCCTGCAACATCGAAGTCATTCCAACCTTTTACAACAGTCATTCTGAGAACTTTACGTGTTTCTAGACCATCCATCAAAGCTAGAGTCCCTTTAATCTTATCCCAGAAATTAGGTACTAGTGGCACATCAATCTTCTTCCAAGTACGTTCGTCTGGAGCATCTAATGACATGTACAATTGAGTAGGTAAAGAATCTTCATCTCTAAGCCTTTCAATCATTTCTGGGTGCAATCCATTAGTTACTAAAAATGAAGAAATTTTACGGCTCCTTAATTCGCGGAGCATTTCTGGCAGTCTATTGTAAAGAGTTGGTTCTCCAGTTAAGGAAATAGCAAAATGACGAACCGTTTTAGACTCAAGTACTTTTTGCTGATCAACGTTTGGATTTCCCCCAAACCCTGAAAGCTTTCGCAAATGTCCTTCAATTGAACCCTGTACAATGTCGGCAGGATCATCCTTGGCGTATTCCATCAAATCTTGTTTACCTGAAAACATTTCATTAACTCGCCAACAGTACACACATTTTTGATCACAAGCTACAGCTGCAGGAGTCATTTGTGTACATTGGTGAGATCTTATTCCGTAAAACTTTTGCTTGTAACATCCACCTTCTGATCCTTTTATAGATTTTTTAGTCCATCCACATATTTCAACTGCTGAGTGATTTCCAACAATTTCATATGATGCCTTTTCAAGTGCTTCCTTGTATTCGTCTGTAAAAAGAAGATTACTCTCCTCGCCATCAGGTTCTCGCAAATTTTCTTTAGGTATTTTATCAATATTTTTATCTTTAGAACTGGTTTCCATCATACTTCAACAATCTCCCTAATATTTTCTAACTCCCACATGTAATATGTAAATGTAATCGTATAATCTATAGAATCATTCAGTGCAATTGAGCCAACACTTTCTGAGGCGTAGGTAAACTTTCCACCCAACCATTCTCCGGACGTTTCGTATGATTTAACAAAATCATCTGGACTATCGGCAGTGTCTGAAACTATTTCTGGCAGCTGATTAACAAGCCAAGTTGTTACTATTGTTCCACCGTTACCACCATCATTCTGAGATTGACCTGTCGTATCGTTCTGCGAAGAAACATCAAATGTCACTTGACGCCCGCCGCCTGCTCCTCCATTTGCATCCCAAGAAACCTGAATGTCAACATGCGAAATACGTAAATTAGAGATTAGATCCCAATCAACATCGTCAACAACATAACCAAACTCAATGAACTCTCCTTCACTATTTAATGTACCTGAAATAGTAGTGCCAGAAACTTCAGACAGACTTACATCTGCAGTAAATGCCTTCGTCCCACCTAATTCGGAAACCATTATTGAGTTCGCTGCTGAGGAAAAGGTAACCATTAGCATCAGTATGATAACTATGAAGCCAACGGTTCCGGAAACTATCCTTCCAGTTACTGTAAAACCCAATTTAACTGAGCCTAGGTGATACAATTCTTTATTGTTGTATTTTTCAAAGCTGGAAAGCTTTTCTGACAATTTATCTCCTATACTCATTGAGCTGCTAGTGTCTTGCCTTTATTTAGCTTTCAGTTCAAACTATGAACAGCCTGTGGTAGACCCACAGCTTACACATTTAAGACAGCTACCGTTAGATACTAAAGTGAATTGACCGCATTCAGGACATGGATCACCTTCATAACCATACTTTTCAGCTTCTTTCACAAGTGCATTATCTCCAGAAATCATAGGTGCATTTTCTGTAGACAAATCAGTTACTGTTGATTGAAAAGAGTTTGAATCACTGGATGAAGTGGCCATATCATCTAAAGTTAGTTGAATTTCGTGGCCATCTGTAGCTTCACCTGCTGGAGTAAGGCCTGAATTCAAATTTTGCTCTGTTTCAGCTTCACCTTCGCTTCTAACTATATCTGGCTTCAAATCTTCTGGCTTAACATGGGAAAGATCATTTCTATCCAAATAGTTAACTGCTAAATCTCTGAAAATGTAATCTAAAATACTAGTTGACATTTTAATACGTTCATTTCCAATAACCGGACCGTTAGGCTCAAATCTAGTAAAAACAAATGCATCAACAAATTCCTTTAGAGGTACACCGTGCTGTAAACCAAGACTTACTGCAATAGCAAAAGCATTTGTTAAAGCCTTGAAAGCCGCACCTTCTTTATGCATGTCAATGAAGACTTCTCCCAATGTTCCATCGTCGTACTCACCAGTGTGCAAGTACACGTTGTGACCTCCTATCTTTGCCTTCTGAATGTATCCTTTTCTTTTATTAGGCAATTTTCTTCTTTGTGCAATATAGCGAGTAACTATTTTACTTGCAAGAGGGATTGCATCTGGAGTTGGAAGGGCTTTAGCCATAGTTTCCACGGCTTGCTCGGTGCTAACCATGGTCTCGGACATCATTTCCTCTTCATCAATATCCACTTTCAACACTGTTCCAGACATAAGAGGTTGACTTAATTTTGAACCGTCTCTGTAAAGTGCATTAGCTTTAATCATTGCTCTCCAAGAATCCATGTAAACTTGCTTAATGTCTTCAATCGTAGATTCGTGAGGCATATTGATTGTTTTTGATATAGCTCCAGAAATGAAAGGTTGAGCTGCAGCCATCATATTGATATGAGCACTCCAGCCAATGAATCGTGTACCATATTGACCACACTTATTTGCACAATCGAAAACTGCTAAATCGCTATCTTTTATGTGAGGTGCTCCCTCTATAGTTAACCTACCAAAAATGAAATCATTGGCTTCATTAATTTGCTCTTTTGTGTAACCTAAATGCTCTAATAAATCAAAGTTCCAGTTGTCCAAGAATTCTTCCTTAACTCTTAATTTTTCTACACAGAATTCTGTGCCTACCATGGATGGCGTTACAAGTAACCCTACTGACGTGAAACTACTTATTTGAGATTCTAGTGAGTCAATTATATCATTAGTTAAGCCTTTACGTATTAGTGATTCTCTGTTAATACCTGGAGCCTCAGAAAAGGTTCCTGTACCAATAACGTAATCAACTATTTCTTTTGATTGCACTGAGTCATATCCTAATCTATCTAGTGCAACCGGAACTGACTGATTAATTATCCTAAGCATACCTCCACCAGCAAGAGTCTTAAACTTTACAAGTGCAAAGTCTGGTTCTATACCTGTAGTGTCACAATCCATTACTATGCCAATAGTTCCAGTTGGTGCAATTACCGTAGCTTGGGCATTTCTAAAGCCATGTTTTTCTCCTTCGGAGACTACTTGATCCCAACAATTCTGTGCTGCTGAAAGTAAATACTCAGGGCAATAGTTAGAATCGATGCCTCTCGGAGTTACAGTAAGACCTTCATACTCCTTAGAAGGGACATTGTATGCTGCTCTTCTATGATTTCTCATAACTCTTAACATATTATCCTTGTTTTGCTCGTATCTTGGGAATGGACCTTGTACTGAAGACATTTCTGCGCTTGCAGCGTATGAAACTCCTCCCAAAATAGACGTAAGCGCTCCGCAAATTGCTGTAGCTCTGTTATCATCATATGGAATACCCATGCGCATTAACAAAGAACCAATGTTAGCATAACCTAATCCTAATGTCCTATAATCATAACTTCGTTGAGCAATAGCTTCCGAAGGAAATTGTGCCATTAATACTGAAATCTCTAGTGCCACAGTCCATAACCTTATTGCGTGACTATATTTTTCAGTGTCGAACTTAGTAGTTTCATCGTCATAGAATTTAACTAAATTAAGACTTGCAAGATTACAGGCTGTGTCATCCAAAAACATGTACTCAGAACAAGGATTACTACCGTTGATTGGGCCATCTGGTGAGCATGTGTGCCACTCATTAATGGTGGTATCATATTGCAATCCTGGGTCTGCACAAGACCATGCGGCTTTAGATATCTTATCCCATAATTCATTAGCTGGAATGGATTTACATGGTGCTGGATCTCTGGACTCCTCTTTAGCATCATCTAATTCAGTTCTCCAGTATAAATTCCAGTCGCCTTCGTCAAGAACTGCTTGCATGAAGTCATTACTAACTCTAACTGAATTATTACTATTTTGACCTGAAACTGTAGAATAAGCATCACCTTCCCAAGAAGTATCATATGTTTCAATGTCCATATGAGTGTAACCTTGTTCACCTAGTTCAAGAACTCTTGCAATTATGTTTTCAGGAACATAAGCTTGCATAGCAACACTAATTGCTTTAGCTAAAGACCTGTTTTTCCCTTGATCAAATTTAGAATCTTCCTCAGGGTGGGCTTGTATTGCGGCCAGAATTTCATTTGCATGGTTTTGAAGATGCTGTGAACCTGAAACTAGTGCAGCAACCTTCTCTTCTTCTGTTAATTTCCAATCAATGAATGCTTCTATATCTGGATGGTCCATATCCAAACTAACCATTTTAGCAGCTCTACGTGTTGTGCCTCCAGATTTTATTGCACCTGCAGCACGGTCACCTATTCGCAAAAAGGACATAAGACCAGAAGACATACCGCCACCAGAAAGTGGCTCTCCATCTCCCCTTATCTTTGAAAAATTACTACCAGTTCCAGATCCAAATTTAAACAGACGAGCTTCACGCGTCCAAAGATCCATAATTCCACCCTCATTAACTAAATCATCTGAAACAGATTGAATAAAACAAGCATGAGGTTGTGGATGCTCATATGCATTCACTGAACGCTCTAAATCACCGGTCTTCGGATTAACAAAGTAATGTCCTTGGGCTGGGCCTTCGATACCATAAGCCCAGTTGAGACCTGTGTTAAACCACTGGGGCGAATTGGGAGAAACCATTTGGAATGCAAGCATGTAACACATTTCATCAAAATATGCTTTTGCGTCTTCTTCGCTAGCGAAATAGCCGTGCTTCCAACCCCAATAAGTCCATGTTCCAGCTAAACGTCTAAAAGTTTGCTTACCATCAATTTCCTCACCAAATTTTTCCCCTTCACTAAGATTCTCCATAGATTTGAGATCTGGAACGCTTCGCTGAAGCCAAGACGGAACTGCTTTTTCCTTAACTTTTCTGAGTTTTTTAGGAATTCCAGCTTTTCTAAGATATTTTTGAGCAAGAACATTAGCCGCAACTTGACTGTAGTTATCTGGAAGATTAACATCTTTCATTGAAAAGGCAACACTTCCATCAAAGTTTCTTATTTCAACATCTCTTTTTGACCAGGACAATTTATCAAAAGGATCTTTTCCACTTTCAGTGAAATGTCTAGATATATTTAATGCATTAGCTTTGGCTGGCAACTAGGCCACCCCCCAAGGTGGCAGAAATGACTCATCATTTACAAAAATTTGATTTAATTTCATGATTTTCTACCATTAAGCAACCTTATAATAAGTATTTCATACGTTTAAAAAAAAATCAAAAAGTTCCATTTTTAGTAGTACGTCTACTACAAAAATGAACAAAAAAGAGTAGAACCTGTCAAAAAACCAGTGTTGGTTCCACAAATTTAATGATAAAAACTGTTAAAAATAAGTATACGTTAAATGACGTAATAATTAAATTATAAAAAATCATCGAGAGCCTATTGTTTCGCGCCAATCTAGGCCTACTGTTCTAAGCCCTATTTTGCAAACCGGAGGAAATACTCTTTTGTGTATTGAGGCTTGAATCAAACCCTTAATCTTACCGATCTTTTCAATAGAAATTCCAGTCTTTTCGTTGACTTGGGAAGCTGAATGGAATCTTTCTAATTCAAACAACACGCCATCAAGTTCCTCGTAAGTAAAACCAAGTTCATGCTCATCCGTTTGGTCTGGCCATAATTCTGCCGTTGGTTTGCGAACTAAAATTTCATATGGAATGTCTAAAATTTTACCTAACTCAAATACTTGGGTTTTGTACAAATCTCCAATCGGAAGGAAATCGGTACCTCCATCTCCCCACTTAGTCCAATATCCTATCAAAAGTTCAGATTTATTAGAAGTGCCAATGACTAAAGAATTTGATGAAAAACCTGCCCCATAGAGCAGTGACATCCGTATCCTTGAATGTAGGTTTCCTTCAGACAACTGCTCAGAAAATAAGGAAGAATTAGCTTTGTAAGATGAAACTATGTCACTTATGTCTATCAATTTAGTATCTACACTTAGAGATTTTGCATGACTCGTTGCTAAATCAACAGATTCTGTTACAGTAAAAGGCATAATCAAACCAGTTACTTTATCTGAACCTAATGCCTTAACTGCTAAAGAAAGTGTTACTGCTGAATCTATACCGCCTGATAGCCCAAGAACAACGCCACCAGAATTTGCATCACTAACTCTAGTTCTAATGAAATTAGTTACTATGTCCAAAGTATCTGGTGGTACATTCACAATTTACGAAAAAGAAGGGACTAATTTAAATTTGACAATATTATATTATTACGGCGCTATCAGAGATTATGCATTTAGCACTAGGACAAATTCCTACAACTCTAGGAAACGTTGGTGAGAATCTAAAAAGTATAGAGAAAGCCATCGAAGAAGCAAAAAATAAGTCTAAAGAATATATTGATTTAATTGCATTTCCAGAGCTATTTATTACCGGATATAATCTAAGAGACAATTACCACTCAGTATCTGAATTAATACCTGGTAGCGATACTGCCCAGGAAGGTCTGCTAATTTTAGCTGAGAAACATGACATTACTATTCTTACAGGTATCGTTGAAAGATCAAATAAATCCCTATTTAACTCGGCGATAATGATTGGGCCCGAAGGATATTTGGGTCACTGTAGAAAGCAATATCTGCCTAATTTTGGGCCCTTTGAAGAAAAAACTTATTTTGGAGAAGGAAATGGAACTAATATTTTTAAGACTAAGTTTGGAAATATAGGTGTTCAAATATGCTATGATTTATTCTTTCCAGACGTTTCAATGGAATTAGCTCAAAAAGGAGCTGATATAATTATCAATTTAGCCGCTAGTCCTACTACATCTCGCCCACTTTTCCATAGAGTACTGCCAGCTCGCGCAATTGAAACTACTTGTTATTACGCTTTTGTAAATAATGTGGGAACTCAAGGGAATTTAGTATTTGCTGGAGAATCTTGTATTTTTGATCCTAGAGGTAAGGTAATGGGTGAAATCGATAAATTTGAAGAAGGAGTTCTTACTTGCGAAATCCCTCTTGAAAACGTTGAAAAATATCGCGATGCAAGGCCAGTTCTAAGAGACTCCATGAATAGAGATTAGTTTTTTATCCTACCCCAATAGCATTGTTGTATGTACGATGTAGCTGTTGTAGGTCAAGGCCCTGCAGGAGGAATGGCTGCATTAAGGTTAGCTGAAGCAGGACATTCAGTAGTTACTTTTGATCGTAAAAGACGCGTTGGCGATCCTGTCCATTGTGGCGAAGGATTGGGCAAAATCGCACTAAAAAATGCAGACTATCCAGTAGGAGACTGGGCAATTAGGTCAGTTGAGGGCAATCGAATTAGAATGCCTAATGGAAAATCTGTTGGGTTAATGTCTCCAGGATATTCAATTCATAGATGGGGATTAGATCAAAGTATTTCTGATGATGCCGTCGAAGCTGGAGCTACTAGACACGAAGGAGTTAGAGTAACTAAAGTTAACAGAGATAAGGACGGATGGATTTTATCATCAAAAGATGGTGAAGTAGCCAAAGCAAAGCAACTAGTTGTAGCAGAAGGCAGAGTACCAAATATTGTAACGCAGATAGGCCTTCAAGGAAACGAAAAATTAAGATTATTACCTGGTTTACAGTATAAATTTAAAAGAGAAGATGTTGATTTTCCTGACACTGACTATTTTGATTTCTATATAAATCCGAGATATGCTGATGGGTACATTTGGGTTTTTCCAAGAAATGATATTTTTAATGTAGGAATTGTTGCTACAAATGGTGCAAAAGCAGGATTAGATTATTTTTGCAGAGAGCACATGAGCGTAGAGCCAGACAAACGAGTTGAGAGTGAAATAGGCCATCGCCAAAATGGAGGCTTGATTCCAAGAGATGGGCCAATTCCTATTTTTTCTACTAAAGATGCATATGTTGTAGGAGATGCAGCCGGACTAACCAATCCTATCACAAAAGGAGGTGTGCATGTTGGAATGCTTTCTGGTCAATATGCTGCAATTGCAATACAAAATGAACTAGGTACTGGAAAATTGTCTCCACCTTCTCACTCTGTAAATTGTCATGAATTAAGAGGACAATATTGGGAAAAAAGTGGTAAAGCATTACATCCTGATTTAGAATCACACATATGGTATGACCGAATAATGAAAAGACAGCCTTGGACACAACAAAAATTTGTAGATCAGTCTAAGCTAATTTACTCTCTTGATAAGAGAATTTTAAATTTAATCGGGGAAATATATGATGGAAATAATTATTCGAAATTACCTTGGTTTAAAATGCTAGGAGTTTTGGTTAGGAATCCCGATTTACTACCAATGGCTGGAAAATTACTAAAAATTAAATCAAGTTTGAAAGTTACTGAGACTTACGGCTGGTGAGTAATCATTACAGACGTTTGTTCAGGCTCATATTTATGTTTTCCAAATAGTTTCTCTTCTTTTACTTCATCAAAAATAAATTTTTCAGATTCTTTGTAAACGTTATAGAAATCTCGTGGAACTGGATATGTTTGAAATTTATAATTGAAATCTTCATATAAATTAGCACCAATCCACAATATTCCACCTGGATTAAGAGATGCTAAAATTTTATCAATTATCATCTTTTGGTCTGATATAGTGAAACATCCTATTACGCCATATAAGATAACCAAGTCAAATTTTTCATTTAAATCATTAAGGTACAATAAAATATCTCCACGATAAAAATTTCCACTAGGTACTTTTTTTTTGGCCTGATGAATATTTAATCTAATTAAATCGACCCCAAATGCATTACATTGATGATTCTCTACTGCATACTGTAGCATTGTGCCTGTACCGCACCCCAAATCCAAAACATTTTTATTATCTAAATCCAATCTATTATAATCGATAATCTTAGAAACCATCTTTTCTAAGTCTGAGCCAGTTAACCTTAACCAAACTGCACCATTATTAGTAAAATAATTTCTTAAAGAATAAAGGTTCATAACTATTTTAATGTGAAAGAAGTTTTTCAAAGATTGGAACATTAAAGACTAAACTCCATGCCTTCTTCACCGACTTCCCAACCCCTCTCTTCGACTTTTAAAAATTCTTTTGAATCCTTATCATGAAGAGGATTTGTGTGATTGAGATGTATAAAAATTATTCTAGGATCTTTTTGACGTCTTTCTCCAATTAATTGAAGCGTTTCTTTAACCGTTGGATGTGGTACATTTTCCTGATTTCGATCAGCTAACTCCATTTTGTCCCAGAAAGTACCGTCCAAAAGTACAATGTTAGCTTCAACATGATTAAACCAATCTAATGGATTATTATGACCTACAAAATCTAGTGTTTCAGACCAAGAGTCATGATCTGGAAGGAACAAAATATTATTTTTACCTTTGAAAAGAAGTGCATGTGTATCAAAGTCTTTAGACCTGTGCGGAACTTCAATAGGAATTACTGAATTAGTACCAAAATCTGAAAATATAAGGTTTTTTCTGTCAAACAATTTTTTCCAAATTGGATGCTTTAGAATATATTCCCTTACAGATTGAGAGCATCTAAGCTTAATTTTTTTAGAATTTAGTGCTTCTCTACCAAATTGACCTAAACCTTCTATGTGACCTAAGTGAGCATGGGTCAACCAGATTTCAGATAATTCTGGATTTTCTACCATCTGTAATTGATTCGTAAGACTCTTGGTTGTTTCAACAATACCAAATTTATCTCCGTGTAAACCAAGAGAAACTGGATTTCTAACCAAAAGTGAATTTTTGAAAGCTTCCTTACAACATTTCCTATTGCAGCCTACCTGGGGCCTTCCTGCATCCTGAGCATTACCTAGTAAAGTTATTTTATTGTACATTTTGAAGTTCTTTTCTCAACCATTCTCGTGGCAAGGCCCTACCAAGACCTTCAGAAGTTCTTTCAGGGTGCCATTGTACTGCAAACCATGGTAATGATTCATGCTTGACAGCTTCAACCATTCCATCAGAAGATTGGGACAGTATTTGGAGACCATTACCTAAATTCCGAATTCCTTGATGATGATGGCTCATTACTTCAAATTCTTTACCTTCCATTTTTGTCCAATGAGGAATGTCTCCTATGGGAGGCTCGCCTCCTTCTCCATCTCTGTGCATTGCGCCATCAAATCCTCCTTGAGCTATGTCTGGCCACAATGTCCCTTCCAAATGTACATTCATGACTTGTAATCCTCTGCAAATTCCCAATACTGGCATTTTAGTCTGTTCAGCTTTTTTGAGTAAAGAAAGTTCTAATTCATCTCGTTCATCCTTAACTCCATCAATGGGTAACTCTTCAGTCTGGGAACCATAAGCTCCGCTCTTAATTCCCATATCTCCGCCGCCAGATAACACTAAAACATCGTATTTTTCTAGATCACTAACTGATTGAATTCTTTCAGGATTGCCATCTGCTTCTTCAATAAATTTAGCATAACGAGGATAATAACGGTCAGAGCTTAGAGTTAATGCAGTTAATTTCATTGATTTTCCGAACAAGCAGTCCTAATTATTACTTTAGAAAACTTCTTGAAGCATTGAAAACGCTAAAACAAACATTATTGAAGCAATAACTAAATCTAAGATTTGCCACGCTTTTTTTGAGCCCATAAGAGGGGACAAAAGTCTTGCTCCAAACGCTAAAGAAAAAAAGAAAATGAAACTAGCTAAACAAGCACCTAATCCGAATTGGAGAGAATCTTCAAATCTAATGGAAACTGTGCCAATTAAAATTAAAGTATCTATGTAGACATGAGGGTTAAACCAAGTCAATACTGCACAATTAATTAAAACTAATTTTATATCCGATTCTTGTTCATTGGAAGCTTCGAGAAAACTATCAGCTAAATATGCTCCTTTTAGCCTTAGAAAGCCATATCCTAGTAACCAAGCCCCCCCAATTGCAAACATATATTCAGAAAAATTATCGAAATTTGAAATTATAGAACCAAATCCAAAAATACCTAATAATATCAAAATAATATCTGATAAGGTACAGAAAAGTGCTATGGGGAGAACGTGCTGTCTGAGTAAGCCTTGACGTAAGACAAAAGCATTCTGTGGACCTATGGCTAAAATAAGTGAAAAACTAAGTAAAAAACCTGATAGAAAGGCTGTGTTCAAGAATCACTTTCTATTGGAACCCATTTCTCCTGACCTGTCTTTGGATCTATAATTTTCTTAACGGGTTGTCCTTTAATGAAAGCTTTGAACTCTTTTGGCATAATTTTGCAGAAAAAGCTGTGTATTAGTATTTTACTACTATCTCAAACTAAAATAGCAGTCATGAAGCCATACTCTGAATCGATTATTTCAACATCATAAAATTCACCCAATGGTAACTCTTCCATTAAAATAATTGGACGGTAGTTATCATCCCTGCAAAGTGTACTACCTCTCTTTTGATTCTCTACAGTTAAAATAGAAGTTTTCCTTCCCACGAATCGTCTAAAACTTTTGGCTCCCAACTCCTTTCTTAGAATCGTTAATTCACGTGAACGTTTTTTGACTATTCTACCGTTTATTCTTTTGTATCTGGAAGCTGGTGTACCCTTTCTAGGGGAGAAACGTGTTACATTAACCAAATCTGGAGATAATTCATTTAACAAACTTATTGTCTTATGATGGTCTTCATCAGTTTCTCCGGGAAATCCAGTTATTATGTCAGTAATAATCATCATTTCAGGGTAATAATCTCTGAAAACATTCACTACTTCCCAGAACTCTCCAACTGTGTGATCTCTAACCATAGAGTCCAATATCTTTTGTGAACCCGATTGAATTGGCAAGTGCATGAATTTATAAGTTCTCGAATCGCCCCATGCCTTAGCCATTTCATGTGAACGTCCAGCAACTAACATTGGATTCAACATACCTACTCTTAGCCTAAATTCTCCATCTAAATGTGATAACTCCATTAGCAAATTCTCAAGACTAGATCCTGTATCTGCTCCAAATGCCCCGTTATCTTGTGAAGTTAACAATAATTCTTTGCTTCCAGAATCTATTGCATATTGAGCCTTGAAAAATATGTCATTTACTGAACGTGATGTTACTCTACCTCTAGCCTTCAAAGTTGCACAATAAGTGCATCTACCAAGACATCCTGAAGATATGGGTAAAATAGATGCAAAGGGAGATTCCAAGGTTTCTGGCTTGCAGCCACCTCTGCCTATCAAGTCCCCTAAACCATTAATGTCTCCAGGAGAGACTAAAGGAGCATTAGGAAATTTGGAATTCAAAACTTTAGTATCTGCAGTAGCCATGCATCCGCTAACTATCACATTTTTACCTTGATCAATTAGCTCAGAAATACGCTTTTCCATTTTGTTTTGTGTAGACTCTATTACTGTACAGGTACCAAGAACAACAGTTTCAGCTGAAGTTGAATCCTTTGCAATCGCGTGGCCTAATTCATTCGCGTGATCTCTCATTTCAAGAGTTTCACCCTGATTTGCAGTACATCCATAACCTTCAAACCAAATCGACACAAATGACCAACAAATCCCCTAATTAAGACCCTTCCTGTACATCTCTTGTGCTCATAAATCTTGAAGGAATTGATGGATGTGGAAAGTCCACACAATCTCAATTTTTAATGGAAAAATTTGAGAGTGATAATGAAAAAACAATATTACTGAAGGAACCAACAAATGGGAAATATGGGCAAATGCTGTGGAATATGCTAAGTGGAAAGATTGAAGCTACCACTGAAGAAATTTTGGAATTATTTGTATTAGATCGAAAAGAGCACGTTAATGAAAAAATTAAGCCTGCTCTTGATGAAGGCAAGATTGTTCTCATGGATCGGTATTATTATTCCACAATGGCATATCAAGCAGCTGCAGGGATTGATGTTAGCAGGATTAGGAAGGATAATGAATTTGCTCCTAAACCCGATATTGTATTGATTTTCGATTTACCTGCTGATTTAGCAATGAAACGTGTAAGAAGTCATAGTGTAGCTGATGTGTTCGAAAAAGAAGAACACTTGGAAAAAGTTCGGAAGGCTTACTTAAATTTGGAAGATGATTCTTTAGTTCGAATTATAGATGCTACAAGAACTCCTGAGGAAATTTTTGATGAAGTTTGGAAACTAGTTTCTGAGGTTAGAAATGGATGATTTACTACAGTATGCAAAAGTAATTTTACTAATTGTACTATTGTATGATGTAATCATTCTTTTTCGAAAACCTGAACCCGACAGTAAAATTATTACACTAGATTTTTGGAAGGAGATTGAGAGAAAAGGAATCAATGGATTACTAATTCCTAGCACCATGATCTTTATTATTTCCCTTGATTATGCTCAAGGACTTGATATTTATCTTTCACTAACGTTATTAATTTTGAGTTTAATATACCTAGGATATCCTCGACCCTTTGCACTTGGAAAGACGGGCATCTTACTTGATGGAAAAACTATTGTAAATGATAGAATTCTCAAAGCAAACAAAACGTCTAGAGGGACAATGATTTCTATTGAATGGTATGGATGGCTAATGGAGAAAGAATTACCTGATTGTGAAGTTACGGACTCAATTGTAGAAAAATTTACTGACTAAGAGAATAGCCCTAGAACACATTCAAAGATACTGTACATCCCTGATATTGGTGCTAAATTCCCATTTTGCTTTATACGATTTCCAGCAATTACATCTAAGTCTCTCAAGACATTCATTGCTGCGGGCGTATCTAGGTCATCAGCAAGAGCAGTTTCAAATCGTGATACTAAAGGTGCAAGTTCATCATCATCCCTCGGGTCTGTAGGGTCTACAACCATGCAATCAACGGCGTTAATTCCAAGTTTTTCAGCTTCCTGGCATGCCCTCAGTAAAGAATCTGGAGTGTAAGGCGTAAAAGCCCTGTAATGATGAGTTAAGAGGTAAAAACGTAGTGAGGCAGGAGGACATTCTTCAAAAATCTGACTAAGACTTACTCTCTCACTTCTTGACTTTGATAATTTACCCTCTGCATCTTCCATTAATCCATTGTGCATCCAGAAATCGCAATAGTGTCCTAGTCCTATTTTCTCAGCTAAAATCATTTCAGTTTCATGATGGGGATAGATAAGATCAATACCTCCCCAGTGAATATCAATAGGTAAATCCAACTCTGAAGATGACATTATTGTACACTCCAGATGCCATCCCGGCCTTCCTGGAGGTAAACCATCAACCTCCCAAGAATTGCCTCCTTCCAGAGGAGGGCCCCATAGTAGAGTATCATGAGGACTTTCTTTAGGCCCTGAGTCTACGTCAGAAGTACCTTCTGCCAAAGATTCCTCTAGATTGACTCTAAGTAATTTACCATGATCATCCTGGTTAATTCTAACAAATACACCCTGGTCCGTTTGGTATGCTTCTCCAGATTCGAGTAACTTCTTAGTTTCCTCAGCAATCTTTCCTACAAACTCTGAGGCTCTAGTATATTTTGATGCATAAGTATTCGATAATAATGCCATATTATCTAAAAATTCCTTTTCATATTTTTGAGTAAAAGTAAACTCATCTACTCCTTCCCTCAACGCACCCTCGGCGGTTTCATCTGAAACATCAGTAAAATTTTGAATATGAGTAACGTGATATCCCTTGTAGGTTAGCCATCTCTTTAAAATATCAAAAGAGACATAAGATTTTGCATGGCCAAGGTGCGTTTCTGAGTATACAGTAGGCCCACAGATGTATAACCCTAATTTCTTAGAATCTTTTGAAAATTCTTCTTTAATCCCTGAAGCCGTATTGAAAAACCTCAACCTTTGTCACCTCCACCTCTCGCACAAATATTGGATTCATCAGGCCAGTCCTCTCCATAAAACATAGACATGTAGTATGAATCTGCTGTATATCCAACTGAATCAAGTAGACTCGTGATACGGTGATTTGGTGCTGGAACAAAAATATCAACGGTAGATTTTGGCGGAATTGCAAATACCGATTTCTGAAGCATACCTCTCCAGTTCTTACATCCTGGCTCAACAACCCAGGGGCCGACTTCGTACCAGTTTTCATCTCCTTTAACAACTATAAATCCTTTCACTATTTGATTTTCATCTAGTGCTACAAAGGCACATTGCGGTAAATTTCCGATAAAGTCTTTGATAAGTTCGGATCTATCTCCCCCAAATTGTCTTTTATCCATTTCTAAAATATCATCTAAATATCCTTCTGCAGGAACAATATTATCATCCGAGTCAATAGCAAATGGCTGAAATTCCTTCAAATCTGCATCAAGCCTGAAAAGAGTTGACATGCCTTCTGGAATGAACCCTAATTTCTTGTAAAAAACAGTTGAATTCATATTTGAGTGAACTCTGACTGAATCACAAGTTTCAAGCCTTCTCTTGGCCTCAATCACTAATTTACGACCTATTTCTTTTCCCCTGTAATTTTCTGAAACAATAACGTTTCCAATCATCCCTAGAGTACTAAAATCAAATGCTGTCGTTACACCTACTAATTTACCATCATCGTAAGCTCCAAGAGGTATACTCTTTTTGAAAAGTCGATTCCAATCACTTTTAGAATTACCCCACTCTTCTGCATCAGTTAAAGATTTGGCAGCTTCTAAATCAGATTCCTGAATACTTCTTACCTCAACCATCTGAATAACCCTCGTCACAGTCTTGCTGCCCAAAGGTCAAAAATTTCTTTTTCTTAACCTGAAGCTTAAGTCTACAACTGCCATATCCATAATCCTCGCCACCGTACCAATGTGGGCAATCTTTACACTTAAGCATTAGGTATTGATTTGGGCAATATTAATGAAGATATCTATTGAAGAAATTTTATAATGTAAGCCTCTTGTGTAATGTTACATGAATCAAGCTTATACAATGTCGATAGTTCTCATGCTGTGTCTGACTACTGTTAGTACAGGGTCTCTAGATGAACCTGCAGTTACTAAGATCAATGATTATGCAAAGGGCTTTGATGGTCATGAAAACGATACAATTGATCGAACTATTACATTCCCATTCGACATATTTTACGATGATTATTACGAAACCTCAGCTGAAGTTTACGCACAGCTATTAGAATTTGCAACACAATATCCTGATATTGTAGAACTATACACACTAACAGATATAATTCCAGCTGGACAAACCTGGCAAGGAAATGAGATTTACGGTGTTAAAATTTCAGATAATGTAGCTAACGAACCTGCATTCTATGATGATCCCGATGAAGAAACGTACTTCTTGGTTAGTAATCATCACTCAAGAGAATGGATGACTATTCCTACTGTAATGTATTTCATACACTATCTAACATATTTCTACGAAGAAGGTCCTATTGACAACGATGGTGATGGGCTAGTAAATGAAGATATGATTGATGGAGTTGATAACGACGGTGACGGAGAACAAGGCGGCAGAGTGGATGAGTTTGGACGGGCTCTGTTCGATGGAATAGATAATGATGGAGATGGCATCATTGACGAAGGAATAGACGAAGATCCTAGTGAAGCTCGTGTAACACATTTAGTAAACAACCGCGAAACTTGGATTATTCCTCTTTTGAATCCTGACGGGTATAATTTTGACAGGGAAGATCCTGACCGATTTTGGCGTAAGAACATGCGTGATAATGATGGAAATGATAGATATGGGGACGAATGCGATGGTGTTGACATTAATCGAAATTATCCTATGGAATGGTCACACAACACTCAAGGTCAGGCTTTAATTGGAGATGATTTAGAACCTGAGTTCACAGTTGACGATGATAACCCATGCTCGGACGTATATCACGGTCCAAGAGATTTCTTTGATGATGATGGGGACTGCGATAGTGACCTGTGTGACACACCGATAAGTATTGGCGATCAAAATACGCAAACGGGTATTGACGAAGATCCTCCTGATGCACTTCATATAGACGATGACGGCGACGGAATGATTGATGAAGATCGCGAAGGTGGTTTCTCTGAACCAGAAACCCAAGTAATCGAATATTTAACTTGGAGACTTGATATCTATGATGATTACCCTCAAGATAAATATCTCGAAGATTATGAGAATGGATTTATCAGAGATAATTGGCCTGACATGTTTGTAACTGCACCAGATGGTGATTTCATTAGAAATTACAGAACGGAAGCACACGATATGAAACACAATATTATGAATTCTGTTTCGTACCATTCGTGCTCAGCCCTTTACATCTGGCCATGGGGTTACAAGGACCAAGACCCTCCTCATGAGCTTTACATGGAAAATCAAGTTAAACCATTAATGAATGTCACAGGCTATGGAAACTGGAAAGACCAAGGAGGTTACAAAGTTTCAGGAGATATTAATGATTATTTATACGGAATGCAAGGTTCTTTTTCGTATACTGTTGAGCTAAATGAATGCGGTAGCCAAGGAGGCTTAACAAGTGGCTTTCATGCTGATCCTTTACTAATTAGGCCAACTGCGAGGATGCATCTATTAACGAATATTTACTTCTTGGATGAATCTCAAAGAGCTAGGATAGGACAAATGATTACATCTGATACTGGAAACTTAGGTGTAGACTCAATAAATTCACCAGAGGACACTATGATGCCAAAGTTAACCATTCTGTCTAATAAAGACGCTGAAGAGGTTGGATTTGGAACTGATTCAAATGTTGAATTTGATGAAGACAAAATATATTCCAACGATGATATTTCAGTAAAAGTAAATGTAGAAAATTCACAATATCTTTTGAAAGATTCATTAAAACTAATGTATCGTTATGATGGGATGCAAGAAGATACTTGGAATGAAATGACAATGAGTTGTATAACAAACTGTGACGCTAAAGATTTTTCTAACTATAACAGCAGCAGTGGGTTTGTTAACGTTAGAAATTCAATTTATGAAGCTAAAATACCTGAAACTGAAGAATCAATGAATGTTCAGTTTTATGCAGTTGGCCAAGATTCTAGATTAGCATATGCTTTCGGTGGAGGATTTGTCTTCACTGGATACGGCAACGCTGAACCAATAACTGTTTTCGTTGATGATATCATCGGATTTGGCAATCCCTATGTTGACTTTTTCGCTATGATCTTCATGATGGGGATCCTCTATGGTGTTGTATGGGGTGGCTTGTACAAGGCTGTAGGAATTGCTACAGAAGCTGAAAAGAGAAAGGAAGGCAAGATTACAACTAACAAACGTTCAAGAAAAGCCAAAAGGAGCTAGAAATGGCTGATGGAAAAGAAAATGAACAATTCTCTTCTAGGTTAGGTCTTATTTTAACCACAATTGGAGCTGCTGTAGGAACTGGTAACATATGGAGATTCCCAAGAGAAGCTGCTGCTAACGGCGGTGGCGCTTTCATGATTGGTTGGCTGATATTCCTATTTGCTTGGTCCATTCCTCTTCTAATTGCTGAATTTGCCATTGGAAAGAAAACAAGGTTAGGAACTGTAGGAGCTATGAGGGACATGGCTGGACGTAATTTCACTTGGCTAGGAATTTGGATGCTTTGGGTTGGTACTGCTGTAGGATTCTACTATGCTGTAGTAATGGGCTGGACAATACGATATTTCTGGATAGCCATTTCCGGAGAAATGACTGCTGCTGATGATACGGCACAAACACAAGCATTATGGGAAAATTTTATTTCTTCACCCTTTGAAGTTATATTTTTCCAGTTAATTGCAGTGGGACTTTCTGCGTTTATTGTTTACAACGGAATTAGCGGTATAGAAAGAGCTAACAAAATTCTGATTCCATGTTTAATTTCTTTCCTTGTTGTCGCTATGATTTATCCATTCTTCCTAAATCCTTCAGGAGCTATAATTGGTCTTAAGTTTCTATTCATTCCTCAAACTGAATACTTATTCAAGAGTGAAACATGGATTAGAGCACTTATTCAGTCAGCCTGGTCTACTTCAGCGGGATTCGGTATGGCGATAACATATGCTGTTGCTATGAGGAAAAAAGAGGATATAGGTTTGAATGCTTTCTTGACAGGTTTAGGAAATAATTCAGTTTCACTAATTGCTGGAGTTGCAGTATTAAGTACTGTTTTTGCATTGTCTGATTCAACTGCTGAAGGGTTAGAAGCTGTTGAATCTGGTTCATCTGGTTTAACTTTCATTCATTTAACTGCTTTATTCGCATCGATGGGAACTGCAGGGTGGATTATCGGTAGCATTTTTTTCCTTGCAATGTCTTTCGCAGCATTAACTTCGATGGTTTCTACGTTTCAAGCGTGTGTAGTAAATTTTGTTGACATGGGATGGGAGAGGAAAGAAGCTGTAAGATATATTGCACTTGCAGTTGCATTGGCTGGAATACCTTCTGCAGTTAGCCTAGAATTCTTAGATAACCAAGACTTTGTTTGGGGAACTGGACTTATTGTATCTGGATTAATGGTTGCAGTTGTGGTTATGAGATTTGGAGTAAGTGACTTTAGAAATAATTTAATAAACACAAAATATGCAGATTTACAAATTGGTAAATGGTGGGAATACATAATCAAGTACGTTTTCCCTCTTGAATTCATTGCCGTGTTTGGATTTTTCATTTATGAAAAATTACAAGATCAAAGCAACTCACCAATAGAAGGAATGGGACTTGGATTATTCACTATCATAACAATGGTGTTACAATGGGCTATAATTTTAGTTATATTCATATTCTTCCTCAACAACAAAGTTGCAGATTCTGTGAAAAAAGGACCTGTCTCAGACGGAAACTTTGATGACGATGTTCTCGAAGCTGAATCCGTTTGAATTTACTTAAGTAGTTTAGATTTGGCTGCTGAAAATTCAGCATCACTAAGCATTCCTTTATCCTTAAGTTCGCCAAGTTTTCGTAGCTTCTGCATAAGTATTTCTCTGCTGTCCTGAACTCCAGTTGTCTCTTTGAGATTACTTCCCCAATCTTGTGATCTATCTGTTCTTTTCTGAAGTCTAGAACCGCACTTACCACATATCCTAAAATTTGCTGGCGATCTGGCTCCACATTTGTTACATATTATATGAAAATCGTCAGACATGACTTCTTTTCGAGTATAAAGATTAGCTTTATCTTCCTCTCCTGGAGGAATTTCATTATGAAAAACTGCATCGCCTTCATTCGAATTAGGAAACCAATCTCTCCTTACAATTGAAAAAGTATCTCCTTCAATCGTATGATAGAATACATCCATTCGAGTTATAACTGATTCTCTGGATTCAGATTTCACCTCAAAATTAAGTAATATTTCGGATTCAATTTTCAATTCATCGACTATTGTTTTTCCCCTCGATTCTAAATTATCAAATGAAATATTGATAGAACGGGCTGAACCGTTACCTGTATTCCGTAAGGATATTTCCATCTCACACCAAGCCCCCCTCAGTGATGGAGTCAATTGGATAGCTGATATTTCAAGAAATGGAAACTTAAATTCAGCTGAAATATTAGTTACTTCATCTCTAGATTTGTCGTTTGAAAATACCTGTTTATTTTCTGATTTAACTGAGGAGCCGGTCACTCTCTTTCGTTTGACCCTACGGATTTTACGTTTAGTTCCGAAATCTGTAAAAGAGACTTTATCAGCCACAATTCTGCATAGAATAGGGGAATTTATACTTGCCTACTTTTCTTCTTCTACTTCTTCATAATCTACATCGACAACATTATCATCTTCTTTTGAATCTGAATTGTTATCTGAAGACTCATCTGTAGCTTCATTCTTAGCCTGCTCTTCAGCAGCTTGCTGATAAGCCATCTCAGCTACAGCCTGTGAAGCTTGTTGAAATTCTTCGAAGGCTTTTTGCATGGACTCTAAATCATCTTCCTTCATTGCCTCTTTTAGTTTATCTTTGGACTCTTCAACCGAGGTCTTAGTCGTATCATCTACCTTATCTCCAAGATCTTTGATTGCCTTGTCTGTAGCATATATGAAAGATTCAGCTTGATTTCTAGTTTCAATTATCTCTCTAGCTTGCTTATCTTCATCTGCATATTGCTCAGCTTCTTTGACTTTTTGCTCAATTTCGTCATCACTTAAATTAGATTTAGAAGTTATTTCTATTTTTTGTTCGTTATCTGTACCAAGATCCTTTGCTGTAACATTCATCACACCGTTTCTATCAATATCAAAACTAACTTCGATTTGTGGAACTCCTCTAGCTGCAGGAGGTATTCCTACTAATTGAAATCTACCTAATGTATCATTATCTGCTGCCATTGTTCTTTCACCCTGCAGAACATGAATTTCTACTCCTGGCTGATTATCAGCTGCTGTTGAGAAAATCTTAGATTTATTTGTAGGAATTGTAGTATTTCTATCGATTAAAGGAGTCATAACTGACCCTTCAGTTTCAATTCCTAATGTTAAAGGAGTTACGTCTAGAAGAACTACATCCTTGATGTCTCCTGCCAAAACTCCTGCTTGAATTGCTGCACCCATTGCAACACATTGCATTGGGTCTACACCTCTCTCTGCTTTTCTTCCTACAAATTTTTCAAAAGCTTCCTGTACTGTTGGCATGCGTGTGGGACCTCCAACAAGAATGACCTTGTCGACATCCCCCGGCTTCATTTTTGCATCCTTAAATGCCTGTTTTATAGGCTTTTCACACCTAGAAATAACTGGACCAACTATGTCTTCTAATTTAGCTCTTGTAAAATCATGCTCAAGATGCTTAGGTCCACTAGAATCAGACCAAATATATGGTAAATTTATTGTTGACTTTAGAGTATTACTTAGTTCAATCTTTGCTTTCTCTGCAGCATCGTGCAAACGTTGACGCGCAGCTTGATCGTCCCTCAAATCAATACCATTCTCTTCCTTAAATAAATCTGCTAAATAATCAACTAAAGCATCATCCATGTCAGTGCCTCCCAGATTGTTATCACCAGAAGTAGAGATTACATCAAAAACACCATTATCCATTTCCATAATAGTAACATCAAAAGTACCACCGCCAAGATCTAAAACAGCTACAGTATACTCTCCTTCCTTGTCCAAACCATAAGCTAATGCTGCTGCAGTTGGCTCATTAATAATTCTTTCTACTTTCAGACCTGCAATTTTTCCTGCATCTATCGTTGCCTGCCTTTGATTATCATTAAAGTACGCTGGTACTGTAATTACCGCTTTTTCAATATCAACGCCCAAATGGGCTTCAGAATCTGCTTTGATTTTTTGAAGAACCATTGCAGATATTTCCTCCGGAGAATACTTTTTCTTTTTGATGGTTACCCTATGTTTTGTTCCCATCTTACGCTTAATGTGCATTATTGTATTCTCGGGATTCAATACTGCTTGCCTTTTTGCAGGATCTCCTACGATTCTTTCACCATCTTTGGTAAATGCTACTACAGACGGAAACATCTTCCCTCCAAATGTCGAACCTTCTGCTGAAGGTATGATTACAGGCCTACCGCCCTCTAGGTATGCAGCCTCAGAGTTTGTTGTACCTAAATCTATGCCAATTATAACTTCTTTTGCCATTTTTTTACTCACCTTTTTCTTCTTCTTTTTCTTTTTTTTCTTCTTTTTTGGATACTACTACCTTTGCAGGCCTTAGTAGCTCTCCTTCAAGTAAATATCCTGCTTGAATCACATCTACTATTGTATGTGGTTCAATATCGTCTTTAACTACTGTTGTTAGAGCCTCATGTAAACGAAAATCGAAAGGTTCACCAACAGGATTAAATCTTTCAACTTTCATTGATTCTAAAAATGATTTTGTAAATTTTTGAATTCCACCAATTCCTTCAACTGCGCTAGCTAAATCTGGATAATCTGAGTTAGATGCCTTATCAATTAATTCGACAACTTCAAGAAAGCTTGATACTGCTAAACCTTTACTTTTCAGATTTTGCTGCTCGCGATCTCTCTCAATTCTTTTCTTAAAATTATCCAAATCAGCCATTGAGCGTGCAAATTTATCTTTCACATCTTCTAATTCTATCTTCAGAGTCGATAGCTCATCAACGGGTTCATCATCTAAAATGAGAGGTTTCTCATCGTTGTTTGCATCTTCAGATTTTTCTCCTAATGTCATCAGTTGTGAACCTAAGGTTGTTAACCTCCAATTCGAGTAAAAAGTCTTCTATATAAAATTTCTCGATTACTTCAAACCAAACTTCTTACGAGCATCTGCCACCCTTTTTCTATACTCTTTGGGAAGCTGGTACCTTGCTATTTGCTCTATTTCGGTCCAATTCTTTTGGAATTCTCTTTTGGAACTTGTAGAAATTATCTCTTCAAATCTATCCATGTAGTGCTTAGTCAACCAAAGATAATATGCTGAAAAACCAAAAATGATCAAACCAAATATGAACACAAAAACATCATAATCTCCGATCGCATCTAAAATTAAATCAGGAGATAATGAGGAAGTTGAATAAAATTCGCCCATCATTCCCACGTAAATCATGAATCCACTAATTATTGCAAACACTGAACTAACTGCTAGCATATGTTCTTGTAAAAATTTGTCTAAGTCTTTACGCCATTCACTTGCCATGATTCATTCTATTAATGTATCTGTATAAAGATTACGCAAACAATAAAACCCTAGTTTTATTCAAAGTTTGATGAAAATAGCAAACAGAATGAATCTTTTGGGTAGTGAAACTGCCTTTGCAGTTTCTGCAGAAGCTTCTAATCTGGCTGCAACGGGTAAGAAAATTTTCCCATTCCACTTAGGAGATATTAACCTATCAACTCCAAAAAGTGTTATCAAAGCTGCAAATAAGGCTATTGAAGAAGGTAAGACTGGATACTGTCCAGCTCCAGGAATTCCAGAATTAAGAGAAGCTTTGGCAAAGGATGTTGGTAATGCAAGAGGAATTACTTACAATATGGAAAATGTTTCTGTTCAACCAGGAGGTAAACCAAGTATAGGAAAATATATTGCTTCAATGATGGAAAAAGGTGATTCCGTATTATATCCTAATCCTGGTTATCCCATATATGAATCTCAAATTGAATTCTACAAAGGCGTTGCCATGCCATATGGATACATCAATACTTCTGAAGGACTAAAACTAGACTTTGATGCAATTGAAAAGGGAGTAGAAAATGGAGCGAAACATATTTTTTACAATAATTACAATAATCCTACAGGAGCGTCCTCCTCAAATGACGAAATTGAAAGACTTGCTAACTTAGTAATTGATAATGATATGTTTCTTATTTCGGATGATGCCTATTTTGATACTCTATTTGACGGGAAACCAAAGTCCATAGCAAGTTATCCTGAAATGTACGAGAGAACTCTAACTATGTATACCTTTTCCAAAAAATTTGCAATGACTGGATGGAGATTAGGCGCATCCATAGGTCCAAAGAAAATTATCGAACAAATAAATAGATTAAATGTCAATATGGAGTCATGTACTACTCATTTTGTTCAGTATGCTGGTTTAGCTGGCCTAACTGCTCCAAAGCAAGAAACTCAAGATATTTTGGATATTCTCAAAGAGAGAAGAGATGCTCTCGTTAAAATTCTGAATGAAATAGAGGGTGTGGAGGTACATGTACCTGAGGCAGGATTTTATGTTTTTCCAAAGATTACAACTTTACTTGAGAATACCGGATTTAACAGTGTCGAAGAGTTTAGAAAAGTTGTACTAAAAGAAACCGGAGTCAGTTTTTGCGGACGTCACCACTTTGGAAGACCATTAGAAAACGAAAAAGATTATTACATAAGACTAGCCTTTTCAGGGATAGGTATGAATGATTTAAAGGAGGGAATGAAGCTTTTCAAAAGATGGATCGCTTCCAATACTAAATAATGAAAAAAGCAATGTTCGGAGCTGGATGCTTTTGGGGTGTTGAATATAATTTCTCCAAACTAGATGGTGTAAATGAGGTATTATCAGGTTACAGTGGCGGAAAAACCCCTGAGCCAACATATGAGCAAGTATGTAATAATTCAACTGAACATGCGGAAGTAGTCTTGATTGAATTTGACGAATCGGTAATAAGCTACGAAGAATTACTAAATTCATTTTGGGAGAAACATGATCCCACCACATTAAACCGGCAAGGGCTAGATGTTGGATCTCAATATCGTTCAGCTATTTTTTACTTTGATAACGAGCAAAGAGATCTTGCTCAGAAGTCACTTGACAAACTCCAGCAGAAGTTAGAAAAGAAAATCGTCACTGAAATAACTGAAGCTGATACTTTTTGGAAAGCTGAAGAATATCATCAAAAATACTTTGAAAAGCATAACATAAGACATTAGATTAATTTTTGAATTACCCTGTAAGCAAGAAAAAATATGAGATTATCAATGCAGGTATACCACTGTAAAGTGTAGCTATCACTGCCATTCTTGGCGTTAATGCTATTGCAGGAAACAGTGCATCTCCGTCATTAGAAATTGCATTCCCTATCAATGCAGCAAAAGGAATTATACCATTTAAGTATAATGTAGTGACGAGTACTTGAGGTCCACAACCAGGAATAAAACCTACTAATATTGCCAAAATGGGAAGGAATATCCAAGCAGCTTCAGCTAGTACCTCCAAATCTAAACCAAAGAAAGCATAAGCGTATTCATATGCTAAGAACCCTGCAATTACCCAAACTGTAACAAAAGAAGTTTCCTCACTAGAGCGAGTGAATGGATGATCGTCACTAGAAGAAACTGCATTAATGGGAGATAGAACCCAAACACTAATCGAGAGAAAAGCACCTAAGAGACCTAAAATGGTAACTAAAGTCCCAAAATTATTTATGTCAACTTGTGCAAGTTGCAAAATTCCTAAAAATAATCCAGGCGCTGCAAAAGCCATGAATAATTTATCTCTAGTTCGAAGCTTGCCTATTCCTATCTTCTCGAAATGCTTAATTTCTGAACTATACAATTCACCTCGATGAAACCGATCAACTGTCCACCCACTTATTACTGCAGCAAAAATTGAAATACTCATTAGCTTTAGATAAGTTGTTGGCTCTTTTGCCAATAGTAAGAAAGCTGCATCACCCATTGTAGCGATTAAGGCTGCAACCATCGCTCCTAAACGAATATTCCCTCTAGCAAAGGCTGTGATTACTACTACTGCCCCTCCGCAACCGGGAAGAGCTCCTAGAAGACTGGCCATGGGCACCTGCCAAGTATCTCCTTTTTTCATCAATATGCCAATATCTATTTTATAAAAATGCTCAAGACTAAAAAATAGTAACAATGTAGCTGCTACAAACACAGTAACCTGAATATATGCATCGAAAAGAGAAGTACGAGTAACCTCTCCTAGATCTCCTGGAAAAACTGAATAAACTAATAATATTACAAGAATACCAATCCTGCGGTGCCTTGTTTTCCACAAGTCAAAGAGGTTTTTCCTTGAAAAATTCAATAGGAAGCCATTATAATTTACCGAACTCAAATATCTACCTCAAGGGAAACATGAATTTGATTAGCTACTGAAAAAGCCAATCTTTTCTCATTATTCTTTAGACTTATAACTAAACTGTCTCCGAATTTATCTTTGGAAATTAGTGTAATTTTGCAACCCGGTAGAATCTCTTCTTTTCTGAGCCATGCAAGCATTTCAGAATTTCTGTCAGGAACTTGTGTAATTATCAGATCTGTATTGAAAGGAGATTCTGTAAGTAGAAAATCATGATCTGATAAAATCTCTCCATTTATTCCAGGTATTGGATGTCCGTGAGGGTCTCTTGTAGGGTTTCCAAGATAATTAGCAATAGCCTCTTCAAGTTCATCGGACAAAGCATGTTCTAAACGCTCGGCTTCATCATGGAGTTGTTCACTGCCTAATTCAAGTGTCTGAGATAGGAAAGTCTCAAGTAAACGATGTCTGCGAACAACAGATAGAGCCTTAGATTCTCCCTCTTTAGTTAGTGAGGCACCTTTGTACGGAATGTGCTCGACGAGTCCTTTCTCGGTAAGACGCTTGATCATTTTAGTTGCTGAAGCTGGAGTTACATCCAAATGCTGCGCCAAATCTAACGTCGCTACATTATCAGGCCCTAATTGCCAAAGTGACTTGAGATAATTCTCAACAGCTATTGAATCCACATCTTTTATTAGATTGGGCTAATAAAAAGTTTAGCTTAGGCTAAATTATGTGCTGCGAAGTGATTCAGAAGGTTGTTGATTAACTAATTTAACGCCATAATAAATCAATATAAAACTAACAATCTGAACTAATCCAAGCTCTTCACCAATCCAAAGCCAACTTGATAAAATTCCAAATATAGGGACTACATTAATGAAACTAGCAGCTTTGTTTGCCCCTATAGTTTCAACACCCATAGCGAAAAAAACATAACACAATGCGGTAGATAATACTCCTAGGTATGCTATCAAAGCCCACTCCTCATTTTCCCAAACTCTATTCCAAGGCGATTCATTGATAACAAACGGAACAAACATCAGACACCCAATTAATGAAGTCCAAGATATAGTAGCCAAGGAACTCAAAGGATCTTCACGTACAACTAAAACATATCGCCTCATGGCAACTACATAAATTGCATATGCAAAGGCTCCGAACATAATGTAAGCGTTCCCAATTAATCTATCTGAAAAATTGATATCTACATTTGGTGATGCTAGAAAAATTAATAAAACTCCTGTAAAACTTAAGAATATTCCAAGCATTCCGTTCCTTGTAAGGCTATGTGAAAGGATAAAAACTGACAATAACGACACTGATACAGGATTAAAGCCAATTATCAAAGATGCATCTGATGCTGCCGTCTTCTGCATTCCAAACATATATCCAAATTGATAGAGGAAAACTGAGGTAAACGCGAGCAATAGCAAATAACTATAATCCCTTTTCAAAGGAACTACATTTCCTTCTTTAAACCAGAGCCATCCAAATAAAACAGGTATAGCGAACAAATACCTAAAAAACATAACTGAATAAGGATAAGATAGTAAATCTGTAGCAAGAATTCTTCCTACAGGCCACGCCAAACCCCAAAAAAAAGCAACAAAGAACATTAAGATATAAATGAACCTAGAATTGTAGGCTGGTGTCTGAGAACTCAAAAAACTAATCTCCTTTAGTACCTAAGAAATATTCATTGATATGTGGATCATTAAGAATGTCTTCAGCATTACCAGTATGAACTACTTTACCATTTGATAATATGTATCCTCTATCAGATCTTGCTAAAGACAATCGTGCATTTTGCTCGACTATTAACACTGTGATTCCTACTTCTCTAAGAGCGTCTATTCTTTCAATAATTTGTTGTTGGTAAAGAGGACTTAAGGCAGCCGTGGGTTCATCTAAAAGTAAGAAATCTGGTTGATTAATTAAAGCTCTACCAATTGCGAGCATTTGCCTTTCCCCTCCGGATAATGAGGCTGCTAAGTCATGTGTTCTATCTTTCAAATCTGGAAACATATCCAAAGCATGACCTATCCTCTCATTTAGAAGGCTTGATGAAAGAGAGTTGCCTCCCATCTGTAAATTCTCTTCAACAGACAGCGAAGGGAAAACATTGTCAACTTGAGGAACATATGCTATCCCTCTAGTTGCCAACCTGTCTGTACGCCATCCGGAAACATCTTCGCCTTTATGCTCAACTTTTCCTCCATAGTATGTTGCGATTCCAAAAATAATCTTAATCAAAGTAGATTTACCACAACCATTTGGTCCAATGATAGTTACAAATTCTCCTTCGTCAACATGCATATCTATTCCATGAATAATCTTAACTGAGCCATAACCACCCTCAACATTTTTTACATCTAACCATCTAGCCATTATTCTTCCTCCTGGGCCAACTTTTCCCATTCCCAATCCTCAGAAGATCCAAGATATGCTGAAATTACTTCTTTACTGCCTTTAACCTCGGAGGGTGAACCGACCATCAATACTTCTCCCTCGTTCATAACTACAATTCTATCAACACCTTGACGTAGAATAAAATCCATATTGTGCTCAATAATCAAAACTGATATTCCCGTTTCATCAACTAAGTTTCTGAGATTTGAGAAAATTTTCATTGCTAGAGGTCCAGCAACACCTGCAACGGGCTCATCCAAAAGTAATAGTTTTGGTTCGCCCATCATAGACCTACCAATGTCTACAAGTTTACTTTGCCCACCTGATAATTCACTTGCAAGATTATTAGCCATATGTGGAATTTCAAGCTGTTCTAAAACTTCATAAGCCCTATTAAGACGATTAATTTCGTTTTCATTCTTCTTTCCTTCCCAAATAGATTTCCAAATACTTGGCTTAAACTGATCTCTAGGAGGTACTAGTAAATTTTCAATTACCGTCATTTCACGCCACAGCCTTGTGTGCTGAAAAGTTCTAGTCATACCTATTTTCTGAATCTCATCAGGCCGTAAGTCAGATATGTCTGTACCAAAAAAATCTACTTTTCCCGAGGTTTGCTTCAGTGAACCACTTATACAGTTAAATGTAGTTGATTTACCACATCCATTGGGTCCAATCAGTCCAATGAACTCTCCTTTGTTAACTTCAAAAGAAACATCTTTGACAGCTACAAGTCCTCCAAATTCTTTCCTTAATTCATTAACTTTAAGAACTTTATTCATCGTCAGAATTCACCTCCTCGTCATTTAATTCATCATAATCAGGAATTGCCGCAATAGCCTGATTTTTAGAAAAACTTGCAGAAACTACGGGTCGTTCCGGCCTGTAAGGTACCTCAGGAAGTAAACCTTTAGGATTATACTTCAATGATACCATAATTAGTAAACCTATCAGCATTAATTTCACATATGTCATTTGAACCTGAATTCCACCTAGCACTTCGGGGAAAACTAAGTCTATTGAACGTTGATCAAACATTAAATGGCATGCCATGAAAATAAATGAGAACCAAAATAATGTTTCCGAAGCACTATATCTCCTGAATATAAATAGTATTAAAGAAAAAAGTAAGAAATAAGAGGAAATTTCCAATGGAGACTCTACCATCCATACAAAATTTTCATCTATTGCTTTAGCTGTATCTCCAAGAGCAAGGTCTGGACTACTTTGTGCAGCCACTAACACATTGAACAAAAATTCAGTAAGTGTGATTAGCATAGCGCCGATTAACATTCCTCTATTATTTCCCGCTCCACCGATAATAAAGGCAGCCCAAACAAGGAATGTTGACTTAGCAGGCGACATAAAGCTAGGTTGAAACCCAGTCAATTTCCATGCCCAAAATGCTCCAGCTAGTGCTGCAATTGCCCCTCCTAATGCTAGACTTCTAGCTTTGTGAGTAAAAACATCATGCCCATGGTGCTGTGCAACCTCTTCATCCTCACGGATAGATCTTAAGATTCTACCCCATGGAGAATTAAAGAGAATATTTAGTAACCACCAAACAACTAATGCTGAAGTAAATGTAATTACAGATAAAAGAAACATGTAAGGGACTGCTTTACCCTCTAAATCTAACCCTATCATCTCGAAATATTCTACCGCTTTTCTCGCTGGACTGTCTGGAACAAGTTCTGCGTTTGAAGCACAGGCGGAGGGTGAGTACTCAGTACCCTGAGAGGATACTGGCGTTTCATCTCCACAAAACCACCACTTTTGAAGAGGTAATGGATAATTTTGAACGCCTACTGCAGAGACATTTGCTCCAGTACGAAGAAGAGGCTCACCCATCAGTAAAATTCTTACTATTTCACCTAGAGAAATCGTAATAATTGCAAAGTAATCGGTTCTCAACCTGGCAGTAGGATAAGCAAGCAACCAACCAAATAGCGCACCAAAAATAACGGCTACAATTACTGCAGGAATTATGTCCCAGTCATATCCAAACTTATCACTAGGTGCAGTCAAAACTCCAACAATAATAGCTCCAACAGCAACAAAGAAAATAACCCCAAAGTTAACCAATCCTGTCATTCCAGTATGGATATTTAGTGAAAAAGCGAGCAACAAGAAAATAGATAGTGTTACTAAAAAATTAGATACCTGAAGAAGTTTGGTAAAATCCGTTATTGATGGGAGCCAATAAACGATGTATATCAGAAACAAAAGTAAAGCGGCGAACATTACTCTTGATCCGCTCTCAGATTCTCGACCGTGTTCTGCTCCGATGTAATTAAAAAAGTTTGAAGAAACCTGACCTAACTTATCATTAACAACTGAACCATATTTACTTGCTACATCGTTTATCTTATCTACATATTTAGTTCCGCCGGAAGTAACTGCAAATTTACTCTGAGCTGAAACTATAAAATTGGATATCTGTAAATTAATCGAATCTACATAATCAATAATAATAGATTTTGGTTTGTGAAGTAAATCAACATATTTATTATGGTAAATTAAATACGATTCATAAATTGCAAACAACCAAATGAATATTGGAACCCAAGGCCATAATATATCTCCAAAAATACCTAAGAATTCAATAAACGTTTGCTCTCTTTCAACAACTGATATCCAATCAGCATGCATGCTAGAATTAAGATCTTCAGGAGGCTGAACTGTACCTTTACCTGCAAAGGAGTTATCGCGTATAAATGATAGAGATTTACCTAAAACAAGTGAACTGATACTCAAAACGAGCATCGTGACGCCCCTAGAACTTCTTCCTTGATCTATTTGGTGAGCTCCAGCCCAACCAAATAATACGCCCAAAATAGAAGACCTATTGCTATCTCTCTTAACTTTGTTTGAGGCTCTTTTCCTTATCCTTTCGATGTTCCATTCTTGATATGCTTTACCGATACCCTCAGGCATTATTAGCAAAATTGCTATGATTATTGCATATGGAGTCACACCTGCAAGCGCATAATAATTGGTTCTCTCAAGTGGGTTTCCAATTCCTGAAAGAACGGGTTCAGAGATTGCCCTAACAAATCCAATAATTAAAGAAGCAACAATAGCTCCTCGAACTGAACCTATTGTACCTAGAACAATTACTGCAAATGCTGGTAAAAGAAGAGTAAATGCCGTTTTAGGAGTAAATAATACTGTTAAACCAAAAACTGCACCGCCTAATCCAGATATTCCTGCTGATAAAAAAGCACTAGTCATCTGGACTCGTTCGACATTAATTCCACTGCTAGCTGCTAATTCGGGATTATCTGCCACAGCTCTCATTCTACGTCCCAACCTTGTATAATTTAGAAGTAAAACTAATAAGAATACGCTAATGAAAATAATAATAGGCAGAAATGCATTATCATAAGGATAATTTGCAGTCCCTGAATCTATAACTGGCCAACTTAGGTTACCTAAATTTAATTTTACAATGTAAGTAGGAATTTCCCAGCGCTGTTCTCCAGACATCCAATCCTTATCAGGGACCAAACGTTTTGTATTAGAACCAAAGCGAAGATATACAAGAGAACGCAAAATCATAGCTACACCTAATGAGGCTATCATCATTACATCTGGAGATGACTTACTATCTCTGAAACCCTTGAATACTAAGCGATCGATAATTATTCCTGCTATTCCTGTTAAAATAAAAGCACCTACTACAACATATGCAAATAGAGACCATACTAACGTGTCGTCAGCTGGAGCTTCGCTAATTGGGTAAAGCCAATCCATCCACATGAACGCAATTCCTACATACATCCCTAACATGAAAAATTCGCTCTGGGCAAAGTTACCATATCTTTGAACACTGTAAGTCAGCGTACATCCCACAGCAATTGCAAGGTATGTTGATGACCAAGTTAACGTTGAAATGCCTATTGTACCAATATTAAATGATAAATTAGCCACTAACCCTTGGCCAGATAACAAAATATTAAGTGAAAATAGTACATGTAAAATAAGTAAAAACGGAGACATACACATTATAGCTGTGCGTGTCCTGGACGGTGGAACGTTTTCAAATAATATCTTTACAAAGTAGAAACCAATACAAATCATCTGAAATGTCTGGAGTAACCAAACAAAATCAGAAGGTAAATTTCCACCTAATATTAAGTCTACAAAATTAAGAGAACCTCTTCCGTATGTTAAACCTAAATAAGAGTCTAAGAAAAAAATGAAACCCAGTATTACTCTTTGCCTTACAATTGAAAGCGAGTTCCAGAAATTGATTAAGTCAGCTTTTATCATTTTAAACCTAATAACACGTTCCTATCAAAAAGCCGACTTAAAAAAATTAAATCTTCATAGGAACGTGTGTGACACCACAGTAGGTCCAAAGACCTACTGCAGCGCTCTTACGTTTTCCAAACTAGGTTTGGATCTTATCTATGCTGACTCGACTCCGTTCTCTGCGGTCCAGAATTTACTGCAGGTGTATGTTCCTGCTGTATCATCTCCACCGTAGGTACAGAAATCGTATCCGTTTCCACCAATGTCTCCATTAGAAAGGAAATTGATTACTCCGGATGCTCCTTCGTATCCTGTTCCAACAGATTCGATACCTGCGACTATTGTTCCGTCAGTCATTGCTGCCTTTCCAATAATCATAGTTGCATCATAAGCTGTCAAAACATATGTTTTGATACTTCCTACTTCTGTTGCGTTAGCATCGTACCTAGCCTCGAAATCTCCAAAGGTTGTACCTGCACGAGGTGCTGATACAGTGAAGTTTACTGCTGTGGCATTGTCAGTCAATTTTTCGAAAAGACCAATACCTGCTGGTCCGTCACCACCGAAAACATGTCCGGTAAATCCTGCTTGAGCTAATGCTTCTAAAATTCCTGCACCATCAGTGATGTATGAGGAAAGATATACTGCATTACAATCTGATGCATCGGTTATGTTTGCTACCATTGCATCAAAGTTGGTTGTAGATTCTTCATATCCTTGCATTCCTGCTGAACATAAGCTACCATCTACTTCCCAAGCTGTTTTGATAGAATCTGCTAATCCAGATCCATAGTCGTTGGTCATGTGTAGAATAGCTAAACTTTCGTTAGTTACACCTGCATCTGCCATCATAGCTGCTCCTGCTGGACCCTGGATAGCGTCACTTGGAACTACACGATAGAAATGTGGGTATACAGCTTCGTCACTTAGACCTGGGTTTGTACTAGCGTAGGAAATCATTGGAATTCCTGCTGCAGACAAAATAGCGTTAGCACCCATGGAAGCTCCGGAACATGCTGCACCGACTACTGCTACCACACCAGAGTCAACTAGTGTTTGTGCGGCAGGTCCTGCTACATCTCCACTGCATCCTGAATCTAATTCTATAGCTTCGAATACTGTGTTCTCACTTGCAAAGTGAGCATTTAGGTCACCAATTGCTTGATCTACACCCCATTTAAAACCGGCTGCATCAGCATCTAGTGGTCCTGTTATCGGATTCAAGAAACCAATCTTAATTGTAGTAGTTGTTACTACAGTTTCGTTTCCAGACCCGTCGTCTGTCGTTGTTGTTGTCGTTGTTGAGCTTTCGTCATCGTCATCCTCAACACAGCCAGTGAAAGCACCGACAACGAAGAGCATGGCAAAAACAAAAACTTGTAGTTTGTTTGTGTTCATGTCAATTTACACCTTCCCCTTCGTAGGAATGATAGTATTAAAAGCTAATTGATACAACAAATGCCGAATTTAGGGGACCCTAAAAACTATTTTATAGCCGTTGCCCAGATTTAGCCATGGAAAAATACAAGCCCGTCGACTTTTACAATGTAGACCAACATTTTAGTGAAGAAGAAAAAATGGTTAGAGAACTAGTTCGGTCATGGGTTGATGAGACGATTATTCCAAATATCGAAGAATACAACGAAAAGGGTATTTTCCCGATAAAAATTATTAGAGACATGGGTGAAATGGGTCTCTTTGGGTGTTATTTGAATGATTACGGTGGCGCTGGACTAAGTCACACTGCATACGGTTTAATATGCCAGGAACTCGAAAGAGCCGACTCTGCTTTGAGAAGTTGCTTATCAATTCAAGGCTCTTTGTCCATACTACCTATATTTTTATATGGTAGTGAAACCCAGAAAAAAAAATATTTACCTAGAATGATTAAGGGGGAACTGATAAGTTGTTTCGGCTTAACTGAGCCAGACCATGGTTCGGATCCGACAAATATGGCTACAAAAGCTGTAAGAAATGGAGATTCTTTTATTTTGAACGGTGCTAAAATGTGGATAACTAACGGAACTATAGCAGATATGGCTATTGTTTGGGCAAAGCTAGACGGCGAAATTAGAGGATTTATTGTTGAAAAAGATGATAATGGATTTTCTGCTCCAGAAATGAAGGGGAAACATTCCTTCAAATCTTCTATAACAAGCGAGTTAGTATTTCAAGACTGTAAAATTCCTGTAGACAGACTGCTCCCAAACATAAAAGGAATGAAAGGACCTCTCAAATGCTTGTCTCAGGCTAGATTTGGAATCGTATGGGGTGCAATAGGATCTGCAATGTGCTGCTACGATGCTTCTGTCAAGTACGCTAAATCCAGAATTATGTTCAAAAAACCAATAGCTAGCTTTCAATTAGTCCAGAATAAGTTGTCTTGGATGCTACGTGAAATTACCAAAGCCCAACTCCTAGCTTATCACCTTGGAAGAGCTGTTGATTCTGAAAGTGCTTCTCCTGAGATGATTTCTCTTGGAAAAATGAATAATGTGGACATGGCTTGTAAAGTAGCTAGAACTGCTAGAGATATTCATGGCGCAAATGGAATTTTAAACGAATACCCAGTAATGAGGCACATGGCTAATTTAGAAAGCGTCTCTCTCCAAGGTACACATGATATTCACAATTTAATACTCGGAAGATGGATTACCGGAATTTCTGCCTTCGATTAAATAGTAAAACTGTAGAATCGACTACGCGAAAACATTAGGTATACTTATTATAGCATATTTTAATCAATTGTTATGAAGCCAAGTCTTCTTTCTGCCTTGAAGTTCATTGCACTTCAGGGTGGAACCAGACACTCAGTTCACATCTCATCTACAGCATTGGCTGAAATGCTTGACATAAGTCAACAATCTGCCTCTAGAAAGCTAATAGAACTTGAGAATTCGAATTACATAGATAGGAAGCTCGCACAAGGTGGGCAAATTGTGGGAATAAAAAGCTCCGGTATTACTGCTCTTAAGAAAGAATTTACTGAATACCAACTAATATTTGGCAACCTTGATAAAGTTAAAATTAATGGAATTTTAGAAAAAGGTCTAGGAGAAGGCGGATACTACATTTCTAAAGAAGGATATATGAAACAATTTAAAAAAATCTTGAGTTGGACTCCATACAAAGGAACATTCAATATTCGACTAGATGAAAGTCAAGTTCCTAAAATAGAGGCAATTAAAGCTGCTGAGGGTATTCTAATTGAAGGTTTCGAGCAAGAAGGTAGATCTTTTGGAAAAGCATGGATTTTCAAGTGTACGTTGAAAGGAAATGGAAATTTAATAGAAAAAGCTGCAATTATTGCTCCAAAAAGAACTCATTACAAAAACGTAGTTGAACTAATATCACCTCATTTTATTAGAGAAAAATTAAATGCGACCGACGGTGATTCATTTGAAGTTGATGTAGAACTATGATTCTTAAATAGAATAGCCAGATAGTTTATCCGGACGCAGCATGGACGCATACCACAGCTACTATGGAGTAGAATGGTATTATTTCCTCTTGGTTTGGGGAATAATAGCTTTAGGCTCTCATATATATCAAGTAGGATTTATTATCAAATTAATTCGGCTAGGTAAGGATGACGATAGATTTAATTCGTGGAAGCAAAGAATTAAAGAATTTCTTACTGACTGGCTTGGTCAAAGAAAAGTTGTTGAGGATAAACTTGCTGGTTATGCCCACGCATTAATTTTTTGGGGGTTTTTGATGCTCGTAAGTGATGTCATTGACTTGAGTACTGGAGGATTATTCGCGGAATTCTTGGGAATGATTTATCTTGAAAATATTTGGAATTTAATAGTTGATATCGGTTACCTGATGG
>MIZA01000025.1 GCA_001875345.1 Marine Group III euryarchaeote CG-Epi1
GCCCGACCTGGCTCATTTAGATGTCCTTCCTGTAAATCAGTTTCTGATGTAGATGCAAATGGTGAAATGGAAATAACAGAGAAGGCAGATGATGCAAAGGAAGAGGCTGAAGAGAAATCAACTGCAGCAGTACCCAAGGAAGAAGAGCCGAAAGAAAAGTCAAAAAGCCGTTTGTCACGAATGGAACAATTCTTGGCAGGCAATAAGGAAGAGGAGAATGAGGAAAAGCCTAAAGGTCCAAAACTATCAGCATCTGAAAAATTAAAGCTATTGAAAGAAGATAGTGAGAGTAAATCAAACAGTTCTCAAGAATTTGTGGAAGTCGATGAAGAATCTGACGAAGATTTGTCTGATGATGATGACCCTAAGCGTTCTAAAAAACGTAAAAGCCCTCCGAAAGGCGGCAGCTTTGGCCCAACAGTCGGCGGATTTTAATGAAAGTAGGTTTAGTAGGAAAACCTAACGCTGGCAAATCAACTTTTTTTAATGCGGTAACATCAGCTGTAGCACAAATAGGAGATTATCCATTTACAACAATAGATAAAAACGTGGGAATTGCCCATGTTCGAAAACCGTGCCCGAGTAAAGAATTAGGATTGATACCAAATCCCAATAATTCATTGTCTGAAGATGGAATACGCTATATTCCAATTGAAGTAATCGATGTTGCAGGCTTAGTTCCTGGAGCTCATGAAGGTAAGGGAATGGGCAATAAGTTTCTTGACGATCTCAGGCAAGCAGATGTACTTATTCATGTCGTAGATTCTTCTGGTAAAACAGATTTAGAGGGTAACTCAGTTGAATTAGCTGATCCCTTGGAGGAAATTTCTTTTTTAGAAAATGAGTTACATCATTGGATTGCAAATATTATAATTCGAAATTGGTCTCGTAGCGCTAGAGCGGTTGAAGCTGGAGAGAAAATTGAAAATTTCTTGTCAGAAAGGTTAGCAGGTTTAAAAATTAGTAGAGAAGCTGTAATACTTTCATTACGAAAATCTGCAATATCAAAGCCAATTATGAAATGGGATATTGATGATGCTCTAATTTTAGCAAGAACTATTCAGCAAGTATCCAAGCCCATAGTTATAGCGGCAAATAAGGCGGATGTGGCTTCGGAACAAAATAAGAAGAATTTAGAGCGAGTCTCAGCCATTTTAACCTCATCTGATTTTGAATTGGCACTTAAGAATGCAAGTAAAGCTAATTTGATAGAATATAGTCCCGGTTCATCTAAATTTTCTAGTGATAGCAGTAATTTGAAAGATAATCAAATTAATGCCTTAAAATTAATTTCAGATTTTCTAGAAGAAAATGGCTCAACTGGAGTTCAGGAATGCCTTGAAAAAGCAGTTTTAGATAAATTGGATTTAATTGCAATATATCCAGTTGAAGACGAAACACATTTCACTGATGGTCAGCAAAGAATTTTGCCAGATGCCTTTCTTCTTCCAAGAGGGTCAACTGCATTAGATTTAGCATACAAAGTACATACAGATATTGGAGACAGCTTCATTAGAGCAATAGATTGCAATAGCAAAAGAGTGATTGGCAGAGATCATGAGCTAAGCGATGGAGATATTATAAAAATTGTCGCTGGCTCATAAAGATAGAATAAGTGAGTTAGATTCTCTTAAGGCCTTAGCCTTAGTTATGATGCTTATCTCAAATTTTGTTTCAGATTTAAGTTTCTTTAAGATTATGGAAGTTACTAAGGGTGACCCTTGGTGGTATCTTGCTAGAGCTACTGCATCTTTATTTGTTTGTATTTCCGGATTTTCATATTATTTAGCAAATCGAGAAAGTCCAAATTTCACAAGAGTATTTTTAAGGACAAAAAAGCTAATTTTTTGGGCATTTATGATTACAATTGTAACTTATTTTTTTCAACCAGATGCATATATCCGTTTTGGAGTTCTGCATCTTTTAGCTTTAGCTAGCTTAGTAGCTTTCCCGTTTGTCAAAAAACCAATTATCGGCTTCTTGTTTGGTTTATTATTATTCTTTTTACCGTTGTCATCAGAATCAATGTTGGTGTGGATAGGGTTGAGAGAAACTGGTTTTTTTGCAGTAGACTATTTCCCATTGAATCCTTGGCTTGGATTGTTTTTCATTTCAATGGTTTCAGCACGATTTTTCTATCCAGATGGTAAGGCCTTATCAAATATAAAATGGCCTGAAAAATGGATTTGGTTAGGAAGAAATACTCTGTTGATTTATGTTTTTCATCAGCCCTTTCTAATAGCTATAATGCTTCTTACCGGAATCATTAGTTTTGATCAAGTGTTAGATTAGAGTAATATACTTGCCTCAGACTACCTTCTTGTGATATCAGATAATCTTAATGATATTCAGCGTAGAATCGATTCAGCACTTAAGGAATCAGGTAGAAAACCTGATTCTTGTACTTTAATTGGTGTTTCTAAAACTAAACCATTATCCCAAATAAGAGAAGCTTTTGATTCAGGTTTGAGAGATTTTGGTGAGAATTATGTTGAAGAATTTGTTTCCAAATATAGAGAATACAGCCCTAGCGAATTAAATTATCATTTCATGGGAAGGCTACCGACAAAGAAAGTACGTAAAATAGTAGGCAATTCGTCGCTAATTCATTCAGTTAGTTCATTGAAATTAGCAAAGAAAGTAGATTTTGTAGCAGGAGAAGAAGACATGGTCCAAAAAATTTTAATTCAGGTCAACCAGGGTAATGAATCTTCAAAAAGTGGATTTAGTATCAATTTAGGAGATTATTTTGAGGAATTAATATCACTTTCAAATATTAATATTTTAGGTTTGATGACCCTACCTCCATTTTCAGAACCCGCACGTCCTTTCTTTGTTTCATTAAGAAAATTAAGAGATAAATTAGAAAGTCAATTTAACATAAAATTACCTTATTTGTCAATGGGGATGTCTGGAGATTTCGAAGAGGCCATAGAAGAAGGTTCTACGCACGTTAGAGTAGGAACTTCAATATTTGGTAAGCGCTAAGATAATGCTTCACTAATTCTTATTAAATCTTTTCCAAGTTCACTAATTCGTTGTTTAATTTCAGGGCTTGTTATTTTATTTCCATCAAAATCATTCTTAAGAGCGTATACAAATTTTGGAATGATAATGCATCGATAATCTATCATTAAGGAGTTTGCGAATGACATCACGGACATGTAACTACTTTTACCACCCGCAGCGCAGATAAAACCAAATACTTTGTCGTACAACATTTTTCCACCTAACTCAATAACATTTTTGGCACCAGAACTAACATTGAAATTGTATATGGGTATTGCCATGATTATTCCTTTGGCATTCTTTACTTTTTTACGAAAGTCTATGACTTCTGGTAAATCGTAACACTTGTCTCCATCACACATGGGTAATGGATTATTTTGTAAATCAAAAAATTCAGAGTCTTTAACACTTTCAGCGAGAACCTTGGCCATTATTTTACTTCGGCTACCCTCTCTTAAACTAGTACTAATTACTAAATAACTCATGCATTAAACAAGGGAGGGAATACATAGTCAGGATGTTTATCTCCATCATATTGTATTACATAAATTCCAGTAACCATTTCCGAAACAAAGATGTAACCTCTAGGGTCATATTGTAATCCCCAGTCAAAAGGAATCATACAAGAAGCCCAACAGTCTGCCATATCATATCCTAGTTCTTCAGTGGCATTATCTAGCCAGTCAGGTCCATGAGGCAGATAATATCCTAGGGTGTCGGTAGTTCCCATTTTTTCTATAGCTTGCCAACCTTGGTCAGGACTTACTATTCCATCTTTCCAAACTATAGTTTCCCATATCCTATCGTGACCAGTTATCCACGTTCCAGCATGATAGTGAGTCCAATAAACATTTCCATTTGTACCCGTATCTCCATTGTGTGGAGAATAAATATATATATTTGGAATGAAATGATGTTCATGTTCACTTCCATCGCTCCTGACGCCTTTTCCAGGTAGCTTCCATTCTGAAACTAAAAATGGTTTCGCAGGATCAGTAGTATCAATTGTTCTTACATATCCGGTGTGATTATCGTTTTGCCCATATTCAGGTGCTATCAAAGTATAATGTCTCCAGTTTACACCGAATTCAGGATCATCAGGTCCAGTTCCACAAGAAGCAGGCCACTCAGATTCATCTACGTATTTTGATATTCCATTACAAATTAAATGGTCGTATGGTACTGCATAATGAATCCAGCCATTACCTTCAAGCTTTGAAGTCCATACTTCGGCACTCATTCCAGCATGACCGCCTCCTTCAGGACCATACCATCCGCTGGAATCAGTAGGGCAACCCAACCATCTTCCCACTTCATTATTTTGAGGCCATGTTAGTCCATTAGGATCTGCGACAGGAGGCGGATTTGATACGTCTAGTATTCTTAATCCTGCATCCCAATAAGAAACGTATAGCAGTATTTGATTTGTAATAGGATGTCTATGAATTACATTATCATGATTAAAGACTGTACCTCCACATGTAGTGGCAGGATCGGGTGAATATCCTCCCCATCGGACAATTTCTTTAGATTCATTTTCACCTTGAATAAATGATTCCAAACCGTCAGGTGCATAGAATATTTGAGTTCCCTTGTACAGCCCAGCTCCATTTATTTCAGGATAAGGATCGGCTCCAAACAAGAATACTTCACAATCATCTGTATTCCAGTCAGGAATATCATTACTACAGTATACGTGAATATCTTGGTTGTGGAAACCTGCTGGAGGATTATTCCATTCAGCTCTTTTAACAGGGTAAGATTTGTCACTTACATCAATTAAATCTAGTCTATTAGCTCCGCTGTTTGCATCGTCATCATTAGGTATAGGATCTAATTCAGAATTTGTGAGTTCGTGATTAATCAATACCCAATTATTGTCTTGTGTTACTTTAATGTCAATTATTCTTGCTACTTCGGCATAGTATGTCGAAAGTAAGATAATATTGTTTGGCTCACTTATATCCAAAATTTCAAATTGATTGTAGCTTGAAACGTACGCATAACATCCGCCTTGTGTTCCAACCTTTACGCAGCCTTCAAGGAAATTACCTTCAATTGCTATTTCTGAATTATCTCCGGGAGTGGGGGCTACATTTTTGTATTCTGGATAACAAGGCCTACCTGCAGTATTATCTAATTCAGCAGGAGGCTTTTCGTTACCATCACAGTTTAAATTATGATAATCAATTAAAGTTATATTATCAGTTTGTAGAAAATGTTGCATTAAGTTAGTATGTTGATGATTTTGATCTAGCCCTGTACAATTCTCACAGTTTTCAGATTCAACAATCGGGTCTACCCATCCTTCGGTTTCACTACTGCTGGACGAACTGTCGTCTAAACATCCTGAAAATGCTATTCCAATAAATAGAAAAGTTATGCTGTAACTCAAAATTTGTTTCTTAATCAATCTTCCACACCATACATGCATTTTCTGAGCACATTATATAGTTTAATACGGGTTCCTTTCCATCAATATGGAAGAAACAATATCACCATTGACGTCTATACCAACTTTGAGGCAGTTGGCAATGCCAAAAGATACTAATGCCCTTGGTACAATATTTGGTGGTGTAATTTTAAGCCAAATTGATCAAGCTGCAGCAATTGAAGCTCATAAATATCACAAAGGAGCAGTTGTAACTGTGGCCATGGATGAAATCGAGTTTAAGCAACCTGTTTTTGTTGGTGATGTAGTTTCCTATTATGCAACCACTCATAAGTTAGGCAGAACATCAGTCACTATAGACGTTCATGTTTTCGCACAGAGGCAATTTGCTGAAGAAGGCAAATTTATACCTGTTACGGAAGCTAGAGCAGTTATGGTTGCAGTAGATTCAGACAATAAACCAATAGCATTGAATAAGTGAATATCCCTTTACTAATTGCAGCCCTAGTTTTCTTAATTCCGATGTACATAACACCAGGTCCAAACAATATCCTTTGTGCAGTTCATGGTTCTCAGCACGGTTTTCGGGCTACAATACCCTTGATTTCAGGCTTTGTGATTGGTTGGTTTGTAATGGGATTATTCGTAGCGCTCACGATTGATTTCTTAGAGCAAAATACAGGTTTACTAACATATTTGACAATGATTGGGGCATCTTACATGATTTATCTATCTTACAAAATAGCTACTTCTAAACCACTTGATGATGGTCCAAATGAGAGTCAGAGATTAACGCCTCTGACGGGAGCCATGTTACAATTTGTTAATGGTAAAGCTTGGATTCACGATATAGTTTTGTTGGGTAGTTTTGGGACTATTTTTGGAACTGGTATTTTGGCAAAGATGACTTTAATTATTTTTTCTATTATTCTTTGTCTACCTTTTGTTGCTCTATGGGCTGGCTTCGGTACATTCTTAAGAAATTTTTTTACTTCTCCCGAATCGTCGCTAATGTTAAACAGAGTAATGGGTTTTTCATTATTTATCGTGGCAGTGTGGCTTCTTGTTTAAAATATAGCCTCTCAGCACTCATAGGGCTCTTCAAAGCACAAGGCTCAGCCGCAATATTTACATCACAGAGGCCTATGCCTAGTGGGTAGTGCAAAAATAATTTATTGATAGATAATATTATTAGGGATATCCCATCTGAAAAATAGGTGCTAGCAAACAAAAAACCTAAGAGGTTGCCAGAATGGTTCAAAGTTACCTTACCTTCAGGTGAGGATATGCAGCGTTATAATTCAACTACTTCTTCTGTTAAGGACAATAAATTACATACTGTGTGTGAGGAAGCAAGGTGTCCAAATATTCACGATTGTTGGGGTAGAGGTACCGCAACTTTCATGGTTGCGGGAAAAGCTTGTACACGAGGCTGTCGTTTTTGTGCAGTAGATACAATCCGCAATCCACCACCTCCAGATGAAGATGAGCCAATAAAGCTAGCAGAAGCGATAAAGAATATGGGCTTGACATATTCAGTAATTACTGTAGTAAATAGAGACGATATGGATGATGGAGGTGCACTCCACTACAAGAAATGTATAGACAAAGTACATGAAATATGCCCTAAAGTTGGTATTGAATTCTTGTGCAGTGATTTGAGTGGCAATGTTAATGCGTTAGAATTTTTATTAGATAATTCACCGCTTACTGTGTTTGCTCATAATGTTGAAACAGTTAGAAGACTTACACCAAGAGTTAGAGATCCGAGGGCTACATTTGATCAAAGCTTGTTAATTTTGAAAAAGGCTAAAGATTTCAGACCAGATATAATTACTAAGACAAGTATAATGCTTGGGCTTGGTGAAACAGAAGAGGATTTGTTAAGCGCATTCAGGGAGTTAAGAGATGCTAAAGTTGACTTGTTGACTTTAGGCCAATATCTTTCCCCAGGTCCTAGGTACCATCCAGTGGTGTCTTTTCCTTCACCTGAAACTTTTGATAGCCTTGCCCAGATAGCAAAAGAGATGGGTTTCAAAGCGATTGCCTCAGGTCCAATGGTTCGTTCATCTTACAGGGCAGAATCTTTAGTTGCTGCAGCAAAAGGCGAAACATTTGATATTGAATTGAAGGTGGTAGCATGAGTAAGAAGGGAAAAACACTATTTGTCCCAGATGCTCCGTTTAGACCTGGAGATAAACCAGATTTTTCAAATCTTAATTTACCTGAAGCAGGCTCTTCAGATAAACCAGAGATATCAGTAGATCCTTCTGAAATTAGAGATTTAGCATTCGGATTGGTAAGAGTTTTAGATGATGATCATAAGGCAGTAGGTTCTTGGGATCCTAATCTTAAGCCCTCAGTTCTCAAAGAAGGATTAAGGCATATGACTCTGTTGAGAATTTTTGACGATCGTATGCTAACTATGCAAAGACAAGGCAAGCTATCATTTTACATGAAATCTTTGGGTGAAGAAGCTGTAGCAATTGCACAAGGTATGGCTTTAAGATCTGATGATATTTTATTTCCTTCTTACAGGCAACCAGGCTTACAGTTTGTTCGCGGACGTAATTTAGTAGACATGATTTGCCATTGTATTACGAATTCCAAAGATAACGTCAAAGGCAGGCAAATGCCAGTCCATTATTCTTGGAAAGAAGGTAATCTAGTTTCTATATCTAGCCCAGTGGGAACTCAATTCCCTCAGGCAGTTGGTTGTGCAATGGCTTCAGCTTACAAAGGTGAAGATAATGTATCTATTTCCTGGCTAGGAGATGGTACAGCAGCAGAAGGAGACTTTCATTATGCTCTTAATTTTGCATCAGTTTACAAGGCTCCTGTAATTCTCAATGTAGTTAATAATCAATGGGCAATATCAACACATAGAAATTTTTCATCAGGTGAAGCAACATTTGCTTCTAGAGGTATTGCTTATGATATGCCAAGTATAAGAGTAGATGGTAATGACTTTTTAGCACTCTATTCAGTTACAAATTGGGCTGCTGAAAGGGCACGTAAAGGAGAGGGGGCTACTTTCATCGAAGTATTCACTTACAGGGCAGAAGCGCATTCAACTAGCGACGACCCTACAAGATATAGGCCTAAAGACGAATGGAAGTCTTGGCCTTTGGGCGATCCTTTAGAACGTCTGAAATTGCATTTAATTGAATTAGGCGAGTGGTCTAAAACGGATCAAAATAAGTTGGAAAAAGAGCTCGATGAGTTAGTTATTAAATCATACAAAGAAGCAGAAAAATATGGAACATTAAATGAGGGTCCTTGGGCCTCTGAGGAGACTTTGTTTGAAGATGTTTACAAGAAACCTCCAAGGCATTTGAGAAAACAAAGACAGGAGTTGGGAATTTAGATGGCTCAAATGAATATGATTCAAGCAGTCAATTCAGCATTAGATATAATTCTTGAAAAAGATTCTAATGTTTGCATTTTTGGAGAAGACGTAGGATATTTTGGAGGAGTTTTTAGATGTACTGATGGCCTTCAATCAAAATATGGAAAGCATAGAGTATTCGACTCTCCATTAGCAGAAGGTGGTATTGTTTCTACTGCAATTGGCATGGGAATTAATGGTTTGAGACCTGTAGCAGAAATTCAGTTTGCTGACTACATATTTCCAGCTTTTGATCAGATTACAAACGAATTAGCTAAACTTAGATACAGAAGTGGAGGCGAATATTCAGCCCCAGTTACCATAAGAACTCCTAGTGGAGGAGGAATAAGAGGAGGTCACTATCACTCACAAAGTCCTGAAGCTTATTTCACACACACTCCAGGATTAAAAGTTGTAATACCTTCAAATCCTCATGATACAAAAGGTCTTTTGATTTCTGCAATAGAAGATGATGACCCCGTTATCTTCTTTGAACCTAAGAGGTTGTACAATGGTCCTTTTGATGGCGACCACAAAAAGGCAGCATTGAAATGGGATACTCATCCAAAGGGAGAAGTCCCTGAGGAATACTATTCAATTCCACTCGGAAAAGCCTCAATAGAAAGAGAAGGAAGTCAACTTACTGTATTGTGCTATGGAACAATGGTACACGTTGCCCGAGAAGCGGTTAAATTGAGTGGAATAGATGCCGAGATTATTGATCTGAGAAGCTTAGTTCCCTTAGATATTGATGCTATTACAAAATCTATTGAAAAGACTGGAAGGTGTGTAATTGTGCACGAAGCACCTAAAACCAGTGGTTTTGGAGGAGAGTTATCTGCACAAATTCAAGAGTCATGTTTCTATCACTTAGAGGCGCCAATTACGCGCGTCACCGGATGGGATACACCATTCCCTCATTCTTTGGAGTGGTACTATTTCCCAAGTCAGGAAAGAGTTATAGAGGCGATGAAGAAAACAATGGAGAGTTAAAATGGCAAAACACGTATTCAAGCTGCCGGATGTCGGCGAAGGAGTAGTTGAGGGAGAAATTGTAAAATGGAATGTAAAACCCGGGGACACAGTTAAGGAAGATGAACCTTTGGTTGAACTTATGACCGACAAAGCTACTGTTGCTATTCCATCTACAGTAAATGGAAAGGTAGTTTCAACAACAGGAAAGCCAGGAGATATGATTCCGGTAGGTTCAGAGTTAATTGTTTTTGATGTAGATGGAGATGGTTCTCCAGAGCCAGAACCAGAGCCAGAACCAGAGCCAGAACCAGAGCCAGAACCAGAGCCTCAAGCTAAGACAGAGCCAGTAGTAGCTACGCCTCCAGCTCCAGTAGTTTCACAACCGGTCTCATCAGGATCTAGGCCATTAGCCTCTCCAGCAGTTAGACGTCGAGCTAGAGAAGCAGGAGTTGACTTGTCAAGCGTTTCTGGCACCGGACCTGCGGGCCGAATTTCTCATGATGACCTTGATACTTTCATATCTGGTGGAGGTAGACTAGCAGCTGTTCAATCTGGAATAAAATTAACAGGTGTTGAAGAGCATCCAGTAATAGGATTAAGACGTAAGATTGCTGAAAAAATGGCAATTAGTAAGAGAAATGCAGCACACTTTTCTTATTTTGAAGAGGTTGATGTGACTGAGCTAGAGAACTTACGTCAGCATCTTAACTCTACACGCTCATCAGAACAACCTAAATTGACGTATCTACCATTTATTGTTCAAGCTCTAGTTAAAGCAATCAGAAAATTCCCTCAGTGTAATGCAATTTACGATGAAGAAAAGGGTGTTGTTTTTAGACACCAAGCAGTTCATGTTGGAATTTCAACGCAGACTGATGATGGCCTCATGGTTCCTGTAATCAAGCACGCAGAAGCTATCGATGTATGGGATACAGCCAATGAGCTAGTAAGAGTTACAAGTGCAGCAAGGGCAAAAACGGCCACAGTTGACGAACTCACAGGCTCAACTATTACAATAACAAGTTTAGGAGCAATGGGTGGCCTTGGAGCAACCCCAATTATCAATCACCCTGAGGTTTCAATAGTTAGTATTCATGCAGCAAGAGATAGGGCCGTTGTGAGGGAAGGTGAGATAGTAGTTCGTAAAATGATGAATTTAACGTCTTCTTTCGACCACAGAATAATTGATGGATATGACGGAGCATTATTGATACAGGAATTGAAATCAATGTTAGAAAATCCTGCAACAATTTTCATGTGAGATTATATGGCAGAAATTAGAAATTGTAAAGTATTGGTTGTTGGCGCCGGGCCCGGAGGTTATGTTGCTGCAATCAGAGCAGGTCAACTCGGTTTGGATACTGTAATTGTAGAAGGTTCAAGGGCAGGAGGAACTTGTCTGATTAGAGGATGTATTCCTTCAAAAGCGATGATACATGCAGCTTCAGCTTTTGAAAGTTTAGAGGCACATTCGGGAAAAGGTAAAATGGGAATTAGTGTTTCAGGTAAGCCTAGAGTTGACATGAAAGAATTAGTTTCATGGAAAGAATCTATTGTAAACAAATTGAATAAAGGTGTGGAAACATTGCTTAAAGCTGCAAAAGTGGAACTTATTTCAGGTTGGGCTAAATTTAGAAATGCTAAAACATGTGAAGTCAGTGGCGGAGACAAAGAGTACATAATTAACGCAGAACATGTCATTCTTGCAAATGGTTCGAAGTCCGTAGAATTACCCTTTATGCCGTTTGATAATAACATAATTTCATCAACAGAAGCATTGGAGCTTTCTGAAGTTCCTAAAAAATTAGTAGTTATTGGTGCAGGTTACATTGGACTCGAACTGGGAATAGCATACAGAAAATTGGGTTCGGAAGTCACTTTTATTGAAGCTTTAGATCAAATATTACCAATTTATGATGCAGAGATGACACGTCCAATTAATTTATGGCTTAAAAAGCATAAAGTCAATGTCAATTTAGGTGCTAAAGCAAAAGGAGCTGTTACTAAGGGTAAAGTGACAACCGTAGAATATGTAGATTCCTCAGGCAAAAATCATAAAATTAAAGCCGATAAAGTTCTCGTAACAGTAGGAAGGAAGCCCAATACACAAGGTTGGGGTTTGGAAAAAATGGCAGTTGATATGGATGGTCCATTTATCAAAGTGGACAAGCAGTGCAGAACTTCAATGAAGAATGTTTGGGCTATCGGAGACGTAGTCGGAGAGCCAATGCTTGCCCATAAAGCATCAGCACAGGCCGAAGTGGTTTCTGAAATTATAGCAGGACATAGAAGAGAGTTTGATCCTGTTTCAATTGCTGCAGTTTGTTTCACAGATCCTGAAATTGTAGGTGTCGGTTTAACACCAGATGAGGCTAAAAAAGAAGGTATAGAAACTGTGGTAGGTAAATTCCCATTTGCTGCAAGTGGAAGAGCTTTAGCAATGGGCGCAGGTTCTGACGGGGGCTTCGTTCGCATAACATCACGAAAAGATAACCAAGTAATAGTAGGAATACATGCAGTAGGTTCTCATGTTTCAGAGCTATCTGGAGAATTTGCATTGGCTCTTGAGATGGGGGCAAGGTTAGATGATATAGCAGGAACAATACATGTCCATCCAACTCTGACAGAAGCTTTTGCAGAATCTGCACTTGCCAGTTTAGGACATGCAATTCATATTTCAAATTGATTGATATCGATATAATTCAGGCAAATAATTCTACTCATCAGGAAATAGATCAATTAATGATTGAATTGCAAGAAGATAGGATAAATGGCAAAATTAGAGATACGTTAATCTTTGTTGAACACCCTGAGATAGTGACTATTGGGAGGCGAGGTATGCTTGATGGCTTAACAGCACCAGATAATTTTCCTTCTTCTCAAGTAGATAGAGGTGGTGGACTTACTTGGCATGGTCCAGGTCAACTTGTGGGATATCCTATATTTCTATGGAAAGAAGAATCGGTTAGAGAAGTAATAACTACAATTGAAGAATGGATAATTATGTCATTGTCCGAGTTTGGTATTGACGGATTACGTGATGATTCTATGCAAGGAGTATGGTTTGAGGGACATAAGGTGGCTAGTATTGGTTTGGCATTTAGTAAGTGGGTATCAAGACATGGATTTGATGTAAATTTAAACACTCCAGAAGGAAGAATAGAGTCTGTTGAAGGTTGTGGCTTGCCATTAGGTAAACATGCGGCATTAGCTAAATTTGGTTACAATATTTCTATAACAGAAATGCAAAATGCGTTACTTAGTAAAATGCCAGAGATTTTAGGAAGAAAAGTCAGTAGAACTATTAACTTAGAAAACCTTTGATTAAATGCTGATTTTGTTCTTTAAGTTCGTGATGTTCCTTCATCCAAGATTCGGCTTTTTCAACACAAATGGATTTTATCTCACCAGTTAGCAGCTTTCCAGAAACGTATTCCTCTCTAATTTTTTCTAATTCATTGTCGTTTTCTTCGAAAAAGTAGCGAAGGTATTGGTATGCGACATCAATGTCAGGATTTCCTCCCTTTTTACGGTGTTCTTCAACAGTAGGCTGGCCACCTGAGAATGAAGATTTTATTTTCTTTTCTATTGTCTTCATTGAATCATTTAAGAAAATTGTTGTTTCCGGCATACTAGAACTCATCTTACCACCAGTCATACCTACTGCAAATTGGTGATATGTAGATGAAGGCTGCATTAGTCCCATTCCTCCTAATTGCCTTTCAAGTGACAATAATTCGTATTGAATCTCAGAATAGTTTTCAGCAGTGGCATCTTTGATATCGATTGTGCCGTGTTTTGGATTTGAATTAATTTGAGTATAACCTGCCTTATTAATTGCACTAATTGCCCTATCAATGACTATCTTCCTTTGAGTTTTATCAACGCCTCCATCATTCTTCATTCCCATAATATCTTGATTATTATCTTGAATTGATAATCCAATAGTTAAGTTTCCTAATTTATTTTTGTTCACATTGAACCAATTAGTTTTAGAGACCATGCCTCTCGTTAATCTGATATGCGGATCCTGATCCATTCCTACGGGAACAACTATAGGCCTTAAACCTCCATATTCCTCTAATTGGGGATGTACAATATCGCCAGCTTGAACCAATGGTGATTGAACATGTGCAAGACTTGTTTTACCTGAAAATCCATAAATTGCTTCCATTTCAGAGAGATTAGTTTTCGTACCTAACGTAAATCCCATTTTCTGTACTATTGCTCTTTCAGATTGAAAATATATTGATGTCTTATCTGGATTTAATCCCATTCCAGCATAATTTGAGATATATTCTTCGATAGCATATTTCCTACATTTTTCTAAGCTAAGGCCCCTTGTTGCATGAGCTTCCAAGTCAGCTACAGCAATCGTAACATCCCCTCCTAAATCTTGGAACCACCTAGCTTGGTCGATTACCATTTTGTGGCCTAAATGCATCTGACCTGAAGGCATAAGTCCAGATAAAACTCCGAAAGGTTTTCCAGCTTTTCTTGCACTTAGTATAGAATCTAAATCTCTATGAGCAAAAATTATCCCTCTTCTATGAAGATGTGTAGGTTCAGGCAAAGTAGTATGATCTATTTTTTCTAGACCAAATTTTTCGCAAATTTCGTCATAGTTTTTGATACCTTTACTTGCCCAAGGGTCAATTTCCATTATTTACGCAAAGCTTGGGGACTTAAAGATAATACCCATCAAACTTACTGTTATTTTCCCTATCCGTTACGGGATTGTGACTCGCTTAGAATGGCCCAGGGCAATTTTGCATTTAGATATGGATGCATTTTTTGTCAATGTTCATATTTTAGAAAATCCAAGCGATAAAGGAATTCCACTTGCAGTTGGTGGAAAGCCGGGCCAAAGAGGAGTCATTGCTTCAGCTTCTTACGAAGCTCGTGCAAAGGGAGTACGTTCGGCTATGGCTTCAAGTAAAGCTTTGAAACTTTGTCCCGAGATCAAATTTGTCTCTTCAAACAGGCCCATGATTCGCTCTTGCTCAGCTAAAGTCATGGAGATTTTAGCGAGATATGGAACCTTGGAGAAGATGAGTGTTGATGAAGCCTTTGTAGATTTATCTCTTCAAAAAAATCCCGAAGCTTTGGTTAAGACAATATTGAAACGGATCAAGTTAGAAACAAATTTACCTTCTTCAGCAGGTTTAGCAACATCTAAATTAGTTGCTAAGATAGCTTCAGATTTTGAAAAACCAGAGGGTTTCACAGTCGTTCAGCCGGGAACTGAATCTAAATTCTTAGCGCCATTAGAAATAAGAAAAATATACGGAATTGGTCCTAAAACAGCATCACGTTTGAATAGTCTTGGGATTGAAAAATGTTCAGATATAGTTTCAATAGATATTCAGAAGTTATTGCCTATATTTGGGCAATATTCAGTTAATTTAAAGAACAAGGCAAAAGGAATAGATAATAGACTAGTTGATCCTTCTCCATGGATTGCTAAACAGCAGGGAACCGAGACTACTTTTGAATCAGATATTAAACAAGCAGCAGATGTGGAATTAGCTTTGCAGGAGTTATCTAAAGAAGTTTCTGAAAGTATTGAACAAATGGGTCGCTCGGCGAGGACTATTACCATCAAATTACGCTGGCCTGACTTCACAACTATTACGAGGCAGAAGACAGTTCCAGGAGAGATTCATAAATCAGAGGACATTTACAAGGTAGCAAAGGCCTTGTTGTACGAAAACTGGGAGCCAGGAAAGCCAATAAGACTTTTAGGAATTTCAGCCAGTCGTTTAGGAGTATCTGATCAGCAAAAGCTAAATTTAGAATTCGAATAAGCTTTTTTGTTTGTTATCATTTTTTGGGACAATTCGTTTAGGTTCATCCTCATCCTTCTCTTCTATCACAGGTATATAGTCTAGGGTTACAATTTCTTTTTCCTGTCTATATTGCTGCGATTCTTCCATTATAGATATAAGATTTTTATTCTTTTTATCAGTATTTAGTAAAATAGCAAGTTCGTTTTCATTTAAATCTAGACTCCCTACTATCTCAGCAGCTTTACTATTATCATTTTGGCAAATAGTAGCTATTACACCTATTTGCTCCATTTTTGATTCTTTAATTGACTGATGAGTGGCAGCACCTACTTTTTTTGCTAATGAATCTCTGTACCCTCTTTGAAATCGACTTGCTCCCATTTTTCTGATGTATGATGGAAACTGAGGTCTTCTTCCGCTTGTTGGGTGCATTTTAGATAAAGCAACGCCGCTCGAAATTAATTCAGAAGCATATCCCCATAAACCATAATTTTGATTTCTTATTACTCTTGCAAGTAATAAATCTGCGTATGCCACTTTTGAATATGCTCTATCAATATCACTTGGATTTTTATAGACTATAGGTATGTTATCACTAACCCATGTTGCAACGTCTCTAGGCGGTTCGTTCAGGTCAAAAATAGCAGTTCTTGGTTCATCAAAAGTATTTCCATGAAAAATAGTGTTTAGAGTTTCAAACATTTCAGTTTCTCGATCCCTTGATCCTACTTTTTCCAAATCATCGTGGGCAATTTTTTTATTTCCTTCAGACAGCGATTGTAAATCGTTTATTGCGCCTCTTAGGTCACCTTTAACATTTTCGGCCATAGCTCTGATTGTTTCGTTATCAATTTCCAAGTTTTCTTTTTGGCAAATCATTTGTAAAACAGTAGAAATTGACACAACAGATGGTCTTTGGAATTTTAGGTTTAGACACAATCTTTTGATTTTAGCTCCAGTTCCTTTAGTTAAATTGTACAAATCATTAACGGTAATTACAACAGGTTGTTTAGTTTGCTCGAGAGTCTTTGAAATGGCCCTTTTTCCGCCTCTATCACTGTAATTCTTCACTTTATTCTTGGATTGTTGCGCTCTTTCATACAAATTATCAGCTTCATCTAGAAGTATCAAGTTTCTATCAGATAATCCCTCACTTCCGAAAGTTTGGAAAAGTCCAGCTCTTAATGCAGTTCCTTCAATTACAGCTCCAGATCTAGCATCAGAAGCATTCAATTCGATTACTTCCCATCCCATATCATTTGCTAAAGCGATAGCTGCAGAAGTTTTACCACAGCCAGGAGGTCCAGAAAGAATAACTCCTTTCTTAACCATTTTTTCACCCCATGAGCCTGCCCATGATTTTAAATCGTTAATAACTTTCGTATTCCCGATTATATCCGACAGACTTTGAGGTCTATATTTTTCAGCCCAAGATTCCATTATTCACCTAGCTTCATTGTAAAATGCATTTTCTGATATCTTAGTATTGATTTAGCGTTTCTTGCGACAATCCAAAGACAAAAGAAAATGCAAGTCCCGCAAAATATCATTGTGGTTCCAAATGAAGATTTAAATTCAGGACTATTTAGTTTGAAAACAGACATATTCCAATCTGTATTCCCCATGTAAACTAGAGAAGATCCTACCATTAAAGCCAGAAAACCAGCAAATATTAGCGCCCTACTTCCTGTACGTTGGTACAATTGTAATACGGGTGAAATTATAGTTAAAAATAAAGCAACCCCAAAAAGAGTAAAAAATAAGCTCATGAATTTGGTTTGATAATAATTGATTGTAGATGTAGGAAATCCTCCTGACATAGCGCTTTCAGCAATCATAGGCATAGGAGCGTAAGCGGCCACTATGCAACCTAGAAAAACGAATCTTGCTACCATTAGTAATAATTGTGAACGACGACTATCCACCTCCAATTTTTCTAATTTCTTGTAAGTTCTTTTCAAAACCCATCTTGAGATTGCCATTGTGCTAGAGGCAAGCGGAACAAAAACAGCAGTTACCAAAATTAAGCCACCAACCAATTGTCCCATAATATCACCACCAGAATCTCGACCTATCAAAGAAGATAATGATAGAACTTTATCAGTACTTGTGTAGACTAATATTCCTTGTCCAATGTATAATAAAGCAAGTAAAAAGCCTGCAATGAAAATTCTAGTTCCAAAACTGCTGTAAATGTATGCGTCTGGCTGATCTCTTACAAACCTTACCACTAAATCAACTATCAGAGAGCTGTTAATTAGGCTAACTCAAAGCGCATTTGTTGCGGATCTTTTTTTCCAGCTAACTTTTCAGCCAATTTTTTACCGATTCCAGGTATTTCACTCAAGTCAGAAGGTTTTGCATCGCGAATTGAACTTTGGCTTGTAAATCCTGCATTAAACAAGGATCTTGCCCTTACTCTTCCTATTGAATCTATCTCCAGTAATGGTAGCAATTCCTTTCTGACTCCGTTCGAAATTCTAATTTCCAATTCAGCTACCATTTTTGTAGTGTTAGGTGATATTAGTTCAGATAATTCGGACATCGAATAAAGAATCCAACCTGCAGTCTCGACTTTTGCCCTAATGTCTCCAGGAGTGGTAGAATATCTTTTCATTAAATGTTCTTCAGGAGTTTCTTCCACCCAATCCATCAGCAGTAAAGCAGTTTTCAAATCCCAAAGATAGAATTCAAGTTCAGTGTGTTCTACTGGCGGAGGCAACATAAGATCAGCTTCCATTTGCATTAAATGAGTAAGATACGTTTCCATTTCATTTTTTCTAACGTATAGTGAATAAATGTCGGGAGTTCTTGTAATAGTGTGTAGCAAGCCCAGCGGATTTGCAGGTACTTCAGATTCAAGAGACTTTCTAATTATGACTCCAGAAAGAGGATCAATGTACAATTGAGAAACTTTTCTACCAAATGGAGTAGCTTTTAGTTTCTCTTTAAGAGGGGCATTTGCGGGAATAAATTCACCATCAATTTTACCTTCTATTTCGATTAAACCTTCTTCTTCTAAAAAATTAAGTACTTTGTTTATACGATGTTGGGTTCTCCAAAGTTCGCCTTGAGCTCCAAATAGTGTCTTTTTGAGGAAAGAATGCATTTCTTCAGTTGTACTGATGGTTCCGGAAGAGATCAAAGAAAGTAAATGTGTTCTTAGTGCAGGCTCACTGCCTAATCTAGAAAGTACAGGCTCAGTTTCACCCTCAAAATAAGTCTCTATAATTTGAGCTTTTTGTTCTTCATTTTTTGCAATTAAAACACCTTCTCCATCAACATCAAATCCAGGTCTTCCAGCCCTTCCCAGCATTTGTTGAATCTCTAAAACGGGCAAAGGTTGATTTGATTGGAAACTGGAATCCCAGCGAGTTAAATCTCTGATAATTACTCTTTTGGCAGGTAAATTCACTCCTGCAGCTAAAGTAGGCGTTGCACACAAGGCCTTAATTTTTTTCTCTCTAAATCCTTTTTCAATAATTTGACGTTGTCTATTAGTTAAGCCCGCATGATGATACGCTACGCCTCTTTCAATTAATTTTGTAAGATTTGAATCCACAGATGTAACTTCGTCAGCTCCAGTTTTTAATTCATTTGTATATTCTTTCAACTTTTCAATTTCTTCATTTTTTAACCTTTTACCTATGAGCATACCAAGTCTTTTTGCTTGGGCTTCGGCAGATCTCCTTGTATTAACAAAAACCAAACATTGGTCAGGTAAATTATCAAGGGCTATCCCTTCAGTGCCATCAATATCTATTTTCTTAAATTCATCTCCATCCCACTCAATTTCATTGGCAATACAAATTCCCTTCTTTAGTGGAACCGGACGAAAATCACTCTCGACTAGTGTTGCTTCTAACCAGTCTGCAACTTGCCTTGAGTTGGAAACTGTTGCCGATAACCCTATAATTTGTATGTCAGGATTAATTTCTCTAAATTTTGATAAAGTAACTTCTAGTGTTGGCCCTCTGTTAGAATCATTGATTAAATGTATTTCATCTGAAACTAGACATCCTACTTCGGTTAGCCATGCAGGATTATGTCGAATCAACGAATCTGCTCTTTCAGAAGTTGCCACAATAATATCATATTTTGAAAGTCCTCTTATTTTATCAAAATCTCCTACAGAAACACCAATCTTAGCTCCATTAAGAATATTCTTGCAAATGTCTCTTAATTCATTGACCTTTTCCCATGCAAGAGCTCTTAAGGGAACTAAAAAAATTCCCTTTTTCCCTTCGTTTACAGCCTTCATAAGGGCATTGTAAGCAACTACGGTTTTTCCTGCTGCAGTAGGTACAGACATCAGCAAAGATTCATTCCTCTCTATTGCCTGCATGGCCTCTTTTTGAGGAGGATACAATTCTTTAATATTTAGATAATCTAATAATTGGTCAAGCAACCTTACCAGCTCTCATCCTGTTCATTAATTCCAAATTCAGGTTTACTCTGAAAAGTAAAGTAAAGGGCAGAAGCTCCGCATAATGTAGAAAGTAAGAGTCCTCCTAATCCGACGATTGCAGCTGCACAACCGACTAAAACAAGGTTATAATTTTGTCTCATGACTAGTAACGCACCCCCTACAAATGAAAGAACAGCACAAACGAGTTCCCAAATCATTCCAACTTCTATAACATTGCTCACAAAAGATTCATCAATTTCTTCTCCCTCTTCGTCAATTTCTAGCCCCATCTCTTGCATAACTTCATTGTACTTTACAGTAACTCCTTGAATTTTATCACCATCATTAAGAATTCCATTCATAGTTGTTGCAGTACCTAGTAAAACAAAACCAGCAATTATAAGCAAAAGTGCGGCAACATTTGGTTTATTAGTCGATGGATATAAAGAAACAACACTAGTCTCTCCTTCGTTTTCAGAATCTCCCCAGTCTAAAGATTCGTACTCAGTTTCTTCCCATTCATTAGACTCTTCACTATCCATTGTTTACCTATTCCTAAAGCCGTAATAATAGTTGCTCTATTTTCTAAGAGCTTTCAAGGTTCCACTAGTTTTGATTGGCTTAAGTCCTAATTTATCGATATTATCTTCCATCAATTTTCGCAATATAATTGATTTAGTATGATCAATAAGAATAATACTATTTTTTTCTTCAAACTCTATAATTCGCCATCTGATTTTACCATTAAGACTTTCCGAATTTTTATTTAAGAAGGATTTGATAAGTCCCATTTCAGGTTTTTTATGATGTTCGAAGAGGATGTATCTTTTTCTTCCTCTTTTTTGCTTAACTACCAACTATCTTAATGCCTCATTAATTTTTTCAATTATAATTTCAAGTTTTTTTACTCTTTCATTTAAATCAGCAATTTCTAAGCTCAATTTTTCATTAGTTTTAGAACCGTTTTTAGCCTTTTTTACAATCCAAGCATCGGTTTCTTCTTTCTTTTTAAGCATTTCATCCATTTCAGAAGAATCGTCTTTATCGTCTTCTATAATCTCATCATCAATCTCTTCTGTAACGAACTCAGCTTCTTCTTCACTAGGCAAGTCCAAGTCTTCAGAACTTTCTTTATTTTGAGATTTTTCTCTTTGATAGTCTTCTACAGTCATTATATTTCCTTCACTATCCGATTTAATGATATTCTCATTTTGTAGTTCTTCTAGCGATGGGGCAAATTGAGACATTTCACCTCCAGCATCTTTGAACGCTAAGAATAAACTTCCCGAATCTAACTTGTATCCTTCCATTTTTAAAATATTTACAATTGTAGTTTTTGCAGATGTTAAATCATCATCACTTGGAGGGTATGCCATATATTTTCATTAGTAGCTTAATTTTATAGTTTTCTCAACTCAATGCGTTTAATCCCCCCCAATTGTCAACATTTGTGTCACTTGCTGATAAGATAGCCGAAATTGAGGAAGAAATTGCCAACACTAAGTACAACAAGGCAACTCAACATCATGTAGGGAAGTTAAAAGCTAAGCTGGCTCAATTAAGGGAAGAAGTAGTAGCAAGTTCATCGGGCCCTAAAGGTAGTGGGTATGGAGTTCGCAAGGCAGGCGATGCAACTGTCGCTCTAGTTGGCTTGCCAAGTGTGGGAAAATCTACATTGTTGAATTGTTTGACTGATGCTGAAAGTGAGACCGGATCATATGCTTTCACGACCCTAGATGTAGTTCCAGGAGTTCTGAAATATCGAGACGCTAATATTCAAATTCTCGATCTTCCAGGGTTAATCGAGGGAGCTGCAAGAGGTGCTGGTCGAGGTAAGGAAGTGTTGTCAGTTATTCGTTCTGCAGATTTAATTGTTCATGTTATTGATGCGCTGGAGCCTGCACCTCATGTTATTTTAAAGGAATTAACTGATTCAGGAGTTCGTTTGAACAGTCGCCCTCCTAACGGTAGTATTTCAAAGACGGGAATTGGGGGAATCGAAGTAATTTCAACAATTACACAAGATCTAGAGGATGAAGCTATCAAAGGTATAGTAAGAGAGTACGGAATAGTTAATGCACAAGTAGTTTTTAGGGAAAAAGTAACAATTGATGATATTGTAGATATTCTTTCTGGAACAAGGGTTTACACACCTTCATTCAATGTAATAAGTAAAGTTGATATGGTCCGTGCTTCAGATATTAAGAAAATCAAAAAACTTTGTGGTTCTATTAAAACAATTGAAGTTGCAGCCCCGACAGGTGTTGGTATCGAAAAATTAAAGGAGCAAATCTATGAATCACTAGAATTTGTTTCGATATATATGAAGCCTCAGGGAGAAAAGGCAGATTTAGAAGAACCAATGGTAGTTAGGAAAGGAACCACAATAACCGAAATATGCCAACGATTACATCGCGATTTCGTTAGGAAATTTAGATATTCCCAAATATGGGGTCCGTCTGCAAAGTTTCCAGGCCAGACAGTTGGTTTGAATCACAAAGTTCTAGATGGAGATATAGTAAGTATAATTACTCATAGATAGGTAAATTATTCATGGAAGAGTATGAATAAACTCTTAATTTTCTAATCTTTTTATTAATTCAGCTTTTTTACCTGCGGTAGAAAGCCCCTTTTCCTTAAGTTCAGCTTTCAGTTCAGCAACTTTCATAGCTTTATAATTTTTCTTTTCAGAATCATCTGTGGTAACTTTTGAACTTTTTTCTTTATTTTTACTAAATAGACCCTTAATAGCTGAAGTGCCTTTACCAAAACCTGACCTTACGGCAGAAGTACCTCTTCCAAAACCAGACTTAACAGCTGAAGTTCCCCTTCCTAATCCTGATCTCACAGCACCGGCTCCTCTACCAATACTTGATTTCATTAGGTCTGCACTCTTACCTACAGCACTTCCCGTTTTTGTTAAAATTTGTTTTGCCTTTGGAGAGTCATCACTTTTGGATTCTTTTTTAGTTTCCACTTTCTTTTTTGGTTCTTTCTTAGATTCTTTTTTTGGAGTAAGTTTCATCTGAGATTTTTGTTTAAAGACAATCTTTGGCTTTGATTTTTGTGTAGCTTTCTTTTCATTATATTCTTTTCTAGCAGAATCTGCAGCTACAGATTCAGGTAACTTATCTCCAAATCTTTCATTATATCTATCTTCCAGACTTTTGCCTTTTGAATCCATCATGAAGTCCAGTTTTTTATGAATGTCAAATAATGGTTTGTTACTTTTCTTAGACCATTCTTTGCTAGTATTGTTTTGATTTGCATCAGTACTTACTGAAATATTAGCATCGGCAACAACACCTACAGGTGCAACTTCAACTACAGGCTGAGCTGCAGGTACGGGTTGAATGGCAGGGGCAGCTTGTACTGCAGGAGCAGCTTGAACTGCAGGAGCAGCTTGAACTGCAGGTACTGCTGGAGCAGCTTGGACCGCCGGAGCAGCTTGAACTGCAGGATTACCTACAGGCTCTAAGACAGGAGGGCTCTTTTTTGCTTTTTTCTTTTTTCCACCAAACCAGGCCATTTTTTCACCAATATTTTTTAACTATTTCGACTAGCCTTTCAAAGAGACTTGTTAGAGAAGGAGAACTTTTAGCTTTTACACCATTATCAGCATCTCCGAGTCTAATTTCGGCCTCATCTTTGCTAGGCGACATTTTATTGTATCTATACTTCTCAATTAAAAGCTTGTTTCAGCCCTTTTTATCATCTAGACTCATTTTCTTACGAGTTAATCTCTGACGATTATATGCCTTAATTATATCGCCTTTTGTAATTATTCCAATTAGTTTTTTCTTATCAGAGGAATCTACCACTGGCAAATGGCTAATCTCTCTAGAACCCAAACAATCTAAGGCTTCAGAAAGTGTGTCTCTAGGAGTTACAGTGATTAAATCAGTAACGCAATAATCTTTAATTGTTAAATGTCTCTCATGTTTAACTGCTGCATTATGTATGTCAGTCCACGTAATAATTCCATAAAGTTTTCCTCTCTCATCAATGACCGGCAAACTCATGTGGCCAGTATCTTCAATTATTTGTAAGGCCAATTCCAAGGGTTTATCGGGAGTAATAGTCATTACTTCATTACTCATTGCTTCTTCGACAGTGATCATCCTCATTATATCCTGCTCGGCACCTAGATCAATATTTATTCCCATTCTGGCTAATTTAGAAGTATAGGCAGATTCTTTGGAGATAACATAACACGTTGCATCGGCTACTACACATGAAAGCATTAATGGTAAAATAATTTCATATGTTGCAGTCATCTCAAAAAGCAGAACTATTGCTGTTAGTGTGGCCCTTGTTGTAGATGCAACAAACGCCGCCATTCCCACTAAAGCAAATGCACCAGGATGTGTAATGATTCCTAAATCACTCATAAACAAACCCATTCCAGCCCCTATTGCAGCTCCGATAAACAAACTAGGAGTAAAAATACCGCCAGAACCACCTGAGCCAATAGACACAGAAGTAGCTATTATCTTTAGTGCCATTATTGAAAATATAAAGATGAACAGATCGTCGATAATTGAATTAGTATTATTGTCGCCTGTTAAATTTTCACCGACACTTATGTTTCCATTTTCGTCACTATCTAATGATATCAAGTCAGATGTAACATCAAATCCATTTCCTAGAATTTGTGGAAATGAAAGAGCAATAAGGCCTACAAAAAGTCCTCCAAGACATGTTTTTAGAGGCACAGGGATAGCTTTCAATTTTTCGAATTCTATTTCAACAAAATTAAGAGATTTTATGAATATAGACGCAGTAAATCCAGTTAATATTCCTAAAATAATGTAAAATGGATATTCGATGGCAGATCCCAATTTGTATTGAGGAATACTATCAAAAGCAGCAACGTCGCCAGTTAAACTTCTACCAACTGTGGTCGCAATTACTGCAGCTACAACGATCGGAATGAATGATTTAGTCTTTAGTTCCGCCAAAATGAGTTCAATAGCGAATAATACTCCTCCGAGAGGTGCGTTAAATGCAGTTGTAATAGCTGCAGCAGCTCCGCATCCTACTATTGTTCTTGTTTCATCAACAGTCTTTCCAGTTCTTTGACCTATTTCAGAAGCAAGAGTTGACGATACAACCACCATAGGGCCAACCCGTCCTAAAGACATTCCAGTTCCTACACTTGTTATAGCAGCAACACACTTGGCTAATCCCTGCTTTGCACTTAGTCTTGCTTGTTTAAAGGCTACAGCTTCCATAACAAGAGGTACACCTACTCCCTTTGCTTCTCTTGACCAGTATTCAATTATTAATCCTGCGATTAGCCCTCCTAATGCAGGAACAAAAATAATAAGCCATGGCCTATCGGATTCAGTTATATTATTTTGAACAAGTGAATCTCCATAGAATATACCTTGCATTAGTCCAGTCATTGAGATAAAAACCCATGTTAGAATCGCTGCACTTGCCCCTGTAATTGCAGCTACAATATTCAGTTGTAGCATTGGGGAATTTATTATGCCTCTTAAGCGACTAAAAGCTTCAGAATCGTTCAATTTGTAAGGACCTCAGAACCTGAATTTGTTATTAAAACAGTATGCTCAGATTGTGCTACCATTCCTTTACCAAGCTCATCTAGAACAGGATAATATGAGATAATGCCTGCTCTCATAAGTTTTGTTAAGCTATTTGCTGCGTCATTCGTTTGAATATCATGCAGCCATCTCTCAGCGAAGGGTAAGCCTTTGTATCTGTGCTGTATTTCATCTATCATTTCAGCTGCCTTTTCATCTCTGATATTTCGAACTTGTCTAACGTGATAAATGTTTGAGTTTCTCTTACCTCCAACGCGTCCAGCCCCATCAGTGACAAAAGGTTCGATTGCAATAATATCCCCAGGTTTCAATACTGCACCACCGTTCTCTTTTACATTAGGTACCGAGATTCCGCTGTGAAGATTATATCGTTTAATTCCATGTCCAGTCAAATTTGCAATTGGTTTGTATCCACGGTTTTCAATAGTAGTTTGTACGGCATAACCTATCATGCCTACATTAATTCCTGGCCCAGCTACTTCGATAGCTGCATTAAGTGCTTCACGAGAAGTATCTATGAGTTTACCATATTTTTCAGTTCCAACTTCTACCGTTAGAGCGTTGTCTCCAATATAGCCATCAATATGAACTCCAACATCTAATTTCACTAGATCGCCTTTTTGGAATTTTTCAGTAGTCTTAGTAGAGGGAGTCCAGTGAGCTCCGACATTATTAATTGCGAGGTTTGTTGGAAATGCTAATTTCCCTCCATTATCATAAACATAGTTTTCAATTTTTTCAGTTATGTCTAGCATGGATTTGCCCTCTTCAATCAGCCTTTTACCAAAGTGTAAAGCATCATGTGCTAGCTTTCCGGCTTCTTTCCACTTTTCTAATTTATTAATGTCCAATTATATTCTCCAATGTGCTGCCGTATAAAGCACCGATGCGGACTATTTTAGGAGTATCTTTAGTTAAATCAATTATAGTGGATTCAACTCCAGAAGGCTTTTCACCGTCTAGGTAAATACAAGAATTGCCGAATATTTTTTTTGCTTCATTTAAATTTTTAGCGATATTTTCACCGTGGATATTTGCGCTGGTAGTAATGATTGGATTCTTTTTGGCCAGAGATACAGAGGTGTTATTTTTTGGTATTCTTATTGCTATGTTTCCGTTTCGTGTAACACCTTTAGCGAATTCAACCTTAGATTTCAGTATGGCAGTCACAGGCCCAGGAAATAATTTTTCAATTATGTCTTTCTGCGTTTTGTTAGTAATACAGTATTCAGAGATTAAATTTACATTGTTAACCAAGATGCTTACTCCGTTTTCCTTTTTACCTTTTATATTGAATAGATTGTTTACAGATTCTTGATCAAAAGGATTACATCCTATTCCCCAAACCGTATCAGTTGGGTAAACAATAATTTTGCCTTTTTTGAGAGCACTTCTAGCCTCATCAATGGTTAACATTAGTTAACGAAGAAAGTACTTGTTAAAATCGTTTTTCACTGCGATGTTGAAGAGGTGTGAAAGTTCGGTCAATTTGTCCAACATATCTAGCTCGTGGACGTATTAATCGATTATTTTTGTATTGCTCTAAAACATGTGCGGTCCAGCCAGCCACCCTCGACATCGCGAAAAGAGGTGTGAATAAATCCGTAGGAATCCCTAATTCGTAAAGTAGTGGGGCAGAATAAAAGTCTACATTTGTTATAATTGATTTTCTTTTCCTTACTTGTCTCTCGATTTCCTCTGCGGTTCTGTAAATTTCCATGTTGCCGTTTTCTTTACAAACTAACTCAGTCATATTTTTTAGATGTATTCTTCGTGCATCATCAACTTTGTAAACTCTGTGACCAAATCCCATAATTTTTTGTTTGTTATTGAAAGCATTTTCAATATACTCTGAAGCATTTTCTGGCTTCCCAACTTCCAGAATCATATCCATTGCTTTCTCATTGGCACCTCCGTGCAGTGGACCACTTAGAGTACCTACCGCAGAAGTAATTGCAGAGTGTAGATTTGCTAAGGTTCCAGCAGTTACCCTTGCAGAGAAAGTAGAAGCATTAAATCCGTGATCAGCTAGTAGTATGAGGTAAAGATTCAAAGCATTAATCTGAATTTTTGAGGGTTCATCTCCATGGAGCATTCTTAGAAAATCTTCAGCATGACCTCGTTCAGGATCAGCTTTGATTATTGGGAGACCTTCCCTTAGGCGATGTATCATTGCAACAGCAGTTGCAATTTGTCCTACAAGTCTCAGAGCTTTTGGAGCTAATTCACTTAGAGGTACATTTTTTTCATAATGGCCAAGGGCAGATACAACAGTTCTTAGAGTACTCATAGGCGAAGTTTTTCCTACTAATTTGGTAATAACTTCAACTACGTCATCAGGTAGCACTCTTGCCTCACCTATATTTTTAGTCATTTCGCTTAAACGGTCTTCTGTAGGAAGTTCATAATCATATAAAATACAGATGGTTTCTTCAAAAGTAGTATCCAAAGCTAAATCATCAATATTAAATCCACAATATCTTAGTATGCCTTTTTCCCCATTTACTGAGCTTAAATTTGTATCAGCCGCTACAATTCCTTCTAATCCTTTTGTTGGCTCAGGTATTGAATCCTTATTATCTTTTGGTAATGACACATTATTCAGTAAAGGAACCAATATTTAGGGATTTGCCGAATTTATTTTTTATATTCAGTGACTCTTATGCCAAGATCGCCCTTGATAGCAGGCCTTTTCATTATTATTTCCATCTTTTTATTAAATGCTTCTTCAAGGTCGACATCCATAGCTATTGAGTGACCAAAAATTAAAATTAAGATGTCTGCCAGTTCTTCAGCTTTTTCATTTTTAGATTTTCCTTTCGTGAAGCATTCAGCTAATTCTCCAAGTTCTTCAATAGTCAGTAAAATACGATAAGACATATCGTGCCCATTATTTTCTTTATTGGCAAAGTCATGTTTGTCGTGAAATTCTTCCACTTTTTCAAGCATTTGAGTAAATGTTTGACTCATTCTTCTCTAATAGAGTTGCCTTTTATTACTTTTTCAAGACATTTTCAGCTACAGAAATACAAGACATAAAATCTTCAGCAGCTTCCCTGAGGCTACCCATATTCTGAGCTTTAACTTTTGCCTTCATAATATTGCTTTCAACAGAACTTTCAACCCATCCATCGTTTTCAGGATCGGTTGCTTTTTTAATCGATTCAGCTACTTTATTAGATTCAAACGGTATTTCAAAATTTATCAAATATTTGTACTTCCTTTTCAGAACTTTTTGACTCCCGCTTCCGTATTGAGCAGCTTTCTTTTTTCTATTTGCAATTTTTTCGGAAAGCCCAAGTCCTATTGCAGCTTTCCTCAGTTTTTCTTTACCTACGACTCCAATATGTTGCTCTTGAGAATATAGTTTAGAGGCTTGAATAACGTCTTTCGAAAGGTAAGGGCATGAAAGTTTAAGCCCGAACATCTTAGATATTTCCTGTTCCCTATTTGGAATTATTTCCAATAAGGATTTAGTTTCTTCGTCGAGGTTAGTATTTTTCATAGATTCACGAAAGCGCGCATATCCTCCAAATACTTCATCTGCACCTTGGCCGCACATTAAGATTTTATTTTTGGCATTTTTAGCAGCAACCCAAAAGGGGAGCATAAATCCCACTTCAAACTGCGTTAATTTTAGTTTTTTTTGTAAAATAGCAGCTTCTGATATTAGTTCTTCATCGTTTAATTCTTTAACTGTTAAATCTAGGTTGATAATCTTTGCAGCTGACTTAGCTGCATCGATATCATGCGAGTCTTTTACACCTACTGCAATTAATTCAACATTGGTATATTTACTTGCTAAGAAAGCAACAAGTGCGGAGTCAATTCCTCCAGAAAAGGAAACAGTAATATTCTTTTCACAATCATTTCTAACAGCTTTTTCTATAGCTTGTCCGATTTCAGAAAGTTTATCTTTGCTCACGCTAAAATACTGGATTCAATGAGATTTTTTAATTCTTTAAATGCTTTTTTGGCTTTTGCTTCACTTACAATGTCAGTAATAACAGCAACGCCCGATTCAAAGAGAATAAAGCTAGCAAGGGGGTTATCAACACGTATAATCAGTCCTTGAAATCTTAAGGGATCATATTCAGAACCTGGAATTGCGTTCGAGATTAATTGTAAATCCAATCTTTTACCGAAATTTAATCTAGTTACCATATTTTCAATTTTAGTAGCTCTTTTTGTACTAATTTTAGGATCAATATCTCTTATTGATGATTTTAATTTAGCAATTATCTCTTTACCTTCTTGAAGTGAAGCTATTCCAGTTACTAACACTTTTCCATTACTAAATAAAACACCTGCAGCCTTCAAACGTTTATGTCCAATGAATTTTGGATTAGTTCTATCTAATTCTATAATTACTGAGGGATTGCCAGAGCTAGAGTATCTTGCATTAGGTAATTCGGTTGCCAATTTAATTAATTCAATATCCTTTCCTAAGTGGGATGCGACAATGACATTTTCAATTTCTAGGTTAGCCACGCTAATCATTGAGGCCGGGCAAGTTTAAGATATTAATCCTTATGCAAATTCGTCAAATGGGTAGGGATCTGGTTTAATCCTACCAAGAACAATTTGGGTTTCGGGGACTGTAAGAAGTGGCATAGGCCATGTTGGTCCATCTTCAATAGCCAGTCTTGGACAAGCTGTAATTACTGCAGCATCTATCCCCATTCCCAGCAGTTGTTCATGAGATTGGTGTATGCTACCAACCATTATAACTTCTTTTCCTGCATCTTCCAACGCTTTTGACATTCTTTCAGCAAGTTCAATTCTTTTTTGGCCAATTTGATTTGAGAAAAGTACAGCCCATCTCTTTGCATCTTTAGCAACGGAAATTGCAGCATATCTTTGTTTTAAGAAAGGTTTTGGATCGGCTTCACTTACTTTGGCATTATGCGGATCAACGCATGCTACTCTCTTTCCTGTTGATAAAGCTACAGTTAACGGGTGAAATAATCCAGTACCTATGTACAAAAACCCATCAACTTTTAATCTTCTTGCTGAGGAGGAGTTGCAGCCCAGTAGTTGGCCAGCTGCAGCCAGTCGTGGCCCACCTTTAGTTACACTTGCATCAAAGCCAATATTTTCTAATTTCTCAGTAGCTTCATCAATCATATGTAAATGTTGGGCAGTAGTCACAATTCCTATTTTTTTAGGTAACATCTCTTTTATTTCTTTCAAACTATCTTCTTTAAGATTTAACTTTCCAGTATGTTTTACAGGTACAAAATAAGTGGGTATTGCATAAAATTCTGAATGATAGGGCATAGGCATATGGCCTAAATGAATAAGAGCATCAGCCCCGACTTCTTCCAAAGGTCTGTCTGCTAAGTCGCATGCTCCGTAGGTAGGCTCACCCCATAAAATTACGTTTGCTCCAGTTAATTCCTTAATTTTTTTAGTGATAGTATGAGATTTAACCTTTAGTCCATCTGGGAGCTGTATTCCTATTAGCTTCTTATCTTTTAATTTCGTACAAACTTCGTCTATTCCAGTTTCCCAGTCAAACTTTATCTCAGACATTCGTATATTCGGTCTTGTAAGCCTTAATATAATAATAATGTTACAAATTCAGAGTAATCAAATTTAATTCTAGGAGTTGTTTTATGAATTTCTGAACCCTTACATCCGCAGGAGCTACTTCCTCACCAAATTTACGATCAAATTTAGAAATAATTTCTGCTATATTATTTTCACCGTTACAATTTTCCCAGATGAATGTTGTAAACTTATCCAAAGGTCTTCTAACTTGGTCAGGCCCCCCTATTCTATCTTTAACCCATTTCTCAATCCTACCAAATTTTTTAGGATAAATAATTGTTATTTTCCCATTTTCGTAGACCGATTCTATTTCATTATTTTTAATCTGGGTTGGTCTATGCTCAAGTAAATTTTCTTTCATATTTTTTCCATTCCTATTATCATAACGCCCAATGTCGCAGCTCCTGCAATAGCCGCATATTTCACGGCCAATTCTTTACTTTCCCAAACAAATCTTGAAACCCACACTAACCAACCACAAAATAGTGCAATAATCAGCAGAGTAGCAAATAGAATGGTCCAAACATCCATATTTGTCAATATGGTGGGTTTAATTAGTGGTAGCCCCGCCAGGATTCGAACCTGGGTCTCAAGATCCAGAGTCTCAAATGATGGACCACTACACTACGGGGCTTCACTATAATTCTTAATTTGATACACGAAGAATATTATTTCTAGTCATCGTAAAAGCCATCATCGTCTTCGAATTCAAACTCTGTTTTTTCTGTATTCTCTGTAAAGTCAATTTTATCAGGGAAATATCTCAAAATTACAACATCGTCTAAGTCTTGTACCCATCTGTATGGAATTATTACATTTGCTCCGTCTTTTACTAAGCTAGGAGTAGTCCCAGTAATGAGTAAAGCTGAAACAATGCGTTGAGTAGTATCTAAAAGAACATCATGAACTACACCCAATCTCATTCCTTTTCGAGTGTAAACCGTCAGTCCTGGCAGTCTTGAAGCTTCGTTTAACACAACCTTCCATAGAGCAATGATATAATTGGTTTGTGTTGCATTTATACAATATCAAATAATAATAGATTATAAATAGGCCCTAAAATTAAAGCGAATATATGGGTAGAGTAAGACCGACTTACATCAAACGTGTTGCTATTGAATTAGTAAGAAATTATTCAGACAGATTTAATGAAGATTTTGACCATAATAAATCAATTGTTGAAGAGTTGACTGACGTAGAAAGTTTGACTATGAGAAATAGAATAACTGGATATGTAACTCGTTTCAGGAAGCAAGGTCAAGTTTGAAACATTACGATGTTGTAGTAGCAGGTGCAGGCCCTTCAGGTGCTACAGCAGCATATTATTTGGCTAAGCAAGGTAAAAGCGTAGCTTTTGTAGACAGAGCAAAATTTCCTAGAGAAAAAGCATGCGGCGGGGGCCTTTGTGTTCACATTGAAGAGTTTGATCATATTATTAATAATTGGGATGATTTTCTTGAATCAAAGTGTCAAAGGGGTATAGTTTATGGGCCTGAATTTTTACCAGTGGATTACGTTAGTGAGAAACCTTTTTTCTACAATATTCGTAGACTCCAATTCGATAATAAATTAGTAGAATACGCAGTTGCTGAAGGAGCTACATTAATTCAAGGAGTTGCAGTCAAAGATTTCGAAGTTTTAGATGACAAGGTGATTGTTAAGTTACGAAATGGTGAAGAGCTTAGTGGAGAAGTAATTATTGGTGCTGGTGGTTCTTACGATTTAGTCTCTAAAAGAATTAGGGAAATAGAAAAAATGCCTATGAATTGGAGAGACGAAGACATTGCAATGGCACTTTATTTTGAAGTAGATGTTGGTAGAGAGTTCATGGATGAGGTTTATGGCGAAGAAAGGATATCTATGGCCCATATCAAATACGACGGGCTAGACGGCTATGGTTGGTCATTTTCAAAAGATACCGTCCTTAATGTGGGAATAGGTTGCCCAAGAAATATTATTAAAAAATTAAAGAAAGAGAAGAAGGGTTGGAGTGAAAGAAAATATTTATTAGATTACGTTGAAACACTAAAGGAGCAAGGTTGGTTCCCTAAAGACATAGAGGTAGATAGGAAAATGATATCTGGTGCAAACATCCCTGTAGGTATGGGAATGAGTTGTACTGTTGGAGATCGAATGATGGTAGTAGGAGATGCCGGAGGTTTTGTATCTCCATTATCTGGTGAAGGACTTTACTATGCATTGGACTCAGGAAGACTAGCTGCAGAATCTTTAGATGTATTATTCAAAGACGGTAACTTTCAGAAACAAGATTTAATGCATTATCACAGAGCTTGGAGTTCTAAATGGGGCGATGATTTAGAATGGTTAAAAGTAGGCTGGCATCTTTTGATGGTTATGCCTAATAGTTTGATAAAATATGCAGCTTTGGATGAAGAAACTAAAGAATTTTTCACACACATGTTTGTCGGGTCAATGCCTGCAGCTAAAATCAAGAACAAAGTTTTAGCTTTGATTGCTAAAGGTGTCTTGAAACATGATGTTCTAAGTCTAATGACTGGTAAAAAAGGCGTAGTTCCAGAATTAGCAAACTAGTTCAAGTTAACGTGGAAAGCCTTTAAGAAGTAACTTTTAGAATGGTTATTATGCAATCTGAAGAGGATTGGGATGATGGTGAAGACTGGGATGACGATTATGATGATTCTGAGTCTTCCTCATTTCTAGATATGGAATTGGCTACTAAGATGAAGATAGCAGGAGCTGTTGGGATTGCATTGTTAATTATTTTGTCATCAACTATATTCACAAATTTTGGATTTTACAGCGGAGCAGGTAGCATATCTGTGCTTATTGATGTTAACGAAGGTAAAGATGCTAACGATAACACATTTACATTTAATGTTCTAGCAACATCTCCAGCTTTTGGTAGCTTAGCTAAAGATGGAAAGTATACAATAACCAATGTACCGAATTCTGTTGATTACTCTGGAGGTTCAATACCTGCTTTTTCAGGCTCTTTTGACTTGACTGACGATGGAAGAGGTTCAGTATCAATTGCTTATTCAGATTTATTCAAAATGAATGGAAAGTATAGTGTAGAAGTTGAACTTGGAAGTCAAAAAGCTACAGATTCTGTAATTCTAAATAAGTTTTCAGAGAGCGCAGTTGCAGACTTAGTTCAATTCGACGGAAGTAAACCTTTGGACAGAGATGATGGAGTTATCACTAATATGCATTTTTCAAGTGAGGTAATTGACAATCCAGATTCAAATCTTGATACATCAGTTATAATTATTCCTTCAGTTACAGGCACAATAACAATTTACTTTTCTGAAGAATTATTCGAAGAGGGTGAAGATGAAGATTATTGGGATTCAGATAATGGTCGTGAACTTGAAGTAGTAGAAACTATGCAGTTTTCATATTTTGGAGATCAGATGTCAGTAATTTATGAATCTGGAGCATCCGAGGAAGGTCCAAATTTCAATCCTTTTATTTTTGATACTTCTGAATTTTACGGAGACAGTGGAGACTATGCAATAGTTATTGAATTTACTAATGATTTAGGTTCAGATATAACTGAAAAGCAAGGTCAAAGCAATTGGAAATGGTTCCACATTTGTAATACTAATTCAGATGGAACCTGCTCAGATTAATTTTAATTTACCTAAAGTCTCTCATTTTAGTAACTAAAAACCAAAGATTCCATATTCCATCTTCCCATGTATTCAGTTTGACTTCTCCAACTCGAGCATGGAAAGGAACTGGAATTTCTACAGCTCTTAAACCCCTTTTGAAAGCCTCAATTTTAAATTCCTCAGATAGTGGCATTCCATCGCTCGTCAAATTAACTTTTCCTATGACTTCTTTTTTGAAAACCCACATTCCACTTTGCGAATCTTTTATGTTGATTCCGTGAAATAGATTTGTTCCAAATGTTAGCCCCCAATTACCAATTTTATGAGTTACAGACATAGCATCGGAATCCATTCGATCTAGCCTATTGCATGTTACAAAGTCTAAATTATGGTTAATCAAAAATGCTAAAACATGAGGGATTTTATCAGCAGGATAAGTCGTATCTCCATCAATAGTAGCCACGTAATCCGTATCTATTAAACTAAATCCTGTTTTGTAAGCCCTTCCATATCCTTTCCGAGGCTCGTTATGAACTATAGCTCCTCTTTTCTCGGCTTCTTCTGCAGTATTATCTGTTGAATTTCCATCAACTATTAAGACTTTAACATCTAGCCATGGTAAATCTCTAGGTATTTGATCTATAGTGGGTCCAATAGACTCACCTTCGTTCAAAGTAGGAATTATCACGGTTAAACTAATACTCATGTTACTGAAGTATGGAGGTCTGGTTTTAAGGCCAACTATACTAGCTTACTATGGCCTTTATGATTCGTAAGCTGTCTTCATCCCTGAGTTTCATGGTTGGATTAATTTTAATTTTATCTTGGTTTTATTGGGCAGATTCTCCAATTTTGTTATTACTTTTCGGTTTAGTATTATTAATATTAGGAATTATAGGTGTTGTAACTACTATAGTAAAAGAGGAGGAAGAGCTGGAATGATTGTTCCATTAACCTTATATCTAACCAGTTATCGACTTTATTTTTAGATGAGTCTCCTATACAGAACCCTTCTTAGGCCGGCAGTTTTTTTGCAAGATTCAGAACGCGCGCATTCACGGGTTTTAGCTATGCTATCTAAAATGTCTAGAACTAGATTCTCTCTTTCGATGTTAGGAGCACTTTATCGTTCACCTGATCTTCCAGTAAATGTTTTTGATATTGATTTTCCAAATCCCATTGGAGTAGCTGCAGGCATGGACAAAAACGGGGCGGCGGTTCCTTCATGGCAATCAATAGGTTACGGATTTTGTGAAATAGGCGGCGTTACTCTTCATGAGCAACCAGGAAATCCAAAGCCTAGGATGTTCAGGATAAACAAAGAGAAGGCTCTTATCAACCGCATGGGTTTCAATAACATCGGTGCAAATGCCCTTCAGGAACAGTTACAATTTTGGAAGGATAAGGGCTTATGGCCAGATTCACCAGTAGGAATTAACTTAGGTAAATCAAAAGTAACTCCACTTGAAGAAGCGCCTTCAGATTATTCAGGTTCAATTAAAATTCTATGGAATCACGCAGACTTTTTTGTCATAAATGTAAGCTCGCCTAATACTCCTGGCCTTAGAGACCTTCAAGAGTCAAAAAATTTGGATTCTATTATAAAAAATTGTTGTGAAATTAATAAACAAAAGTCTGTTGAAAAAGGTACTTCAGAAAAACCTCTTTTAGTTAAAATTGCTCCTGAGCTAGGAGATGGGTTCTTGGAAGATATTGTTAAATTAGTAAAAAAGTACAAGCTTTCAGGAATTGTAGCAACTAATACTACTATACAAAGACCAAAGGCAAAGCATCAATCATCTGAAAAGGTTTACCAAGAGAAAGGCGGACTAAGTGGTGCACCTCTTAAGGATCAGAGTACCGAGATGATTAGAAAAATTTTTAAGATGACTAATGGTAAAGTTCCTATTATTGGAGTTGGAGGGATTCTTACAGCAGATGACGCATGGGAAAAAATAAAAGCAGGAGCTTCAATCTTACAGCTTTACACTGGCTTAGTATTTGAAGGTCCAGGAATTGCTAAAAGTATTGTAAAAGGATTGAAAAAGCGTATTGAATCCGAGGGTTTTGAATCTATAGCAGAAGCAGTCGGAATAGAAGCTTAATTTATTCTCTAATTATAAATTGACTTTGACACATTGGACATCCAACTTGTATCGGTCTCTGTTCGGTATTTATCGTTATTTGTCCAGAACAGCTCGGGCAAGATAAAGTGGTTGGTCCAGTGTCTTCAAAATCAAAGAAGTCTTCTTCTTCATCTTCATTTCGGAAATATTTCATTCCAACAACAGCACCCAGTGCCAAAATACCAGCTATACTTCCACCAATTAGAAGAGTATTACTGCCTTCATCCTCACTTCCAGTTCCTCCAGTATTGGTCTTAGTTGTAACGAATATGAACCATGTTCCACTTGTACTACTTCCTCCATCATTATCAACAACAGTAAGAGTTAGCTCATAGCTTCCTTCAATGTCAAATTTATAATTAAGATTTTCTTGATTATTTATCTCAGAGTCTATTCCATTGTTAAGAGTCCATGTAAAACTAACAATATTTCCATCATTATCATAAGAAGACGAACTGCTGAATGAAGCAATATCGCCTTGTTCTAGGTTAAGAAATTGTTCATTTACAGGAATTCCGTTGATTGTTGTAGATATAGTAGCAACAGGATTCATATTTTCTTCTTCAGCTTCCTGAATGTATGCGTATTTACTAATTGATTCATCATATTCCTCTATTTCAGAAGTAATTTGTATACTACCAGACTCATAAGGTGTCCATGTAAACGAAATTGTATTCTCTTGGTTAGATCCCACTTCAAGACTTTCCTGATAAAGTAAATTCTCAGCAGCATAAGTTGAAACTAATGCATTACCCTCTTTTCCGCCATTATTGGATACTGTTATGGTAATTATGGTTTCTTCACCAACGAATAAAGGATCATTCCAAGATATACTTTTTAATTCAAAATCTTCTTTTGGTTCTTGAATTTCAATTTCTTTTGTAACTTCATTGTTTTCTTCAGTAGTTTCTACAGGGTCTGCGTTGTTCAATTCAACCGTTACAATGCTCATTCCTTCTTCAGCAGTCCAGAGATATGATATGGTCTTCGATGATTCTGCAGAAACTTGTTCCCTTCCATTGTCCACAGCACTTCCATCTATCATTATTTCGTAATCAACGCTTCCGCTTGTTTTACCTAAATTCAGAATATCAAAATTTATTGTAATTTCATTTCCATCTTCCAATTCACCTACAAATTCAATATTTGCTGGGGAGAAATCAGGCTCGTCTGGTGCAGGTCCTACATCAATTTCAAAACTTCTTTCATCATTGTTGTCATTTTGATCTTCAGGTTGTATTCCCACTAATCTAGCACTTAGAGTATTTGGACCTTCTTCAGCAATCCATTGTGTTTCGATAGTTGTTTCTTCTTCAACTTCTATTACTTCACTTTGTATAGTTGAAAACTTTCCAGTAGCATTGTGATACCATCTCAATTCAAAACTTTCAGATGGTTCGGTTCCTTGGTTTTTTATCTTTGCGTAAATATTTATGTATTCATTATCAACAGGATCTTGATTATCAGTCCATACCTCAGTTATAGTAAGATCGACCCCTTCAGCAGGTGCAGCTCCAACGCTTATAGTTTTCTCAAGTTTATTGGCGCTAGTATCACTTTCAGATGGTGAAACATCATAGACTTCAACTTCTAGATCGTATTCACCTTCTTCAGGAGTCCATTCAAAAGTCCATGTTATGCTTGAATCTACAGATATTGTATCTAATGACTCCTCACTAAGAATCTCGCTACCATCTGATGTCAATTTAATCGAAGCACTTTCGATGTCCACATTACCTTGATTTTCAATATCTACAGTTATAGTAACAGTATCTCCTTCCAACGGAGTTTCAGGTGTTGAGGTAATTTCAGTAACTACTGCATCAGGTTGATTTATATCAACTATTTCATATCCATCAATGTATCCATATCCGTAATAATAATTGTACTTATCACTTTCATTAGGTTCAGATGGACTTCCATCATGTTCTCCATCCCATGCTTCAGAGAAATCTTGCAATCGGTCTCTTACACCATTAGTTGTTGAAGTAGGTTTCAGCGAACCATCAGCTTCTAGCAATAATGCCGCTAACCCAGCTACAATAGGCGTAGCCATACTGGTTCCACTAAGAGTGGACCATCCCTGAGCATTACTATCTCCGAAGAAATTAGCATGTCCTGCAGCAGCTCTAATATCACTTCCAGGGGCTACAACAGATGGTTTCAATTCATCCCATCTATCATTATCACCATCATCTTGTCTAGGGCCATAATTGCTGTAACTAGCTAAATCATCATCATTTCTATTAACGTTGTCATTATTGTCTATAGCTCCAACTGCAATACTCCAATCTGCAGCTGCAGGAGAAGGTACTTCCTCATCACCATCATTACCCATAGCAATGATTACTGCAATGCCTGCTGCATTAGCTTGGTTAACCAGTTGTGATTGAGAATCGGTACCATCGCTGTCACTGGTTGTTCCCAACGACATAGACATAATATGCACTCCATTATTTTTTTCACCGTCGTTTTCCCAATCAGTGTTTACATTCTCAATACATGCCTCTATTGCTTCGTTAATATCAGCAGCAGAACCAGAACCCCAATCTGCCATTACTTTCATGTCTATAAGGCGTGCTCCTGGTGCAACACCGATAAAATCTATTTCTCCATCACCATCTTCGTCATCATCTCCTCCCATTCCAAGAACAGTTGATGCAACGTGTGTTCCATGCCCGTCGAAATCATCGGGATCTTCGTTACTATCTTCTTCAGTTGTAAATTGATAATTTCCATTTTCATCAGTAGGACAACCTCCATCACAATTCATTCCTGCAATAAATCTTCTAACGCCTTGGTCTTCAAAAACATCGAATGTTTCATGTTCATTATCGACGCCAGTGTCTAAAACAGCAACATTGATACCTTCTCCATAAAGTCCTTTATCCCAAACAACTGGATTATATTCAGAAGATTCTCTTACTTTAACAGCTTTGACAGCTGTGTCTAGCATAGGATAAACTGGAACTTGCCATTCAACCAGTTTTAAATCTGAAACTGAAGTTAAATCTCGTAATTTTTCTGAATGAACATTATCTATTCTAATTGCATCAATGTATTTGTAAACATGAGTTACTTCTAACCCCAATTCTCTTATTTCGTTAACGTGCTTATCGGAAGTTGCAGTAGAGAACATCATAATGACAGCTACATCTTCACCCTTTGCCACCAGATGGTCCATTCTGTCATCTATTCCGTCTGCATTTTTGTCGAAGAAGGTAACATCAAAAGTTGTATTTTCTTCAATGGCAGAACCCATTGGCAAAACAAGATTTAAAATCAATAGTAAGACGATGCCTCCGGCTCTCATAGTTTACCACCCCTGTATAGGTCTAAAAAATGTTGCATTGATTATGTTCTTCTCATCCTTACTATAAAAATGGAGAATATCACAAATCCAATTGCAGAAATTGCAATTAAATTTAGACCTGAAAATTCTTCCGATTCAGATTTCTCAATTCCTTTTATTTCCAAAACAATATTAGCTGAAATATTCTCATTTCCTATACTCTCTACCTCAAAGTTAGCTTCATATTTTGATGTAGTGTCAGTTTCTAATCCTTGAGTGTCTATTTCTTTAGTTTCGTATGCTTCAAGTTCAAAATATGTTTCAGTAAGATATAAAGTCAAACCCTTTTCAAGCTCTTTTGATAGTTTGAAAGTATCTTTACCGTTTCCAGTATTTGTTACTATAATTTTAACGCTTGAGTCCATTTGTTGAGCAGCTATGCTGACTCCATAGTATTGAGGTATAGTGACACTTACGTTTCCATACCCTCCAATATTACCATTTCCGTTTAGGATTTCAAAAGGTATTTTTGTCTCTCCCCTTTTCGCGTCAATTGGAGGTTTCAGTTTAATCAATGCCTTACTTTCAGCATTTACATGCAAAATATTTGTATTATTAATCTCCCAAGATTCAGGTAAACTAAAGTTAAAATGTACTAGGTCCCACGACTGCTCTGACGAGTCTATAATAGTTATTTCAGTTTCTAGCCACGGAAAATAGTACCCATTGTCGTCACTTTCTAATTTAATGGTGTTCAAGTTTTTTACAATAGAGTTATAGTAGTGGGAGTGCTCGCTATGAATATAAAATGAGAACGAAGTCATATTATTTTCAGGATCGATTTCGTAGTAATCTGAAGAGAAAACACTTAAATTTATATTTACATTTTGAGAAAAATTATTATTATCCAATATTTCATTATCGCTTAAAGTCCAGTTGATGATTTCTCTTGGGTTCAATTTAGTATAGTTTATAATTTTGACTTTATCTTCATATTCTATTTTTAACGAGACATTATTAGCATTAACTGTACCTAAATTTCTCATTTGGCCTTTTACAAAGAATTTATCGTTAATATCAACACTTTTTACCTGTGACAATACGCCTTCCGATGTTTCACTAATTAGTTCTGGCATATCGAGATGCAAATCTGGCAGATTTAGATCAACGAATAAGTTTTCTTTGTAATAGTAGTCTTGTAAATAACCATCATCGTTATACAGTGTTAATTCAATAGAATAATTTCCAGATTTTTTTGGTTGAACTAATAAATTGTCAAAGCTATTATTTTCAAGATTTTTGGTAATGGTCTCTATGACATCACCTTGCGAATTGATCATTTTAAATTTTAATATCGAGGCTTCACCATCAAAAGTTCCGTTAACAAGCACGCTATCATTGTGTCCCGTTCCGGTATCTATACTTTTAGAACTAATATTTTCAAAATTAGATTCTGATTGAATCGATGTCTCATAATTAGATATAAAGTCAAACCATGTATTTTCCATTATTTCAAGATTACTATATCCGTATTTTACTCCTTCAGTTGGAAAATAAATAGTCATTCCATTTGCTCTTTCAACATTAAGCTTTTCAGGCTTTATCCAATGGTCTTCAAACATCACAGTTTGGTTTATACTGTTTCTCAAATCACGTGCAGCTTCTTTTACAGAGATTACAGGTAACTCTTTTTCAAGTTTAATAGTTAAATCATAAAGATCCCTATAGTTTGGGTTTTGGTCGAATCGCTGCGTATCATCTCTAGCCTTTTTAATTTCGTTCTTAAAAACAGGCAATACGCTATTTAATTCAGTGCTAAAATTATCTAAATCATTCCATAAGCTTTCTAAGTTATTGCTGGAAACTACTGAAGCAGTTACAGAATAGCTAGTGTAAACTGAGCCGTTCCGGTATGATTCGACATAATCATTAACTACATGATATGCTAACTCTTCATCATTTAGATTCTTATTTAATTTATACAGCAAATTATTGTAGGTCCATCCTTCTAGAGGCTCATAAGCTTCTGATCCGTGAACCATTGTTGCATGATTTTTTAGTTCATACATAATTTCAAACATGCCCATTAGACAAGCATCAAAACCTATTAGTGTAAAAGGAGATTCATTTGTAACTTCTCGATATTCCTTAAGTGAAAGATTAATCTCTGGCACTGTCAAAAAACTATTTCCGTCTTCAGCTACTTTTTCCCATCCACTACCATGATTCCAAATTATCAATATCTTTCTTTTAGCGGGAAATTCATTGGATGCCCAAATTAAAAAATCTCTTAAGGTATCTCCATCACCCATATCCAATTCATTTCCCCAGGTTTCATTCACTTCACTTAAATTTCGCTCAACTAAATCGTGCTTTAGAACATGATATAGGTGTGAATCATTGTCTTCTATCTTATCTGTTAAAGCAACTATATCTAAATCATCATTTGATCCAACCATCTTCATTTCATTTAAATCATCGGTTAATTCATTGTATAGTGTGTTATCTCCAGCCATATAGACGTAAAATCCCCACTCTGGAATTTCATCTTCTGCTGAAGCATCATAATTGGTGTGTCCAAAAACGGTAGATAGTAAGAAAAAAGCAACAGCTATACTTGTTTTCTTACTCATAAGTGGCCTCTATTGTAAGAGTATAAAAGCTCTTTGAGTTATATTTCGTTAGTATATATCCATTCTACGACATCATCATTCGTGATGATATTTCTATTTGGAGCGATGTCACTGTAAAATCCATTTAAGGTATATTGCCAACTGTATCCCTCTTCTTTTTCACAATCGTCACAATCGTTTACAAGAATATCTGTAACAGTTATTCCTTGTCCATCGTTTGTAGTCATAACCTCATAATTTCCTTCACTACTAGCGGCCATCAACAACCCAAATACTGTTGATTCAGTAGTTGTAATAGATTCGAAAGTTAAAGTGTCATTATCTCCTGCGTTTGAATAAGATATAGTTAGTTTTGCAGTCACTATTGTTGAAGTATCAACTTCCTCATTTCCAAAGCCTAGCTCATTAACAATTCCAGCAATAACTACGATGTTTATCAGTGCAACTGCGACTAATATTTTAGTTTTGCTCATAACTAGTAATCTCGTCTTCCACGTTCAGCTCATTATTCATGCCTTGAGAGAAAAGAGCATAGAATGGAAATCCAATTAAAGTAAATGTAACCAAACTTGAGATTAGATGGTAGAGCATGAAAGGTAATCCTAAAACATAAACTAAAATTAAATTGTCTAAGGTGTGGTTGTAAGTCAATAAAAAGACTCCAAAGTTAGTCCATATATCATACATCAAAGTGACTAAAATTCCAGCTCCCCCGAATTTATAGACTGTTCCTGGTTTAATTCCTCCTTTGATATTATTTTTAAATTTAGAAGTTAAAAGCGAAACAAGTAAAAATCCCGAATATGTAAACAAGATTATTTTAGATCCACCAAAATATCCAAGGTATATGTCACTAGAAACAATCATAGTAATGGTTACTACAAACGTCCAGTTCCTTGGCAATACTAGTGCAGATAAGAAGCTAGCCACCATTACAGTTTCAAAATTTGGATAATCATGAAGTACAATTCTACCTACAAATCCTAGGATAAAAACCGATATTGCGGTTGCAAATAATCTATTAGAACGTTGTTCCATTAACTTTGCAACCTAGGGCCTTAGATAAAAGTTAATCTGTGCTTCATTACTAGCTTATTTACCTATTATGACTCTCTTAGATATTTTTTTCCATACTGCACCTTTGTCTTTGTTAGCTAAAGGATTTGCTGGACTCGGGTGCGGTATTTCTTCTATTGTTATTCCTTCAAGATTATTTTCTCTTATTGCATTTTGAGCCATCTTATTGGCGTATTTTCCAACGCCTATGATTTTTTCTGCATTTAGCAAATTAATGATGTCAGAAAGGTATTTGTTACAAATTCTAAAAATTTCTTCAGCTGATGATTTTTTCAGTTTATCTGGAGTTATATTTTGACCTGCAGAGTTAAACATCCATAATGGAAAGTGGTTTAAAACAAAAATATTCTTAAAAGCATTACTAGGCGGTCCGTATATATCTTCTATTAATCCCCATATTCTTTTACCTGATATTTCAGGTTTTTTACATTCCAGGCCGGTTATTCTTCTTTTGGGATGAACTTTTACAGGCTCTTTAACTTCTAAATTAGTAATATTCAAATATTTGCTGACTTTTTTAGGACAACCAAAAGGAATTCCGGTATTCCCCATTCCGTGTCCCGGATTCATTCCCATAACTATAGTTTTGGCCCCAAGCGAACCATAATTTTCCAGATATTTTTTATGTGGTTCCCATGCATAATTTAAGGGATTATAAGCAAATTCAACATTATTATTGTCCTTAATTATTTTACCCTTATAATAATCACAATTTTCTCTTAGTTTGTGAGTAATTTCTATAAGATTTGCACTCTTTAAATTCATATTTTCAAGCTCTCAAATGATTCAATATATCTGCTGTATTTAAATAAACAAACCCCTTATTAAGGGGCACAAGATTGGTAACATAGGCGATTTTATGGTAGATAATCGAATAAGTAAAGTGTTTGTCAGTTCAGTTGCAGCTTTGTTGTTACTGTCAAGTGTTGTATTTTTGGCAGGAACTCAAGCAGATGCCTCTGATGATTTACAAATTTTAGATATTTTTGAACCGGCCGGAACTCCACCACCACGTGAGAATGTAGAATATGACTATATTGTTAAGTGGAGGAACATTGGAGAGGATGCTTATACTGCTAAGGTAGTATTGTACGAACCTTCCTCAGGTGGAGATTGTTCATCATCCACAGTTGCTGAAGAAACAGATGAATTTACCATGTCTCCAGGTGAAAATGGTGAAGTAACATTATCGATTACATTCGAACAGACTGGTGAAGTTTGTATCACAGCAGCTGTGAATGAAGGCGGTAGTGACTATGGTGTTTACGAATTTTTCGTAGTTGTTGAACCTGAAACTGGAGAAGCTGACCTTTATGTTTCGCTAGACATGGAAAGCGATCAGGCAGCCCCTGGCCAAGATATTACAGTAGTTTTTGAATATGGTAATGATGGCGATGTCAGTACTCAAACACCAATTACAATTATGGCTTGGTTTGATGCAACTGGTGAATCTGATGACGGCCCATTTGTAATAGATCCTTCACCTTTAACTTTCGCATACATTAGTCCAGATCCTGCTGAAGATGAAATTCCACCGGAAAGAATGGAGTGGGAATACACAATTCCACAAGTAGAAGATGGACTTTACAAACTAAAAGTTGAAATTGATTCAGAATCAAATAATACTGAGGATTCAGACACGAGTAACAATGTCGACAGTATAGATTTATGTGTTGGAGATTGCAGTCAGCCAGATCTTAGAGTTAAAGATGTAGGTCCTCAAACTTTGAGTAGTATTCCAGTTGAGCCTGTTGCAGGGACCACAGTTTCTTTCACTTACACCATAGAAAACGTTGGTGAGGGAGAAGCAAGAGGAACTCCTAGTGCACCTTTACTAATGCACTTGGAGGTTATGAAGTGTCCAAATGAAGATTGTACTGGTCAAAATTGGGTAAAGGTAAATGAAAGCCGACCAATAAGACCTGCAATTCCAGGTAACGGTGGCGAATTTAATGATGACTCATTCCTTAGATTAAACTGGACTACGTCACCTCAAGATTCAGGTTTTTGGAATGTTCGTGTTTTCGTCGATGGTGAAGAATCCATTGAAGAAACAAATGAAACCAATAACAGGGACTTTGCCAGCAGTTGGTTCAGAGTTAAGAGTAGTTATCTTGAATTAAAGGAGCAGAGACCAGATCTAATAGTAGCAAATATTGATGAGGGTAGCGATATCGTTTATGATAACGAGGTAACAACGATTGAGGTTGCCGTGACGCAATCAGATCTTGCAGATAGCGTTGCTAACGATGTCAAAGTTTACCTTAGAGTAGAAGACCCAGAAGGTGGAGCAGTTGATTGGTTCCAAATTGATGAAGGAAAAACAGTAGGTCTGAACGGTGAAACTACATTTTATGAGTATGATTGGTCTCCTACTAAGTTAGGAAGCTATGGAATTAGTGCCTATGTTGATAGAAATGATGACATTTTAGAATGGAATGAAGACAACAATGAGTTTGAAGATAAAGTAATTACAGTTTATGAGAAGCTTCCAGATCTTCAAATTACTTCAGTTGACATATCTCCGGTTAATGATGAAGGATACGCTATGGTTGGAGTTAACAGTGAAATTACGGCCACAATTGCTAACTTAGGTGTCAGAAATATGACAGATAGTGAGGGAACAAAGCTAGAAGTTACATTCTACACGTCATCACCTTTTACATCCAAATTGGCCACAATTAATGTTGATAAAGCATTAGACATGGGTGAAACAACAGATGTTAGCATTCCATTTAAATTCTTAGAAAATGCAGCTTACAGATTTATTGTTAAGGTTGATGAGAGTCAGGAAATTGACGAGGGAACCGGTGGTCCTGAATTGAATAATGAAGCAGTTAAAAATTCATATGCAGTCAGTTCGGTTGATGCTTATGTTTCCGATATGACGGTTGATGTTGGAGATGGTCTGGCTGGAAAAGAATGTCCAGTATCCTTCGAAGTAGGTGTAGCTAACATTCCTGAAGGAGGAACTTACAGACTTCATTTCAATGTTTCAGTTGATGGTACATTTGGATGGGGTGAAGTATTAGGCTTAGCCACACAAAACTCTACCGGATTTTATCCATTCGGCACAGGATATTCAGTCAGTGGTCAATATGGATATATTGATTTTAACACTACATACAGCAATCAAACTGTTGTCATACCTTGGATTCCTAACAAAGATAGGACAGATACATACAATGTTTCAGTAAAAGTAAGCAGTTCTATTAACGTAGACGAAAATAATGATATGTCATATGTTAATAAATTGTCAATTGCAAAGTTAACTACTAATTTAGTAGTAGATGCTATCAAAGTAACAGAATCAGATGGTTCAGCTACGATTAAAGTTACTGTTGGATATCCTCAAGGAGAGCAATCTGAGCTTGACGTTGACGTGGCAATGCATGTTTACAAAGCATCTGATTATACTAACGGTAATCCTCCAGTTGATACATTAACAGTCAAAAGTATTGAAGGGCTTATTCGCGGAGATTCTAGGTCAGTCTCATTCACTTGGGCAGTTAACGATGGTAGTTACATTTTTGTAGCAATTATTGATCCCGAAGACTCAATTAAAGAAGTAGATGAATCAGATAATACATTCCCTTCAAAGGAAGAGACATTTGGTGCATCTAATACGGCCAATCTTGATGAAGAAGAAGAAGAAGATGGTCTTTTACCAGCACCTTCTCTTGCTGCAGCTTTGGCAATATTTGGTATGGTCGCATTAATCCGTAGAAGAATTTAATGGATCACACAGCCCTTCTTTACTTCGTAGGTCCAGCTGGAGCTGGCAAATCTACCTTAGTGGCTACCCTACAGGAATGGATGCAGCACTACAGATACGATGGAGTTGCAATTAATCTGGATCCTGGCTCTGAAACTGTAGCATATGAAGCTGCAATTGATGTTAGAGAAAAATTTACAGTTTCTCAAATAATGGAAGAATATAGTTTGGGTCCAAATGGTGCCCAAGTTGTCTGTGCAGATTTACTAGCGGTTGAGCTTGACTGGATTAAAGAACAAGTTGATGAAATAAACTGTGATTATTTTCTTGTCGACACTCCTGGCCAAACTGAATTATTTCTTTACAGGGAAGCTTCAAAAGTATTGGTAGAAAATGTTTCCCCTAGAGCCGGTATTGTTTTACTCTTAGATCCATTACTTTCTAGGACTCCAGATGGCTTTGTAACCCAGCTTTTACTTGCATCAGCAGCACATCTAAGATTTCCTATTCCCATGTTTCCAGTATTGACTAAGTGTGATCTACTTAAACCAGAAGAAGTAGATAATGTGCGCGAATGGGCCGCAAATTTGGACAAGTTGGCAATGGATATGCCTAACTTGTCTGGTATGAGTGGAGTGTTATCTTCCGAACTTTTAAAAGTTTTACAAGTTCTAGCCTTAGAATCGAATTTATTAGCAGTGTCTTCTAAAGAAGGTGAAGGAATGGATGATCTTTACTCTATTGTCCAATCTACATTTGCTGGTGGAGATGATTTAGAGGCACACACAGATTCAAATTAGTGACTATTATTAATACAGGTATTTTTATTGTAAACTAGAATGTCAGATGAAGTGCCATTAATTGTAGAGAGAGATGGAGAAGCATTGATGCTTAGTCTCAATAATACTCAGAAAAAAAATGCCTTAACTTCGGAAATGATGGGCGCCTTAAGTGGAATATTGGGAGATGTAAAAAATTACGATGGCCTCCGTGTCATAGTTATCAAGGGTAATGGCTCTGTTTTTTGTTCAGGAGCAGACATAAATACGTGGAATCCAGAAGAATTACAAGAGTTATTATTTTCACTTTCAGATTGCCCAGTTCCGACTATTGCACATGTACATGGAGTGTGCTTTGGAGGGGGAATGGGTTTAGCCTCAGCGTGTGATTTTGTTATAGCAGAAGAAGGCACGAAGTTTGGTTTCCCTGAAGTGAAAATTGGCATGATTCCAGCAGTTATCTCACCTTATGTTTCTAGAAAAATGAGTATAAGTCGCATGAGAGAGTTATTTATTACTGGCGAAAGTTTTGGAATCAGGCAAGCGTATGATTTTGGTTTTTTATATACTTTGGACTCAGACATAGAAAAATTAATGGCCAAAATTCGTAAGGGCGCACCCCTTGCTCAAAGTTTTATCAAGAAATTGTTATCTGAAGAAGTAGACAAGGATTACATTGATGAAAGAGATTCTCACTTAGCAGAATTAATTACTCAAATTAGAGAAGGTTCAGAAGGTCAGGAAGGAATGGCCGCTTTTTTGCAAAAGCGTCCCCCCTCATGGAGTAAAGAATGATTAAGAAAATTCTGGTTGCCAATAGAGGTGAAATAGCTTGCAGAGTCATACGTGCTTGTAAAGAGATGTCAATCAAATCAGTTTCAGTATATTCAGATGTAGATGTTAATTCGCCGCATGTCAGCATGGCAGATGAGGCAGTCTGTATAGGTCCTGCAAATCCCTCTGAAAGTTACCTTAATTTTGATAAAATAATTGATGCAGCTAAATCAACATCTTCAGATGCGATTCATCCAGGATATGGCTTTCTATCTGAGAATGGAGATTTTGCTCAGCATGTTATTGATTCAGATTTAATATTCATAGGACCTAGTCCAGAGACTATCAAAGTTATGGGAGATAAGGCCGAATCTAAGAAAATGATGGATGAGGCTGGAGTACCAACAATACCTGGGCATGATGGAGAGCTTAGTGGCAATATTGATTCTATCGCAAAAAATATAGGTTTTCCTTTAATGGTAAAGGCTGCAGCTGGCGGCGGTGGGAAAGGCATGAGAGCTGTATACAAGCCTGAAGAGTTATCGGGAGCTATTGAATCAGCCAGTAATGAGGCGCGTAATTCATTTGGTAATGATACATTGATTTTAGAGCGTTTCTTGGATAAACCGAGGCACATAGAGGTGCAAATTTTAGGAGATCAAAAAGGAAATATTATACATCTTTTTGAAAGAGAATGTACTATTCAACGGAGACATCAGAAGATAATTGAAGAATCTCCTTCGTCAGCAATAACTAATAAACTTAGGAAACAAATGGGAGAGGCTGCAATTAAAGCAGCAGAAGTAACAAACTATCATAGTACAGGTACTGTTGAATTTCTGTATCAAGATGGTGAGTTTTTCTTCTTAGAAATGAATACGAGATTGCAAGTAGAGCATGGTGTTACTGAGATGGTTTGTGGGGTAGACTTAGTTAAATGGCAAATCCGTATTGCTAATGGTGAAGAATTAACATTATCTCAGAAGGACATCAAACAAAGAGGACATTCAATTGAATGCAGGATATATGCTGAAGACCCTTCACGAAATTTTTTACCTACACCAGGGTTTGTTAGGAAGTTAAATCTTCCAATAGGTCCAGGAATTAGGAACGATGTGGGTATCATTGAAGGTCAAGAAGTTTCGAGTTCATATGATCCTCTTTTATCAAAATTAGTTGTCTGGGATTCTAACAGGGCTGATGCAATAGATAAGATGAATTATGCTTTAGGTAATTTCGTTGTACTTGGGCTGATAACAAATCAGCCATTTTTGAAGGAAGTAATATCTAATGAAGAATTCGTAAAAGGTAATTTTGATACTAATTTTATATCAGAGAATTTTGCAGATTGGAAGCTTGAAGATATCCCTCTAGAAGCTATAGCCAGTGCACTGTTATCTTCAAAAAGTTCATCATCAGCAGTTGTATCTAAAGATTCCAATACAGTCGTCTCATCTCCATGGAATCAAAAAGGACACTGGAGGCAAGGTCTGTAATGAGCGAAAGACTTACTCTTGGTGATAAATCTTTTGATGTAAAATTGAGAAGGTCTGGTGACAATTTTACGCTTATCATTGGAGATGATGAATTCCAAGGTTCATATTCTAAAACATTGGACGGAGGAATAAATGTAAAGTTTGGTTCTTCAAATTCAATCTGTTATTCAGAAAAGAATCTGGATGAGGTGTATGTTTTTGCTAACGGTAAGAATTATTTTTTCAAGCATAGTAAGATTCGATTTGATTCTGTAGATCAAGAAGAAATTAGCGAGGATAGAGTAATGAGTCCTATTACTGGTAAATTATTGGATAGTAAAGAAGCTAAAGGTAATTCAGTGTCTAAGGGAGATGTCGTCTTGGTTCTTGAAGCTATGAAGATGGAGCATAGATTAACTGCGCCTCGAGATGGTAAAATATCAAGAATGACAGAAGTAGAAGTCGGCGGTCAAGTTAAAGAAGGTGATTTTATGTTCGAGTTGGAGGACGAATGAGTACACTAAAGAGTAATCACAACTCAAGTAGTGAGGAATCATTGCTAAATTTAGAGCATAATAAGAAATTAGTCCAAGATTTAAAAAATAAAATTTCTGAAATCAGCAAAGGAGGTAAAGAGGCAGCTGTAAAGAAGCATCAAGAGAGAGGAAAATTATTAGTCAGAGATAGAATAGACCTACTAATTGATTCGGATACTCCTTTTTTAGAATTGTCAACCTTAGCAGCGATTGGTATGTATGATAATGAGGTTCCTTCAGCAGGAATAGTTACCGGAATTGGAGTAGTGCATGGTCGAGAAGTAATGATTATTGGCAATGATGCTACAGTTAAGGGCGGAACTTATTTCCCATTAACAGTAAAGAAGCATCTGCGAGCACAAGAAATAGCTCAAGAAAATAATCTTCCTTGTATTTATTTAGTTGATTCAGGAGGTGCTTTTCTCCCGATGCAGGATGAAGTTTTCCCAGATAAAGAACATTTTGGAAGAATATTTTACAATCAAGCCCAAATGTCTGCTCTTGGAATTCCTCAGATTGCTGTGGTCATGGGTTCATGTACAGCAGGTGGAGCTTATGTTCCAGCAATGTCAGATGAAACTATAATTGTTAAAGAGCAAGGAACTATTTTTTTAGGTGGTCCGCCGCTTGTAAAAGCTGCAACTGGAGAGGTAGTATCTTCACAAGATTTGGGCGGTGCAGAAGTCCATACAAGGAAAAGTGGTGTAGCCGATCATTATGCCCTAAATGATTCACATGCTCTGGAAATTGCAAGAGATATTATTTTTAATTTGAATAGAGAACCTAAGACTAATATATCAATAAGTGAACCTGAAGAGCCAATCTTCAATCCTGAGGAATTATATGAAATAATTCCAAAAGATTCTAGAAAGCCCTACGACGTTAGAGAAATTATTGCCCGGCTAGTAGATTCTTCTAAGTTTCATGAATTTAAAGCTAACTATGGAACAACTGTAGTTTGCGGATTCTCTAAAATTATGGGATACCCCGTAGGAATTATAGCCAATAATGGGGTGTTATTTTCTGAGTCCTCATTAAAAGCAACACATTTCATTGAAATGTGCTGCCAACGTAAAGTACCACTTGTATTTTTACAAAATATTGTTGGCTTTATGGTAGGTAAAGACTACGAAGCTGGTGGAATTGCTAAAGCAGGTGCAAAAATGGTGATGGCCGTTTCTAATGCCAATGTTCCTAAGTTCACAGTAGTTATTGGAGGATCTTTTGGTGCAGGAAATTATGGAATGTGCGGCCGTGCATATCAACCCAGACAAATGTGGATGTGGCCAAATTCGAGAATTTCAGTAATGGGTGGAGAACAAGCAGCAGATGTTCTATCAACAATTAAGAAAGACCAAGTTGAATCCTCAGGTTCTAAGTTAAGCCAAAAAGATATAGATGCTATACGAAATCCTATTTTGGAAAAGTATGAGAATGAAGGAAATCCGTATTATTCAACTTCAAGATTATGGGATGATGGTGTAATAGATCCTCTAGATACTCGGATGATTCTTGCACTTGGCTTATCTACTGCAATGAATAAGAACGTTGAAAAAACTAATTTCGGCGTTTTTAGAATGTAATTAGATTAAACCTTAAATATCAGCTCAATTTGAATATAATATGGAAGAATCAATTTGCCGTATCGAGCTTGAAACCGAAGATAAAACGTTCATAGCAAAAGTTCAAACAGATATGGGGGGGCCACGTGAGTATCGTAGTAAGAGATTTGATGGTCTGTTGAATCAAGTAATGAGTGAGCTTCAAGCTGAATTTGAACCTGATTTTGAATGAATTTTTATCCTTTAATTGGAATTGGAATTGGTGCTTTTTTAAGTTATTACATCTTAAAGATGTTGGCAAAGAGAATGAAAAGAGATATGCCGGGTTTAGGAGAATTGATGTATCCAATGCATCATACAGATTCAAGAAAAGATAAGATTAATCAGAGAAAAGCTAAGCTTGCAGAAAAGAAAGGTAAGCATTAAATGCAGACTTAAGTTGTTAAGCTTAGGTGTAAAATGCGTTATTTCTTAATTTTAGCTTTCGCTCTAGCAATTTCAGCTACAGTATTTACAGATGCAGCTG